>CAZNUJ010000024.1:1194-58092 GCA_964576285.1 uncultured Planctomycetaceae bacterium | reverse complement strand
CGGCGCGGCCGGCCGCGGCCGCCCCGACCCGCGCCGGGCGATTCGGCCAGCAGCGCGCCCAGCGAGCGATGGATGGTCAGGTCGCTGTAGCGGCGGATGGGGCTGGTGAAGTGCGTGTAGCACTTGCTGGCGAGGGCGTAGTGGCCGTCCTTCTTGGGCGAGTAGACCGCCTGTTCCATCGACTTGAGCACGGCCAGATTGACGGCGTAGGCCTCGGGTCGGCCGCGAACGTTGGCGAGCAGCTTCTGAAGATCGGCGCGCTCCAGCCGGCGCGGGACGCTGTGGCCGGCGATGCGCAGGAAGCGGCCGAGGGTCTGGCTGTCTTCCTGGTCCGGCTCGGGGTGGATGCGCCGCAGAAAGGGCACATGGCGATGCTCGAGCAGGCGGGCGACGGCCTCGTTGGCTTCGAGCATGAACATCTCGATGATGGTGTGGCTGAAGCTGGTGTCGGCCGGCCGGGCGTCGATGACGCGATCTTCGTCGTCGAGCACCAGTTCGATCTCGGGCAGGTCGAGCACGATCTGCCCGTCGGCGAGGCGGCGCTTCTGGATGACGCGGGCCAGCGTGTCCATGCGCCGCACGAGGGCGATCACTTCCGGCGCGAAGCCGCCCACATGCCCTTCGAGAATGCCGGACGCCTCGCGGTAGGTCAGGCGCTTGGCGGAACGGATGACGGTGTTGGCGAAGCGCGTGCCGAGCACGTTGCCGTCGGCGTCGTACTGAACGAAGGCGCTCTTGCACCAGCGCGGTTCGGCCTCCTGGAGGCTGCATACGCCGTTCGAGAGCAGCTCGGGCAGCATGGGAATGACGAAGCGCGGGAAGTAGACGCTGTTGCCGCGGCGTTTCGCCTCGGTGTCCATGGCGCTGCCGGGGCGGACGAACGCGCTGACGTCGGCGATATGCACGCCGAGCTCCCAGATGGCGCCCGTGCTGCGCGGTGAGTGCCGGATGGAGATGGCGTCATCGAAGTCGCGGGCGTCGTCCGGATCGATGGTGACGATGATCTCGTTGCGCAGGTCTTCGCGATCGGCGGCGTGTTCCTGCCTGGCGAATGCGGCGGCCGCGCGGCGGGCCTCCTCCAGCGCGGCGGGCGGAAACTCGCTTGGAAGCTGGAACTCGCGGATGATGCTCCGCACGTCGACGCCCGTCTGTCCGCGTCGACCGAGGCGCTCGACGATGACGCCGGTGGCCTGCCGGCCGGCGGCGGGGTAAGTGATGATTTCGACGACGACCTGATCACCCGCGCGGGCCGACTTGGCACCGGCGTCGGCGACGAAGATGGGGGCGTGCAGGCGGTGGCCGTCGGGCCGCACGTACCAGCGGCCCATGTCGTGGCACAGTTCGCCGACGAAGCGGTTGTAGCCGCGTTGCAGGACGCGCACGACGCGGCCGGCGAGCATCTTGCCATCCCGCCCGCCGCGGCGCTCGATGACGCACTCGACGGTGTCGCCAGTGGCCGCGTCGCCGGCCTGTCCGGGTGGGATGAACAGGTCGGCGTGGGCGTCGGGATTCTCCGGCACGACGAAGCCGAAGCCGCGCGGGTTGCTGCGATAGACGCCGATGAAGCGCTTGGCGCTCTGCGGCAGGGTGATGGCGTTGCCGCCGCCCAGAAGGATGCGCCCAACTCGGCGGAGGGCGTCGGCGGCGTCGCGAAAGCCGCCGTATTCCTCCTCGGCGATGCCCATGAGGCGGGCCAGCCGTCGCAGTTTGACGGGCCGATAGCCCGGTTCGGCGATGAAGCGTAGAATGCGTTCGGAGAAGGGTTCGCTCATGCGTGGCGCGCCGAGCTGTCAGCCGGCGGGCACCCGTCGGGCGGAGCGGTCAACGGTACGAGTCGGTTAGCGTTCGGCTCCACCTGGACGCCGAACGCCCGATGCCCCTCGACTTCGGGAGAATCCCACATGCAGGAGATCATCGCCGCGGCCGAGCAACTGGGCAAGCTGATCGGCCAGCACGCACGGACGCGCGCTTTTCTCGACGCGGCGCGGGCGGTCGCAGGCGATGGCGATGCCCAGAAACTGCTGCGGGAGTACCAGGAGCACGCCGACCGCGTGCGGCAACTGGAGGCGTCGGGCCGGCCGATTGAGCCGGACGACAAGCGGCGCATGGCCACCCTTCAGGAGAACGTGGCGAGCAACGACAAGCTCAAGGCCATGCTGCGGGCGCAGGCGGATTACCTCGACATGATGAATCGCGTCTACCAGGCGATCGAGCCGGCCGAGGATCGTTGAGCCCCGCTCACTGGGTGAACAGGCTGCTGACGCTGGTGCGCTCGTGGATGCGGCGGATGGCGTCCGCGAACAGCGGCGCAGCCGAGAGCAAGTGGATTTTCCGGCCGAGGTCGGCCGGCTCGTGTTCGATGGTGTCGGTGATCGCCAGTTCGCGAATGGGCGATGCGTCGATGGCGGCGGCCGCGCCGGGGCCGAGCACGGCGTGGGTCACGCCGGCATACACTTCCGACGCGCCTTCCTCGACCAGCCGCTCGGCGGTGGCGATCAGCGTCCCGCCGGTGGTGACGAAATCATCGACAATCACGGCCTTCATTCCCGCCACGCGGCCGATCAGCCGCTGGACGCTGGCGCGTTCGTCGTGGCCGGTGCGCACTTTCTCGGCGATCACGGTCTTGGCGCCGAGGGCGCGGGCGTAGCGTCGCGCCATTTCGCCGAAACCCACGTCGGGGGCGACCACTACCCAGCCGTCGCGGCGGGTGCGGCGCTTGAAGTGGGCGACGATCAGGTTGAGCCCGTAGAGATGATCGACCGGCACGCGGAAGAAGCCCTGGATCTGTGGCGCGTGCAGGTCCATGGTGACCAGCCGGTCGATGCCGGCGGCTTCGAGACAGTCGGCGCAGACGCGGGCGCGGATGCTGACGCGGGGTTCGTCCTTCTTGTCGCCTTTTCCGTAGGAGAAGAACGGCACGACGGCGGTGATGCTGCCCGCCGACGCGCGGCGAAAGGCGTCGACGTAGAAGAGCAACTCCATGAACCGGTCGTTCACCGGGCGGGTGAGGGTCTGCACGATGAAGACATCGCGGCCGCGGACGTTGTCGAGCACGCGGACGAAGGTGTTGCCGTCGGAAAACTGGAGCGTCTCGGAGCGACCGGGGCGAAGCTTCAGTCGCCGTGCGATGGCGGCGGTCAGCCGTGGGCTGCCGCTGCCTGCGAACACCACCAGCGCCGGTTGCTTTGCCATGCGGATCGCGTCCGTCGTCGAGGCCGGTCGGCATGATAGCGGCCGGGGGGCGGTTGCAAAGCGCGGCGGCGCTCGCGATACTCAACGAGCTCGACTCTCTCGCACGATTCGACCATTCGGGAGGCGCACATGAAAGGTGTCGTTCTGGCTGGTGGAACCGGCTCGCGGCTGCTGCCGCTGACGAAGGTGACCAACAAGCACCTGTTGCCGGTCGGCCGCAAGCCCATGATCTACTACCCGCTGGAAAGCCTGCGAGACGCCGGGCTGGAGGAGATTCTGGTGGTGACCGGCGTCGACCACATGGGGGACGTGGTGAGCCTGCTGGGATCGGGCCGCGAGTTCGGTGTGCGGATGACCTACAAGGTGCAGGACGAGGCGGGCGGCATCGCGCAGGCGCTGTCGCTGGCTGAGAATTTCGCGGGGGGCGCGCCGCTGGCGGTCGTGCTGGGCGACAACATCTTCCAGGACTCCCTGAGGGAGCACGTCGAGGCCTTCGCCCGGCAACGGCGCGGGGCGCGCGTCCTGCTGAAGGAGGTCAGCGATCCGCAGCGGTTCGGCGTGGCCGAGGTGTCGGGCGAGCGCATCGTGTCGATCGAGGAGAAGCCGGCGCGGCCGCGCAGCTCGTATGCCGTGACGGGCATCTACTTCTACGATGACCAGGTGTTCGACTACGTCCGGACGCTGAAGCCGTCGAGGCGCGGCGAGCTGGAGATCACCGACGTGAACAACGCCTACCTCGCGGCCGGCCAGTTGACCTGCGGCTTCCTGCGCGGCTGGTGGAGCGACGCCGGGACGTTCGAGTCGTTGGCGCACGTTCAGGACCTCGTGCGCGAGGGCGGGGCATGAGCGCGCCCGAGACATTCGCGCCGCGGCGTCTGCTGGTCACCGGCGGCGCGGGGTTCATCGGCTCCAACTTCGTGCACTTCGTGCTGCGCGTCGCCGGCGACGTGACGGTCGTGAACCTGGACGCGCTGACCTACGCCGGGAACCTGGCGAACCTCGCGGATGTGGAAAGCGACCCCCGTCACTGTTTCCTGAAGGGCGACATCCGCGACGCCGCCCTGGTCGAACAGGTCCTGCGCGAGCACGAGATCGACGCGGTGGTGCATTTGGCGGCGGAGAGCCACGTCGACCGCTCGATCACGGGTCCGGCGGTGTTCGTCGAAACCAACGTGGTGGGCACGCTGAACCTGCTGCGAGCGGCGCAGGCATGCGGCGTGCGGCGGTTTCTTCAGGTCGGCACGGACGAGGTGTACGGCTCGCTCGGTCCCGACCCGTCCGAGAAATTCCGCGAGTCGACGCCGCTGGATCCGCACTCGCCGTACAGCGCGTCAAAGGCGGCGGCCGATCACCTCGTGTCGGCGTGGCGGCACACCTTCGGGCTGGCGACGCTGATCACACGCTGCTCGAACAACTACGGACCCTACCAGTTTCCTGAGAAGATGCTGCCGTTGATGATCAACAACGCGCGGCACGACCGGCCGCTGCCGGTCTACGGCGACGGGCTGCACATCCGCGACTGGCTGTTCGTCGAGGACCACTGCGCGGCGTTGTGGGCCGTGCTGACGCGCGGGCGGCCGGGATCGACCTACAACATCGGCGGGAACAGCGAGAAGACGAATCTCGAGGTCGTGCGGGCTTTGCTGGCGCTGCTCGGGAAGCCGGAGAGCCTGATCACGTTTGTGAAGGACCGGCCGGGTCACGATCGGCGCTACGCCATCGACGCCACGCGCATCATGACCGAACTGGGCTGGTCGCCGTCGGTGACCTTCGAGCAGGGCTTGGCGCGGACGGTGCAGTGGTATCGCGATCACGAGGCCTGGCTGGACCAGGTCGTCTCGGGGGAATACGCCCGCTACTACGAGCACATGTACGCCGGCCGATGACGACCGCGGTTCGGTGAGCCGGCTGTGCTAGTCGCCGGCCGCGACGGCCACGACGTCCTCGGGGCGCGTGCGGAACGGAAGCGGGCGCTCGCGGCCGTGGTCGGGCCTTCCGGCGCGGGCCAAGGCGCTGGCGAACTCGTCTTCGCGCTCGATGAATGCCTCGACGATGCGCGGATCGAACTGCCGGCCCGCGTTGGCGACGATGATCTCACGCGCCTGCGCGTGCGACATGGCGTCCTTGTAGGGCCGCTTCATGCGGAGAGCGTCGTAGACGTCGGCCAGAGCCGCGATGCGAGCCGACAGGGGGATGTCCTCGCCGGCCAGTCCCTTCGGATAGCCGTTTCCGTCCCACCATTCGTGATGGGACCATGCGATCTCGACCGCCATGCGGAGGAAGCCGGCCCCGGGCGTCCGCGCCATGACCGACCGGATGCAGTCGGCGCCGATCTGGCAGTGCTGACGCATGATCGCCATTTCGTCCGGCGTGAGCCGTCCAGGCTTGAGCAGGATGTTGTCGGGGATGCCGACCTTGCCGATGTCGTGCAGCGGCGCGGCCTTGCGGAGGTCGGCGATGAACGACTCGTTGATGACGGCTGAGAATTCGGGCCGTCGTCTCAGCGCGTCGGCGAGAATTAGGCAGTATTGCGTGACGTGGTCGACGTGCTCGCCGGTGTCGTTGTCGCGGTATTCGGCCAGCTTGCCCAGCGCAATGACGATCGAGTCGCGAGCCTCGTCGCGGGCGCGGCGGGTCACCAGGCCGTGCACCGCGGACGCGGCGATGTGCGTGACGAATTCGATGTACTCGAGATCGAGCGGCTTGAACGGCTCGCGGCCGATTCGGCCGGAGAGCACAGCCGCGCCGACCGTGACCCCGGACGTGCTCAGCGGCGCGACGACCAGCGGCAGCGTGCCGAGCAGCGGCGAGCCCTGGAATCGCGGGTCGAGCCTTCCCGGGCTTTCGTTCAGTACGAGCGGCTGGAGGGTGTTGAGGACCCGTTGGAGCGGCTCGAGGTGGCTGGACTCGATGGTGTCCGATTCCACTCCGTCGTAGCCGATGACTCGGGCGACTCGCAGCTTCTCGCGATTCTCGTCGGGCGTCAGGATGCAGACGCGGCGGCAGCGGGAGAGAAAGCCGAGCGTGTGAACGGTGCGATCGAGAATCGCATCCATCTCGGTCTCGGTCGCCAGGTTGTGGGAGTACTCGAGCAGCATGCCGAGCGCGACGGCCTGCTCGCCGCGGAACTCGTTCCCGTCGGACAGCGCGCGGCGCGTCCGCGACAGGTCTGCCAGCACACGCAGTCGGAGGATGAGTTCCTCGCGACGTGCGGGAAGCGTGATGTACTCGTCCGCGTCCAGCGCGGTCGCCAGTGCCACGGCGTCGTCCGCGCTGCCCTCGCAACCGGCCAAGGTGGGAACGAGGCGGTGTCGCCCGTGGGCGCGCAGCTTGCCGATGAGCTCGGCGGACTCGGAAGTGGAGCGCGTCTTCGCGATGAAGATGACGTCGGCGGGGCGTTTCGCGAGCCGGCGCAGCGCCTCGTCGGCGTCGCGGGCGTGAACGGTTTCGAACTGATCCTCGGGTAGCGGCACCGGACCGATCACGTCGGCCACCGCGCCGCGCGTCACGACCAACAGGTGGGTCGGCTCGTCCGCCTGCACCGCCGTCTCCCTCGTGGCGTTCGTGTCGCCGGCCGGCTTCGGCGTTTTCGTCGCGCCGGGCAATGGCATTCCGGCCTCGTGGACGCGATTCCGGCCGGTCCGCTTGGCGACGTAGAGCGCGTCGTCGGCGGCCTTGAGCAGGTCGTCGACCTGCTCCATCGCCGCAGTTCGCTCCGCCACGCCCAGGCTGATGGTGACGTGCAGTTGCAGGTCGCGGCTGCTGATGACCCGCTTCTCGACGGCGCAGCGCAGCCGCTCGGCCGCGCGGCAGGCCATCTCGATCGTCGCCGATGGGCAGATGACCAGGAACTCCTCGCCGCCCATGCGGCAGACGGCCTCGCCGAGGCGCGTGGCCGTCCGCAGAGTCTTGGCGATCTCGCGCAGCACCAGGTCGCCGGTATCGTGACCGTGCGTGTCGTTGATGCTCTTGAAGTGATCGATGTCGAGGGAGATGCACGACATCGGCCGGCCCTGCCGGACGTTGGCGGCCCATTCCTCGCGCAGCCGGTCGAGCGCGGCGCGGCGGTTGAGCAGGCCGGTCAGCTCGTCGGTGATGGCCATCGTGTTGAGCTTGTCGTTGACGATCGCGAGCTGGGCGTTCTGGAGGTGGACTTCGCGGGTGCTGGCGGCCAGGTCGCGCTCCAGGTTGACGATCCGCAGACCGGCGCGCAACCGCGCGACCAGCTCCTTCTTGCTGGCGGGCTTGACGACGAAGTCGTCGGCGCCGGCGTCGAAGGCCTCGACCAGGCGATCCTCGTCAGACACGGCCGTCAGAATGATGATGTAAACGAACCCGGCGCCCTCGTGCTCTCGAATGGCGCGGCACAGTTCCATGCCGTTCATCTCAGGCATCAGCCAGTCGCTGACCACGAGCTTGGGGCCTTCGGTCAGCACGATGCGCATGGCCTCGGCGCCGTTGGAGGCGGTCAGGACTTCGTAGCCGCTGGATTCGAGCTGGCGCCGGGTCAGCAGCAGGGTGGAGGGGTCGTCGTCAACAACCAGAACGCGTTTATCGGCCGACTCGGGCATGACTTCCCCTGCAACGAGCGCCAACCCGGCGCTCGTGGAATTCCGCTGGCATGCAGGTCATCGGACAGCGCGGCGGAGGACATGACGTTCGGCGGGGGCGGCGGTCGGGCGATGTGGTCGCCGCGCGGCGGCGCGAGTCCGAAATTCGCGCGGCACGGGCGGGGCGCGTTGGGCCGGAGCGCTGCGGCCGGTAAACCTCAAGCCAGGACGCTGGAACCGGTCAGGGTATCAGGACGCGAACGACGAACAGCCGGATGTCGTCGCCGTTGACGAGGCCGTCCTCATTCAGGTCGCCGGCGCACAACTGCTCGGACGTGAGTGTAGGCGCGAGCAGGGCGGCGACGAAGAGCGGCACGTCATCGGCGTTGACGACATCATCGAAGTCGAAGTCTCCCGGCAGGCAGGGCAGCGGCGTTCGCCACGCGCCGCGGCCGTAGGTGCCGACGTAGAGATAGTCCTGCAAGGCGTCGATCTGGAGGTCGCCGATGTTGACGTTCGGCAGGTCGACGCTCTCCGCGATCCAGGTCGTGCCGCCGTCGTAGCTGGCGAAGACGCCGGAGCCGGTGCCGACGAACAGGCGCGGCGGGACGGTCCGCCAGTCGACCGCCAGCGCGCGACCGCTGCGGCCGGTCGGAAGATTTCCGGTGCGCGACGTCCAGGTGACGCCGGCGTCGACGGTCTCGAAGACGCGACCGCCGGAGGTGGCGTACGAGCAGACAAACGCGTGCTGCGGGTCGGCCGGATCGATCACGATGTCGCCGACGGCGACAAAGAGCGGCAGTCCGGCGGAGCGATCGATCCAGTTGACGGTGTCGGTGGTGACGGTCAGTCGGCCGGAGGTGCTGCCGACGTAGATGATGTTCGAGTTACCCCGCGCGACGGCGATGGCCGAGAGCACGCCGGAGCCGCCATGGATGTGCGGGCTGATGGCGGTCCAGGTGACCGGATTGGCGCGGGCGTTGAGCGTGCGCCAGATGCGGGTCGTGCCGCCGAGCAGCACCCGGGTGTCATTCGGGTCCATCACCAGCGGGGCGATGAAGCCGACCGAATCGACGCCCGCCCACGGTCCGGTGATGGTCGCATTGTACGATCCGTTGACGAAACGGAAGATCGCGAGCCGCACGTAGGTGGTGTAGAAGGTGAGCGGGTCGTCCCGATCATACGCCGCAAAGCCGCCGTCGCCGCTCAGCACCTG
Source organism: uncultured Planctomycetaceae bacterium (assembly GCA_964576285.1). Classification (GTDB taxonomy): domain Bacteria; phylum Planctomycetota; class Phycisphaerae; order UBA1845; family UTPLA1; genus SpSt-539. The sequence goes on along the minus strand of CAZNUJ010000024.1, from coordinate 49,134 downwards.
CGGCCAGATGAGCGTGTCGCTGTAGCGCGCGATCGTGCCGTTGTCCTGGGTGCCGCCCATCAACTGCTCACGATCGGTGGGGTGCAAGGCGATTTGGTAGTTCTGGGTCACCGCGAGCGACGCGTTGCAGTTGATCCACTCGGCCCCCCCGGTGGTCGACTTCCAGACGCCGCCGTCGTTGCCGATCCAGACCGTGCCGTCGGAGCCGAAGGCGATGCAGTGCTGGTCCGGGTGCAGCTGGCCGCCGAACACGCCGATGGTGATGTCGGTCCAGGTGTTGGCGCCGTTAACGGACTTGATGACGCCGGCCGGCGCGTAACTCGGAAACACGCCGCCGGCGTAGACGACGTTCTCGTTGGTCGGGTCGCAACCGACGAAATGATCGTAGTTGCCCTGCGGCGAGGGGTAGTTCGGCGTGTTGTTCATCAGCGTCCAGTTCGCGCCGCCATCGGTAGTCTTGTAGAAGCCGAACAGTCCGCTGCTGCTGTTGACCATGCCGGCGTAGAGAACCAGCGGATTGGATTGCGAGAGGGCGAGATTGATGCGGCGGATGTCGGAACTGGTGGGCAGGCCGCCGCTCAGGCGCGTCCAAGTCGCGCCGGAGTCGACCGACTGGTAAACGCCGTCCGAGCGCCGGCCGCAATAGAGGATCGATGAGTTCGTCGGGTGCATGACGACATCGGAGACGTTGCTGAGTTGCAGCGCGGACCAGCTCGCCCCGCCGTTGGTGCTGCGGGTGATCCCGGAGTTGCCCGCCACGTGGATGATATTGCCGTCGGCGTGATCGACCACGATCCGCGAAACGGTCGTGCCCACTTGGGAACTGGTGGCGATCTGCCTCCAGCTCAGGCCGGCGTCGACCGAACGAAACAGGCCGGCGCCGGATGCTCCGGTGGCGTATTCGCCCGTGCCCAAGTAGACGATGTCGGGGTTGCCGGGGTCGAGCGCCACCCAGCCGCAGTTGAGGCTGGGCAGGAAATCGGTCAGTGGCGTCCAGGTCAGGCCGGCGTCAGTCGTCTTCCACAGTCCGCCGGACGCCGACGCGGCGTACACGATGGCCGGGTCGGTTGGATGCACGGCGATGGAGGCCACGCGACCGCTGGCGTCGTCGATGCCGCTCCAATACTCAAAGGCGATCGGCTTGGCGCCGAGGAACTCCCAGTCGAGGCGGGTGCCCGCGCCGCGGAGGGCCGGATCGGCCGGCGACCACTGGAGCACCGGGTCGCCCATGATGCGGTAGTACTCGTACGGCGGCGGCCCGGCTTTCTCCTTGTACTTCTTGTCGCGGGCCTCGGCGGCCGACCATGTGCACAGCAGGATGACCGCGGCAGAACGCAGGACGAAGGCAATTGAGGGTTGCATCTTTCCAAGCCTCCTGCTTCAGTCTCGCAGGTGAGGCGCGGCGGGTCAATGACAATCGCAGCGATCGGTGGGGCGATGGAATCGCGGCATGGCGCGGCGTGAGCGAGAAGCGACTATCGGACGTAACTCCGATCGATCGGACGGCGGCCCATCCACGGGCCGTGATTTGGCACTGACGGCCGCGACGGGCTTTGCGGTGTTTCTGGTGTTTCTGCCGACCGCGAGCTTCCCGTTTCTGGGCTGGGATGACGACGTCCTCCTGATTCAGAACCCGGATTTCCGAGGACTCAGCCCGCGTCACTTGGCGTGGATGTTCACCACCACCCACATGGGGCACTACCACCCGCTGACGTGGCTGAGCTTCGCGCTCAACCATGCCGCCGGCGGCCTGTCGCCGCGCGGCTATCACCTCGTCAACGTTCTGCTGCACGCGGTCAACGCGTCGCTGGTGTGTCTGCTGGCGCGGGCCGTGTTCGAGCGGACGCTGCCGGCGCTGAGCGCGCGGTCGCGGATGGCGGGGGCGGTGTTGGCCGGGCTGCTGTTCGGACTGCATCCGATGCGCGTCGAGTCGGTGGCGTGGGTGACCGAACGCCGCGACGTGCTGTCGACCGCGTTTCTGCTGGCGGCCGTACTGTTGTACCTGCGCTATGCGCGCGATCCGCGCGGTTCTCGCGGCATCTACGCGGCTGCGTTCGTCCTAGCGCTGCTTTCGCTGCTGTCGAAGGCCTGGGGCATGACGCTGCCGGTGGTGCTGCTGGTGCTCGACGTATACCCGCTGCGCCGCGTGGAGAGTGGCCCGGGGCGAGCGCGTTGCATCGCGCTGCTGCTGGCCGAGAAGCTGCCGTTCGCGCTGGCGGCGGTCGGCGCGGCGATCCTGGCGGCCGTGGCGCAGGTCAGCACGGTGGGCTCGTACGCGACCCGCGGCTTCGCCTATCGGCTTGGTCAGGCGGCCTATGGGCTTGTTTACTACCCGGTGGCGACGGTGTTGCCGATCAGGCTCACTCCCATCCACGAGCACCCGGCCGCGCTCGAGCCGTCCATGACACGCTACTGGCTGCCGATCGCCGTGGTGGCGGCGCTGACGGTCGGCCTGGTAGTCCTGCGACGGCGCTGGCCGGCGGGACTGACCGCGTGGCTGTTGTACGCCGTGATCGTTTCGCCGGTGCTGGGTATGGTGCAGGCCGGTCCCCAGTTCGTCGCCGATCGCTACAGCTACGTGGCGTGCATCCCGCTGGTGATGCTGGCCGTGTCCGGCGTGCTGGTGGCGACGGGGGGCGCGGCGGCGTCGGCGCGGCGGATCGCGGTGTGGACCGGCGTCTCGGCGACATGCGTGCTCGCCCTGGCGGTCGGGACGCTTTCGTACCTGCGCGTATGGTCGTCCACGGAGCGGCTGTGGCAGCGCGCGCTGGATCGCGATCCGAACTCGTGGAACGCGTTGTGCGGGCTGGCGAGCCTGCGCCTGCAAAGCGGCGACGTCGCGACGGCGGTCGACCTCTACCGGCGGGCGCACGAGATCGTGCCCGACTTCGCGATGGTCACGGTCAACCTGGCGTGGTCGCTGGGGCGCCTGGGGCAGGCCGAGGAAAGCGCGGCCCTGTTCCTGCGCGCGGCCTCGCAGCCGAGCGTCTCGGTCAACGACCTGCTGACGATCGGCAACGGGCTGGCGCTGCTGGGTCGTCACGACGACGCCCAGGCGACGTTTCGTGTCATGCTGGAGCGCGCCCCGAATGACGCCGAGGGCCGCTATCGACTGGCGGAATCGCTCGAGAAGACCGGTCAGATGGCCGCGGCGCTGGCCGAGTACCAGCGCGCCGCCGACCTGTTCGAGCCGGTGGTGCGCGGCGGCCTGAACGACCCGCGACAGTTCGTCGAGGCCGGCCTGTTTCGGCAGTCCTGCCGCCGCATCGTCGCGTTGGGCGACCCGGCCGTCGCCCAACGATACCGCGAGAAGCTCGCGCTGGTGGGCGGTTAGGGGCGACGCGCCGATCGACTACGCGCCGGGGCACGCCCCCGCGAGGACGCAACCCGTGAACGGCCCGATATCGTCGCCATCCACGCGACCATCCGCGTTGACATCGGCGGCGCAGCGCTGTTGGCTCGAGAGCGAGCCGAGCCCCAGCAGGGCGGAGACGAAGCTCGGCACGTCGGCGGCGTTTCGCTGGCCGTCGATATTTACGTCCGCGCGCAGCGCCGGCCCGATCGACGCGTCGGCGGGATCGCCGCAGCGTTCGAGCTCGTCGCGATCCATGTGGCCGTCGGCGTCGCGATCGACGCCGATGCGCGCCTGCGTGCCGGCCGGGACGACGGTGAAGGAGACCTCCGCGCCGGCCGCGGCGCTGGTGCGCAGCGTGGCGGCGGCGATGGTCTCGCCGGCCCGGTCACTCTGGAACGTGTTGCCGCCGACATAGACGTATCCGCGATCGATGCCCCCCACGCGGCCGTGCGCGACCAGGCCAACGGCGTTGGCGTCCGCCAGCGAGACGAACGTGTTGAAGCGATTGATCGCGCCGGGGTCGCCGTTGTTCGCGCCGTTGAACGTGATCTGCTGTCCGACGGCGGCGTGAGTGTCGTTCGTGAACGCCAGCATGAAGGCCTCGACGTCGCGCCGCTGCTGCACGCCGCCGGGGAAGTTGAAGCCCGCGCCCAGCAGGGCGAAGAGCGTGTCAAACTCGCTGTGATGGTTGAAGCCGAAGCCCTTGTTGTTGAGCAGGCTGCCGCGGTTCCAGCCGACCTTCTCGTGCATGCCGCGCAGGCCGACGATCTTGAGCGACTGCGGCGCGAGCGCCAGCGGCGGATCGTCAATCTGCCCGTTCTGCCCGTTCGGCAGGGCGTGGCAGGCCACGCAGGTGTTGGGACCGAGGGTCGGCACCGTCAGGTACGTGTTCTGCCCAGCGGCGGGGTTGCCGTTGCCGCCGGTGACGGGCAGGACGGCCGGCAGACCGCCGTTGAGGGTGCGGTTCGGATTCGGCGGGTGACGGACGGTGTTGATGAAGGCGGTAAAGTCCTGGAGTTCCGAAGCTGACGGCGGCGCATCGGCGCCCTGGAGGCCCGTGAAGGCCGGCGCGAAGGCGGCCAGGTTCTCGCGGTCGCCGCGCCAATGCAGCGGCTCGTTGCCGATGATGCCCTGCAGCACCTGCGTCACCATCGGGCCCTTCATCGGGTGCCACGGCGTGCAGTTGCCGGGGCCCTGGCGGCAGGGCTGGTTGACGAGCTTGACCGTGCCGGTCGGGTCGCCCAGATCCCAGGCGAGGAAGTCGGAGCGGGCGTCGATGTGGCAGGATGCGCATGACACGTGCCCGAGCCCGCTGGTGGCGTGCGTGTCATAGAGCAGCGGGCGGCCGTTGCGGATCGCGGCCGGCGTCGGATCGAAGAACGGCGCGCGCGACAGCTCCACGTTCGTCGCGGTGTCGATGGTCGAGACGCTGGCGGAAAACTTGTTGACGACGTAGAGCCGGCCGCCGTCGGCGCTCAGCGCCAAGCCGGTCGGTCCTTGGCCGACCGCGATCTCGGCGAAGCGCGCCCCGGTCGCGTCGGTCACGACCACGTTGTTCGAGCCCATGCCGGCGACGTAGGCGCGGCCGCTGGTCGGATGCCAGACGATGGCGCGCGGGTCGCCGATCGAAAGCTGCCGCTGGGCCCACGGGATGTTGTTGCTGGCATAGGTCAGGTGCGGGTTGAGGTCGGCGATCTGCGGCGACGCCGGCGCGGCGGGATCGAACGAGGCCACGCGGCATCGCAGGAAGCGACCGCTGAGGTTGGGCTCGAAGCGGATTTCGTTCAGCGCCTCGGTGCCGACGGCGCTGACGTTGCCATCCGGGCGCACGCCGATCGCCATGACGGTCGTCATCAGCGACCTGGCGAAGGAGACGGTCAGCGTCGCGGTGTTGATGATCGCCACATCGTTGTCGTGCAAGTCCCAGGTGACGAACGCCGACCAGTTGCGACCATTCACGTCGAGCCACTGCCCCGGCGCGGCGCGGCGGACGATGTGGGCTACGGGCGGCGGCGGCGGCAGGCCGGCGGCGATCGGCGGGCTGAAGGCGTTGCCTGAATTCGGCGGCGGATTGAGTCCGCCGTATGGTCCGGCCGGGTTCGACACGTCCTGCTGGCGAATCGCGCCGGTGGCGTTGCCGGATTCGAAGATCGCGACGAAGACGCGCGTGCCGTCCGCGCTGGCGGCGAGCATGCGCGGCTCCTCGCCCTGGATCGGCAGAATGGTCGGCGCGGCGCCGGGCGCGAGCGGGTCGTAGACCGCGACCTGGTTGAGCTGCGACAGGCTGACAAAGGCGCGCTGCGGCGCGCCGGCGAAGACCACGTCGGTCGGCTCGTCACCGGTGAGAATGGTCCGCACGACGCGGCCGGTGGGCAGATCGACGACGCTGATCGAGTCCGAGACGTGGTTGACGACCCACGCTTCGTTGTTGGTTCGTGCCCGCACCGAGACGGGGTCGAGCCCGACCCGGATCGAGCCCAGCGCGACCGGCTCGCCCGACGTCAGGTCGAACACTTCCAGGCGGTTGTCGGCCGTGTTGACCACCAGCAGCCGGTCGCCGGCGGGCGTGAGGGCGATGGGGCTGACGTGCGGGGTTTCCCAGTGGACGAATCCGGTCTGGGCTCCGGCCGGGACGGCGGCGAGCAGCAAGACGGCGAGGACACGTCCAACCGGGCGGGCAGCGCGGGACATGTTTCGGTGCTCCGTTATCTGAAAGCGGTGCGGCGACGTCCGATCGGCCGTCGGGCCGCTGACCGCACGGGACTGCGTTCATGAACGCCGCCGGCGGCGGGCTATTGCGACCATGCGGACAAAAAAAGGCCGGCGGACTATCGAGTCGGCCCGTGTCCCCAACTGAGCTTGCGAATCAGCGTCTTCCATGCCGGCAAGTCGGGATGTCGGATCAGCTTGAAAGTTGTGGCCGAGCGGCGCGCGACGATGCGGGCGCCGCTCGGGAAGGGCGTGCTGAGCTGTCCGTCGATGACGGCGGCGGTGCCCTCGTTGCTGCGCAGCGCGACCACCTCGACGACGGCGTCAGGTCCGACGACGACCGGTCGCAGCGTCAGCGAGTGCGGGCAGATGGGCGTCACGATGGTGGCCTGCACGTCAGGCTGGAGGATCGGGCCGCCGCTGGAGAGGTTGTGGGCCGTGGAGCCGGTCGGCGTCGACAGGATCAGCCCGTCGCCGGTTAGTCGCGTGACCTCGAACCCGTCCAGCCGCAGCGACAGTTCGATCATGCGATAGGGCGGGCCGGCCTGAATCACGCAGTCGTTGCACGCGACACGCCGCTGCGGCGGCCCACTCGGCGCCTGCGTCTCGACATCCAGCATCATGCGGTGGCTGACGAGTCGGGCATCGCCGACGATGCGCTCGAAATGCCGCTGGAGGTCATCGACGGAGTATTCCGCGAGGTAGCCGAGCTTTCCCATGTTGACGCCGCAGATCGGCACCTGCCGCTGGCCGAGCAGGCCGGCGACGCGCAGGATCGTGCCGTCGCCGCCCAGCACGATGACGAGATCGTGCGGCTCCGCCAGGCGCAGTGCCGTCTCGCCGTCCATCTCGGCCGTTAGCCGAACGGGCTTCTGCGCCAGCCACGCCCGGATGCGCTCGAACGCAGCGGGTACGTCCGGTTTATGCGGGTTACCGATCAGGCAGATGCGGGTGGTGGCGTCGGCGGTGCTCATCTGATGCGGGCGGCGATTATACTGCCTTTGCCGGGGTGCGCGGCGGCATGCCGCGGACGCTCGCAAAGGCCCGTCATGCCGTTCGACGGCCCGTGATAACTGGCGTCGCCGGTAGGGTTTAACATCCGAGTCGAGGTGCGGTCGGCTGGACCGACACCTAGGCAATGGCAACAATTTCAGGGGTTCGCGGAACGACGACCTGACCGCCTGCTCGCCTGGCCAACCCGAAGTGCCGTTGCGAAGTCGGGCGGATCGTGAGGACAGCGCATGCCGCTCTTTCAGTATGAGGCGATGAACGCCGCCGGCCAAGAGGTCAAGGACGAGATCGAGGCCGCCTCGGCCGAAGACGCCATCACGCGCATCCGCCAGCAGGGCTACTTCCCGACCAAGGTCAAGCAGAAGGGCGGCGCGAAGAAGGGCGGCGGCGGTGGCGGGGCGGCCATCGGTCCGAAGAAGAAGCCGCCGGGCTCGGGCGGCAAGGTCGGTCGCAAGCAGCTGACCACGTTCACGCGCCAGCTTTCCACGCTGATGGACGCCGGTCTGCCGATCCTGCGCTCGTTGCGCATCCTCGAGCAGCAGCAGAAGCCAGGCACGCTGCGCGTCGTGCTGCGCAGTCTGGCCGAGCAGGTCGAGGGCGGTTCGACCCTGTCCGAGGCCATGGCCCAGTATCCGAAGACATTCGATCGGCTGTATTCGAACATGGTGGCGGCCGGCGAGGCCGGCGGCGTGCTCGACGTCATCCTTCAGCGTCTGGCCGAGTTCATGGAGAAGGCCGAGAAGCTGAAACGCAAGGTCAAAGGCGCGATGGTCTATCCGATCTGCGTGATCGGCTTCGCCTTCCTGATCGTGACCGGCATCATGAAATTTGTCGTGCCGAAGTTCAAAGAGATTTTCGCCGACTTCGGCACCAAACTGCCTGGGCCGACGCAGCTCCTGCTCGACGCTTCCGATTTCGTGGTCGGCAAGACCACGGACGCGACCGGCAAGGAAGTCGACATGCTCCTGCCGGGCTGGGTTTACATCGTATTCGCGCCCGTGGCGATCATCGCGTTCTTCAAGCTTATCAACCACTTCGAGGCCACGCGGCACATCCGCGACGTGATCACGTTGAAGCTGCCCGTCCTCGGGCAGATTGTCGGCAAGACGGTCGTGGCCCGCTTTGCGCGGACGCTCGGCACCCTGGTCTCGGCCGGCGTGCCGATCCTCGAGGCCCTCAACATTACCCGCGACACCTGCGGCAACGCCGTCTTTGCCAAGGCGCTGAACCAGGTGCACGACGGCATCCGCGAAGGCGAATCATTCGCGAACCCGCTGCGGCAGGCCAAGATCGTCGACGCCATCGTCGTGAACATGGTCGACGTCGGCGAGGAAACGGGCGAGCTCGACAAGATGCTCATCAAGGTGGCCGACAACTACGACGACGAAGTTGAGACGCTGGTCGGCAGTCTCGTGAGCCTGCTCGAGCCGATCCTGGTGGTCATCCTCGGCCTGATCGTCGGCTTCATCGTCATCGCCCTGTTCCTGCCGCTCGTGTCGCTGATCAACAACCTGACCGGCGGTGCCTGATGACGGAGTGCGGAGAAGACGATGTCGGGCCCGGTGCGAGTGACCGACGTCTGACGCGCGGCCTCACGCTGGTCGAGGTCCTCGTCACCGTCGGCATCATCCTGGTTCTGTTCACGCTGATGGTCGTCTCGACCCGCGCGATTCAGGCCAGCGCACGGCAGTCGCGGGCCGCGGCACAGGTGCGGCTGATCGCCGAGGCCGTCGAGGCCTATGCCGAGGCGTGGACCGTGTGGCGTTTGTCGGCGGGCCAGCCGGTGGCCGACCGCGCCTGGCCGCACTGGAGCGCCTGGGCGCAGTTTCCCTCTCCGCCGTACGTGTTCCCGCCGCCGTCGCCGAACTGCCCGATGGTGAACGCGCCGTGGCAAAACGTGGCCGATGACGACGCCACCGACGCGGTCGGTCTGCCGACCGGGCGGCAGGATGTCGAGTCGTCCGCCGCATGCTTGGCCTACGCCCTTCTGACGCCGGCGATGGGCAAGACGCTGATGCCGGAGGCCGAGTCGGCCTTCCCGATCAAGGACGGCTGCGCGTACCCCGCGCTGGCGCCGGCGACCACGGCGTCGCCGCTGCGCCTGGTTCTGGACGCCTGGGGCGCGCCGGTTCGCTACTTCTGGGTGGCGCGTGACGCCGACAGCTACAGCGGCTGGCGGATGATCACCTCGGCCGATCCCAATGACGCCCAGTCGCCGGCCATCGGCCCGCCGGATCCGTTCTTCGCGGTGGCGCAGGGCTTCGTGCTGGAGTCGGCCGGGCCGGATGGTCGCTTCGGAAACGTGTGGAAGCGCGGCCCGTCCCAGTCGGAGGTCGACGCGGCGGCCGACAACGTGACGGTGCGTCCGTAGCGGCGCGAGGGATGATCGTGAACTCGGTTCCCGCAGCTTGCGTCCGGCGTCGGCCGATACCCTCCCGGGTCGGCGCCGGTTCGCGTCCGCCGCGCGCCCGGCCGATGCCTCGCAACGGTCGGCGCGCCGCGGCGGCGTTCACGCTGCTCGAACTGATGGTGGTGGTCTCGATCGTGGCGGTGGCGCTGGGCATCGTCTCGATGGCGTTTCGGCGGCTCGGCGACACCAACCGGCTGACGGTCGCCGCCGGGCTGCTGACGCAGTACGCCTCGGTGGCGCGGGCCTACGCCGTCGAACACGGCGTCGAAACCCTGCTGGTGGTCAACAACGCCAATGGCCGACTCGAGCTGTGGCACGCCAATCCTCCGCCGCTGGGCGGACCGTGGGACCCGCTCTCGGCGGCCGTGCCCAACGGCTTCGTGCCCGCGCCGGTGCTCGACAGTACGGCCGCGCTGCCGCTCGACGGCGCCGGCCGGCCGCTGGTGATCGTGCTGCCGATCGACTTTGACGCCGTGACCGACGCCGGCGGCTCGCGGCTGCGGGCCGTGTCGGACAACCAGGTCTCATACGACAACCTGGCCTGGCCGATGCTGTGCTTCGATACGACCGGCCTGATGGTGACGCGGATGCGCCGCATCGCGACGCGGCTGCCCGCGGACTATCTCGGCAATGCGGTCGCGACGCCGAATCGTCGCGTCAGTGGAGAGCCGGACGTGGGCGCCGCGGGCTACCAGGTGAACGCGACCGATTCGCTGATCACCTCGACGCCGGGGTTCGTGGTGTCGGACCGCGGCAAGGTCGAGGAGGTGTTCGCCGCGCTGGGCGCGAACCCGCCGCGGCCGGCCGACATCGTCGAGTGGCTGCGCCGCTGCCGGTCGTTTCCGGAGGCGGTGCGATTCGTGTTCGTGAACCCGCATTCGGGTCGGGAATTGGCGGGGGCGGAATGATGCGGGCGAGGCGGCGACAGTTCGGCGACGCAGGTACGCGGCGGATCACGGCCGGCGCGGCGCGGCGCCGCGCCTTCTCGCTTCAGGAGGTCATGGTCGCGGTCGGCGTGCTCGGCATCGGGCTGATCATGGTGGCGGCCATCTTCCCGGTGGCCATGTCGCAGCATCGCGACGCCGTGCTGGGCGCAAGCGGCCTGACGCTCTCTCACCGGGCGCAAGCCATCCTCACCAGCCGCATCGACACCACGCTGTGGCGGCCGATCACGGGCGGATCTCCGTTTCCGGTCGGAGACGACAGCCCGTGGCTGGCGCTGCCGTCGCCCAACATGGTCGCCGACGGCACGCCCGCGTCGACTTGGGCGCCGTTGCAGCTCGGTTCGTTCGGCCTGCTCCCGTGGTCGGACCATGCCAACGTCCTGAACTACTACGGCGGTTTCCCGACGCCGGTGCCGCCCGATGCGAGATTGAGCAGCAACCGCGTCTTCTGGTCCGCCGCCGACCTGCTGAGCGATTCGCGCGCGCCTGCCAACGACTTCGAGGCGGTCGAGCCGGCCCAGCGGCTGGCGTGGCTGGGCTTCTACCGCGAGACGGCCGCGCGGCGCATCGAGTACGCGGCGGCGCTGGTGCGGCTGTCGCGCAACGACGCCTTCGCCGTTCAGGATCTGGAGTCGAACCTTCAGACCGCGTTCGTGAACCCGATGCCGAGCAGCTCCAACGGGCAGGTGCGATTGCCCGTGCCGTGGCGCGTCACTGTCGAGTATCTGGGCGGACGTTCGCTGACCAATCAGTTCGTGATCGGGGACGTTCCCGGCGGCATCCGCGTGCCGCTGGCGCGGCTCGCGCCGCCCGGCACGCGCATGATCCTGAGCGGCTGGGTGTACGATCCGTTCGGGAATCGCCCGACGCCTTCGATTGCGTCCGGGCGCGTCCTGACCGTCGCGCAGACCGGCGACTGGGCCGTCCAGGTGCTCGAAGACCTGAGCGACCTTCAGGTGCTCACGCCGCCCGCGGCCAACCCGTTCTACTGCGACCTGCTGATCATTCCGCCGGCGTTCGACTGGGGTGCGTGGGCAGGTTCGCCCGCGCCGAACAATCTCAAGGCCTTCACCCGCAAGTCGCCGGTGCTGGACTGGGTCTTCTTCTGATCGGGACGGAGCCGCCCGTGACGCATGACATCCTGATCCCGGTCCGATCCGGCCGCCGGGCCGGCTTCACGCTGATCGAGGCGCTGGTCTCGGTCGCGCTGCTGCTGGCCATCATGCTGGCGGTGGCGCAGGTGTTTTCGATGAGTTCGACCGCCTCCGGCCGGGCCATCGGCCAGGCGGAAACGCTCGAGGCCGCGGCCGTGTTCGAGCAGGCGGTGCGTCGGCAACTGGCCCGGCTCAAGCCGTCGTCGCTGCTGATCATCGAAAGCCCGCCGCCGCTGCTCGCGCATCCGGAATCCGAGCTGGGCCCGGCCGCGTTCACCGTCCGCCACGATCGCCTGGTCTTCATCGCGGCCGGCGCGGCGGATGAGTTCCAGTCGGCCACGGACCGCAAGCAGCCGTCGGCGAACAACCCCGGCTTCCAGCCGTTTACGTCGTCCGAGGCGTTCATTTTCTTCGGCCCCGGCGATCCCGACGGTCGCGGACTGCTCAACGTGCCCGCGCGCGACTGGCTGATCTCGCAGCGCGTCATTCTGCTTGGGGCGGCGGGCGCGTTCACCTCGTTCACTGGCGAAGCGCCACCGCCCGGCAATGGGCTGCCGGACCCGTTCGTGCCGGTGCCGTTGCAGGGCATCTACGCCTGCGGCATCGACGCCGTGCAGGATACGGGCGTGCAGGTGGTCGCTTTGACGTTGAGTCGCCTGTCAAACGGCCTGACGATTCGAGGCTTCTGGGACCTGACGCGCTGCCCGACGCGGCTGGGCATCGATCCGCCCGGCAACCCGAGCGATCAGCCCAACTACTACCGCCGCGCGGCCTTCAACCTCCAGAATCGCATCGCCGACCTGCGGATCGAGTGGACCGACGGCAGCCCGGTCGATCCGCGCCCGCAGCCGGGCCCGCCGCTGGGCGACTTCGCGACCTACCAGCCGATCGACCCGGCCACGCAGTGGTTCGGCCAGCGCCGCGACACCAGCGGCGCCACGGGCTGGACCGATCCGGCTCCAGCGCTCAACAACGTGTCGGGCGACGTGGTGGAGCACGAACTGTGGTCGGCGCGGTTCGCGGCCGTTGGTGCGCCGGTGCCGCCGGCCCTGCCGGTCGGTCCGCTCGGTGTCGAGTTCCACGGCACCTACGCCAGCGCGGCCGAAGTGCGCTATCGCGCCATCTGGACGCCGGCGACGTGGGACGCTCGGCCCAAAGCGCTGCGGTTTACGTTCCGCGTGTACGACGCGCAGGACCGCCTGGCGACCGAGGAGGCCTACGACCAGACGCCGTGGACCACGCCGACTCCGTACGCCGTCGGCGGACAGGCGGTAGCAGTAAAGCGTTCGGGACTGGAGTATTCGTTCGTCGTGCGGCTGCCGAGTTGAGGGAGTGCGCGCGGCGCTTCGCCTTCGGTGCGGCCGGACTTGAGTTCTGAGGTCTCAGATTCTTCGCCGGCGGTTTCGGCATGGCGCGGGTGCCACGGTTGTGACGATTGTGCGGGCGTGGCGACCGGGCGCGGCGGCATCTGAAATCCGGGATTTCAGGTTCGAGGCCGGGATTGCGGATGGACGGTCGCGCCTAAGTTGTGAAATACATGAAACTTAACCGCCGTCTGGGCTGGTCGGCACCCGGGGGGATTCGTACCATTCGAACGGGCTTCAAGGTCGGACTAGGAATGTTCGGGTTACGCCAACAATCCGGGAAATCGCCGTCTCCGCGTCGGCGGGCGACCATCCTTATCTTCACGGTCGGGGCGCTGACGCTGCTGGCGCTGATCGGCGTCGGGTTGCTGGCCAGCGTCCGCTCGCAGCGCGGCCGTGTGCAGCTCGTCCGCGCGGCGGCTACGCCCACGGCGCTGCTGGATGGCGTCATCGAGAACGTCCGCGAGCGCCTGCGGGCCGACGTCTGGGGCGATATTCCGGGCACTCCGACCTTTCTGAATCGCCAACTCGTTCCGCCCACGCCGGCCACCAGCGACGGCCACGAGACCAACGAGCCGTTCGACGCGCCCGGCCCGTACGACCGTTGGCTGGCGTCGACCGTGCCCTACCTGCCGCGCGACACGTCGGCAGCCGGGCCGATTGCGTTTCCGACCGGCAACATCGCGCAGCCCAGCGAGACGACCTTGGCGTGGCGTCGCGTGTCGTACCTGGGGTCCGACATTCCAGCCAACGGTCCGCCGCTGACCACGAAGAACTTTCGTTGGCGGTTCAATTCGCGGACCGGGGCCGACCATGTGCCGAACCTGCCGGCGACGCCGGTGGTCGTATATGCCGACCGACCGACCGTGCCGCTGCCGCCGGGTGAAACGTCGAGTCTTCAGGACGTGCTGGTACGCACGGTGCCGCCGGACTTTTCGTTGCCGATCCCCGGACTGGCGGGCGGTTCGATCCATGGGGCCGTGCAGAGCGTGCTGGGCCGCAACGTCATCACCACGCCGATCGCCGGCAGCACGACGAACGTCAGCATCGCCGAAGCGCGGCGGATCTGGGCGGCCGTGCCCGAGTTGCGCGGCGGCCCGGCCACCAACCGGACGGCCGCCGACTTTCCATACTTCGATACCAACATGGACGGCGAGGTCGACCTGTACGATGCCGACGGCGACGGCGTGCCGGACTCGCCCATCAGCCTCGTGCTGCCGTGGTCGTCCAACCGCCGCGACGAGCCGCGCGAGGTGTACGCGGTCGTCCGCATCGTCGACCACTCGTCGATGGTGAATCTGAACACGGCCGCCGCAGTGGATACCGACGGCGACGGGAATTGGGACAACACGGACCTCATGTGGCACACCCCCAACCCGCCCACCGGCGATCGCCAGTTCCGCGGGCGCTGGCCGACCGAAATCTGCGTCGACGGGCCGTGGGCCGCGCCGGGCGCGAACCTCGCGCCGGTGGTCGACAATGACCGGGGCGTCAGGATCCAGCAGTTAACCGGCTATCGCATGTCGGGCGACATCAGCAACTCGCCGACGTTCGACGGCAACGGCTACGTGCCCGACGTGCTGCGGCGCTGGCTGGTCGGCGGGAGCGTGCCGGGGTTGTTCGCGACGAGCTACGGCGTGTTCGATCGGCTCGACGAGATGGCCCTGCGCGGCCGCAACGTGCTGGGCGCCTACCGCGGCGGCGGGTCGGGCAATCAGGCCCTGCAATTCGGCCTCACCCCGGTCTTGCCGAACACCATCGCCGCGCCGGTCGGCGGCCGCTGGACGCGCTTCGCGCTGAACGAGACGACCGGTCCGCTGAGTTGGATCGCGCTGCTCGAAACCGAAACGATGGTCAACCGCCGCAACGTCTTCGGCACGTTCGGCCCGTTCTCAACCGACATTCCGGCCCTCCGCCGCCCGCTGCTGACGACGGCAAGCCATGTCTCGGACCGCGCGCACGCGCCGACGACCCAACCGTTTTCCGGCCTGTATCTCCAGTCGATCGTTCAGCCCATCGTGGTCCAGCCGCTCACGCTGGCGCCCTTCGGTTCAAGCCCGGAGAAGATTGACATCAACCAGCCGCTGGACGAGTTCAGTTCGGCCGAGCGGGCGACCTACCTCGGCTGGCTGCTGTGGGCGATGCTCAACGTCTCCCAGGGCAACCTGAATCAGGGCCTGCCGGTCCTGTCGGACCCGGTCGACGCCACCTCATTCGGTCACCCGGTGAGAGTTGCCGCGCAACTCGCTGCGAACCTGATCGACTATCGCGACTCGGATTCGGAGCCGACGGTCATCTTCAGCACGTCCACCGCCGGCCCGCTCGCGCCGCTCGCCACCCAGCCGGTGATCGGCCTCGAGTCGCAGCCGTTCTTCAGCGAGGTGTACGCGCTGTGCGTGATCGACGAGAGCGGCTCGACCGTTCTGAGCCGCTATGCCGTCGAACTGGTCAATCCCTATCGGCAGGCGATGTTCGGCTATCGCCTGAAGATCGGCAGCGATCCGGCCAGCCCGATCCTGAACCTTGACCCGATCCCGGGCGAGACGGGTGGAGTGCCCGGACGACTGACGGTGCTGTCGCACGACTGGGTGGGCATGTTCGGAACGGCCACGCCGCCGCCGGCGAGGCAGGAGAACGAGTTGGTACTGTCGCAGATGGTCGAGACGTCCGGCGGACGCATGCGACCGCGACGCCTGTACCTCATCCGCCCCGACGTGACGATCGACGGGAACCCGTTTCCGCAGGCGTGTGACGCCTTCATCATGGACTCGGCGGCACGCCCGGAAGCGGTGCGCGGGAACTGGATTGAAGCCGTCCAGCCCGCGCCCGGTGATCCTGACGACGTGCAGCGCAACTTCTTCCAGCGGGCCGAGCTGGTCAACCCGGCGGTGCCGGAGAGCCTCAACTGGAAGTTCACGGTCGCTCGCAGCGTCGCTCGCCACGGCATCGACCAGCACACGATCGGAGAGCCCAACGACGTCGCCATCAACGACAACGAGGTCATCGCCAGCGTGTGGACCTTCCGCGATTTCGGTCTCGCGCCCGGGGGCGTTCCGCCGCCCCGGGCGTTCGAGTCGCCGCTCGACCTGGCCCGGCTGCTGGCCTTTGGCCACGATGGCATCGATGCATCGACGAGCCTGCCGAACGAGCCGTTGACCGTTCCGGAGAAGCTGGCGTTCTTCATGCACAGCGCCCGCATCAACGCCGGCGCGCTGCCCACCGGGGTCGGGCCGGCCGATGTCATGCGCGCCGCGGGCCGGCTCGATTTCGCCGACCTGCTGACGCCCGTGGGCCGACCGCGCGTGTCGGAGTTGTTCGCCCGGCTCACCTGCACGGGCGGCCAGTTCGACTTCTGGTGCGATCCGTCCGCCGGGACGTGCCGGCCGATCGACAACGACGGAAACGGCGTTCCCAACGATCCGGGTGAGTTTGCGCGGGTGGCCTTCCGGCAGGCCGGACTCATCAACGTCAACACCGCGCCGGCCGCCGTGTTGCGGGCCGTGCCCTGGGTGACGCGCATCGGACCCGGCTCGCCGCCCGATCCGGCCACTTCGTGGGATTTCGCGCCGGCCATCGTCTCTTTGCGCGAGAACCGCCCGCTCGTGTCCGTGTTCGGCAACGACCCCGAGGACATGGCCGACCTGACCGGCAGCGACCACGCCGGCCGGCCGTTCACCAGCGTCGCCGATCTGCTGCGGGTCGGCGGCGCGGCGGCGGTCAACGGGCTGGGCTTCCAGGATGTGCGCTTCGACGTGCAGCGCTTCCTGATGCTCGGCGGCCGGTCGCCCGACAATCTCGCCGCGCCGACCGCTTCGCCCGACTTCGACCGCAACGCCGACCTCACGGCCGCGGCCGCCAACGACATTCGGACGCGCGATGTCTACGTCACGAGGTGGGCCAACCTGCTGACGACCCGCTCGGACGTGTTCACGGTGTACATCGCCCTGATCGACGAGAACGGCCGCTATCTGCGGCGGACGCGGATGGTGATGGACCGCAGTCGCACGGCCATCGAGGACCTGATCGGTCGCGGCCCGGTGCTGCCGACCGTCGAGGGCCGGGCCGATGACGACTATTACAACGACATGAAGTAGCCGGCCGGCCGGGCGGCTGCTTGATCGGACTTTACCCCGGCCAGTGGAATGGATACGATATCATGATTCGATCATTCCCACGGAGCATCAGGCCGCTTCGGGCCGAGGCCGGCTCTCGTCGCACCATCGGCCCACGGAGGAACCCACCCATGAAAGCGCACTGTCGCGCGCCTCGGCGGTCCGGCTTCACCCTGGTCGAGATGCTGACCGTCATCGCCATCATCACCCTGCTGATCGGGATTCTGGTCCCGTCGCTGTCGGCCGCGCGGACGGCGGCGACGCGCACGGCCGTCAGCGCCCAGCTCAACGCCATCTCGACCGGCTGCGAGATGTTCCGCAACGACGAGGGGCAGTACCCGGCCTCGAACCCGTTCACGTTCGGGCCGTACGGCCAGCTCGCCGCGCAGAACACGGCCATCAACAACTGGGAAGTGAACAACCTCACGGGTGCCCACCTGATCGTCGACGCGATGGTCGGGCGCGACTTCCTCGGCTACGACCCGAAGGCCGGCCTCGGGCCCGGCGCGGCGGTCGACAGCCGCTGGTACGCCGGCGCGGTTCCGGCCGGCCAGTTCCCCCGGGCGCGGCGCAACGCCTACATCCGCCCGGAAGGCATCGCCTCGGCCACCGCCGACAAGCCGCCGCAGGATGCGTTCGGCACCTATGATCCCAGCGCGGTGCCCAACCCCTACCTGCCGCGGGTGGATGCAGCCGACACCACGGTGCCGGTGTTCGTCGACAAGTTCGGCTTTCCGGTGCTCTACTACCGCGCCAACCCGCGCACCAACCAGTCGACGCCGATCATCCAGTCGCCGGCCGGCGTGCCGGTCGATCCGAACGTGGGCGACGGCGTCTATGATGGCCGGGACAACGCGCTGTTCACCAGCCCGGTGGGCCGCCAGCACCGCATCTCCGATGCGAACGTGGCGTCGTATCTCTACAACCCCGGCACGGCGCAGTTCCTCGACAACAACTTCGCCGAGTTCATCCGCTCGTTCCGGGCCTCGAGCTACGTGGCGGGTTCGAATCCGCCGATCATCCAGTATCCTCGCCCGGTCAACAGCGAGAGCTTCATCCTGCTTTCGGCCGGCAAGGACGGCATCTTCGGCAACCTTGACGACGTCGCCAACTTCGCGGTGCTGAGCGAAGAGCGCTGATCGTCCGGCGTCGCTCGATCTGATCCAGAGGGGCGGGTCCTCGTGATCCGCCCCTTTTTCATGCGCGCGTCGGTGTCGGCCGACGGGCGGTATACTCGCGGCCCGTGCGCACCGGACGCCGCCAGTACTGGATCGGGTTAGCGGTCGCCTGCCTCGTGCTGTCGCCGACCCTGGTGTCGCTGCTGCATCGCGTCGGGCACGGCGAGGGCGACTTCAGCGAGTTTCGCGAGGACGGCGCGGTGGCCCGCGCGACCGGCCGGCTGGGCGAGCACCTGCCGCTGTCATATCCGCCGACCACGCGGCCGTTGTTCATGCTGCTGTCGGCGCCGCCGCTGCGCCCCGCGGCGGTCGGCTGGTGGCTGCTCGATGTCACCATGTATTGGCAGGTGGCGTGGTGGACGGCGGCGCGGGCCGGTCTGGCGCGGGCCACGCGCGGATCGCACGCGCTGGCGGCCGGAGCGGTCATCGCGCTGGCCGCGGTCGGCGTCGTCGCCGACCTGACGGTCGGCCAGCTCACCGCCCTGGTGCTGTTCTGCTGCGTGGCGGCGTTCGAGTGGTCGCAGCGCGGCCGCGGGGTCGTCGCGGGCGTGGCGCTGGCCGTCCCGTTGCTCATCAAACCGCTGCCGATCGTGTTGCTGCCCTACTTCGTGCTGCGACGGCGCTGGACGACGTTGGCGAGCTGCGGCCTGGCGTGGATCGTGCTCGGTCCGCTACTGCTGACGGCGGTGTTCGGCTGGACCAACCAGCGCGAGGGCTGGCGACACTTCCGCGCCGACACGGCCGGACCGCGTTCGCCGTGGGCATTCTTCCGCTATTGGGAGGAGCACTCGGGCGACATCGAGACTTACAAACGCTCCGGCCTGTCCTCGACGCTCGTGCGGTTGTTCCGGCCGGTCGACTATTCCCGCGCCGGGCGCACGGTGCAGATCGCGACGCTTCCCGCCTCCGGTCTGATGGTGTTGTGGCTGGCGATCGTGGGCGGCGCCGCGGGCTTGGCGGCGTGGCGCACGTGGCGACCGAGGGGCGACCTTGGCCCCGCGTTCGCCGCGTGGCTGGGCGTCATGCTGCTGGCCAACCCGCACTTCATCTCGTACTGGCTGGCGGTTCCGATGGTCCCGGCGGCGTATCTGTGCGCCGAGGCGCTGCTGGGCGGCGTGCGGCGTGATCGCATGTTCGCCGCGGCTTGCCTGGGCATCTGGCTGCTGACGCTTGCGCTCTTCGCGTCTCCGGCGTGTCGCGCGGCCGGCAGCGTCGTGCTGGGGGTCTGCGCGACGCTGGCGGGGGCGTGGCGCGTCTCGGTTGCTGGCGGCTCGGGCCGGTTGCCCGCCTGAACCGCCCGGGCTTCCGCCGACGCGGTTGGTTGCAGTAGGCTCGTGGACGCCGCGTTGGCAAACGGCTGGAGGTGAACGTGATGACGTCCGTGCTGATGCTTCTTGCGTTGTGTTTGTTCGGGCAGCCGGCGACGACCACCGCCCCGGCCACGGCGCCGGCCGTCGGTCTTGCGGAAGAGGTGCAGTTCGGCCCGTTCGAGGGGCGGCTGCGGATCGACTGGCGGGATGCGCGGCGTTACATGGGCGAGGAAGTCCTCGTGGTCGGGCGGCTGATCCAGTCGCGCCGCAACCAGGGCGGCATCGTCCTGTACTTCGACGTGCCGGCCAATCGCTCGTTGCAGATCTTCATACGAAACCAATCGCTGAGCCAATTTCCGGAGGAGCCGGACTCGGCCTATCCCGGCAAGCTGGTCGAGGTGCGCGGGCTGATCGACGAATATCGGGGCGAGCCGCAGGTGGTGATCGATTCGCCCGAGCGCATCCGAGTGTTGGCGGATGACGCCGCCGCCACACCCACGGCGACCTCGCGACCGGCGCGTGCCGACGGGTTGGTTCGGATCGGTTCCTATAACGTCATGAACCTGTTCGACGACCATGACGACCCGTACACGGCCGACGAAGGTACCCGCCCCAAGCCGCGCGGCGAGATGTGGCAGTTGGCGGGGACCATCCGCAAGCTCGACGCGGACGTGCTGGCACTGGCCGAGGTGGAGAACCGGGGCGTGCTGGAGCGGTTCGTGCACGCCTACCTGGCGGACATGGGCTACGAGCACATCGTGTTGTTCGAGGGCAACGACGGTCGGGGCATTGACTGCGCCGTTCTTTCGCGGCTGCCCGTAGGCCCGGTGACCTCGCACCGGCACCTGCGTTTTCCGCTGTCGACCGGCGGCGAGCTACGCTTTCGCCGCGATCTGCTCCAAGTGCGCATCGAGCCGCGGGATGCGCCGCCGTTCGACGTGTACGTGGTGCATCTGAGGTCCAAGCGCGGCGAGGCCGAGGGCTCCGCGCCGATCCGGCAGGCGGAGGCGGGCAAGATTCGCGCGATTCTGGACGAACGTCTCCGGCAGGACCCCGGCTACCGCTTCGTGCTCGGCGGTGACTTCAACGACACCTGGGACAGCGGGCCGCTGCGGACCATTCGCGGAGAGGGCGACCGGGCGTTGCGGAGCTTCCACGACGAGCGGCCTGCGTCGGAGCATGTGACGTTCAATCGCGAACCCTATCGCTCGATGATCGACTTCATCCTATGCTCGCCGGCGATGGCGACGCGTTATGTTGAGAAGTCGTTCCGGGTGATTCACGGCGAGATGGAAACGAGCGGTTCGGACCACAACGCGGTGTCGGCGGATTTCAAGCTGCGCTGACGTCGGCGGCACGCGGCGATGGGCCCGCGTGGGGGACTGCACCGCGCGAGAGTGCTGGAATCGCGGCTGGGCACGGGGCGCTCCTCAGTCGAATGGTGGAGGTTCACGTCCGAGAACTGGTAATCCCTGGCGGACAGTCGTAACTATTTTCTGGTTCGCATTTTATGGCGTTTGTTCAGGCCCAGCCGCCGGCCTAGTGTGCGTGGCGCGACGCTGTGCGGCCGCAAAAAATCCGCGTTCCTATCCTGAAATTCCTGTTGACACGCCGGAAAAGGCGTCGTTAAACTCCCGACCTGCGTTTAGGCGATAAGCTTGAAAGGCCTCGTCCTTCAGGCGCGGCAAGGCCGGGGTGCTCGCGAGGGTGGCGGATCGTTCCCCACGCATCTTCGCGGTGCTCGCAAGGCAAACGGCTTCAGTGTAGGTACAAAGGAAAGCGGGAACGATCGAAGAAAGGGAATTCACATGAATTGGCTTCGCGTCGGCACGTTCGCGCTGCAGTCGCTCCTCCAGCTTGGCGCCACCTACGGTTTGGGCGGCCCGTTCTGGAACTGGATCTTCACCCCGGTCGACATTCTGATGTCGGGCGTGCTGACTTGGTTCGGCCGCTAAGGATGATCCGATGAGCAGCGGCGGCCGGCCCGCAGGCTGGCACGCGCTGCTTGGAGTAAGCACAGCGCCCGTCGGTGCCGGCTTTGCCGGCCCGGCGATTGAAGTCTGCAGACTTCGTATGGCCCCCAATGCCATGCGAACCAGAGGCTGTGAACTCGGAAAGGGGCCTGCGCGGGTGCGCGGGCCTCTTTTCTTTTGTCTCGGGTCGGCGGCGCTTTCGGGCTGGTTTGTGCGGTCTTTTCTAGTTGACGCGTCCGAACGGGGTCTGTAGATTCTCGGCCGGTCGGCGCGGTTGCCGATATTTCGGTGCCGGTTCGCGCTGAGCAATCAGCGCGGCACCGCCGTGGACACGAGCGAAGATGGCGGATCGTTCCCCACGCATCTTCGCGGTGGTCTAACAAGCGCGGCGCGGTTTCATGTGACGTGAATGCGGGAACGGTGGAAGAAAGGGATATCGTATGAATTGGCTTCGCTATGGCGTGTATGGCCTGCAGTCGGTGCTCCAGATCACCGCGAGCTACTTTCCGGGTGGCCCGTTCTGGAACTGGTTGTTCTCGCCATTCGACATCCTGCTGTCGGCGATCCTCACCTGGTTCGCTCGCTGACGCGCTTGTCGCGCGAGTTCACCGCCGCCCGTGCGTGGCGGTGATACCGAACCAGCGCCGGGTTATCGCGCCATCCGTCACGGTGCGCGAGCCGACCCGGCGTGTATCGAGATAAGAGCCCGCGCCACAGCGCGGGCTCTGTTATTTTACGCAGCGTTCGCGTCATGCTTGGCTCGACGGCGTTGAAGCGCCATCGGTCTGGTGAACACGGCGTGCTCGTGCCATGGCGTGGGGCCCTGCGACCCGGCGCCGTCGCGGCGTGCGGCAGGCCGCCGACGGGATATAATGTCCGCGTTCGCCGGAGCGGAGGTGGTCCCGATGATGGAATTGCTCTTCATCCTCGGCGCGGCAATCGTGTTCATGCTCGTCGACATTCTCAGCCTGACATCGCTGGCGGCGATCGACCAGCTGGGGCTGCTACAGCCGATTCGGGACGGCATCAATCAGCTCCTGTCAAGCGCAGGGACGATCTGAGACGGCGCTCGCCAGCGGTGATAGCGCCGGTTCGAGACGTCAGTTCGCCAAAGGGCGAGGGAGGATCGATGGATTTCCTGGTGATCAACTTCTTTCTGTGGTCGGCCATGGCGAGCTTCCTGAGCGTCGGGACCGGGCTGACTCTGCTTCAGACGAACGTCGTGCAGCCGATCCAGGCCATCATCTCGCAGGTGATCTCGAACATCGTGCTCGGGTTGTACGGCGCATGACGCAGGCGGCGGGAGTTCGAATGGCCAGAGTCGAAGTGCCCGAAGGCCTGTGGATGCGGTGCGACGCCTGCGGGAAGATGATCTTTCGCAAGGTGCTGGAGGAAAACCTGCACGTCTGCCCCGAGTGCGGACTTCATTATCGCATCGGCGCCCGCACGCGAATCGAACAACTGGTCGATCCCGGCGCGTTCGAGGAATTCGGCGCGGATCTCGTCTCGACCGACCCGCTCAAATGGCGCGACAGCAAGGCTTATCGCGATCGCCTGACCGACGCCGGCGAAGCAGGCGGCGTGCGCGAAGCCGTCGTCACCGGCAAGGCCTACATCAAGGGTCGCGCCGTCATCCTGGCCGTGATGGATCCGTTCTTCATCATGGGTTCGATGGGCTCGGTCGTGGGCGAAAAGGTGACCGCCGCCATCGAGCGGGCCACCGACGAAGATTTGCCGATCGTGGCCGTCACCGCCTCGGGCGGCGCCCGCATGCAGGAAGGGCTCGTGAGCCTGATGCAGATGGCCAAGACGTCCGCGGCGGTGTCGCGGCACGACGCCCACGGCGGACTCTACATCACGGTGCTGACCGATCCGACCACGGCCGGCGTGGCCGCCAGCTTCGCCTTTCTCGGCGATGTCATCGTGGCCGAACCCGGCGCGATGATCGGGTTCGCCGGTCCGC
The DNA here is from genome assembly GCA_964576285.1 of uncultured Planctomycetaceae bacterium. Lineage (GTDB taxonomy): Bacteria > Planctomycetota > Phycisphaerae > UBA1845 > UTPLA1 > SpSt-539. The sequence continues at coordinate 25,651 of CAZNUJ010000024.1, read as the reverse complement.
GCGTCATCTGGAACACCGTCAAGACCGAACTGCCGGCCGGATTCCAGACGGCCGAGTTCATGGTCGAGCACGGCTTCGTCGATCGCATCGTGGCCCGCGGCCAGCTTCGCAGCGAACTCGCGCGGATCGTCGACTACTGCGGCAAGTAGTCGGCGCGCGGCGCGGCGGCTTCGCGCCGCGTTCGACTCGATCGCAGATTCTCCCTCCCCATGCAGGCACTGGTCTTCGATCCGCCGCGCGTCCGCTGGCCCCTGGCCTGGTTGGCCGGCCGGGTCGCGCCGCGAACGCTGCTCGGACCGGTGGGCGGGCTGCGACTGCGCGAGGTCGCGGAACCGGCGTTGCCGGGCGGCTCGTGGGTTCGGCTGCGGCCGCGGCTGGCGGGCATCTGCGGTAGCGACCTGTCGCTGGTCATGCTGCGAAACCACCCCGCCACGATCCTCCAGTGCTTCGCCACTTTCCCGTCCGTGCTGGGCCACGAAAACGTCTCAGAAATCGTCGAGGTCGGCGGCGGCGTGCCCGGCTGGCGCGTCGGGCAGCGCGTCTGCGTCGATCCGTGCCTGTCCTGCCGCCCGCGGCACATTGAGCCGTTGTGCGCCCAGTGCGCGGCCGGTCGCCCGAGCCTGTGCGAGAATCCGGACCGTGGCGACCTGCCGGCCGGTTTGATTCTGGGCGTGTGTGCGCGCACGGGCGGCACCTGGTCGTCGTCGTTCGTGGCGCACGCGTCGCAGCTTGTGGCGGTTCCAGACTCATTGTCGGACGAACTTGCGGTGCTGGTCGATCCGATCGCCTGCGCGGCGCACGCCGTGCTGCGGCGCGATCCGCGCGACGGCGAGCGCGTGCTGATCCTCGGCGGCGGCATCGTCGCGCTGGGGGTGATGGCGGCCATCCGCGCGCTGCACCGACGCAATCGCGTGATCGCTGTCGTGCGGCACGCCGATCAGGCCGACCGGTTGCGGCGGTTCGGGGCCGACGACGTCCGCATCCACCCGCGCGACTGGCGGCCGGAGCAGCGCTACGACGACATGGCGGCGGCGCTGGATGGTCGTCGCCGCGCGGCCCGCTTCGGCAATCAGGCGTTTCTCGGCGGCGCGGAGCTGACCTACGACTGCGTGGGCAGCGGCGCGAGCCTGACCGATGCGATGAAGTGGACCGCCGCGCGCGGGACGGTCTGCCTGGTCGGAACGACCCAGATTGCGGTGGTCGACGCCACGCCGCTCTGGCTGAACGAACTTGAGGTGGTCGGTTGCAACGGGAGGCAGATCGAGGCGTTCGACGAGCGCCCGCGGCACACCTACGAGGTGGTGTTCGACTGGCTCGCATCCGGACGGCTCGACCTGAGCGGGCTGCTGACGCATCGATTCCCGCTGCAGGATTATCGGGCGGCATTCAAAACGCTGATTCAACGCGGCGGGCGGGGGGTGGTGAAAGTGGCGTTCGAGCCGTCCTGACTGCGTCCGGAAAACCGCGGCTGGACTTTTCGTTCAATCAAACCCTAGCATGATCCGACGAGAGAGCAGAAGGCGCGTGCCGCCGGGACGCTCTCTCGCGGCCTCGGCACGCCCCTCGCAAAGGCAACCAACCGTAAGGACGCCCATGTTTCGCAACAGACGAACTCGAGTGACGATGGCGTGCGTGGCGCTGCTGGCCGTGCTTCCGGCCTCGGGCGGATGTCTCCGCGGCTACCTCACCAGCGACGCGCTCACGGTTAACATCAACGTCCCGTTGGGGCTGAACGGCTTCGGAGGCCTGTTCAACCCGTACGGGATCATCACCGCCCTGATCAACGCCTTCATCGGCTCGACCTTCGGCGGTTCCGGGCAGGGGTCACAGGTTCAGGGCACGAGCACGCCCGGCGCGTTCGTATTCCCGTCGGATTCGACCGGCGGGACCACGAACATCGTCGCCAGTTGAGCGTGCGCGAGCCGCCGCTCGATCGAGCGATCGGCCCGCATTCCGCACGATGATTCAGGCGAGCCTCGGTCCGCGTCGGCCGAGGCTCGCTGCTTTCTTTCGGCGACGGGCTAACATTCGAGCCCATGGCGGAATCACGGACCTGCCCTCATTGCGAAATGCCGATCCCGTTCGCCGAGGAGCGCGGCCCCGCGCTGCCGGCGTGTCCCTACTGCCAGCAGTCGCTCGAGAACGTCCCGCCGCCCGTGTCGCAACTCCAGAGTGCCATGCCCGATGAGCCGGTCGGTGAGCCCGCGAAGGCCGCGGGCGCCGCCTCACGGCCGCGGCGGTTTCAGTTTCCCTGCCGGCGCTGCGGATCGGTGCTGGAGGCGTCGTCGGACCTGACCGGTCGCCCGGGCCGCTGCCCGACCTGCTCAGCCACCTTCACCATTCCGCAGGTCGACCCGGCCAGCGGCGTCCCGGCGCCGGTCGCTCGCGGCGCGGCCGACGACGAGCTGCCGACGCCGATGCACGCCTACGCCGCGGCCGGACATCGCGCCCCGCGCATCGTCCGCGCCGCCGACGGATCGACCGAGATCATCTGTCCCCGCTGCGCGGCCGGCAGCGGCGTTGACGCCGACTTCTGCCAGACCTGCGGCACGCCATTCACGCTTGACGGAGCCGACGCGGTCTTCTCCGCCGCGCGCCCGATGTCACCCATGGCCGCCTTGTCGCTGGTGCTCGGATTGCTGATCTGCCTGCCGGTGGGGCCGGCCGCCATCGTCACCGGCGCGCTGGGCTGGCGGTCCTCTCAGCGTGCCGGGCGGCGGGGCCGCGGTCGTCTCATGTCCGCGATTGGCGTTCTGCTGGGGTGCTTCGCGACGCTGCTGTGGGCGATGCTGCTGCTGGGCTGACCGGCGCGGCGAATCAAAGAGGCAGGGCGATGGGCGGCGGCTCGCCGCGCACATCGCCCCGCACGGCCGACGGCGCGTGTGCGGCGCGTCGGCTGGCTCAATGGCTCGACCCGCCGCCTGGCGGGATCGTTCGTCAGAACAACAGCAGGGCGAGTTGCTCCAAGTCACAGCCTGCGCAAGAGGCGGTCAGAATGGCCGCGCCCATCCATCTCACGAGTCGACGGATCGGCGACATCGGGATCATGTCGAGACCCCTCCGCGAGATCGGGCGTCGCGGCGTCCGCATCAACGACCTTCGTCGATCGCGGCGTCGCCACTTACCGAGCGACAAGCGGCACGATCACTCACGCCTTCGGTCGTGGAATTCTGTGGAGCTGGGTCAGGGCAGCGTGAACCACGGCAGCAGGTAGGTTCGCAGCCACGCCGGGTTGGCAAACTGGTCCCAGTGCATGCCGATCGACGCAAACGCGAGCATGTCCGGGGTCCAGCCGATCTGGATGATCCGCTCGTGCTGCATTGAAAAGCCGAACGTGGCGGCCGAGGCGTCGCGGACGAGGTCGTTGCCTCGCAGCAGCAGGCCGACGAGCTGCGACACGAGATCGAATGGCGAGTAGAACACCACGATCTCCCGCTCGGTGCGCTCCAGCGCGAGCGTGAGATCGTACTGCCGAGAGATGCTGGGCGACAGCAGGACGATGCGGTCCGCCTTCACGGCGTCGGGCAGGGCCTCGGCGACCTTCAGGGCGGTGAAGCCGCCGGCTGAGTAGCCGAACAGGATCACGGACCCGTCCGGGTGCTGCTGACGATAGTCGGCGATGCGTTCCGCCTCGCGCCGGGCGAACCGCATCGTCGAGTCGTGCGTCCCGACGGGATCGATGAGTTGTGTCTCGGTGTAGCCCCAGGGAACGATCTCGTAGGCGAGGTCGTATCCGCTGTCGCGCAGCGTCGTGGCGACGACGCCGAGCTCGAGCCTCGCGTTGAACGCGCCGGGGTACAGCACCAGCAACCCGCGGTCCATTTGCGCCGCGGTCGGCACGGGCGGCCGCCAGGTGCCGCATCCAGTCAGGCACGGCGCGAGCAGTGGGATGACCATCGCGGTGCGACGAGCGCATCGCAGCATGACGCGTCGTTCCTCGCTCGCTGGGATACTCGATTTCTTGGAAGCCGCCGGTCGGTGCGCGAAGGTCAGCCCTTCGCTCCCTCGCCGGCGCGATCGCCGAACTGGCGGTTGAGGATCAGCAGGGCGCCGGCCTCGTCTCCGGCACGATCAAGCAGGGCCGTGATCTCTTTGGTGATCTTCTCCTCCTCGACCTGCTCGTTGATGAACCATTGCAGCGCGGTCTGGGTGGCGTAGTCGCGCTCCTCGACGGCCAGTGCGTAACAGCGGTGAATGCTCTTGGTGTTGGCCTGCTCCAGCTCGGCGGCGCGAGCGAACACTTCGCGCGGCGTCTTGAAGCTGGCCGTCGGCTTGTTGACCTGCTCGAGATGCACCTTGCCGCCGCGGTCGTTGATGTACTCGAACACGCGGCGCATGTGATCGAGCTCCTCGGCCGACTGGACCTTCATCCAGCGGGCGAACCCCGACAGGTTGGCGTCTTCGAACCAGGCCTCCATGGCGAGGTAGTTGTAGAACGCCTCCATCTCGTGGTTGATCTGCTCGTTCAGCGCCGCCTCGATCTTCTTGCTGAGCATGTCAGCCGGCCTCCTGTTCGAAACAGCCGCGGGCCATGCCACGGCGATGCAATGTCGCTGCGATCATGATAGGCACGACCCCCTGTGTCCCGCAATCGGCCGGATGGTCACGCGCCGGCCTTGTCGAGCAACACCGCGCGCGGCGGCAATGTCGCCACTGTCGCCAGAATTCGCTCAGCGGCGCGGCCATCGCCCCACGGGTTGACCAGCCCGGCCAGCCCCGCGCGGAAACTCGGCGCGGTCGCGGCACGGATGGCGTCGGCAATGGCCGTGGCATCCCACGTGACGTCGATGACGTTGCCGGCCCGCGTCCGTCCGGACTGGCGGCGGCCGACGTTGACCGTCGGCAGCCGCAGCGACGCCGATTCGATCACGCCGGCGCTGGAGTTTCCGACCAGCACGGCGGCGTGGGCCAGCAGCGACCAGTACACGCGCTGCGGCAGCGACGCGACGCGGTACGTCCGCGGGCGACGCTCGCTCCACGCGCGCACCACGTCGGCCAACGCGCGGTGACCTTCGTCGGCGTTGGAGCCGATCACCACCACCGGCCCGTCGAACGCCCCCAGCCCCTCGGCGACCTGACGAAACAAGTTCGCGGGCTGCGCCCCGGCCAGCGTCTCGGGGTGAACGCATACGACGGCGTACCGGTCGGAGAGTTCAAACCCCAGGTGCTTGGACAGCGCGCTCGCCGAGAGCGGCTCGAATTGGTGCAGGCCGTCGAGCGCCAGGCTGCCGCACACCGTGATTCGCTCAGCCGGCTCGCCCAGCGCTTCCAGCCGCCGGGCATGCTCCGGCAGGGCGGGGAAGTGCCAGGCCGCCAGCTTCGAGATGGCGTGACGCATGGCGTCGTCGTAGGCTCCGGCCGTGCGGTCGCCACCGTGCAGATGGGCGATCGGCACGCGCGTCAGCAGGGCGGCGATGGCGGCCGAGAGCATTTCGTAGCGATCGCCAAGGACGAAAACCAAGTCGGGCGGGTCGGCATGCAGCGCGCGGCCGAACGCCGCCAGCGCGTCGCCGGCCGACCGGGTCACGCCGAAGGCGTCGTCGCGCTCGGCGAGGAAGTCGACCTCGACGATGGGCCCGACGTCGTCGCCGCGGACGTCGTCGATGGTTCGGCCGAACGCGCTTCGCAGGTGTGTCCCGCCGACGAGGCGGGTGCAGCGATAACCGGTCCGATGCAGCGCGAACAGCAGCGGGCGGTAGATGCCATACTCGGCCCGCGTGGTGGTCACACAGGCGACGGACTGAACCCAGCCGGCAGGCATGCGGGCATTACAAGCGACGAGGCCACCCGCGTCGAATGCCGGGCGGCCGCGCTGTTCCATTGGCGCCGATTGGGGAATTCGGGGGTATGACGTCATGAAGATCGCCTGCGAGCCGTACAGCGAACAGGCGCGGCGGGTGGCATGTCCGCCCTTCAAGGCGGGCATGTCTTCGAGCAGCGTCCGTGATGTTCACGAACTGCGGACAACGCGAACGCCTTCGAGCAGGTCAACGCGGACTCGCGCGAACTCGGCGTTCCAGTCGGCCCACATGCCCGCCTTGGGAGCGGGCATGCCACCCGACGACGTAGGGGCGGGCATGCCACCCGAAGAATTGGACTGACCGCTACTTTCTGCGCTATCCCGTCTGAGGCTGCGGCGGCAGACCGAGCGGGGAATTCGCCTGGGCCGGCGGGCGAACGCGCGGCGGCGGGGCATTGGGGTTGGTGGCCAGTTCGTGCAGCCGGTCGAGCTGACTGCGCATGATCTCGGCCTGGGCCGAGTCGGGCCAGCGCTGAATCAGCATCAGGGCCAGCGCCTCGGCCTCGGCGTACTGACCGCGCTTGGCCAGCTCGGTGATCTCGGCCTCCATGTCCTGCCGGGCAGCGACTTCGGCGTTGCCGGCCAGGGTCTGAAGCTGGAGCTTCAGGGCGTCAGACTCGTCGCGGTGCGGAAAGCGCTCGATAAAGGTCTGGGCGGCCGCGAGGGCTTCGCTCCAGCGCTTGCGCGACACGTAGCGCTGAATCTCGGCGTACATCTGCCGCCGTTGGGCATCCTCGTAGAGTTCATACTCGCGCTCAATGCGGGTCTGAAGCTGCGCCAGCCCGGCCGCCTCGGGATAACGCTGACGCAACTCCTCCAGCACGCCGCGAGCGCGGTCCCAGGCCGAGATGTTGATGTACTCGTCGATCCGCCGGGCGAACTGGTGCATGTCCTCGTGCTCGCGCCGCTCGCGCCGCTGGGCCACGAGCCGTTCCAGATCGACCAGCGCCGCGCGGCCCGGATAGCGCCGCCGCAGGTCTTCGAGCACCTGCGACGCGCGCAGGAAGTCGCCGTCGGCGGTCAGCACGTCGACTCGGGCGCGGCCCTCGTCCAGCTCGTGCTGCTCGACCCGCAGGGCCTTCTCGCGGCGCTGCTCGTCGGAGAGCAGCGTATTCTCGCGTGCGTCGCGGACGAGGATGAGCATCTCATCGCAGGCCGCGCGGACGGCGGCGACGTGCTGATCGAGATCGCGCGGCAGGCTCGGTACCGGCTCGCGTCCGGCCTGCTCGACGCAGCGGTGCAGTGTGTCGGCCGACTCGCGCACGTCGCGCGTCACCACGCGCAGCTCGTTGGCGCACGCGCTGAGCGCATCGGCGAAGCGCGTCAGCGACGAGAGCGCGATCAGGATGGCCGCCAGGCCCAGCCCGGAGACCAGCCCAAGCGCCAGGTCCGACATACGCAGCAGGCTGAGCGACTCGTCCTCGCGCCAGTGCGCCACCGCCGCCAAGCCCACGGCGATCAGCGTCATCACGGCCACCGCCACGCCCAGCCCGAACAGCAGTCGGCGAACCGCGAAGGCTCGCGAGACCAGCGGGGGGCGATAGAGGTCGGGCGGATTCATTTGCACGGGCTCGCGGGGGCTCGGGCCGGGCGGGGCGTCGGCTCACCCGAATCGTATCCCCGCCGCCGCGCTGATCAAGCCGCCGGCCGCGCGGATTCCCGCGGGCGCGCCCGGAATCGACGTCCGGGCGGACATTCTTGGACGCGGACATTCCCGTAGAATGTCCGAATGACCGACGTGGTTCTGCGACCGCCCCCGCGACCGTTCGACGCCGAGATGGTTCCCCCGGGCAGCAAGAGCCTGACGAACCGCGCGTTGCTGCTGGCCGCGCTGGCCGAGGGCGCGTCCCGACTCTCCAATGTGCTGATCGCCGAGGATGTCCGGCTGATGGTTGAAGCTCTCCGGGCGCTGGGCGTGGGCGTGCGGCTCGACGAGACCGCCCGCTCGGCCATCGTCCACGGCTGTGGCGGACGCTGGCCGGAGCACGAGGCCAGCCTCTACTGCGGCAACGCGGGCACCGTCGCGAGGTTTCTCACCGGCGCCGTTGCGCTCGGCCAGGGCGAGTACATGCTCGATGGCTCGGCTCGCATGCGCGAACGGCCGATTGAGCCGCTGGTGGCCGCGATTACCGATCTCGGCGCGGCCGTGCGCTGCGGGCAGCGGCCCGGCTCATTTCCGCTGACGGTGTCGGCCCGCGGCCTGCGCGGCGGGACGGTGCAGCTTGCACAGCCCGATTCGAGCCAGTTCGTGTCGGCCGTGCTGATGGCCGCGCCGCTCGCGCGTGGCGACGTGCTGATCGAGGTCGCCGGGCCGCTGACGAGCGCGCCGTTCGTGCGGATGACGCTGGCGATGATGGAACGCTTCGGCGCGGCCGTCGTGGAGCGCGACCTGCGGCGCTTCGTCGTGCCCGGGACGCAACAATACGCCGGCCATGACACCGAGATCGAGCCGGATGCGACCGCGGCATCCTATTTCTTCGCCGCCGCGGCGCTGACCGGCGGTCGTGTGCGCATGCCGGGGCTGGACGGCGGCAGCCTGCAAGGCGACATGGCGTTTCTCACGTTGCTGGAGTCGATGGGTTGCGCGATCGAGCGCGGCCGCCGCCACGTGGCCGTCACCGGCCCGTCGGCCGAACGGCTGCGCGGCGTCGATGCCGATCTCGGCGAGATGCCGGACGTCGCCCCGACGCTGGCGGTTCTGGCCGCGTTCGCGGACGGGCCGACGCGGATTCGCAACGTGGCCAACCTGCGCGTGAAGGAATCGGATCGGATCGGCGCGCTGGCCGCCGGCCTTCAGCGGATCGGCGCCGAGGTCGAAATCCACGCCGATGGTCTGACCGTGCGCCCAACCGACCGCATGCGGGCGGCGGCGATCGACACCTACGACGATCATCGCATCGCCATGAGCTTCGCGCTGGCCGGCTTGGCGCTCGACGGCCTCACGCTGCGAAACGCCGAGTGTGTCGGCAAGACCTATCCGGGCTTCTTCGACGACTGGACGCGGGTGACCGGCTGCGGCGTCGCCTGACGCCCCGGCCGGGCGGGAGCGAGCATGAAGCTGGATGATCGCATCTGCTACTGCTACCACGTGCCGCTGCGCAAGCTGATCGCCTTCGCGCGGCGCGAGCGCCCGCAGCGCGCCTCGCGCATGTCGGAGTGTCTCGGCGCGGGCACCGGCTGCGGCTGGTGCATCCCGATCCTCTCGAAGATCTTCAGGGACTGCCAATCGCAGCGAGAGTTCGAAGAAGGTCAAACCGTCCCCGGCCTGCCCGAAACGGCCGAGGAGTACGCCGCCGCGCGCAGTCAGTATCTCAAGTCAGGTGACAAGCACACGTTCGGCGACTGACGGGCCCGAGAACCTCAGTTGCGAATGAACCGCGCCGCGGCCTTCTTGAGGTCGGCGGCGTGCTCGGTCTGCTCCCAGGTGAAGCCGGGTCGGCCGAAGTGGCCGTGCGCCGCCGTCTGGCGGTAGATCGGCCGCCGCAGCTTGAGATGCTCGATGATGCCGCGCGGCGTCAGCGGGAAGTGGTCGCGCACCAGGTCCGACAGCACGCTCTCGCTGACCCGGGCGGTGCCCTCGGTGTCGATCAGCACGCTGACCGGCTCGGCCACGCCGATGGCGTAGGCCAGTTGCACTTCGCACACGTCGGCCAGGCCGGCGGCCACGATGTTCTTGGCGACGTGTCGGGCCATGTAGCTGGCCGAGCGGTCCACCTTGCTCGGGTCCTTGCCGGAGAACGCGCCGCCGCCGTGCGCGCCGCGCCCACCGTAGGTGTCCACGATGATCTTGCGGCCGGTCAGGCCGGTGTCGCCGTGCGGACCGCCGATGACGAAGCGGCCGGTCGGGTTGATGTGGAAAACGATGTTGCGGTTCCACAGCGACTTGTTCTCGCGCAGCACGACCGGCTTGATGATCTTGTCGATGATGATCCGCTTGAAGCGCTCGTTGCAGTTGCCCTTGCGGTCAAGCAGCTCCGGCCGGGCCTCGTGCTGGGTCGAGATGACCACGGTATGCAGCCGGTGCGGCTTGCCGTTGCGGTATTCGATCGTCACCTGGCTCTTGCCGTCCGGCTTCAGCCAGTCGACTTCGCCCTTCGCGCGGGCCTCGGCCAGCCGCTCCACCAGCCGGTGCGCCAGGTGGATCGGCAGCGGCATCAGGGCGCGGGTCTCGCGGCACGCGAAGCCGAACATCAGCCCCTGGTCGCCGGCGCCCTGCTCGTGCGACTTGCTGTGATCGACGCCTTGCGAGATGTCGGCCGACTGGCTGTGGATCGACCGCACCACCGCGCAGCTCTGGTAGTCGAAGCGCAGGGCCGGGTCGGTGTAGCCGATGTCGTAGATGGCCTTGCGGGCGGTCTCTTCCGCCTTGTTGAGCGCGTCGATCGCGGCCTGGTTGTGAACCGTCACTTCGCCGGAGATGACCACCAGCCCGGTCGTGCACAGCGTCTCGCACGCGACCCGCGCCATCGGGTCCTTGGCCAGCAGGCTGTCGAGCACCGCGTCTGAAATCTGGTCGGCGACCTTGTCCGGATGGCCCATGGTGACCGACTCGGAGGTGAACAGGTGGCTGGCCCGATGATGGTTGTGACCCGGCACGGCTGACTCCCACACGCCGGCCGCGGCGATCCGCGGACCGGAACCCGAACGAAACGATCGCGGCGACCACCCGCGGCCGCCAAGACGAATCGAGGAGTGTAAACCGCTCCCGCCCGTCCGACAAGCTCACCAACGGCGAAGCGAATCCGCGAAACCGGGTCCGTTATCCGGGCACGCGCTGTCCCTGATCCACGATTCGATTTCCCGTGTCAGCGTGCAGAGTCCGAGGGCTTCGTCATCGGAAGCCTGGCGCCCGACTTCACGATGGGGTGGTCCGCGGCCCGGACAATCGGCGCGGGCTCGGCCCGAATCCGAACCGGGAGCACCGGCGATGATCCGGCCGACCCCCGATGATGGGAAACGCCGGACCACGTTGGATGGACGCGCCGCCGCACAGCCGCGAAGCGGCGGCTGGGCCGCGTCGCCGTCAGGCGACGCGGTCCTTGATGGCGTTCGGATCGCGCGCCATCGTCACCGCCGTGTCGTAGGTAATGTCGCCCTGCTGGTAGAGCTCGAGCAGGGCGTGGTCCATCGTGATCATCCCGTATTTCCGCCCCGCCTGGAGGTCGGAGTAGATCTTGTAAATGTTGTTCTCGCGGATGCTGTGGCGGACGCCGGGCGTGCCAACCATGACCTCGCAGCACAGCACGCGCCGCCCGCCCGTGGCGTTGGGCAACAGTTGCTGCGCGATGACCGCCTGCAGGGTGTTCGCCAGCATGTGGCGGACCTCATCCTTCTGGCCCTCGGGGAAGGCCGAGACGATGCGCTGCACCGCCTGGATCGCATCCGGCGTATGCAGCGTACCGATCACAAGGTGCCCGGTCTCGGCGGCCGTCAGCGCGGTGTAAATCGTCTCGCGCTCGCGCATCTCACCGATGCCGATCACGTCCGGATCCTGCCGCAGGACATGAATCAGCGCCTCCTGGAAACTCTTGACGTCGGTCAGCAGTTCCTGCTGCACGACCACCGCGCGCTTCGCCGCGTGCGTAAACTCGATCGGATCCTCGATGGTGACGATCTTGACGCGCCGCTCGCCGTTGATACGGTCGATCAGGTAGTGAAAGGTCGTGGTCTTGCCGACGCCGGTCGGGCCGGTCAGCAGGATCAGCCCGTTGGGCTTGCGCACCAGCTCATCCACGATCGTCGGCAGCCGCAGGTCCTCGCGCGACTGGATGACGGGTTCGCTCAGGCGGATCGACAGCTCCGGATTCCCGCCGCGCATGTAGATGGTGACGCGGGCGCGGTCGCGTTCGCCAAACGCGGTTGAAAAACACAGTTGCCAGGTCGACTCCAGCGCCCGTCGCTGCTCGTCGTTGAGGCACTCGTAGGCCAGCGCTCGCGCCGCGTCGGCCGTGATCACGTCGCCCTTGGCGACCATCACTTCGCCATCGATGCGCAGCACCGGCGGCAGGCCCACCAGGATGTGGATATCGCTGGCGTGGTGTTTTCGTCCGCTCCGCAGCAGGTTGACGAGATTCACGGGTCACCGTCCGGTCCAGCGGCGAACCGCCTGTCTGAGGTGGTCGCGGACCGAGAAGTTCGCCAGCTTGTGCAGCGATTCGATCGCGGGCAGGCAGTTCGGCTGCAGCTCGAGGCAGCGTTCGAAGCTGGTCCGGGCCTGGTCGGTCAGGCCGAGATCGCGCTGGCAGCCCCCCAGTTCGTTCCATGTGCACGCCTGGGTCGGCGCCAGTTCGAGCGCTTCCTGTAGATACTGCAACGCCTGCGCGAGGCGCCGGTGAAAACCGAGGATGCGCGCGATCACCACGCGATCGAACCAGTCCGCGCCGGGCTCGGCCAGCGCCTTGCGGAAGCACTCTTCGTAGCGGCGCTCATGACGCCCCAGCAGGACCTCTCCGCGAACCTCCCAGCGCCAGGGCGAACTGCCGGGAGATTGAAGCGAGCCGTCGCTGCACACCAGGGCCGCCTTGCGGTCCTTCAGCCGGATGCACGCCTGCGCCTTGGCGGCCAGCAGCTCCCCGTTGTTTCGGAAGATCTCCATCGCCTTGTCGCTCCACAGCCGGGCCTCGTGGAACTCGCCGAGGGCGACCAGCATCTGCACCTGCCCGACCCACGCCCGGATCAGGCGGCGATCCTCCGTCAGCGCCCGCGTGTACAACCGCAGAGCCGTCTCGAACTGCCCCTCGTGGTTGGCGCGCTGGGCCTGATGGAGCACCGCCCACGCGTCGCGCGTCCGGAAGTCGGCTTGCTCGCTCGCCTTCGCCTCCTCGCGCCGCTGATCGTCAAACTCGAGATTGGAAAAACGCCCCGTCATGGTACTCCTCAGCGCACCGCTCCGAATCGAGACCACGGTCGCAACCGCCAGCGTACGACGCCCACGATGTCGTCGGCCGCCACCACCGAAAGATCCGACAGCGGGATCGGCCCGAGCGCGTCCCCCTCCATCAACCGCAGGCGCGTCGGAAAGATGGCGTACTCTTCCGAACCGAGATCCAGCAAGAGGTCGGGAAGGCCGATCGTGCCGCCGAGCGGTCCAAGGACGTCCGTCGGCACGGCGCCGTTGACGCGCAGCTCACCCTTCACCACCTCGATTCGATCGCCCGGGACGCCCACGATCCGATCCAGTCCGTATCCGGCCTGGATGACGTAGTAACTGAGCTTCCGGCCGTTCAGCCGATACAGCACCAGCTCATCCCGGTTGAACTGCGATGGGCGGCGCCATCGGCCGTCGACCAACAGCGCGTCCAAGGCCGCGATGACCGGGCCGGGCCGGAAGTTCGCCGGCACCGCGAACGGGGTGACGACGCCCCGCGCGATCCAGCCGATCGGCGCATACGCGAACATGTAGAGGCCGCCGAAGACCGTCGCAGCGGTGACCATCCGCCGGAACCGGTCGCCGGCCGGGACCACGGCGGCGATGATCGAACCCGCGTGAATCGCGACGGCCATCATGAACCACCACGCCGCGGCGGCATAGGGATAGTTCAACAGGCCCACGGCCAGCAGCAGAATCCAGCCCATCAGGAACGCCCAGCCGACTCCCCGGCGACCGGTCCGCAGATGCGGCACGCCGGGAACCAGCGCCCCCTTCCATGCCCGCCACGGAAGCGGCGACACCGGCGACAGCGGGGCGAGCCAGTGGCGCACGCGCGACAACCCGGCCGCGGCGGCCGATACCGCGTAGCTCAGCCGATGCACGCGCGACATGATGCGCAGCGAAGACGCCCGCATCGGTTCGACCGAGATGTCGCCGATCTCCAGCAGGCTGTCACAGCGGGCACACGTCCGCCGGCCGGGCATGTTCTCAAATTCGCAGTTCGGGCATTGCATGAGCCAGCCCCCGCGGGCGGTCGCGCGTCACGGCCGTCGCACCTGCGCGTCGATCCGGACCGCGCCGTCGATCTCGTGCGCCTCCGGCTTGAGCACGCGCTGCTGCTCCCTGCCGACGATCTCCTGGATCAGGTCGGCCAGTTCGACGCAGCGCCGCCCCTTCACGCCCTTGATGTCGACGTGCACCTTGCCGCGCCGGTCGATTCGAATGTCGAACTCGGGACGTTCCATCGCGGTCGCCCTCACAGCCGGATGCGGATGCGCACCGACTGATCCGCCAGCAGTTCCTCGTCCACGACCTGGTAGTTCCGCCGCTTCAGTTCGCTCACCAGCTTGTGATAGGCGTACTGCTGCACGATGCGGCCGGCGACCTCCTCGCCGACGGCGCGCATCTCCCGCTCGTTCCGCCCGCCGGTGACGCAGACCCGGCAGCCGCCGCGATCGTCCCGCCCGATCTCGATCCGCAGGTCGCCCTTGGTGATGACCATCGTCCGCCCGCGCTCCATCTGCTCGGCCAGCACCGAGCTGTTCTCGAGCTCCACTTCGACTCCGTTCGTCCGTCGGGAGTGAGCTTCGTCCTGTTCGGCCCCCGTTTCGAGGGCGAAGCCCATGCTGGCCGCCGCCCCGGCGATGGCGGATGCCAGCAACGGCCACGATGCGACCACCAGCGGGGTCAGGATGATGGTTGCGCCCATGGGCGCCTCCTTTCGTTCGCGAGACTCGGCTCACATCTCCAGCTTGCGCCGCGTCTGCGTCGCGGCGCTCTCGTCGCGCCGCGAGGCCAGCCGCGCGCGGCCCTCGGCCCACGCCCGCAGGGCCGAGATTCCCTCGGCCATGGTCCGCGAGAGCGGCACCGTCGCATGAATGGCCGCCACCACGTCGGGCGTGGCCAGCTCCTTCTCGAGATAGAACACGTCGTACAGCGCGCTGATCACCGCCTCCTCGATCTCGGCCCCGCTAAAGCCCTCGCTCACCTCGACCAGTTGCGGCAGATCGAACCCGGCCGGATCGCGGCCGCGCTTCTTCAGGTGTATCCGGAAAATCTCCTCGCGCTCGATCGCGTTCGGCAGATCGACGAAGAAGATCTCGTCGAGTCGCCCCTTTCGCAGCAGTTCCGGCGGCAACTGCGAGATGTTGTTGGCCGTCGCCAGCACGAAGACCGGCTTCTGCTTTTCGCTCAGCCACGTCAGAAATGTGCTCATCACCCGCGCCGTCGTGCCGCCGTCGGTGTTGGCCGACCCCTGCGACCCGGCGAACGCCTTGTCGATCTCGTCCGCCCATAGCACCACCGGCGCGATGCTCTCGGCCACGCCGATCGCCCGGCGGATGTTCTCCTCCGACGACCCCACCAGGCTCGCGAACATCCGCCCCATGTCGAACCGCAGCAGCGGCATGTTCCACATGCGGCTCACCGCCTTGGCGCACAGACTCTTGCCGCAGCCCTGCACGCCCACCAGCAGCACCCCCTTCGGCGCCGGCAGGCCGAACTGCCGGGCCCGGTCGGAGAACGCCATCGACCGCTTCCGCAGCCAGTCCTTGAGCTGGTCGAGTCCGCCCACGTCGGCCATTCCGGTCGACGACTCGTAATACTCCAGCAGGCCGCTCTTGCGGATGATCTGCTGCTTCTCCGAGAACACGACCGCCACGTCCTCGGCGCACAGCCGCCCGTCGGTGACGATCGTCTTGGCGAACACGTTCTCAGCCTCCTGGAGCGTCAGCCCGAGGGCCGCCTGGATCAGCTTCTCGCGATCCTCCGGCGTCAGCGACAGCTTCAGCTTGCTGTGCGACGACACGTCCTCGCAGATGCGTTGCAGCAGCCGGTCGAAATCGGCCATGCCCGGCAACGGGTAATCCAGCACCGAGATGATCTTTTCCAGCTCGGGCGAGATATCGATCAGCGGCGAGCAGATCACCAGCGTCTTGTAGCTGTCGGACAGCGCCTGCGCGACCTCGCGCAGCTTGCGGATCACCGCCACGTTCGAGTCCCGCGCCCGCATGAACGGGTGAAAGTCCTTGAACAGGTACAGGGTCGGTTCCTTGTTCTCGATCACCGCGTCCAGCGCCTCGACCGGGTCCGCCAGCCCCTTCGGCTTGGGGCCCAGCCCGGCCGCCCCGGATTTCGTCAACCCGGTCGTCACCGACCAGCACACCAGTTGCTTGCCGCGCTTCGCCGCGATCTCGCGCAGCCGCTGCTCGACGCGCTGCTCCTCCCAGCTCACGACGTAGATGATCGCGTACCGCGCCCGGATCAGGATCTCGAGCTCGTCCCGCACCGACCGCTTCGCCGCCGCCGCCGGCGTCGTCACCGCCGTCTCACTCATGACTCACCGGTTCTTTCCCGCGCGGCCGGGCCGCCCGCCGTCTCGTCGGTGGGGATCGGACCGCACACCGCCGACAACAACGGCAACAGCGCCGGGCCGAAGTCCTGGCAATACAACCGCCCGTCGACCCCGATCGTGATCTCGTAGATCGCCTCGGCCTCCGCGGACGCGGAGTCAGTCGGCATCTCGTCGCTCATGGCCGCACTCCCAGTCCAGGTCCAGCCCGCGCAGGTGGGCGATCGCCGCGTCCGACTCCGCCCGCGTGTTGAGGCGCGCCGTCTCCGCCGCCTCACCGGCGCGGTAACACGGCACGTAACCCGTGTGCAACTGGAACCGCACCCCGGGCAGCCGGTCCGCCAGCCAGTCCGCGATCGGCCGAAAACAGCAGTCGAGATGGCCGGGCATCAGCAGGTGTCGCACCACCAGCGGTGTGCGACCATGGATCAGCCCGAGGTTTCGCCGCACCACCGACACGTATCGCCCGATGCCGGCCAGCCGTCGCGCGCACTCATCGTCGCCGAACTTGAAGTCCGCCAGGTAGATCGTGACCACGCCGTCGAGCAGTTCGAGCACGTCCGGCGTCATGTACAGGTTGGTGTTGATCGCCAGCGGCAGCCGGCCTTCCGCCGCCGCCGCCAGCTCGAGCAGGGTGTGCACGTGCAGCGTCGGTTCACCGCCCAGCACGCTGATCGCCCGCGCGCCGGCTCGAACCGCCGCCAGCAGCTCCGCCGCGTACGAGCCCGACTCGATCCGCCGGCCGCGTGCCGGCTCAAAGCACGCCGGCGCGGTGTTGCAGAACCGACAGCGGAAGTTGCAGCCGCCGAGATAGACGCGCAGCGACGGTCGCGCCTCCGGTTCGTCTCCGAGACTCACGTATCGCTTGAATGCGTAGGTGTCGGTGCCCAGTCGGCACGGCGCCGCCTCGCCGCGCGTGCGATCGACGCCGCAGCGCCACTCGCACAGCCGGCACGCGCGCAGCATCTGCCGCGCCTGGGCGGCGCGACGCGCCAGTTCGCCCGGCGTCACCCCGCGGGTCGCAGCCGCGAGAGATGGCATGGACAGGTTCCTGCGAGTGTCGGCTCCACAGGAATATAGAGCCGTACGCCCCGAACCGTGACCGGAATTCTTCCGCGATTGGCGAGGTTGTCCTGATGCGAACGCACCAGGGAGGCCGCCCTCGCCGCCCCTACGCCCCCGCCGTGCCCCCGCACGACTCCCACAACAGCTCGGCGATGTCCTGCTGCCGCACGTCCTCGCGACCCTTGGCCGCCAGGCCGTCGATCAGCATCCGCTGGCAGAACGGGCACGCCGACGCCACCCGGTCCGGCCGCGTCTCCAGCAACTGCTCGGTGCGGGCCTCGCTGACGCGCAGGTTCACCGGCAGCCGCCGCCCGCCGTGCTCCTCCTCCTTGAACATCTGCGCCCCGCCCGCCCCGCAGCACATGCCCCGGTCGCGGCTGGCCGTCGCCTCGACCACCGTCAGCCCCGGGATGCTCCGCAGCACGTCGCGCGGCGACTCGTAGATGTCGTTGTACCGCCCCAGATAGCACGAATCATGGAACACCACCCGCCCCTCGATCCGCGCCGACGGCCGCAGCCGCCCCGAGCGCACCAGTTCCGCCAGATAGTCGGCGTGGTGGATGACCTCGTATCGCCCGCCGAAGTCGCCGTACTCGTTCAGCAGGGTGTTGAAGCAGTGCGGGCACGAGGTCACGATCCGCTTCACGCCGGCCGCGTTCAGCGTCTCGACGTTCATCTGCGCCAGCATCTGGAACAGGAACTCGTTCCCCGCCCGCCGCGCCGGGTCGCCCGTGCAGCGCTCCGCCGGCCCCAGGATGGCGAAGTTCACGCCCGCCGCCGTCAGCAGTTGCGCCGTCGCCCGCGCGATCCGCCGCGCCCGGTCGTCGAAGCTCGCCGAGCAGCCTACCCAGAACAGGATCTCCGCCCCCGGGTTCTCCTCGATCGTCCGCACCGCCAGCCCGCTCGTCCACCCCGCCCGGTCCGACTCGGGGAAGCTCCACGGGTTCCCGTTCGACTCCATCCCGCGAAACGCGTTCTGAAGCTCGGCCGGAAACTCGCTCTTCTCCATCACCAGGTTCCGCCGCATGTCGACGATCTTGTCGACATAGGTGATGAACACCGGGCACTCGGTCTCGCACGCCCGGCAGGTCGTGCACGCCCACAGCACCTCCGGCTCGATCACCCCGCCCGCCACCAGGTCGATCGCCTGCCGCTCGCCGTTGCCCGCCGTCAGTTCCGCCTGCCGCGCGTAGAGGTGGTCACGCAAGTCCAGCGTGAAGTGTTTGGGCGACAGCCGCTTGCCCGTCCGCGTCGCCGGGCAGAAGTCCGAGCACCGCCCGCACTCCGTGCACGTGTACAGGTCCAGCAGCGCCTTCCACGAGAACTGCTCGATCTGCTTGATCCCGAGCGTCTCCTCGCGCTCGATCTTGCCCTCGATGTCCGCGATCGGCCGCAGCCGCCCGCGCGGCGTCAGGTCCGACAGAAACACGTTCGGGATGGCCGTGATGACGTGAAAGTGCTTCGAGTTCGGCAGCAGGTTCAGGAACAGCAGCACCAGCGTCCCGTGCGTCCAGAACCCCGCGTGCCGCAGCACGTTCAACACGCCCTCCGGCAGCCCCGACAGCAGCAGCGCCACCGCCGAGCCGGCCGGCTCGACCGCGCGAAACGCCGCGCTCGTCCCCGCCAGCCGCGCCTGCCGCGCCAGGTCGGCCCCGTCGTACACGATGTCGGCGATCATCATGGTCGCGATGATCGCGAGGATCAGGACGCCCTCGATCCCGGTCGACAGCCGCCACGGCCGCGCCACCAGCCGGTAGTAGAAGAACACCCCCGTCCCCAGCAGCACCAGCACCGCCATCACGTCCTTGAGTGGGGCGTAGATTCGCCCCAGCGGCTGGTCCACCCCCAGCACCCACAGGTCGAAGTGCTCGCTGTAGCCCCGGCCCCACAACACCAGGGTCCGCAGCAGCAGCACCACGAACCCGACGAAGATGAACTGGTGCGCCACCCCCGCCCACCAGTACCGCCGCATCCGCTTCTGCGCGAAGGCGAACGCCCACGTCCGCCGCAGCCGCTCTCCGATCCGGTCGAAGCGCGACTCGGCCGCCCCGACCCGCATCAGCTTCCACCGCCGCCGGATCTGAACCGCGAACCACCCCCAGAATCCCACCAGCAGCAACGTCTGGATGATCGGGTTCATGTCGCCTCGCCCGCGCCGCCGCCGGCCGCACCCGTCGGGCCCGCCGGCCGCCGCGCTCCGACCGATGGTAATTCCGCCCGCCCACCGCGGCAACGCGGCCGCGCGCCTTGCGCGCCCACGCCCCTCGGCGCCGACCTGCGCTGGATCGCGGCCTCGTCATGGATCGCCGCGGCCAGCCGGCGATCGGTGGTCTGGTTTCAGTCCGCGCCCGGCTGTGAGGCCGGGCGAAATCATTCGCCCGAAAGCGGATGGGCGTGACGCTCGTGTTTCAATCCGCGCCCGGCCGTGAGGCCGGGCGAAATAATACGACAATCGCGTACACACCACGCGACCAATGTTTCAATCCGCGCCCGGCCGTGAGGCCGGGCGAAATCGGCCGTCCGCGCCCGTCTCGCGAGCGGGCATCCGCGTTTCAATCCGCGCCCGGCCGTGAGGCCGGGCGAAATGAGCTCCGGGCCGTGGCGACCACGACATCCACACGTTTCAATCCGCGCCCGGCCGTGAGGCCGGGCGAAATCGGATGCACGTTCGGTTTCCGTCCCCACAAGTGGGTTTCAATCCGCGCCCGGCCGTGAGGCCGGGCGAAATGCCGAGGTAGTAGTAGCCGCCGGTCGGTACTGGGGTTTCAATCCGCGCCCGGCCGTGAGGCCGGGCGAAATCCGCCCCGCCACGTCCCCCTGTTCCAGGTGACGCGTTTCAATCCGCGCCCGGCCGTGAGGCCGGGCGAAATGCCCATGCGGCCGGTCCGATGGGATCGGCGCCGCGGTTTCAATCCGCGCCCGGCCGTGAGGCCGGGCGAAATCGCGCTGCGGCAGGCGTGCTGCGGCGCGCTGGGGCTGTTTCAATCCGCGCCCGGCCGTGAGGCCGGGCGAAATAGTCCATCATTTGCCCCCAGTCCACACCGCGCGCGTTTCAATCCGCGCCCGGCCGTGAGGCCGGGCGAAATCCCAGTCCACCGCCGTCGGCGAGTAGATCGGCCCGTTTCAATCCGCGCCCGGCCGTGAGGCCGGGCGAAATGCTCGTGGCTTGCGCCGCGCGCACGTACGATGCGTTTCAATCCGCGCCCGGCCGTGAGGCCGGGCGAAATGGCGTCACGCTGGATTCGGTGCATCGCGACCTGACGTTTCAATCCGCGCCCGGCCGTGAGGCCGGGCGAAATGATCGGCGATCGTACGGATGATGCGCGGCCGGGCGTTTCAATCCGCGCCCGGCCGTGAGGCCGGGCGAAATTACCTGGCGCGGCGGTATCTGGCACGGCGGCGTCTGTTTCAATCCGCGCCCGGCCGTGAGGCCGGGCGAAATCCTGGTACGGCCAGCCGAGCGCCCGAGCGAACGTGTTTCAATCCGCGCCCGGCCGTGAGGCCGGGCGAAATTTGGTGTGTGCGCGGAAAGTGCGGCGCAGTCAATTGGTGTTTCAATCCGCGCCCGGCCGTGAGGCCGGGCGAAATTGGGATGGCGGCGGACTCGCAACGCATGGCGCAGATGTTTCAATCCGCGCCCGGCCGTGAGGCCGGGCGAAATGGCCAGGAGATCGGTGATTCGGCCCTGGGCGTAATGTTTCAATCCGCGCCCGGCCGTGAGGCCGGGCGAAATGAGCGAGTCACCATCGCCCGCCGCACTGCACGCACCGTTTCAATCCGCGCCCGGCCGTGAGGCCGGGCGAAATGGCCCCTCTTCCCTCCATCGAATGGGATGACATCCGTTTCAATCCGCGCCCGGCCGTGAGGCCGGGCGAAATCACATGGTGCCGCGGCACGTGGCACGGCGGCACATGTTTCAATCCGCGCCCGGCCGTGAGGCCGGGCGAAATTTCGCAACGCGATGCGCACATCGGCGATGGACTCGTTTCAATCCGCGCCCGGCCGTGAGGCCGGGCGAAATGGCCGCGCTCTTGGGCATCTTGAGCAGCAGGAACCGTTTCAATCCGCGCCCGGCCGTGAGGCCGGGCGAAATCCGACGACCCGTACGCTCGCGTCCGCGCCTCCAGCTGTTTCAATCCGCGCCCGGCCGTGAGGCCGGGCGAAATGGCTCGCAATATCTTTAGCCAGGTCGGACGTCCCGTTTCAATCCGCGCCCGGCCGTGAGGCCGGGCGAAATGGCGACTGCGGGCGGCCGAGGCGATGGCCAAAGAGTTTCAATCCGCGCCCGGCCGTGAGGCCGGGCGAAATGTCGGCGGCGGCGACTGCGCATTCGCTCTGTCTCGTTTCAATCCGCGCCCGGCCGTGAGGCCGGGCGAAATCATTACGGCCCGTCGTCTGCGGTACTCCGTCATGTTTCAATCCGCGCCCGGCCGTGAGGCCGGGCGAAATTCGGGTACGGTAGCGAATCGTCCGCGCGAATAACGTTTCAATCCGCGCCCGGCCGTGAGGCCGGGCGAAATGATTGACTCACTTCGGTTCACTGGCATACTCAGTAGTTTCAATCCGCGCCCGGCCGTGAGGCCGGGCGAAATGCGTGATGGTCGCCGCCCGAAACTCTTCCGTGTTGTTTCAATCCGCGCCCGGCCGTGAGGCCGGGCGAAATGCTAGGAGCAATCGCCGTGGCCTACGAGACCAGCCGTTTCAATCCGCGCCCGGCCGTGAGGCCGGGCGAAATCCTTGCACCGCCGGTCAGCTGCGTGCCCAGCTCCTCGTTTCAATCCGCGCCCGGCCGTGAGGCCGGGCGAAATCTGATGCTGAGGGAAGCGGGATCGGTCGATGATCTGTTTCAATCCGCGCCCGGCCGTGAGGCCGGGCGAAATCCGAGTCCGCACAGCGATAGCGTGGCTCGGCGCTTGTTTCAATCCGCGCCCGGCCGTGAGGCCGGGCGAAATGGGGATCAGTCCGGCGTACGTGATTGAGTTCTCAGTTTCAATCCGCGCCCGGCCGTGAGGCCGGGCGAAATCCGCGTATCCGCGATCGCCGTGCCGCGCCGCGACCTGTTTCAATCCGCGCCCGGCCGTGAGGCCGGGCGAAATCAGCCTGGTCATGATGACGCGCTCATGAGCGGACGGTTTCAATCCGCGCCCGGCCGTGAGGCCGGGCGAAATGGCTGTCCGTTCGTTTCGGCCGCATAGCGGTGCCGGTTTCAATCCGCGCCCGGCCGTGAGGCCGGGCGAAATGATCATGGCCGCGTGACGTGGCATGGCGGTGAGTGTTTCAATCCGCGCCCGGCCGTGAGGCCGGGCGAAATAAGATGGACCCGGATGCCAGCGTTCGGGCGCTCGTGTTTCAATCCGCGCCCGGCCGTGAGGCCGGGCGAAATGGCGCGCGGTCGCCCCGATGCCCGCACCGCGTGAGGTTTCAATCCGCGCCCGGCCGTGAGGCCGGGCGAAATCGATCGGATACGAGTGCCGAGACTCCCTGAAGCTGTTTCAATCCGCGCCCGGCCGTGAGGCCGGGCGAAATGTTCAGCCGCCCGGGTGTTCAGTTCGCGCAGCCAGGGTTTCAATCCGCGCCCGGCCGTGAGGCCGGGCGAAATTCGGCCTGGCCCGGTCGGCCTGGCCCGGTCGGCCTGTTTCAATCCGCGCCCGGCCGTGAGGCCGGGCGAAATGCGCGACCTGCTACTGACGGCTTCATTTGATTCATGTTTCAATCCGCGCCCGGCCGTGAGGCCGGGCGAAATGAAAGGGGTTATGAACATTTTCAGAAATCAATGGTAGTTTCAATCCGCGCCCGGCCGTGAGGCCGGGCGAAATCTGCACCGCGAGCCCGGCGGCCAGCAGGTCCACGAGTTTCAATCCGCGCCCGGCCGTGAGGCCGGGCGAAATGGCACCTACGAGCGGATTCACGCGTATGGCTATCAGTTTCAATCCGCGCCCGGCCGTGAGGCCGGGCGAAATCTGGCGCGCCGACTCGGCGCGCGTCCGAACCGACAGTTTCAATCCGCGCCCGGCCGTGAGGCCGGGCGAAATGAGTCGTGATCGCCAGCACCAGCCCGGTCGGCCCGTTTCAATCCGCGCCCGGCCGTGAGGCCGGGCGAAATCCCGCTGACCTGCGCATCCGTCAGCGGCCGCAACAGTTTCAATCCGCGCCCGGCCGTGAGGCCGGGCGAAATCTACGTGCACGACGTGCCACCGCCCCGCCGCTGTTTCAATCCGCGCCCGGCCGTGAGGCCGGGCGAAATCCACGTGCCTTCGATCCATGTACCTCCGAGCCATTGTTTCAATCCGCGCCCGGCCGTGAGGCCGGGCGAAATACAGGGCGCGGATGAGGACCGCGCCGGTTTCGTGTTTCAATCCGCGCCCGGCCGTGAGGCCGGGCGAAATGCGGAATCGAGATGGTTGAGGCCGGGCGTATTCAGGTTTCAATCCGCGCCCGGCCGTGAGGCCGGGCGAAATGCCAGCAGATTTTTCTTGCTTTTTTGTCGCTGAACTGTTTCAATCCGCGCCCGGCCGTGAGGCCGGGCGAAATAATCATGCTCACGCCACGAGTAGGTACCGTCTTCGTTTCAATCCGCGCCCGGCCGTGAGGCCGGGCGAAATGGCTCGCGTGGCAATGGTGCGTGGGTGCGTGTTTCGTGTTTCAATCCGCGCCCGGCCGTGAGGCCGGGCGAAATCCGGTTTCATTCTTAATAGGGGATGGCAGACCCTCGTTTCAATCCGCGCCCGGCCGTGAGGCCGGGCGAAATCGGGCAGCGCTATCTGTTTCCACGGGAGGCGGTGACGTTTCAATCCGCGCCCGGCCGTGAGGCCGGGCGAAATGGTCTCGTCCGTGGGCGACCACTCGCGGCACTCTCGCGTTTCAATCCGCGCCCGGCCGTGAGGCCGGGCGAAATGCGACAATCTGTTGCTGGCCATCCGCCGCGAACGCGTTTCAATCCGCGCCCGGCCGTGAGGCCGGGCGAAATGTGACAGCGTCTGCGGGAATGTACGGCGCGAGCGCGTTTCAATCCGCGCCCGGCCGTGAGGCCGGGCGAAATTGACCGCCAGCCTCGACATGGCCGCGACCACTTTTGTTTCAATCCGCGCCCGGCCGTGAGGCCGGGCGAAATGTTCAGGACGGCGCGAAGCACGCCGAAATCGTCTGGTTTCAATCCGCGCCCGGCCGTGAGGCCGGGCGAAATCGGTATCTCGCGCTCGCGCGTGTACCAGCTGGCCGCGTTTCAATCCGCGCCCGGCCGTGAGGCCGGGCGAAATCTGCGAATGCTGGATGAATACATTCGTCCTCTAGGTTTCAATCCGCGCCCGGCCGTGAGGCCGGGCGAAATCCGCCGCTCCGGCGGCGGCTTCATCCGACCAGACGAGTTTCAATC
>CAZNUJ010000024.1:0-1157 GCA_964576285.1 uncultured Planctomycetaceae bacterium | reverse complement strand
GGCGCGGTGCCGATCGGGGCGATGGTCGGCACGTTTCAATCCGCGCCCGGCCGTGAGGCCGGGCGAAATCCGGCGGACGCGATCACGCGCCTGACTGTGGACGTTTCAATCCGCGCCCGGCCGTGAGGCCGGGCGAAATTCAGCCCCTGCCCAGTGGTCGCCGTCAGGATGCGGTTTCAATCCGCGCCCGGCCGTGAGGCCGGGCGAAATCGGCCTGCCGTCCGAGCGCCGCACCAGCAGCACCGTTTCAATCCGCGCCCGGCCGTGAGGCCGGGCGAAATAGGCCGCAAAGTCGCGAGCGAATTACTAGGAAAAGTTTCAATCCGCGCCCGGCCGTGAGGCCGGGCGAAATATATCGAACCGTGGAAAGATGCTGACGCCGACAGGTTTCAATCCGCGCCCGGCCGTGAGGCCGGGCGAAATCCGCGCGTCTCGCCCACCACCTGGTACGCCTGGCGTTTCAATCCGCGCCCGGCCGTGAGGCCGGGCGAAATGTGCTGATCTCCGAGGAGGAACGTCGCGCCATCCTGTTTCAATCCGCGCCCGGCCGTGAGGCCGGGCGAAATACGCGGACACCACCGACGCGGACGTCGAAATCGACCCTGTTTCAATCCGCGCCCGGCCGTGAGGCCGGGCGAAATACGACCTGCAACTGGCCATGACGACGGTCGTCGGTTTCAATCCGCGCCCGGCCGTGAGGCCGGGCGAAATAAGTGGCGAGGCGGTGAGTGGCTCGGTGGCACGTGTTTCAATCCGCGCCCGGCCGTGAGGCCGGGCGAAATCTGGCGGGAGCGGATATCGTGTCCGCAGTCCAGCCGTTTCAATCCGCGCCCGGCCGTGAGGCCGGGCGAAATTGCTCCTCGCGGCATCACGAGCCCGGCCGATGCATGTTTCAATCCGCGCCCGGCCGTGAGGCCGGGCGAAATCGCGTGTCGATCACGATGCGAAAATCCATCGACATGTTTCAATCCGCGCCCGGCCGTGAGGCCGGGCGAAATAAACGCGTGGATGGTACAGGGAGTCCCGGTCAACGTTTCAATCCGCGCCCGGCCGTGAGGCCGGGCGAAATACCATCTGCCGCGACGCCGTTCAGCGCTGGCAGGTTTCAATCCGCGCCCGGCCGTGAGGCCGGGCGAAATGCGCGCCGCACCCCTGGC
>CAZNUJ010000023.1:0-58844 GCA_964576285.1 uncultured Planctomycetaceae bacterium | reverse complement strand
GGCGGGGCCGGCGGCTCCGGCGGCGCGGGCCGCCACGGCGGCCAAGGCGGCGGAGGACGAGTGCTCTTGGCCGCGCCGGGCGCGGGAGACATTTCCGGCACCGGTATAGTGGACGTGTCAGGCGCGAACCCCGGCACGCTCGACATCCTGACCGCCGACGCGGACGGAGACGGATTTTGCGATCCGAACGACCCCGCCGCCATTCGCTTGGTCTGCACCGGCCTGGATGCCTGTCCCGGCACGCCGACGGCCGCGACGGTCGATGCAGTGGGCTGCTCCGACTCGCAGGTCGACGGCGACGGCGACGGTGTCTGTAATCCCGGCGCACCGAGCGGCGGTCCGGGCGGCTGCATCGGCGCGGACAACTGTCCGAACGTCCCGAACCCCGGTCAGGACGACAGCGACGGCGACGGCGTCGGCGACGCGTGCGATAACTGCCTGAACGTCTCCAATCCCGGTCAGGCGGACGGCGACGGCGACGGCGTCGGCGACGCGTGCGACAACTGCCCGCTTCCGAACCCGGACCAGGATGACGCCGACAACAACGGGATCGGCGACGTGTGCGAGGCGCTGCTGCTCGCCACCCTGTCCTCTGAAGACAACGCCTTGCGGATCATCACGGCCGCGACCGGCGAGTGGCTGGCGGGCCAGACGGTCGCGCCGGCCGGTCAGACGTATCGGTACGCCGGCCCGATGGCTCGCAACCCGGTCGACGGCCGAGTCTTCGCGATCTTTTACAACTGGGACTCCACCAGCTCAGGCCTGAGCACCGCGGCGCTGGTTGAGATCGACCTGCTGACGACTCGCACCACCGAAGTCTGCCCGATCGACCGGACGATCACGGCTCTGGCGTTCGACGTCGCCGGCAGGCTTTACGGCATCGAGTCCCCTTGGGTCTCCGGCGTCGTCGGCGGCGGGCTCTACCGCATCGACCTGACCACCGGGGCGACGACGTTTGTCGCCCAGCTCGGCGGGCCGACGGCGTTCTATCACGCGATCGCGTTCGATCCGAACGACGGACTGCTGTACCACCTGTACGGCTGTCCGAGCCGATTGGAATCCGCCGACCCCAACAACGGTTTCGCAACCACGCCGATCGCTACTTCCGGCGACTGGCTCTGCGACGCCGGCGCGATGGTGTCAACCGACGAGCCCGGACGATTTCTGGTCGCGAGCTACTCCGAGCTCTACAGCGTGACCACGGGGGGGGAGGTCAGCCGCCTCAACCTTTCCACCCTGCACGGCGTGTCCGGCTTGGTCCTGGTCGATCCATCCGAACCGCTCGTCGCTCGCCCGCCGTGCGATCCGTCGCCGATCGCATATTCCGCCGCGTACCGAGGCTACAACGTCTCGGACGTGCTCTGGGCCGTGAACCCGGTGACCGGCATCGCGACGCTGATCGGCGAGATCGACTACGTTGACGTCGTCGGGCTCGACTTCGACGCCAACGGCGATCTCTGGGCGGTCGGGTCCGATCATAGCTACGTCAACTCGCACCTGCTGCGCATCGACCGCTGCACCGGCGCCGCCACGTCGGTAGTGACGCTGAGCGGCCCGCTGTTCGGCTTCACGCCGTACGACGGCAGCTTCGATCCGGCGACGGGCGTCTACTACCTCGACAATTGGGACTCGCTGTACACCATTGATTTCAACACCGGCGTCGGGACGCCCCTGGACAACGTCTGCTGCCTCGACCGCGGCGGCCTGGCGTTCTCCGGATCGGGCAACCTGTACCGATCGGGAGAGGACACGCTGCGCAGGCTGGATCCGGCGAATGGTAGCGAGACGTTCGTGGCCGATCTCAACTTCGTCGATCTGGCCGACCCGACCAACGACTATGCCCAGAGCGCCGGCATGGACTTCATTCCCGGCGGTGAGACCCTCCTCAGTCAGTTTTTCGTCTTCGAGAACTCCGTCGGTGTCTCTGTCGCCATCGGTCCGATCAACATCAGCACTGGTGAGGCGAGGTTCTGGCACCGGCTGCCGGCCGGCGCCGCCGCCTTCGCGCTGGCGCGCGGCGAGTCGGACCTGTGGATCTCGAAGAACGTCGGCACGCTCGTCGTCGCCGTCGGCGCCGAGTTCGACTTCACCCTCACGGTCCGCAACAACGGGCCGAGTATCGCGGACAATGTCACCGTGACAGACGCACTGCCGGCAGCCCTGGCGTTCGTATCGGCCTCGCACGGCGGCACCGCGTCGGGCGGCGTCGTCACCGTGCCACTTGGTCGGCTGGCGGCGAACGAGGAGGTCATCGTCACCATCCGGGTTCGCGGACTGGCCGAGGGAATCGCGCGGAACACGGCTACGGTCAGCGGCCTCGCGCTGGACTTGAATCAAGACAACGATTCCGCCACCGCGACGGTCGCCATCCTTGAGGATCGCGACGGGGACGGCGTGCCGGACGTCTTCGACCTGTGCGCCGACGACCCGGACAAGTCCGCCCCGGGGGCCTGCGGCTGCGGCACCCCGGATGTCGATACGGACGGCGACGGCGTGCCCGACTGTCTGGATCAGTGCCCCAGTGATCCAAACAAGATCGCCCCGGGCGCGTGCGGGTGCGGAAGTCCGGACACGGATTCCGACAACGATGGCGCGCCGGACTGCATCGACCTGTGTCCGAACGATACGAACAAGATCGCGCCGGGCGCGTGCGGCTGCGGAAACCCCGACACCGATTCAGACGGCGACGGCGTGCCGGACTGTCTCGATCAGTGCCCGAACGATGCGAGCAAGATCGCCCCGGGCGCGTGCGGCTGCGGGAACCCCGACACCGACGCCAACGGCGACAACGTGCCGGACTGCATCACCATCGACCTGTGCCCGAGCGACCCCAACAAGCTCGAACCGGGCGTCTGCGGATGCGGCGTCTCGGATCTCGACAGCGACTCGGACGGCCTGCCGAACTGTCTCGATCAGTGCCCGAACGATCCGAGCAAGATTGCCCCGGGCGCGTGCGGCTGCGGCCATCCGGATACGGACTCGGACGGCGACGGCGTGCCCGACTGTCTCGACCAGTGCCCTGCGGATCCGAACAAGATCGCGCCGGGCACGTGTGGGTGTGGGAATCCCGACACCGACGGCGATGGCGACGGCGTGCCGGATTGCTTGAGCATCGACCTGTGCCCGAATGACCCGAACAAGACACGGCCCGGCGTGTGCGGGTGCGGCGTACCGGACACCGATGCGAACGGCGACGGCGTGCCGGACTGCCTGAGCATCGACCTGTGCCCGGGCGATCCGAACAAGACGCAGCCGGGCGTCTGCGGCTGCGGCGTGCCGGACACCGACGCCAACAACGACGGCGTGCCCGACTGTCTGACGATCGACCTGTGCCCCAATGATCCCAACAAGACGCTCCCCGGCGTCTGCGGATGCGGCGTGCCCGACAGCGATTCGGATGGCGACGGCGTGCCCGACTGTCGCGACCTGTGCCCCAACGACCCGGCCAAGCTATCGCCGGGCGCGTGCGGCTGCGGCGTAACGGACACCGATGCCAACAACGACGGCGTGCCCGACTGCTTCCTGATCGACCTGTGCCCCAACGATCCCACCAAGACGCAGCCGGGTGTTTGCGGATGCGGCGTGCCGGACACGGATGCCAACAACGACGGCGTGCCCGACTGTCTGGCGATCGACCTGTGCCCCAATGATCCCAACAAGACGCTCCCCGGCGTCTGCGGATGCGGTGTGCCCGACACCGACGCCAACGGCAACGGCATTCCGGACTGCGTCGAGGGCCCGCCGGCACCCAATCCTCAGCCGCAACCACGGCCAGGCATCCAGCCGTACGTCTCGATCTGGCCGGGCTTCCCGTTCCCGATTTGCGGCGTGGGCGTGCCGATCCCCCTGGCCCTGAGCATGCTGCCGCTGGTCGGTCTGCGAGCCCTGACTCGGCTGCGGTCCAAGCGGCGGTCGCGTCGCGCGGGTCGCTGATCGGACCCGGTCGAGAGACTTGTTAGTCTGCGGGCGACGTGAGCGATTTTCGCTCGCGTCGCCCGCCTTATTCATGGGCCGCGGCATGGCCGGATCGC
This sequence comes from uncultured Planctomycetaceae bacterium, assembly GCA_964576285.1. GTDB lineage: Bacteria > Planctomycetota > Phycisphaerae > UBA1845 > UTPLA1 > SpSt-539. The sequence goes on along the minus strand of CAZNUJ010000023.1, from coordinate 54,813 downwards.
GCGGTGGTGTTGTGGAACTCAACGCGACGGGCGCTATCATCCGCCCACTATGCGGATCGCGATCATCGGAACGGGCGTGTCGGGACTAGTCGCCGCCTGGCTGCTTGCGCCCGAGCACGACCTGACCGTTTTCGAGGCGAACGACTACGTGGGCGGTCACACCCATACCGTCCGCTGCGAGATCGACGGCGAGACGCACGCGGTCGATACGGGGTTCATTGTTTACAACGAAAAGACCTACCCGAACTTCATCCGGCTGCTTGACCGGCTGGGCGTGGCCACGCAGCCGAGCACGATGAGCTTCAGCGTGGTCGACCAGCGCGACGGCCTCGAGTACGCCGCGACGTCGATCGACGCGCTCTTCGCCCAGCGCCGCAACCTGCTGCGGCCGGGCTTCTATGGCATGATCCGCGACATCTATCGCTTTTTCCGCGAGTCGCGCGAGCTGCTGAAAACGCCGGATGACGACATCACGCTGGCGGACTACGTGCGGCGGCGGGGATTCGGTCGCGCGTTTGTCGAGCAGCACCTCGTCCCCATCGGGGCTTCGATCTGGTCGGCCGATCCGCAACGCTTCGGACTCATCCCCGCCCGCTTCTTCGTGCGGTTCCTCGACAATCACGGCATGCTTCAGGCCGATGATCGGCCGCCGTGGCGCGTGGTGCGCGGCGGTTCGCACGAGTACGTCAGGGCGATCGTGCGACCGTTCCGCGAGGCGATCCGGCTCTCAACGCCGGTGGAGGCGGTCACGCGATTCGCCGACCACGTTGAGGTCCGGCCGCGCGGCGGGCGGACGCGAAAATTCGACCGGGTGATCATCGCCACCCACAGCGACCAGGCGCTGCAGATGCTGACCGACCCGACCGACGCGGAGCGCGAAATCCTCGGCGCGATCCCCTATCAGCCGAACGACACGGTGCTGCACACCGACGAGCGCCTGCTGCCGACGCGCCGGAAGACGTGGGCGTCGTGGAACTACCTCGTCCCCGCCGAGCCGCGGGATCGCGTGGCAATCACCTATCACATGAACACCCTGCAATCGATCCGCGCGTCGCGGCAGTTCTGCGTGACGTTGAATCGAACGCAGGACATCGACCCCGGCCGGGTGCTGCGGCGCTTCGAGTATCACCATCCCATCTTCACGGCCGCGGGAGTCGCGGCCCAGCGGCAGCACCATCGCATCAACGGTGAGAACCGCACCTACTACTGCGGCGCCTACTGGGGATACGGATTCCACGAGGACGGCGTGCGCAGCGGGCTGGCCGTCGCCAAGCTGTTCGGGAAGAGCCTCTGACGTGCACAGTTGCATCTACGAGGGCCAGGTCAGGCATCGACGATTCCGGCCGGTCCGACACGAGTTCCGGACGCGCCTGTTCATGATGTACCTCGATCTGGACGAGCTGCCACAAGCGTTCTCGGGTAGCCGGCTGTGGGGCGTCGAGCGCGCTGCTCCCGCGTCATTCCGGCGACGCGATTATCTCGGTGACCCGGCGCAGCCCCTCGGGGACGCCGTGCGAGCCCTGGTGGAACGGCGGCTCGGCATGCGGCCCGACGGACCGATTCGCCTGCTGACGCATGTGCGGTACTTCGGCTACGTGTTCAACCCGGTCACGTTCTACTACTGCTTCGATCGCGGCGGCCGGAGTGTCGAGGCGATCATCGCCGAGATCACGAATACGCCCTGGGGCGAGGTGCATTGCTACGTGCTCGATGCCCGCGAGCACGGCCCGACCGGGTCCGTGCGGCGCTTCGCGTTGCGGAAGTCGTTCCACATCTCGCCCTTCATGGGCATGGACCTCGACTACCGCTGGCAATTCGGTCCGCCCGGCCGCCGGCTGCACGTCCACATGGACAACCTGGATGCCGACGGACGTCTGTTCGACGCGACCCTGACGATGGCGCGTCGCGCGATCACGCCGGCGTCGCTGCGGTCGGTGCTGGTGCGGTACCCGCTGATGACCGCGCGCGTGATCGGCGGCATCTACTGGCAGGCGCTGCGGCTCTGGTGGAAGCGGGCGCCGTTTCATCCTCATCCTGACGGCATCCGGCCGCTGAAGGCCGACGACGCCCGTGCATTCGAGACGACGGAGAGTCGCGTTGCATGAATGAAACCAGCGCTCAAACAGCGGAACTCGTGGCGCCCGCCGCGCCGGCAGGTCCGCTTGACCGACTGTGTCGGACCAGCATCCGCCGTCTGCTGGACAGCCTCGAGCACGGCGAGGTCAGCGTGCAGGACGACGCCGGTCGCGCGACGTTCGGGCGCTGCGACGAGATGTGCGACTTGCGCGCGGCCGTGCGCGTGCGTTCGTCGGCGGTCTACCGGCGGATGGCCTTGGGCGGCTTCAACGGCCTGGCGACGGCCTTCATCGAGGATCTGTGGACATGCGACGACCTGACGGCGTTGTTCCGCATCTTCCTGCGGAACACGCCGGCCATGATCGCGACGGATGGCCCGTGGAGCCGCGTGGCCACCGCCATCGATCGCGTCCGACACGCCCTGCGACGCAACACGCAGCGGGGCAGCCGTCGCAACATCGCCGACCACTATGACCTCGGCAATGAGTTCTTCGCCCTGCTGCTCGATGAAACCATGACGTACTCGGCCGGGATCTTCGAGCGACCCGACGCGTCGCTGAGGGACGCGTCGATCGCCAAGTACGACCGGCTTTGTCGTAAGCTCGAACTGGGACCGGACAGCCACGTGCTGGAAATCGGCGCCGGCTGGGGCGGCTTCGCGATCCACGCGGCCGGGCGATACGGCTGCCGTGTCACGACGACCACGGTCTCGCGCGAGCAGTACGCCTTGGCGCAGGAGCGCATCGCCGCCGCCGGTCTGAGGGATCGCGTGAGGCTGCTGCTGGAAGACTATCGCGACCTGCGGGGCGAGTTCGACCGGCTGGTGTCGATCGAGATGATCGAGGCGGTCGGACACCAATACCTGCCGGACTACTTCCGCGTGCTGTCCGCTCGGCTCAAGCCGAACGGCCTCGCGGCCGTTCAGGCCATCACGATCGCCGATCAGCACTACGATCGCCACCGGCGGACGGCCGATTTTATCAAGCGTTTCATCTTCCCGGGCAGTTGCATCCCGTCCATGACGGCGCTGAGTGACGCGATGACGCGGGCGTCCGACCTGCGGCTGGTGCATCTGGAGGACATCACGCCCCACTACGCCGCGACGCTGCGCCACTGGCACGACAACCTGATGCGGAATGTGGGACGAATTCACGCACTCGGGCTCGGCGACGACTTCCTGCGCCTGTGGCGGATGTACCTGTGCTATTGCGAGGCGGGCTTCGCCGAGCGCTACCTCGGCAGCGTGCAACTGCTGTACGCACGGCCGGGCTGGCGCGGGCGGTCCATCCTCCCGCCGCTGAGTTGAGTCATGGCAGCGCTGCTCCGAGTCGTGGCTTTTCAGGCAGGCTGGTTCGCGTGCATCCTCGGCGCGGCCCACGGCCGACCGGTGCTCGGTCCGCTCTGCTCGGTGGGGGTGATCGGGTTGCACTTGGCGCTGAGCACCCGACGGTGGCGCGAGGCGGCTCTGGTCGCGGCGGTCGCGGTGATTGGCTTTGCGCTCGACTCGGCCCAGGTGCGATTCGGGGTGTTCGCCCCCCTTCATGCGGACATGGACTTGCGCATCGTACCGCTCTGGTTCGTCGCCATGTGGGCCAACTTCGCCACGCTGCTCACCGGACCGCTGGGTTGGCTGCGCGGCCGATACGTGCTGGCCGGCGTGTTGGGCGCGGTGGGCGGTCCGCTGAGCTACGAAGCCGGCGCCCGCATGGGCGCGATCAGCTGGACCACGGACTGGATCGTGGGCTTGTCATCGATCGCGATGGAGTGGGCGTTCGTGACCCCGCTGCTGATCTGGATGGCCAAGGCGCTGCCCGGCGGCGACCGGCCCGTGGTCGACATGCGCGCCGCGGCCGGCATGAGCAAGGAAGCACGACATGCCTGATTCGGCCGTCATGACGGTTCTGCTCGGCTGGCTGGGCATCGCCGTTTTCCAGTTCCTGCTGTGGCTGGTTCAGATGCGTCGCCATGACGCCGGCGTGGTCGACGTCGGGTGGGCCGCCAGCTTCGGACTGCTGGCCAATCTGTACGCCGTGTTCGCCTACCAAGCGGGCATGCCCACGACGCGCGTGCTGATCGTCCAGGTGCTGGCGAGCATCTGGTCGTTCCGGCTGGCGGGACACCTGCTGGTCGACCGGATCATCGGCAAACCCGAGGACGGGCGATATCAGCAACTGCGCGCGAACTGGGCCGGCCGCGTGCAGACCTTCTTCTTCTGGTTCTTCCAGGCGCAGGCGCTGCTCGCGGTGGTGCTCTCCATTCCGTACCTCGTGGCGATGCTGAACCCGCGTCCCGGCCTGACGGGGTTCGACCTCGCCGGCATCGCCGTCTGGCTCATCTCGGTGGGCGGCGAGGCGCTGGCCGACGCGCAACTCGCGCGTTTTCGAAAAGACCCGGCCCATCGCGGCCGGACCTGCCGCACGGGCCTGTGGCGGTACTCGCGACACCCCAACTATTTCTTCGAGTGGCTGCACTGGTTCGCGTGGGTGCTGCTGGCCGTCGGAGCGAACAACTGGTGGCTGTCGCTCATCAGTCCGCCGCTGATTCTGTACTTCATTCTCAAAGTGACCGGCATCCCGCCGACCGAGGCCCGCGCGCTGCTGAGCCGGGGCGACGATTACCGCGAGTATCAACGAACGACCAGCGCGTTCATCCCCTGGTTCCCCAGACGGAGTGCCTCATGAGCGCCCTTCCCGGATTCCCGCTTCTGATTCGCTGGGTCGAGCAGGGCCGCGTGCCTGACTTTCTGGTCCGCCCGGGCATCCGACGTCTGAACCGCGCGCGGCTGCGACTCGAGGCGCGCGGCGGGGGCGAGGCCGCGCGGCAGCACATGCAGGCGTTCATCGAGCAGCTTCGCCGCGCTCCGGTCGCTCCGGTTCCCGACAAGCCGAATGAGCAGCATTACGAACTGCCGCCGGCGTTCTTCGAGCGCGTGCTCGGGCGGCACCTCAAGTACAGCTCGTGCCTCTGGACCGAGGCGACGCCCACGTTGGACGACGCCGAGGCCGCCATGCTTCAGACGACCTGCGAGCGCGCCCGTCTGGCCGACGGCCAGCGGATCCTTGAGCTCGGCTGTGGCTGGGGCTCGCTGTCGCTGTGGATGGCCGAGCGCTATCCGGCCGCGCGGATCGTGGCCGTTTCGAACTCGGCCCCGCAGCGCCGCTTCATCGAGGCCCGCGCCCGACAGCGCGGCTTGACGAACCTGAGCGTCGTCACCGCCGACATGAACCAGTTCGAGGCCGAGCCCGGATTCGATCGCGTCGTGTCGGTCGAGATGTTCGAGCACATGCGCAACTACGAGGCGCTGCTGGGTCGCATCCGGCGCTGGCTGAAGCCGGACGGCTTATTGTTCGTCCATATCTTCTGCCACGACCGCTTCGCGTACCCGTTCGAGACGACCGGCGACGATGACTGGATGGGGCGGTACTTCTTCACGGGCGGGATCATGCCGTCCGACGATCTGCTGCTGCACTTTCAGCGCGACATGCTGCTGACCCAGCGCTGGCGCGTGGACGGCCGGCACTACGCCCGCACGGCGGAGGCCTGGCTGGCGAATCTCGACCGCCGCCGGGCCGAGGTGCTGCCCGTGCTGGCCGACGTTTACGGCGCGAACGAAGCGTGGCGATGGTTCGTCCGGTGGCGGCTGTTTTTCCTCGCCTGCGCCGAGCTATTCGCGTTTCGAGGCGGGCAGGAGTGGTTCGTGAGCCATTACCTGTTCGAGCCGCGGCCGGCCGCATACGGTTGACGTCCCAGGCATATCGACCTACCATTACCGCTCCAGACCGATCTCGTACTCGGCCAAGCCCCGGCAGGCGCGGTATCCGGGCGGGCGGAGATGGGTCTGCCTTTCCGCGACGGATCTGGGTTTCGAGAAATCGGCGCCAACCGGCCGAGGGCCGCCCGTGCCGGACGCAATTATGGGATATTCATGTCCACAACGCTGACGATTTCCCCCCTCAAGAAAAACCTGAAGGCCATGGTGGCGTGGCTCGACTCGGACGCCTACGGCGAAGGCGCCGTCGGCCGCGGCACCGACTGGATTCGCGTGCTGCCGTTCTGGGGCATGCACGCCATGTGCTTGGGCGTGATCTGGGTCGGCTGGAGCCCGGTGGCGGTGGGCGCGGCGATCGGCATGTACCTGCTGCGCATTTTCTTCGTGACCGGCTTCTTGCACCGCTACTTCTCGCACCGCACGTTTCGGACGACCCGCTGGTTCCAGTTCATCATGGGCATGTGCTGCTCGACCTGCGTCCAGAAGGGGCCGCTGTGGTGGGCGGCGCACCACCGCCACCATCACCGTCACAGCGACGAGGAAGACGACGTGCATTCCCCGCGCCAGCACGGCTTCTGGTGGGCGCACGTCGGCTGGATCACCAGCCGCCAGACCTTCCCGACCAACTACAAGGCCGTGCCCGATCTGGTGAAGTTCCCCGAGCTGATCTGGCTGAACCGGTTCGACCTCGTTATCCCGATCAGCCTCGGCGTCGGCATGTTTCTGCTCGGCAAGGTCCTGGAACGGTTCGCTCCGCAACTCGGCACGAACGGGCCGCAGATGCTCATCTGGGGCTTCTTCGTGTCGACGGTCTTTTTGTTTCATGCCACCTGCACGATCAACTCGCTCTCGCATCTGTTCGGGCGCAAGCGCTACGCCACCAAGGACGACAGCCGGAACAACTTCCTGCTGGCGCTGCTGACGCTGGGCGAAGGCTGGCACAACAACCATCATCGTTATCCGGCCTCGACCCGGCAGGGCTTCTACTGGTGGGAAATCGACATCACCTACTACGCCCTGAGACTGCTCTCGCTGACGGGCCTGATCTGGGACCTGCGGCCGGTGCCGGAGGGCATTCGCAACAGCATGCTCGTTCGAACTTGACAGCCGCCGCCGGACGATCGTAAGCTGATTCAATCATGGCGACAGGTTTCGACTTCCGGCAGCGCTGGTGGTGGCGGGTTTCGCCGCCGGAGGTTGGAGTCTAGCCGCGTCGCCTTGCACGACCGCTTGAGAACGACTCGAACCCCGGCCGATGAAGCCGGGGTTTTTTTGTTTGGGGCCGGTTGGGCCCTCCGCGAGTGAACGATGACCGTCCCGGAAGCGATTCAGGCCGTGGTCGCCGGCCGGCGCCTGTCGGAGCAGCAGGCGTCGGATGCCGCCAGCGCCATCATGGCCGGTCAGGCGACGCCGTCGCAGATTGCCGGCCTCCTGGTCGCGCTGCGGATGCGCGGCGAAACCGCTGATGAGATCGCCGGCTTCGTCCGCGCGGCCCGGGCGGCGGCCACGCCGGTCACGCCGCGCAGCGACGGCCTGCTCGATACGTGCGGCACGGGCGGCGACGGCAGCGGCACGTTCAACATTTCGACCGTCACCGGCTTCGTGGCCGCGGCCGCCGGTTGCCGCGTCGCCAAGCACGGCAATCGCTCCGTCTCCAGTCGCTGCGGCAGCGCTGATGTGCTGACCGAGCTGGGAGCTCGCGTCGATCTGCCGGCCGAGCAGGTGGCCGCCTGCATCGACGAGGTCGGCTTCGGCTTCCTGCACGCGCCCAGCTTCCACCCCGGGGCGCGGCATGCGGTCGCGCCGCGGCGAGAGATCGGCATCCGCACGATCTTCAACGCGATCGGCCCGCTGGTGCATCCGGCCGGCGCGAGGCGGCAGCTGGTCGGCGTTTACGACGCCGGCTTGACCGAGGTCATGGCCGAGGCCCTGCGGCGGCAGGAATCCGAGCACTGCCTGATCGTGCACGGGCTCGACGGTCTCGACGAAATCAGCCTCTCGGCGACGACACGGGTAACCGAACTGCGGACCGGTCAGATCGCCACCTTCACGATCCGCGCGACCGACTTCGGACTGGCGCCCGCCGGCATCGATGCGCTGGCCGGCGGCGATTCAGCCCGGAACGCCGATATTCTGCGGGCCGTTCTCTCGGGCGAGCGCGGTCCATGCCGCGACGTGGTGCTGATCAACAGCGGGGCCGCCATCCACGTCGGCGGTCGGGCCGAGTCGATCGCCGAGGGCGTGCGACTGGCCGCGGATGCGATCGACTCGGGAGCGGCTTTGTCGAAGCTGCGGGCGTTCATCGAATTCACGCGGAGCCGGCCGGCATGAGCGTCTTGCGAGAGATCGTCGAGCACAAGCGGCGCGAGGTCGCGGAGCGCCGGCGCAGCCGCCCGGTGGAGGTCCTGCGGGACGCCCCGCGTCCGCCGCGACGCGATTTCGCCGCCGCACTACGACAACCGGGGCTGTCGTTCATCGCGGAGATCAAGCGGCGCTCGCCGTCGCGCGGCGCGATCCGCGAGACGCTCGACCCGGTCGAGATCGCGCGCGAGTACGAGGCGGCCGGCGCGGCAGCGCTATCGGTGCTGACGGAATCGAGCCGCTTTGGCGGTAGCGATGCCGACCTGACGACCGCCCGCGGCACGGTCGGGCTGCCCGTGCTGCGCAAGGACTTCACGATCGACGGCTACCAGCTTCACGAGGCGGCGGCCATCGGCGCGGACGCCGTGCTGCTGATCGTGCGAATTCTGAGCGATGGGGAGTTGCTCGAACTGCTGACCGTCAGCGCGGAATCGCGACTTGCGAGTCTGGTCGAGGTTCACGACGAATACGAACTGGAGCGCGCCCTGCGCTTCGGCGCGACCCTCATCGGCATCAACAACCGCGATCTCGACACGCTGCGGGTCGATCTCGACACATGCGTGAGACTGAGAGCGCGCATTCCGGCCGGCGTCCTGACCGTGGCCGAGAGCGGGCTTCACACGCGTGACGACGTGCGCCGCGTCGAGGCGGCGGGATTCGACGCCGTGCTGGTCGGCGAGGCGCTGCTGACCGCGCCGCGACCGGGCGAGCGACTGCGCGAGCTGGCGGGGACGACGGCATGACTCGCATCAAGATCTGCGGCGTGACTTCGGTCGAGGACGCGCGGGCCGCCATCCACGCCGGCGCGGACGCGATCGGCCTCGTTCTGGCGCCATCGCCCCGACGCGTCGATGTCGAGGACGCGGCCGCCATCGTCGCCTCGCTGGCGCCGTTCGTCACGCCGGTCGGCGTCTTCGTCGACGCTGACGACGAGGAGGTCGCTGGGGTCGCCGACCGCATCGGGTTGACCGTGGTCCAGCTTCACGGTGACGAGTCACCGTCCGAGTGCGACGCGCTGCGGGCGCGCGGCTTGCGAGTCATCAAGCGGCTTGCGGTGAACGCCGACTCGACCGGCGACGAGTTGCGCGCCACGATGCGGTCCTACCGCGTCGGCGCGACGCTTCTGGATCCGGGCGCAGGCAGCGGAGTTGGCTTCGACTGGCGGATCGCGCGCGATTTGCCGGGCCCGATGATCGTGGCCGGCGGCCTGAATCCGGGAAACGTCGCCGAAGCGATTCGCGCGGCCCGGCCCTACGGCGTGGATGTCGCCTCCGGAGTCGAGCGGTCCCCGGGGGTCAAGGACATGGAAAAGATGCGGGCGTTCGTCCGCGCGGTGAGGCAGGCTGATGCTGGAAACTGAGCCCAATTCACGCGGTTACTTCGGCGCGTTCGGCGGGCGCTTCGTGCCCGAGACGCTGATGCAGGCCCTCGGCGAGCTGGACGACGCCTACCGCGGCGCCCGCAACGACATCGACTTCCAGACCCGGCTGGCGGCGCTGTCGCGCGACTACGTCGGCCGCCCGACGCCCGTTTATCACGCGGAGGAACTCGGCGCGCGGCTGGGCGAGTTCAAGCTGTATCTCAAGCGCGAGGATCTGGCGCACACCGGCGCGCACAAGATCAACAACGCGCTCGGACAGGCGCTGCTGGCGAAACGCATGGGCAAGACGCGCATCATCGCCGAGACCGGCGCCGGCCAGCATGGCGTGGCGACCGCGACGGCCTGCGCACTGTTGGGGCTCAAGTGCCACGTTTACATGGGCGCGGAGGACTGCCGCCGCCAGCGCATGAACGTCCTGCGAATGCGGCTGCTGGGGGCCGAGGTGATTCCAGTCGAATCCGGCAGCCGCACGCTCAAGGACGCCATCAACGAGGCCATCCGCGACTGGGTGACCAACGTCCGCTCGACGCACTACATCATTGGCTCGGTCGTCGGGCCGCACCCCTACCCGTGGATCGTGCGGGACTTCCAGGCGGTCATCGGGCGCGAGACGCGCGAGCAGGTCCGCTCCCGCGAGGGTCGGCTGCCCGACGCGGTGCTGGCCTGCGTCGGCGGCGGCTCGAACGCAATTGGCATGTTTCACGCGTTCCTGCACGACCCGGTGCGACTGATCGGCGTCGAGGCCGCCGGGCGCGGCGTCGATACCGGCGCGCACGCCGCCACGCTGGCCGCGGGACGCGTCGGCGTGCTGCATGGGGCGCGTTCCTACGTCATTCAGGATGCCGACGGTCAGGTGCGCGAGACGCACTCGGTCTCGGCCGGCCTGGACTATCCCGGCGTCGGGCCGGAACACGCCTACCTGCGCGACTCGGGTCGTGTCGAGTACGTCTCGGCCGACGACGACGAGGCGCTGGACGCACTGGAATTGCTGGCCGAGTGCGAGGGCATCATCCCGGCGCTGGAGCCGTCGCACGCGCTGGCCTACCTGGTGCGCATCGGGCCGACGCTGCCGCGCGGCCATATCGTCGTCCTGAACCTGTGCGGGCGCGGCGACAAGGACCTCGAAATCGTCCAGGAGCTGCGATGAGCCTCTCGAACGTATTCGACCACTGCCGGCAGCGCGGCGAGATGGCGCTGGTGTGCTACCTGACGGCCGGATACCCGTCTCCGGCCGCATCTCTGGCGATCGTCGACCAGGTCGTCGCGGCCGGCGCCGACGTGATCGAGATCGGCATTCCGTTTTCCGACCCGATCGCCGATGGCCCGACCATTCAACACGCCTCGCACGCGGCGCTGATGGCGGGCACGTCGCTTCGGCATCTGCTGGCGGCGCTCCGTGACCACCCGATCGGCGCGCCGGCGGTGATCATGTCGTACCTCAACCCACTGCTGGCGTACGGACGCGACGCGCTGCTGGCCGACCTGCGGACCGCGCGGCTCGAGGGCCTGATCGTGCCGGACCTGCCGGCCGACGAGTCGGCCGAGTGGGTCGCGGCCGCGCGGGCGCATCGGCTCGCGATGGTGCACATGGCGGCGCCGACCAGCACCGACAACCGGCTGCGCGAGATCGGGCGTCGCAGCGACGCGTTCGTCTATGCCGTCAGCGTTACCGGAACGACCGGCGCGCGTCGCGACCTTGGCGACGAGGTGCCCGCGTTTCTGGACCGCGTGCGACAGGCGACCGGCCGACCCGTGGCGGTCGGCTTTGGAATCAGTTCCCCGCAGCACATCGAGCGGTTGCGGGGGCACGCGGACGGCGTGGTGGTCGGCAGCCGGCTGGTCGAGGCCATCCGCAACGACGAGGACATCACGGCCTTGGTGCGCTCGCTCAAGGCCGCCACCCGGAGCGAATCATGCTTATCGTGATGCAACAGAGCGCCGACGCCGCCCAGATCGACCACGTCTGCCGCGTGGTGCGCGATCTGGGCCTGACGCCGCACCCGATTCCCGGCAAGACGCGCACGGCCGTGGGTATCACCGGCAACGTCGCGCCAGTCGACCCGTCCGGACTGGCGGCGCTGCCGGGCGTGCTGGACGTGATCCGCGTCACGAAGCCGTTCAAGCTCACCAACCGCGAGATGAAGCCGGAGGACACGGTCATCACCGTGGGCGGCGCGGTCGTCGGCGGGCCTGACATCGTCGTCATCGCCGGCCCGTGCTCGGTCGAGTCGCGCGAGGCGACCGTCCGGATCGCGCGCGAATTGAAGGCCCGCGGGGCGAACCTGCTGCGCGGCGGGGCCTACAAGCCGCGCACGTCGCCCTACACCTTTCAGGGGCTCGGCCCGGAGGGGCTGCGCATTCTGGGGGACGCGCGATCGCAGAGCGGTCTCGGAATCGTGTCCGAGGCCGTCAGCACCGATGACATGGCGGAAGTCGAACAACATGTCGACGTCATCCAGATCGGGGCCCGCAACATGCAGAATGCCGCGCTGCTGCGGCGCGTCGGCCGCTCGCGGCAGCCGGTCCTGCTCAAACGCGGCATGGCGGCCACGCTGGAGGAGTTTCTGCTGGCGGCCGAGTACGTCATGTCGGAGGGGAATCGTCAGGTGATTCTGTGTGAGCGCGGGATTCGCACCTTCGGCGATCACTCGCGCTTCACCCTCGACCTCAGCATCGTCCCCGAGCTCAAGCGGCTGACGCACCTGCCGATCATCGTCGACCCCAGCCACGCCGCCGGTCGCCGCGACCTGGTGATCCCGCTGGCGCGAGCGGCGATTGCCGTGGGCGCGGATGGCGTGATGGTCGAGGTGCACCCCGATCCGGCCAAGGCGCTCTCGGACGGGGCTCAGGCGCTGACTCTGGAGATGTTCGACGAACTAATGGCCGAACTGCGGCTGATCGTGCCGGCGGTACGGCGCGGACCGGTGGCGGCGCGATGAGTCTGCCCGAGTTGCCGGCCTTGCCGGCGTTTCACCGCCGCGTGGCGACGCGCGCGATTCCCGTGCGGGTGTTCAAGTCGCTCTACGGCGGCGACCGCTGGGCCTTTCTGTACGAGTCGCTCGAGGCTCACGGCGACCGCGGACGTTACTCGTTCATCGGCGGCCGGCCCCGGGCGACCCTGCGCTGCCACGGCCGGCGCTCGGAACTTCACACCGGCGATCGAACGCACGTCGAGGACGGCTCGCCGCCCGACGTTCTGCGGCGGCTGATCCGGACGCAGGCCGACGTGCCGCCGGTCGCGCCGTTCTGCGGCGGCGCGGTCGGCTACCTCGCCTACGACGCGGTGCGCTGGACCGAGGCCATCGCCGACGGCAAGCCGGACGCGATCGGCGCGGCCGACGCCTGCCTGATGTTCCCGAGCGAGGTGATCTGCTTCGATCATCTCGAGAAAGTCGCGCACGTCGTCCTGTTCCGTGCCGACGGCCACGACGGCCGCCTGGCGGAGATCGAGGCGGCGCTGCGCTCGGCGGAAGGCGTCGAGCGCCGCTGGACCGACGCTTCCATTGGGGACGGAGCGGAGGTCCCGCTGACGCCGAGCATGTCGCCGGCGGACTATGAAGCGATGGTGGCGCGGGCCAAGGATTACATCCGCGCCGGCGATGTGTTCCAGGTCGTTCTGTCGCAGCGGTTCGAGTTTCCGTTGAGCGTGCCGCCGTTGCGGCTCTACCAGGCGCTGCGGGTCACGAATCCGTCGCCGTACATGTACTTCCTGAGTCTCGACGGTATCGCCATCGCCGGCTCCTCGCCCGAGGTGCTCGCGCGGCTCAGCGGACGCAAGGCGGTCGTCCGCCCGCTGGCGGGCACGCGGCCGCGCGGGGTGACGCCGGACGAGGACGAGGCGCTGGCGGCTGAGCTGCGGGGAGACCCGAAGGAACACGCCGAGCACGTCATGCTGGTCGACCTGGGACGCAATGACCTGGGACGCGTGTGTGAATACGGCTCCATGCAACTGGCCGACGTGCTGGCGATCGAACGGCACTCGCGGGTGATGCACCTGGTGTCGAAGGTCGAAGGCTGGCTGCGCGACGGCTGCGACGCGCTGGACCTGTTCCGCGCCGTGTTCCCAGCCGGCACGGTTTCCGGCGCGCCCAAGGTCCGCGCCATGCAGATCATCGAGGAACTCGAGCCGGTGCGGCGAGGCATGTACGCCGGGGCGATCGGATATTTCAGCCTGCTGGGCGACATGGACCTGTGCATCGCGATTCGCACGATCGTCATGGCCAACGGACGCGGCTACATCCAAGCCGGCGCCGGCATCGTGGACGATTCGGTGCCGCGTCGCGAGTACGACGAAACGCTCAACAAGGCCCGGGCGCTCATGCGGGCGGTGCAACTGGCGGCCCGCCCGGATTTCATTCCGTAGCCGCCCGGCCGATCGCTGGTCGCCGGGCCGGCGACGGCCTACGATAACGCCTTGTGAGTTCGCAATTCGGACAGCGCCGTTACCTAATCAACTTTGAGGTCGCCCGACTGGGGCAGGTGTTCACCGACGTGCTGGTGATCGGCACGGGTGTGGCCGGCTTGCGGGCGGCGATCGAGGCGGCCCGGTACGGCTCGGTGCTGGTGGTCTGCAAGGACGCCGCGATCGAGTCGAACACGACCTATGCCCAGGGCGGCGTGGCGGTCGTGCTGCACCGCGACGACTCGATCGCCCAACACGTGCGCGACACGCTGGAGGTCGGGTGCGGGCTATGCGACCGCGCGCTGGTCGAGCGGGTGCTCGCCGCCGGTCCGGAGCGGCTGCGGGAGCTGCGCGAATGGGGCGCGGGGTTCGACCTCGAGGCCGGCCAGGTGGCGCTGGGCCTGGAGGGCGGGCACTCGGCGCCGCGCATCGTTCACGCCCAGGGCGACGCGACCGGACGGGAAATCGTCCGCGTGCTTCTGGAACGTGCGTCGCGCGACGAGAACATCCGCATCTTCGAGAACTGCTTCGCCATCGACCTCGTGACCGTTGACGGCATCTGCCTCGGAGCGATCACGCATCACGCCAAGTACGGCTACCAGATCTTTTATGCCCGCCAGACGATCGTCGCGGCCGGCGGCGCGGGACAACTCTTCCGCGAGACGACCAATCCGCCCTGCGCGACCGGAGACGGGCCGGCCATGGGGTTCCGGGCCGGCGCGGCCCTGCGCGACATGGAATTCGTGCAGTTCCACCCCACCACGCTGTATGTCGCCGGCGCGAGCCGCCTGCTGATCTCGGAGGCCGTTCGCGGCGAGGGCGCGCGCCTGGTGGATCGGGCCGGGCAGCGCTTCATGCCGAACTACCACGAGGACGCCGAGCTGGCGCCGCGCGACGTCGTGGCCCGCGCCATCGTTCAGCAGATGGGCGACACGCACGCCACCAGCGTCTTCCTCGACGTTCGCCACCTGCCGGCCGGCCGCTTCGAACAGCGATTCCCGACCATCGCCCGCGTCTGCCGCGAGTTTGATATCGACCCGGCCCGTGACCTGATTCCCGTTCGACCCGCCGCGCACTACGCGATCGGCGGACTGGCGGTGGACGCCGACGGCCGCAGCACGATCGACGGCCTGCTGGCGTGCGGCGAGGCCGCGGCCAGCGGCCTGCACGGCGCCAATCGACTGGCAAGCAATTCGCTGCTCGAGGGACTGGTGCTCGGGCAGGTCGTCGGGCGAACGGCGGGCGAGTCGGCCGGCTCGACGCGCGAGGCGCTGCGGCCGATCCAGCTTCGCTATGCCTTCGGACCCAGCCCGCGCACGGAACTGGACCTGGCCGACGTGCGCAACAGCCTGCGAGCGGTGATGTGGCGAAACGCGGGCATCGAGCGGAGCGGGCCGCGGCTGGAGGAGACGATCGAGATCATCGACTTCTGGGCGCGCTACGTCATGGACAAGGCGTTCGACGAGCGGTTCGCGTGGGAGACGCAGAATCTGCTGACGTGCGCCCGTTGCATCGCGCTGGCCGCCGCGGTGCGCAAGGAATCGCGCGGCACGCACTACCGCGGCGACTACCCGACCCCGGACTCGGATCGATTCCTCGGACACATCATCGTGCGCCGCGACGACATCGGCCCGGTGCACGCCTTCGAGCCGCTGTCGCGGACAGACTGACGGAGCGCCGCTCGCGCGGCGACGCCGGCCGCTATGCCGCGTCGGTCGGCGGGTCGGCGGGCGCCGCGGCCGGAGCGCCGGTGACGCGCGACAACGCCTGATTCGCCAGTCGCCCGATCACGATGATGACGGCGATGGTGACGGCCATGCCGATGCCGAACAGCCACGGCGACTCGAGGCGTTCGGTGCTCCACTGGTTCAGCCCCGCGCCGATGAACACGGTCGCGCTGGTGCGCGGCGCCATGCCGAATAGCGTGCCCAGCAGAAACGCAGCCGGTGATGTCCGGGTGGACGCCAGCACGAGATTGGTCAGCGCGAACGGCGAGTTCGGTGGCAGCCGCAGCAGCGTCACGATCAGCAGCGTTCGCCAGAAACCCCGCCGCAGCAGCGACTCGTATACGGCGCGCCACTTGACGTGCTCCTCGATCAGCCGGACGACGCGGTCTCCCGACGCACGCCGCGCGATCAAGTAGGCGATGGTGGCCGCGCCGCCGAAGCCGAGCAGCGCCGCCGGCAGACCGATCGCGACGCCGAAGGCATAGCCGCCGAGAATGGACTGAGCGTAGGTCGGCAGCAGCGCGAAGCCCGCCAGCAGCATGAAGCCGATGACATACAGCAGCGGACCGACGTCCTGATGGCTCTTGAGCCAGTCGGCGATCGGCCCCATGAATCCCAGCAGCAGAAAGCCCCCGAGCGGCGGGAGCGTGCCCGCGATCACGGCCAGCACGCCGGCCGGGCCGAGACGGCGCAGGGTGGCGCGTACGCCGGCGGCCGAGGAATCGGGCGGGCGCGGCATGGACGGGTCCGCCTGCGGCGGCTGCTGCGACATGCGGGCGAATCCTACAACGACCGATCGGTAACGGCGAAGAAACTCACGAGGCCGCGGCCGCCGCCGGAGCGCGATCGGGCGTCGGTGGGCGAGGGGCCGCTTCAACGAACATCTCTTTCCAGATGCGCGTGATCTCGTCGGCGCCCTTCAGGCCGTACGTTCGCGGACGCGGCGGGATCAGGCTGGTGTCGACGTCCTCGTACGACATCTTCGGCCCGTCCAGGGCGTGCTGGGCGATGGTGGTACGCAGCCACTTGTCGTTGCGCTGCTTGAATCGCTGGCACCACTCGACGGCCTGCTGGCGGAGGTCGCCCTTCTCGGGGTTCAGACCCTCGATCTGGAACTCCGGCTTCTCGTGCGCGCCGCGGCACTCATCGCGCATCAAGGCCCCCAGCGCGATGACCTTGGCCAGCACCAGCATGTCGCCGACCGCCCGGGCAAAGAGGAAGTTTTGGTTGGTCCACCTGCTCGAATCGGCCAGCCCGACGCGGCGATAGCGATCAGACAACTCGTCGATCTTCGTCAGCGTCTCCCGCAGGTCGGCGTTGTAGCGAATGACCGTGCAGTTGCGCGTCATCACCTGGCCGAGTTCCTGGTGGATGGTGTACGGATTCTCGTCGCCGGTCTGTGACATCAGGGCGTCGGCTTTGTCCTGCCACGAGCGCACCGCGCGGGCGAAGAACTCGGCGGGCTGGTCGGCCGCGCCGCCCTTGACCGACTTGAAGTACGACTCGATGCCCGGCGCGGCGATCAGTCCGGCGAAGATGCAGCTCAGCAGCGAGTTCGCGCCCAATCGGTTGGCGCCGTGGTACTGATAGTCGAGCTCGCCAATGGCATACAGGCCCGGGATATTGGTCATCTGGTTGCGCGGATGCCCGAGCACGAGCCCGCCGGTGCGCGTGTCCTTGACGTAGTCGCACCACAGGCCGCCCATCGAATAATGCACCGCCGGGAAGATCTTCATCGGGACTTCGAGCGGATCGACGCCGCAGAACTTGGTGTAGATCTCGAGAATGCCCCCGAGTTTCTTGTGCAGGATGTCGCGCTTGATGCCGCACGTCCGCTCGGTCAGATCGAGATAGACGCAGTAGGTGTTGGGATCGACCGACAGCCCCTCGCGGCAGACGGCGAAGATCTCGCGCGTGGCGATGTCGCGCGGCACGAGATTGCCGTAGACCGGGTAACGCTCCTCGAGGAAGTAATAGCGCTCGGCCTCCGGAATCGAGCGCGGCTCGCGGAAGTCGCCTGCCTTGCGCGGCACCCAGACGCGCCCGCCCTCTCCGCGGGCCGACTCGCTCATGAGCCGCAGCTTGTCCGCGCCGGGGATGGCCGTCGGATGAACCTGAATGAACTCGCCGTTGGCGTACTTGACGCCGGCCATGTAGGTGCGGACCGCGGCCGCGCCGGTGCAGGCCATCGACATGGTCGACTTGCCGAAGATCAGGCCGCAACCGCCGGTCGCCAGCACCAGCGCATCCGCCGGAAACGCCCGCAGCTCCATGCTGAACATGTCCTGCGCGACGCAGCCCCGGCAGACGCCGCCGTCGTCGAGGATGGGTCCGAGGTATTCCCAGTACTCATACTTGTTGATGAGCCCTTCCGCCTCCCAGCGACGAACCTGCTCGTCGAGGGCGTAGAGGAGCTGCTGGCCGGTGGTCGCGCCCGCGAAGGCCGTTCGCTTGTACAGCGTCCCGCCGAAGCGGCGGCGGTCGATGGTGCCCTCGCCGGTGCGGTTGAACGGCACGCCGAGCCGATCGAGCAGGTCGATCACCCGCGGGCCCCAGTCGCACATCTCCTTGACGGGCGGCTGGTGCTGGAGGAAATCGCCGCCGTAGACGGTGTCGTCAAAGTGGGCCCACTCGTTGTCGCCCTGCGATCGGGTCACATCGTTGACGCTGTTAATACCACCCTGGGCGCAGACGGAGTGCGAACGTTTGACCGGGACCATCGAGATCAGGTCGACCGAGATGCCCATCTCGCCGAGCTTCATCGCACAGGCCAGCCCGGCCAACCCGCCGCCAACGACGACCACCTTGCGCTTCGCCATGTCTGCCTTCCTGCCCCCGTCATCGCCGGGTCACCGACCCGCCGTCATCAACTCCTGCATGTTGGCCGGGCCGTCCGCCGCGACCCTGATACCGCCTCTAATTGCTGCCGATACGTGCAGTCTTCACGCCCGCCGACTGCGCCGACTTCGGGGCCGTTTCGATGCGGATTGACTCCTTGGGTTCCGCGTGCTTGAACGCGTACAGGCTCAGGCTGCCCCAGGCGAACAGCACCACGCCCAGTCCGGCCGCGCCGAGACCGATCCGCTGCTGGGCCTTCTGGCCGACCGCGATGCCCCAACTGATGCTGAAGCTCCAGATGCCATTGCAGAAGTGGAACACCGACGCCGCCAGCCCGATCGAATACATCAACAGCGTGGCGTTGGCGGGAACATTCAGCCCGAACGGCCGCCATTCCATCAGGCCGCGGCGGGTGATCTCGAAGTAATCGTTGCCCTCGTGAATGAATTCCGGCCCCCACCCGACCACGTGCGCGAAGCGGAACTTGAGCAGGTGAACGATGATGAAAGCGAACGCGATGTAGCCCGTCAGGCGCTGGAGCGTGTAGCGCACATTGGACATGTAGGGGTACTGCGTCACGTTGGGTTCGGCCGTCATGGCGATCCACAGGCCGTAGACCGCATGGAACGCGAGCGGCAGGAAGATGCCGAAGATCTCGAGGAACAGCAGATAGGGCAGCCCGTGCAGCCAGCGCACGTTCTCGTTGAACTTCTCCGGCCCGCGGAAGGCCATCGAGTTCGTGAGCATGTGCTCGATGAGGAACGCGCCCACCGGGATGATGCCCGTCAGCGAATGCAGCTTCCGGAGCAAGAAGTGGTAGCGCTGATCGATTTCCCCGAGTCCGCCGGCTTGCGTGGCCAAGGCCTCACCTCGCGTTCGAATCTTGCCGGCCGGGCGCGCCAGCCAGACGCGCGACGCCCGGCAAACCGGCCCGACAGGATAATCGCATTGGCGACCGGATTGTAGGCCGCTCGTGAAGGAATTCACGAAGTTAGCACCCTGCGGCTCAAGGAGTTAGCTGGTAGAGCCGCGGGTGGCGCTGGGCCCACAGGTCGGTCCTGGGCGTGACGTGCTTGTCGTCCGCCACGTTCAGGTCGATCGACGCGCTGACGCTAGCGTTCGGGCCGGCCGAATGTGCCAGAAGGCTGCCGTCGGGTGAGACCAGCCAGGCGGCCGCGCCATCGCAGGCGGTGGCTCCGACGAAGACGCGATTCTCGGCGGCCCGGGTCCGCAGCGTTGCGAGGTCGTCCAGGTCGACGTCCGACACCATGCAGAGGCGAGCGCCTTGCAAGGCCGCGGCCCGCGGAGCGTGGAAGGTCCGAACCTCGGTCGGCGAGAGCCGCCGAACGCTCGCCGCGAGCGATGCCGCTCGCGTGGAGGGCCGGAATCGAAGTTCGCCGAATACCAGCGACACGTCGGCGCCGACCGGGTCGCTGTCGGCTGCCGCGAGACGCACGGCCACGAGATCGTCGACCGCGGGGAGCCGCGTGCCGTCGCCTCGCAGAGTCGGCGCGAGGTCGGGCGGAGCGATGGACCTGCGCCCGTGCCCGTGCGACACGTCGGCGACGACGCACGCGTCGCCCATCTCGCCCGCCTCGCCCAACAGCCGGCCGCCGCTGGCGACGATGCGCGAGCGACCCGCGTACTCGAGCGGCGGTTCGCGGCCCCACTTATCGGCGCAGACGAACGGCACGCCGAACTCGCGGGCGCGGCCCTCGACGAGAAAGTCGACCTGAATGCTGTAGAGCCGACCCGGTTCGCCGCTCGTGTTGACCCAGGCCGTCGGCACGGCGATCAGATCGGCGCCGCGATTCACCAGCGTGGCGACCGACTCCGGCGAACGCACGTCGGCGCAGATCAGCACGCCCAGCCGGCCGATGCTCGTCTTGATCGGATGCAGCGCGTCACCCGGAGAGAACCAGTCCAGGTCGCAGTCCCACAGCAGGGATTTGCGATAGACGCCGGCCAAACGCCCGTCGGGCTCGAACACAGCCGCGGAGTTCCAAATCCGCGAGCCGTCATCCTCGGCGAACCCGGCCACGAAGACGACGCGGTAGGAAGCCGCCAGGCGCGCAAAGCGCTCAAGCACGGCCGGACGCGGCAGGATGTCGCCGGCTCGCATGCGATCGGCCGAATTGAGCCAGTAGGCCGGATAGGTACACTCGGGCGTGACCACGAGCCGCGCGCCGGCCGCCGCCGCTTCGGCCACGCGGCTTTCGAGTCGGCCCCAGACGTCCTCCGCGCGCGCGATCGGCTGCGCGAACAACTGGACGGCCGCGACTCGGATCGAATCCGACATGGGTTTGGCGGGGCGGCGCCGACGAACGGGCGGCGGCTCAGTTCAGCGGCTCGGCGAGGACGACCTCCACCGAGGTGTCCACCGCTCGCGCGATGAAACGCTCGATGCGCGCCGCGGTTTCCTCCGGCTGCTCCTCGCCCGGAGAGTGTCCGCAGTCGGGAACGATCTGGCAGTCCGCTCGCGGCAGGATGCCGCACAGGCGCTCGAACACCGCCCGAGGCACCACGCGATCGTGCTCGCCCCAGAGCACCAGCACGGGAACACTCACGGCCGCGTAGCGCCGCTCGCTCTCGCGACGCGCCGCCAGCTCCTTGAACAACTGCTTGTTGGCGATCCAGAGGTAAACGTCGGTCGTGCGCGGATCGCGGAACGCGCGGACATACTCGGCCAGCAGCGCCGCGGGCACGCGGCGGCGATCCCAGAAGGACACTTCGAGCAGCAGGCGGGCGCGGGCTTCGGTCGAGAGCAGCGCCTCCAACAGCGACACGCTGGTGCCGCTCATGAGCGAGAGCAGGCTCGGCTTCTCGAAATACAACGCGCTGGGATCGAGCAATACGACGCCGCGAATCGTGCCGGACGACTCCGAGGCGCACTCGGACGGGGCGGCCGCCTGATCCAGCGCCGCCTCGAGCGCCGCGCCGCCGCCGTAGGAATGACCCACGAGCACGACGTCGCCCAGCCGCAACTCCCGCATCAGCTTGCGAACGATGTCGGCCTGCTCGCTCATGGAATAGCCGAACTCGATCGGCTTGTCCGAGTCGCCGTGCCCGAGCAAGTCCATCGTGATGACGCGGTGATCGTCGGACAGGCGCGGCAGCAGCTCCATCCAGGCCGCCTGCGACGAGCCGACGCCGTGCAGCAGCACCAGCGTCAGCCGGGAATCGGCCCGACCGTAGTCTCGGTACACGACGCGCCGGTCCGTGCGACCGTCGACCAAGAAAACCGCCTGCCTGAAGACGGGGGCGGCCGGTCGCGGCAACGCGGACGTCGCGAGATGAGCCCGAGGTCCGGTCGAACCGGCATGCAGAGCGTCGATTTCGACTCGCGGCGAGCCGGCGGCATCGGTCAGCATCGGGGCCGAGCCGAGCGGGCGACCGCACCCCGCCAGCAACGGCAGGAGTGCGGCTCCCCATGCCAGCCCCAGGCATCGTCGCATGTCAGCCATGAGCCTCTTGTCGGCGTTTCCGCCGCGCTGCCACGAATGAACGCACACCGAGGACGGTGAAGGCCGCGCACAGCACGAACATCGCGGTTTGCGCATAGCTCGCGGCCGGTCGCTCCAGGGCCTTCCCGCCCAGCGAGCCGATGGTCTTGATCGTGCCGCCGGCCGACCCCAGCGCTCCGAGCAGCCCCACCAGCATGGCCCCGTGCATGGCGTGCATGCGCGCCTTGTCGCCGCCGGCGCCGGCGATCACGCCGCACAACAGCAGCGGCAGTCCGAAAAAGGCCGGGATCATGGCCGTGAAGCTCTTCGCGCCGGTGGCGACGTACACGCCGACGCCGAGCGCGATCAATAGAAAGCCGAACACCATCGCCAGTCGAGACACCACGCCCTCCGCGTTGTTAGACGAATCCATGGATGTTAGGCGGCGCGCACGCGGTCCGCCAGCCGACGGCGGTCGATCTCCTACATCGGCGGCCTGCTTGCCCGGGTGCGGCTCTACAATCGCGGATCGATGATGCGGAGGTCAACATGGCGACGCGGCGGACCTGGCTCGTGAAGACGGAACCCGAAACGTACTCGATTGACGACCTCGCGCGCGATCGGCGGACCTGCTGGGATGGTGTGCGGAACTACCAGGCCCGCAACTTCATGCGCGACGGCATGCGGGTCGGTGATCTGGTGCTCATCCATCACTCAAGCTGCGACCCGGCCGGCGTCGTTGGTGTAGCGCGCGTGTGCCGTGACGCGCATCCGGACGCAGGCGCGCTCGACCGACGCGGCAAGTACTTCGACCCGAAGGCGACGGCCGAAGATCCGATCTGGATGATGGTCGATCTGGAGTTCGTCGAGAAACTGCCGCGCATGGTCACGCTGGCCGAGATGAAGGCCGACGCAGCGCTGTGCGGCATGCCGCTGCTGCAACGCGGTCAGCGTCTCAGCGTCATGCCGATCGACCCGGCCCACTTGGACCACATCCGCCGACTCGGCCGTCGAGCTTCGGTCTGATCGACCGCTGCGCCGGAACGGCGGCTACGTCGCCCGCTCGACCAGCGGCGGCGACAGGTTCGCCCGCGCCACGGCCGCTCGAATCAGACCGGTATAGAGCGGGTCCGGCCGCAGGGGGCGACTCGTCATCTCGGCGTGGGCCTGGGTAGCGATGAAGAACGGATGCATGTGGGTCGGGAGCTCGAGCACCTGCATGATGGGGAAATTCGGGTCGCGGCCGGAAAAGACGAGGCCGGCCTGCTCGAGCGTCTCGATGTAGCGCGGCTCGACCTCCCAGCGATGGCGAAATCGCATCCGCACCTCGCGGGCGTTGCTGAACAGCGACGCGGCCAGCGTGCCGGGCCTGATCTGCAAGTCGCGCCCGCCGAGGCGCATGTTGCCGCCCAGGCCTTCGATCTGCTTCTGCTCGGGCAGGATGTCGATCACCGGATGTCGCGTCTCGGGGTCGATCTCGGTGGTGTTGGCGCCTTCCAGCCCGGCCACGTTGCGGGCGAACTCGATCACGGCCATCTGGAATCCGTAGCAGATGCCGAGAAACGGCAGACCGGTCAGGCGGGCGTGCTTGATGCAGGTGATCTTGCCCTCGGCGCCGCGGGCCCCGAAGCCGCCGGGCGTGAGGATCGCGTGACAGTGCGCCAGCTTCTCGGCCACGTTGGCGTCGTTGATCTCGGTGGTGTCGATCCAGTCGATGGCGACCCGCGCGCCGACCTGGGCCCCGGCGTGCTCGAACGCCTTGATGACGCTGGCGTAACTGTCGCGCACCGACACGTACTTGCCGGTGATACCGACCGTCACCGACCGCTCGGGCGAACGCTGGCGGCCGATGAAATCGGACCACTGCTGGCGGGCCCGCGCCTCGGCCTCCGGGCAGATGCGCTCGCGCAAGCCGAGAATGTCGATCACGGCCGCGTCGAGCCCGGCCTCGCGGAGCAGCTCGGGAATCTCATAGATCGAATCGCAGTCGTGCATCGAGAAGACGCGCTCGATCGGCACCGACGAGTACAGGGCCAGCTTTTCGC
Organism: uncultured Planctomycetaceae bacterium; assembly: GCA_964576285.1. GTDB lineage: Bacteria > Planctomycetota > Phycisphaerae > UBA1845 > UTPLA1 > SpSt-539. Next base: position 30,771 of record CAZNUJ010000023.1, on the reverse strand, counting down.
GCACCTTCCGGCCGACCGGGTTGCGGGCGCGGCATGCCACGATGTGCGGCTGGATGCCGCATTCCAGCAGCGAGCGGATGCCGAGCTGCGCGGCCTTGCTCTTCTGCTCGCCGAGGGCGGCCGGCTCGATGACGTAGGTGAGCGCCACGAAGCAGGTGGAGCCCGGCTTCTCCTCGTAGGCCATCTGCCGCATGGCCTCGATGAAGTAATTGTTCTCGACGTCGCCGACGGTGCCGCCGATTTCGACGAACACCACGTCGGCGTCCGAGGCCACCGCCAGCTCGCGCAGGCGGGCCTTCACCTCGCCGGTGACGTGCGGAATCATCTGCACGTCGCGTCCCAGGAAGCTGCCTTTGCGCTCCTTCTCCAGCACGCGTGTGAAGATCTGCCCGCTGGTGGCGAAGTTCATCCGCGACAGATCCTGATCGAGCATGCGCTCGTAAGTCCCCAGGTCCATGTCGCATTCCATGCCGTCATCCAGCACGAACACCTCGCCGTGCCGGTAGGGATTCAGCGTGCCGGAATCGAGGTTCAGGTAGCCTTCGAGCTTGACCGGGGCCACGGTCAGCCCGGCGTCCTTCAGCAGCTTGGCAAGCGAGCTGGCGAGGATGCCCTTCCCCAGACCCGACATGACGGTGCCGAAGACCACCACGAAGCGCGTCTTGCCGCGCTTATAGCCGGCCGGAAGCGGCGTGAAGATCTCCCCTTCCTCGAACTGGGATGACACGTTGGCGAGCAGGTCGTTCGGATTCACGCGGCAGCCTCCCGACGATGGGCTTCAGCGGCACGCGATTTATGGTAACCGATCGGTCAAGTGGCCTGTGAATCGTGCCCGCGGGCCGGTCGGCGAGGCGGACCGTGCGGTCCGAACGAGCGAGCGACCGACCCGATTACCAACGTCGTCTGAACTTTCAAAACCGATGAACAAGCGGCGCGGATACGCTTCAGTAGGCATGACCAAGCTTAGCTCGCCGGCTCCGACCAACCGTGCAACGGCTGCGCCGTGGTCACTCTTCATGCGCTGGCACGATCTGCTCTTCGCGCACTGGCCGATCTCGCCATCGGCGCTGCGCCCGCTGATCCCGTCCGCGCTGGAATTAGACACCCTCGACGGCACGGCTTGGCTCGGGCTGGTGCCGTTTCGCATGGCCGGCATCCGACACCGGCGTGTGCCCGCCGTGCCGGGGTTCCGGGCGTTTCCCGAGTTGAACGTCCGCACCTATGTCACGCGCGGCGGGCGGCCGGGCGTGTGGTTCTTCAGCCTCGACGCCGCCCACGCGATCGCGGCGGCGACGGGACGCTGGACGTACCACCTGCCCTACTTCTGGGCTCGGATCCGATGCGCCCGAGACGGCGCGGGGGTCGCTTACGACTGCCGGCGAATCGCGGCCCGAGGCGAGGTCCGACTGCGTTGCCGATACCGCCCGATCGGGCCGCCCGCGCCGGCCAAGCCCGCCACGCTCGACCACTTTCTCACGGAGCGTTACAGCCTCTACAGCATCGGCCGAGGCGGGCGGCTCTTCCGCGCCGAGATTGAGCATGCCCCGTGGCCTCTCCAGCCGGCCGAATGGCAGGTCGAGGAGAACACGATGACCGCGCCGCTTGGAATCGACCTGCCGGGCGCCCCGCCGCGCCTGCTGTTCGCTCGCAAACTGGAGGTGGTGGCAGGAAGGCTGACGCCGGCGTAACGCAAGGCCAGCGGACGACCGAATCGGCCGGAGCGGGCGCGACTGACTCTACGGAGCGTCGAGGCCGAGCAGCGCCTGCGCCGGGCCGGTCTGGACCGACCAGCTACCCCGGTGCGCGGTGAGCCACTCACGCATCCAGGGTTCAACCTGCTGCTCGCTCGCCGCAACGAGATTGATAATCGGCTGCCACTCGGGCGACTGCTCGAAGAGCACCAACCACTCGGCGCGGTCGATCGGCATGGACGTGTAGAGCCACAGGCTGTCGGCCTTGAGGCGACGGGCCGCGTGTACCAGCGCCATCGGATCGCTGAGCGGGCCGCCGTGTCGCAGGCCGTCCATGCGGTCGTAGGCACGAATCTTCTGCTCGCTGGAGGCCCACACCGGCGTCGGCTCAGGGCCGACATACGCCCGGCCATCCATCAGCGCGACCACGGCGAACTGCTGGCCGCGCTGAAGGCCGTGCACCTCGTCCTTGACCCTTGCCCGACGCAATTCGAACTCCGCCGCGCTGCCGGCCGCGCAGTCGACCGCGAACACGACCCGCCGCGCGTACAGTTCCATCGGCACCACCACCGACGTGACGGCGGACGGTGCGACGCGGTCGATGACCGTCTCGCCTGCATACGCGCCGGGGATGACCGCTTCGACGCGGACCGCGCCGCCGGCCTCCTCCGGCGTCAGCGACACGGTGACCGGCGTGACGCCGACCTCCCGGCGGTTGACGCGGACGCGGGCTCCCGGGGGGTTGGTCTGAATCGCAAGCTGCGTGTCGGACGGTTGCAGGCGCTCGACGACCTTGAGCGCGTCGCCGGGTGCGCGTGGCACGTCGATCGTCCGCTCGACCGTCTGGAAGCGGTCCATCCGCAGGGCCACGCGCACGCTCTGACCGCGCAGCTCGGCGTCCAGCTCCGTCTCCAGCGGGGTCTGCCCCACCGGCCGGCCATCCAGCAGCACGGCCGCGCCCGGCGGATCGCTCTCGATGCGGATGCGCGGCGCCCGGGCGACCAGCGTCAGGTCGACCCGCGCCGACTCGTCTCCGCCGGGCTGCGCGACGTCGAATTCCTGTTCTTCGTACCCCGGGTGCTTCGCTTTGATGCGGATCGGCTGGCCGTCAGACGGCAGCAGCCGCATGGTCATCGGCGTGAATCCGCGCAGCTCGTCGCCGATCCAGATCTCCGCCCCAAGCGGAATGGATGACACGATCGCGTCGAACGGCCGACGCCGCAGCTTCAGCTCCATCGAGGGCAGGCCGAGGTAGGCGGACAACGCCCGCCGGGTGGGCTCGTAGCCGGGCTTGCGCACGTCCATCCAGCGAATGTCGGTGTTGCGCGGATCGAGGTCGATGTCGAGCCGGCCGTCGAGCGTGCGACCGATCGGGCGGCCGTCGAGCAGCACGTCGCAGTCGGGAGGATCGGTCACCAGCACGAACGGCACCGGCCGGTCGAGTTTGACCGTTTCGGGCAGCGTCGACTTGAGGTACCACGCCGTGGCCGCAACGACGACGATCAGCCCGCTGTAGATGCCGGCTCGCAGGGCCATGCCGCGACGTTCGAACTGCTTGGTCATGAGGCCGCCGCCCGCATGAGACTGGACCCACTCCGCGCCGGACGCGGTCATGCATTCAGCCGCGGCTCGCGCCGGCCGCGCCGACGCAGACAGCCTCCGCGCTACCGCGCTCCCACTCGCTGCGGCCAGCCGCGCTTAAAGTTCTATCGACGTGTGCAGTCCGATAAGTGCAGACAATTGAGTGATGGTTTCGGGTGCGTTGCCTGCGAACTGATCCGAGGCGACGACGATAACATTCGACTTGGCAGAGAGTTGCTGAACCGTCGCCGCGACCTCGGCGAGACTCAGGGCCGGGCCGCGGCCACCCCGGGCGTCGCGACCGCCGGACTTGTCGGAGGTCTCGCGCTCGCCGGTCAGTCGCACATAGACGGCTGGGCCGGTGAACACGTCATGGCGCTCGACCATCTCGACAATCGACGGCATCCACGGGTGATCGCTCAGCACCGAGATGACCTTGTGTCGCCGCAACAGTTCGAACCACTCCGGCGCGAGCCAGGTGCGGTTTCGAATCTCGACGGCGATCGGTACATGACCGCCAGCCGCCGCCAAGAACTTGTCCAGACGGTCGTAGAAGAGCTTGGCTTGTGGAAACGCCTGCTTCGCGAAGTAGTCGAACTGAAGCAGGATGCAGTTCAGCTTCTTTTCGAGGCCGCCGGCCACTTCAACGAACGCGCGGAAGTCGTCCCGGCAGCCCTCCAACACCTTCTCGTGCGTGATGAAGCGCGGCGCGCGGAGCGTGAACTGGAAGCGGCGCGGCGTGGCGATCCGCCAGTGGTCGATCAGCTCTTCCGTGGGGATGCGCTCGACAGTGGAATCGGCCTCGACCAGGTCGAAATGCTGGGCGTACGCGGCCAAGTACCCGCCTTCGGTCGTTCCGTCCGGATAGAACGACCCGACCCATGCGTCGTGGTCCCACCCGCAGGTGCCCATCCGGATGTCGTGGTGCTTCGCCATGCCCGCTGTCGCTCGTCAGGGTGCCCGCAAGCCGACCGGAACCCGATATCCACACCGGCATCCTAGGTGCAATTGCATCAACTCGCAACGGCCGGCTGCCCACGCCGGCGCCAGTCCGAGAACGATTCAGCCACCGGGCGAGAGCGTGGCGTCGCCGGGCCGCTCGCGGTTCCCGCGAAGGGCGGAGACGGCCAGTCGGGCGGCCATGGAGAGCGTCGGGCGCTCCAACCACATCTTGCGCCGCGCGAAGCGGTCGACTAGCGGCGCGTCCTGATGGCCGCGCAGCGGAGCCAGCAGGGCCCGTTCAAACTCCGCGGGCGGTCCCAGTGCATCGAGCGCGGGCGAACCTTCGAAGAACGCGCGGGGCACGGGCGTACCGAAGAGACGCGCGGTCAGGTCGGCCGCCAGTCGCGCCCACTCGCCGAGTCGCAACTGGCGGCTCCGTTCCCTCAGCCGCGGCCAGGAATCGGCCGACTCGGCGCCGGCGCGCGACGCCAGCACGTGCAGATCGAGCAACTGGCGAAGCCGACCCACGACGGGCGAGGCGTGCAGAAGGTGAATCGCCAAGTGGAGGAACTGGTCAGCGGAGTCGAGCACGAGACCGGCCGCGCCGCCGCGTCGCGGACGGGCGCGGTCCCACAACGGCCCGGTGTCAAAGCGTAGCGAGGCGGACGGCGGGACAAGCGCGTGATGCAGTTCGACGGTGTCGCCGAAGCGCGGGTGCCGCAGCGGCGGCAGATGATGCAGAGCTCGCCGCTCGCGGCGGGCCGCGGCCGGCGGGAGGGCGTCGACGTACCCCATGCTTCGGACGAGCGACTCGGCACGCAGCAGATCGTCCGGTCGAAGCAGCAGATCGATGTCGACCATCGGCCGCGCGCCGGGGTCGTCGTAGGATTCTCGCGCCAGCGCCGCGCCCTTGAGCACGATAACGGGAATGCCAGAATCTCGGAGGTGCAATGCCAGTTCGTCGCACCGTCGCAGCAGGTGCAGCGAGTGCCCCAATGCGCGGACATAGACCCCCTCGCAGAGTGGGAATCGCGCTCGCAAGCGCGGCTCGAAACGACGAACGGCTGCGAAAAGCGGCCCGCCCACGTCGCACCGATCGGCCAGCGCATCCACGCCGGCGCAATCCGCCTCCGACAGTGCCGGCGGCTCGCCGCTGCCGAGCGCGCCAAGCAGTCCGAGCGTCCGGCGAACGAGCCGATCGCGCTCAAGCGCCGCGCCATCCGTGGCATCAAGCGTTTCCAAGTTGACCACCGGCGCGAGCCAGCGCCAGCAAATCGCTCGCCGCTCGCCGCGCATCGCCGTACTCCAACTCGAGACAGGAACACTTGCGCAGCACGCGCACCAGCAACTCGACCCCGGCCGCGCGGTGCGACAGAAAGTTGAAGCTCAATCGCTCCAGCCGGAGCAGCGCCTCGGCCGGCGAAATGGAGCGCATCCGCGTCCCCGCCCCCGGGCAGAATGACGGGAAGACAACCAGACGCGGCTCGACGGCGCGCCCGACGGCATCGGCGCGCGCGCGGTGAGGCGGCAGGACCGCCACCCGCCCCTTGCCGCACGCCGTGCGACTGGGACGCAGCCGCAACGTCGGACGGAGCGAAGCCACGACCGCGATCGATGCCTCCTTGAGATTCATCGCCTTCGGAAACGGCTGGAGTTGGTGCGTGGCCGGGTCGAGCAAGGCGAACTCATCGCACAGGTAGCCCGCACCGAGCAGCGTCATGACGGCCGTCAGCGTGCTCTTGCCGCTGCCCGGCCGACCGGCCAGCACGACGCCGACCGGGCCGACCTGCAGGCATGCCGCGTGCACCTGAAGCCACTCGCGCGCCGCGAACGCCACGGCCCAGTTGCAGGCCCACTCGAGATGGGAGGGCACATGGTCGAGTCTTCGCACCGTCGCGCCCGGCCGACCGTTGACGGTCAGCTCGTAGCGCCGGTCGCCGCGCCACCATGACCCCGCGACCCGCGCTTCCAGCCGCGCGACGACCTGAGCGACTCGATCGACGCGGTAGGGCGCGTAGCACGACGCGAACGCACGCCGGACGGCGCGACAGTTCGTGCGGAGCGACATACCGATCGCACCGACCTGATACTGGTCGCAGGTCATCCCGGCCGGCTCGGCGTCCCTTGGGAGCGCTGCGACCGCGGCGTCGAGCGCGGTCATCCGGCCGGACCTCCCGGCAGCAACCGCAGTTCGGCGAGGCGGTCGGTGGTCGCGAGGACATCCCCCAGCGCCCGCGCGTCGTCCACGTCGAACTCGCGTCGCAATCGTTCGGCGATCTCGGCCGGCTTGAGTCCTGCCATCGCCAGTCGCCAGACGCGAGCGGCCGTCAGGTTCAGGCGATAGGTCGTGTCGGTGCGAGGATCGAAGACGATCAGCTCGTCGCCCAGTTCGTGCACACTCCAGGCGTCCGAGGTCGCGGCGGCAGCCTCCGCCGCGGTGTCCGGTCCGGAAGCGGGCTCGAGTCGTGGATTGGGTTGCATGTGTCCGATCCGCGCCCATGACGGCGATTCAGCCGCCCGCGCCCGAGAACCCCGCGGAGCCGGCGGTGCTGGTCTGCGCGAGCAACGGCCGGGCCCGAAAGACCTCGATCAGCGGGGCGACATAAACCAGCCGCCGGGCAGACTGCTGGAGGAACGCGCGCCGCTCGATCCCAGTGGCGGCGGCCGCGTCCTCGGGCCGCGGCGCATCGTCGTGCTGGGGTTCAGACGAGCTCATGGACGTCCCACCTGCGCCGCGACGCCGACGCGCAGCATCTGCGCGGCCCACGGCGAGGCGGCGACGCCTTGTTTATCGGCACCATCGCGGCGAGCGGGCGCGTCAAAAGCCGCCGGCGGGCAGCGGGCGCGATAGGCGGACAAGTTCGTAGTCGCCGGGCAGCGCGTGGCGATCGAGCAGCGCCGATGGGACGCGCGCGAGAAACGCATCGAGGCGTCGCGCCAGCGTGCGTTGCGTCTCCGGGGGCGGACGGCCCGGCAGCCCCACCGCGTCCCAGCGGGCGACCCAGTCGATCGGCCGCCGATCGACGATGTAGGTCGCGGCCTCGCCGTGCTCGCGTTGGTAGCGGCCGAGGCGGGCCCAGAACGGCTCGAACTCCTGCACGCGGCAGCGCTGCCGAGTCAGGTACGAGAGCAAGTGTGCGTCGAACAACTCGGCCTGTGCGTCGCACTCGTCACCCATCATCAGTGCCGCGGCCAACGGTTGCAGCGGGTGGGGCCGGCCGATCTGCCGCCAGAGGGCGACCTGCCCGCACAGCCACGACCCCAGCAACAACCCGCAGGCAGCGCGGACCACGCTCGCGCCGCGCCGAGCGGGTCCGCTGACGACCGCGGCCGCGATCAGGCCGGGAACGAAGACACACGCCGGAAGCAGGTAGCGAATCGTGTTGAAGTCGTGGGTGGCGGCGCTGAGGAGGTAAAGCCCGGTCAGGCCGCCAGTGCCCAGCACCAGCAAGTTGATTGGCGTCGCCGCGTCGTGGTCAAGTCGCAACAGGCGCGCCAGTTCGTCGCGGCGTCGTCGGATGAACGCGATCACGAGCATCAGGAGCGACGCAGTGACCGCCGCGTTGGCCAGCGGAAGCATCGCGCGCAGGCCGTCACCGAGCGGATGGAGCGCGGCCTCGCGACCGGCCGTGACGAGGGACAGAAACGGCGCCGGGTCGGCCCCCAGGAGCAGCGGCAGACCGCGCACGAGAAACTCGAGCGGCGCAGCCGCCGTCCACGGGGGACGCACGGCGAGAGGCAGCGCCGGTTCGATCTCATGGCGACCGAGAACCCCGCCGGCGAGGTATGCGATCGCGGGCAGAGAGCCCGCCAGCAGCCCCGCGAGCATGGCGGCGTTGCGTTCGAGCAGGGCCCGCACGCCCGATACGATCGCCGGGCGCCGCCACAGCCGCCAGCCGAGCACGCCCGCCAGCACGGCGACGAGCGCCGCGCCCAGCGGCGCGGGCAGCAGTCCGAGCAGGATGTGCTTGCGCACCGATCCCTCCGCGACCTCGACGCTGTACACCGTGGTCGCGGTCAGAACGCCGATGACGGCGAGCGCGGGTAGCGTGAGGATTCCGAGGCGACGCCGGAACGCCTCGACGTGTCGGCCGAGCGATTCGATGAAGGCCAGCGCGACGACCGGCAGCACGAAGGCCACCATGCTGGGGTTGATCCAAGCACCGGAGCCGATTAGCGCCCCAAAGGCGGCCCGCCGCCCCGCCGACGCCGGGCGCGCCGCGTCGGTGAACCACTCGCCCCACGCCCACAGCAGCAGGCTTCCCCACAGCCAGACTTCGACGTAGCCGCCTCGCGCGGAAATGCTCCACTGGGCCAGCATCGGCGGCGCGGCCACCAGCGCGGTCGCGCCCACCAGACCGCCCGCGCGACCGAACCAGCGCGTCAGCATGGCGTACTGCGTGGCCACGAGCAGCGCGAAGCACAGCGCGGGCGCGAGGCGCAGGGCCACGATCGGATCGTTGATGACGGCCGATAGCCCGGCGACGACGTAGGCTTCGAGCGCGCCCATGTAGCGCTGGCCGTAGAAGTAGATCGGCAGGCTCCGGCCGGCGGCGATGTCCTGCGCCATGATGCCGACGATGGCTTCGTCGGAGTGCAGCAGGGTCGCGCCGCGGTCGATCAGCGGCGACCGGGCCGCCAGTGCGATCAGCCCCGCGAGCAGGGCCAGGCCGACGTCGAGCCGGGTCAGCGCGTGACGACGCCAAGGGCTGATCGCCGGCGCATCTTCGAACCGAACGCGCGGCGCGAGCGACTCGGCCAGCTCGCGCGGCGTCAGCGGCGCGATGTCGTCACGATGCGGACGCTGGTCGGATCGTGTCGGTTGTAACATGCGCGCAGCCCGAACACTATGTCGGACCAAAGCGCCGGCCTCACGAGAGTTTTCCGCTGCGAAGAATGGCGATCGCGAGCCAGGCCCCCATCACGAACGACGCGACGTAGCCCGCCACGCCGAGGTAACGCAGCGGGACAGTCAGCACGGTTTCGCTAGGCGGGCGGCCGATCACCAGCGAGCTGCCGATAAACGTGGCCGCCATGGTGATCGACAATGCCAGGCGGTTGCTGGAACGGTCTAGCTCGCTGACGAGATGGTCGAGGTTCTGATGCCGAATGGTGACCTGCACCTGCCCGCGTCCGCCGCGCCGGATCAGGTCGCGCAGCAGTCGCGGGGCCTCGGCGATGGCGTTGGCCAGGTGCCACAGCCCGTAGCCGGCCTTGCGGGCCAGCCGTCGCGTCGAGAACTGGTCGCGGAGCGTCTGCGTCAGGCGCGGGCGAATGAGCTCGAGCAGGTTCAGTTCCGGATCGAGCTGCAACGCGACGCCGGCCACCGCCACCAGGCTGCGGCCGAGCAGGACGAACTCGCGCGGCAACTGCACGTCGTTGCGACGCGAGATTTCAAGCAGCTCCGTGAAAACCGTTGACAGTTCGAGTCGGCGCAGCGGCAGGCCGTAGTATTTCTCGAGCATCTCGCGCATGTCGCGGCGCAGCAGGCCGAGGTCGGTGCTTTCGCCGAGCGCTCCGGCGTCGGCCAGGGCCTCGATGACCAGGTCGACCTCCTTGCGGATGGTTCCGACCAGCGCAAGCACCAGCCGGCCGCGCAGCTCGTCATCCATGTCGCTGGCGTTTCCGAAGTCGATCAGCCCGATGCTCCCCGGTGGAGAAAACAGGACGTTTCCCGCGTGCGCGTCGGCGTGAAACAGGCCGAGCTCGAAGAACTGACGCATGAAGGCCTCGGCCAGGTGCCGCGCCGTCGCCGCTCGATCGAAGCGGCCGTCGGCGTCCTCCAACACCTCGCGAAGCGGCACACCCTCGAGGAACTCGAGCGTCAGCACGCCCGATTCGGTCAGCTCCCAGTGCACTTCGGGCACGCGCACGCTGGGGTTGCCCTCGAAGGCGGCGCGGAAGCGCGTCGTCAGCGACGCCTCGTTGATGAAATCTAATTCACGCTGGATCGAGTGGGCGAACTCCTCGATCAGCACGCGCGGCCGCGCCGCGCGCAACTCAGGCACATAGTGTTCGACGGCCTGCGCCAGCCAGCGCAGGATGACCACGTCGGTGTGAATGACCGACTCGATTCCCGGGCGGCGCACCTTGACGACGACCTTGCGGCCGGCCGTCGTGGTCGCGAGGTGCACCTGCGCGATCGAACCGCTGGCGAAGGGTTCGTCGTCGAATCGATCGAAGGCGGCGTCGATCGGCCGACCGAGCGCGTCGGCGATCATCTGTCGCGCCTGCGCGGCCGGAAACGGCGCGACCCGATCCTGAAGCCGTGCCAGCTCGTTGACGATGGCGGGCGGTAGCAGATCGGGGCGCGTGGCGGCGAGCTGGCCGAGCTTGATGAAGGTCGGCCCAAGTTCCTCGCAGACGCGGACGAGGCGCTGCCCGATGCTGATCAGCGCGTCGGGTTCGAGCAGCGCGGCCGGCGGTCGGCCGAGCCACTGGGGCACGGGGATATAGCGGCGAATCTGAACGCGCTCGACGATGTGCCCGAAGCCGTGCTTGGTGAGCACCTGGACGATCAGCCGCAGGCGGGCGAGACTGCGAACGGTCTGGGGCAGGCTGACGAGCGACATGGCACTACCATATCACCAGCTGGGGAGGATACATACCTACACCAGCGCGGACCGCGGCGTCTGGCGGCGACTTACATGGTTATGCCTGACGGCGATGGTCCTGTCGCTGATGGCGGGCTGCTCGCGTGAGGTCGCGAGCCCGGGCGCAGGGCGGGACTCCGACACGGACGCGTTCGCGCGCGAAGCGGCGCGCGAGTATGCCGACGCGGATTACTACAAGCCCGCCGACAACACATCGCCCGAGGAAAGCCTCCGCATGGCGCCGCTGATACTGATCGAGCGGCGAACCGACCAGCCGTCGGATGCACTGGGCGGTCGCGCAAAGACTGGGGAGACAGCAACCGAGGGCGATCCGCCGATTGTATACACGTGGCGATCGGTCGCGCTGCTGCAAGCCGGGGCCATGCAACAACTGACGCACGTCTGGCGCCTCGAACGGCCCAGTGCTCCGAGGCACGAGGCCTGGCGCGGCGTGCGGATGACGCTCGACAGCCGGGGTCGCCCCGCCATCTGGGAAGTGCTCGATGAGCGCCGGCCGGCCCTGCTGTTCGTGAGCCGCAGCCTCGAGGACGCGGCGGTCGAGGCGCACGGGCGGCCGCTGTCCGGGCAGCGGTTCAGCATCGAACGGGATCGGTCGATCGCCCTCGTCGTGCGCGTGCTCGACGACGGTCCGGAGCCGATGGGACCGTGGGTGTACCTGGCGGCTGAGACGGGACACGTCGGCACGGTCCTGTGCCGCTGCATGCCGTCGCAGTTCTCCAACGCGAGCCGAACGTTCTGGTACCGACTTGAGCCGCTTGAAGAAGTGCGCGCCGCGCGCGGCATCGACGGTCCGGCGGCGCTGACGGGGACGGACCCGGCGCGCGACGGGCCGTCGTGGCTGGATCGGGCCCTGCGACTGCCGCGCCGCTTCTGAGTCGCGGCCGCTTCGATCAGAACAGCGTGTAGATGAACGGCGCGGCGGCGGTGCTGCCCAGCAGCACGAGGCCCGCCACGAGCAGCAGCACGACGACGATCGGCCCGAGCCACCACTTCTTGTTGTGCTTCAGGAAATCCCAGAACTCGGCGACCAGAGTCGTGCGCTGCGCGCCGGCTTGCTGCTCAAACTCGTTGCTCGGCCTGGCGGGATCGCTCATGTCAGCCCTCCTGGTCGCACGCGGCGACGCCGCGCGTCAAAACTGCCGGAAATAGCGCTTCACGTCGGTCACCGGCTCCCGCGGAATCCAGTAGGTGCGGGCGGCGCGGTCGAACGACCGATGCATCGGATCGTATCCGAACAACCTCATGATGAGTCCGACCGGCAGGAAGATGCCGAAGAAGGTCAGGAAGATCACCACGTGCGAGACGACGAAGCCGATCGGCATGGTCACCAGCATCAGGCCGAGATAGACCGGCTTGAGGGCGACCGGGGCCACCAGCGCCAGCAGCCCGTGAGCGCCGGCCACCGCCCAGAGCACCTTGGCGACCGTCTGGGCCGTCTGCGGCTGCATCTGGACGAAAAGCGCGTGCTTCCACCAGACCCAGGCGCCCAACAGCCCGAAGGCGACCAGGCCGATCCACCCGTAGCCGCGAAGCTGGTGTTTGTCGGGTTTCCAGTTGATTTCAACCATCGCCATGGCGGTTAGTCCAGATCAAATTGGGCCAGGTACTCGTCGATCTCATGCTGCTTGGCCTTGGGCTGCTCGGCCTTGTAGAGCACGCAGTTCTCGAGCACGAGCACGTCCATGTTGGTGGCCATGAAACAGCGGTGGGCATGCTCCGGCGAGCAGACGATCGGCTCGCTGCGCACGTTGAAGCTGGTGTTGATCATCACCGGGCAGCCGGTGCGGTCGCGGAAGCGCTTCATGAGGGCGTAGAGCTTCGGATGCCGCTCGGGATCGACGGTCTGCACGCGGGCGGAATAATCGACGTGCGTGATGGCCGGCACCGTCGATCGCACGACCTTGAGCAGGCGGTCGATGCCCTCCAGCCCCTTGAGCTGTCCGTCAAGCGGCAACCAGTGCTCCTTGCGGACGTTGGCCACCAGCAGCATGTAGGGGCTGTCCTCGTTGGGCCGCATCTCGAACCACTCGTGCACGTGCTCGCGCATGACGATGGGCGCGAACGGGCGGAACGACTCGCGGAACTTGATCTTGAGGTTCATGACCGACTGCATCTTGGGCGAACGCGCGTCGCCGATGATGGAGCGCGACCCCAGCGCTCGCGGCCCGAACTCCATGCGACCCCAGCACAGCCCGATGACCTTCTCGCTGGCGACGTCGTTGGCGACGGCGTCGAACAGATCCTCGTCCTTCGCGTGGTAGTGGTACTTGGCGCCGATCGAGTCAAGGTAGCGGCGAATCTCGTCGTTGCTCCAGGCCGGCCCGAGCAGCGACGCCCGCTGGAGATCATGGACGTTGTCGACCACGCGCGGCTTGCCCAGCAGCTGATACCAGACGAACAGCGCCGCCCCCAGCGCGCCGCCCGCGTCGCCGGCAGCCGGCTGGATGAAGACGTTGTCGAAGATGCCCTCGGACAGAATGCGGCCGTTGCCGACGCAGTTCAGGGCGACGCCGCCGGCCAGGACGAGATTGCGCATCTTCGTCTCGCGAGCGACGTGCCGCGCGCAGCGCAGCATGATTTCCTCGGTCACCTCCTGGATCGAGGCGGCGATGTCCATCTCGCGCTGCGTCAGGCGCGACTCGGGCGATCGCGCCGGGCCCTCGAACAACGCGGCGAACCGGTCGTTCGTCATCGTCAGGCCCTGGCAGTAATTGAAGTACGACTGGTCCATGCGGAACGAGCCGTCCTCCTTCAGATCGATCAGCTTCTCGAGGATCACGTCCTTGAAACGCGGCACGCCGTACGGCGCCAGGCCCATCAGCTTGTATTCGCCCGAGTTGACCTTGAAGCCGGTGAAGTAGGTGAAGGCCGAATACAGCAGGCCCAGCGAGTGCGGAAAGCGAAGCTCGTGCGACAGCTCGATGCGGTTGCCGCGTCCGACGCCGTAGGTGGCGGTCGACCACTCGCCGACGCCGTCGAGCGTGAGGATGGCGGCCTCCTCGTAGGGCGAGGGGAAAAACGCGCTGGCGGCATGCGATTCGTGGTGATCGGTGAAGACGTAGCGGCCCTTGTACTGATGCTGGAGGCCGCGATCCATCTCGCGCGGCAGGTGCAGCTTCTGTCGCAGCCACAGCGGCATGGCCTGGAGAAACGACGCAAACCCCTGAGGCACGTACGCGAGGTAGGTCTCCAGCAGCCGCTCGAACTTGACCAGCGGCTTGTCGTAGAACGCCACGTGGTCGAGCTGGGCGGGCGTGATGCCGCCCTCCTTGAGGCAGTAGTCGATCGCGTGCTGCGGGAAGCGATAGTCGTGCTTCTTGCGCGTGAAGCGCTCTTCCTGGGCGGCCGCGATGATCTCGCCGTCGCGGATCAGCGCCGCCGCGCTGTCGTGATAAAAGGCCGAAATGCCGAGAATATGGATCGCCACGATGCCGCACCGTCGGTGAATCAGGAAGAGCAGCGCTGATTTCGCCGTCCGCTCAGAATTTCACAGCCGCATATTAGTCGTTCGTTCGGCCGGCTTCAACGCACGCGGCCGGGGCCGCTCGGCCCGCATGCGTTATCTTCGGCTGGTCCGCGCGGCGACTCGCGATATCGCCGCCGCCGGGGATTATCGGCGATCCACGACGCGCGTGGTCAGCAGCGAATCGACCCAGGCCGCCAGGGCGCGGCCGGACGCCTCGTGCGCCGCGGGGCTGTAGTGGCCGTCGTCGGGAAACACGTGCGACCGGCGCGTGGTCCGCACCATCTCGGTCAGGGCGTCGGTCAGATCGAGATACGGGATGTCGAGCCGGTCGCAGATCGGCGCGACCTGCTCGGGCCCCATCTCGCTGGCGCGCTCGTGCAGGCACCAGGGATCGTCTTCTCGCGGCGGCACGACGATGGACTCACCGGTGAGCGGCGCCTCGATGCGGGCGGCGAAACCCCGGAACGCCACGGCGAAGACCGCCCCCCGCCGGCGGCACTCGTCCCGCGCCGCCTCGAGCAGTTTCTCGACCAGCAGCCAGGTGCGCTGCTCGCGCTGCGGCAGCGAGAGCGCTTCGAGCCCGGGGACGCGGCGATTCTCGAGCCCGGCGATCTGTTCGCGCCGCGGCGCGCCGCCGATGCCGCGCACGGTGTGGGTGCCGTGTCGCAGACGGTTGATGCGACCGACCATGTCCTTCTGCACCATGAAGTAACGCACCGCGGCCGACATCGACGACCAGCGGCGGAACCGCGACGGGGTGTACGGCTCGGCGAACAGCAGCTCGAGCCGATCGGATTCGTCCAGCAGGTACGCCGGCGAGAATGCCTCCTGCGGGGCGACATACGGCGAGCAGTCATACGGGTCATTCTGCACGAACAGCAGGATGACCACGTCGGGTGAGTATTCCAGCGCGTAATGCCGGATGACCTCGTACTCCTGCGAGGTTCCCCAACCCGAACAGCCGAAGGCGAGCCATTCCACCGGCCGGTCCGGGCGGGTCATGGCCTCGGCCGCGACGCTGAACATGGCGCGGCCCACGTCGACCTGGAGGGCTTCCACGTACGAATCGCCGATCATGCAGACCCGCGTCGAGCCCGGCGGCTTGCGCGTCGCGTACGAGGCGTCCGGATGGTTCCAGCCCTGATCGTTGAAGCGATAGCGGGCGTCGATGTGCCCCTGCCCATAAACGTAGCGCCCGGACTGCCGAGGTGCGCGGCGCGGCCCCAGCAGCGGATCCCAGAAGAAAAAGGGGATGTCGGTCACTTGGCAGAAGAGTCGAACGCCGACTTCGACCAGTGCCGCGGAAGCGCCGATACCCGCCACCAGAGCCGCCGCCGCCAGCACGAAGCCTCGTCGCCGTCGAGCCGGTGACGCCGCCGGCAACTGCCCGGCTTCGCGCTGTGCAGGGCGCGAGTCGGTCATGGATGGTCTCGCAATGCGTCGGGGACGATCACGCGGGTGACACGGTGGGCGCAGTCAGCGCGACGTCGTCGGGCAGCGTGTCGACCGCCGTCTCGCCCGCGCCGGGTCCGGCGCCGCCAGGTCGCCACTTGTATTCGGGAACCAGCTCGAGCAGCTTGGCCCGGAGTTCATCCGGCGTCGACGTATCCACCACCGCCAGCAGGTCGTCGATGCCGCCCCGAATGCGATCCCACTGCTCCGGCCGGTTGCGCCAGACGAAAATCTGCTCGTGGTGCGTCGGGCGCACGTCCTCCCCGGAGATGCTGAGCTCCTCGTAGAGCTTCTCGCCGGGGCGGACGCCGGTGAACTTGATCTCGATGTCCTCCCCCGGGCGCAGGCCGGAGAGGGTGATCATCTCCTTGGCCAGGTCGAGGATTTTCACCGGTTCGCCCATGTCGAGCACGAAGATGTCGCCGTGATGGCCCATGGCGCCGGCCTGAAGCACGAGCTGCGAAGCTTCCGGGATGGTCATGAAAAAGCGCGTCATGCGCGGATCGGTGACGGTCACCGGCCCGCCGGCGGCGATCTGCTTTCGGAAAATGGGCACGACGCTGCCGGAGCTGCCGAGGACGTTGCCGAAGCGGACGGTGATGAACTGCGTCGGCTCGCCGCCGCCGAGCTGCTGGATGTACATCTCGGCGACGCGCTTGGTCGTCCCCATGACGCTGGTGGGGTTGACGGCCTTGTCGGTGGAGATCATGACGAAGCGCGAGACGCCGTGGCGGCGGGCGGCGTCGGCCGCGACCCGCGTGCCGTGGATGTTGTTCTTGATGGCCTCGCCGACGTTCAGCTCCATCATTGGCACGTGCTTGTGCGCCGCGGCGTGGAACACAAGGTTGGGCTTTTCGGCCGCGAACACCGCGTCGACCCGCGATTCGTCCTTGACGTCGGCGATGTGAAGGGTGCGCGGGATGTCGGGGGCGAGGGCGGCCAGTTCGCGGTCGATCTCGAACATGTTGTTCTCGGCGGCCTCGAGAAGTACGAGGCGCGCCGGCTTGAAGCGAACGACCTGGCGGCACAGCTCCGAACCGATCGAGCCGCCCGCGCCGGTGATGAGCACGCGCTGGCCGGTGATCCGGCCGGCGATGACCTGCTCATCGAGCCGCGCCTGGGCGCGGCCGAGCAGGTCGTTGATCTCCACGTCGCGGAGGCGCGACACGGTGACCGCGCCGCCGATGACGTCCGCCAGCGCCGGGATGGTGCGGAAGCGCAGGTTGGTGCCCTGGCACTGTTCGACCACGCGGCGCAGTTTCGAATGCCCGACTTCGGGCATGGCGATCAGCAGGTCGTCGACCTGCTCCCGCTCCGCAATGCGGCGGGCGTCCTCGATGCGCCCGAGAACCGGGACGCCGTGGATGCGCACGTTGAGTTTCCCGGGGTCGTCGTCGAGGAAACCGACGACGCGGTAGCGCTCCACGTCCATGCGCAGAATCTCGCGCAGGAGCACTTCGCCCGTGTCGCCGGCGCCGACGATCAGACAACTGATCGGCCCGCCGGAAGCGACCGGGCGGGTGAACTCGTGGTAGAGGCGGGTGAAAAGCCGCGCGCCGGACACGACCGCGACGGTCAGGCCGAAATCGAGCATGAAGATCGACGGCGGAAACCGGTCGAACAGCAATCGCTGATAGAAGCGCACCGAGATATTGGCCGCCACGTAATAGACGACGATGAACGCGAACGTCGCCACGTACGAGGCGATCAGTACATTGAGCAGGTCGCGGACGCCGACGTAGCGCCACGAGCCGCGGTGCAGCCCCATGCGGAAGAAGACAACGAGCTTCAGCGCCACGACCAGCGGCAGCAGCGGCAGGAACTGCTGGCGAAACCAGACGTCGAGATTGGAAAACTCGAAACGCAGCCCGTAGGCCAGGAAGAATGCGACGCTGAAGAGCCCCACGTGAACAAGCACCGACGCGCTGGTGCGGAAGCGCATCAGGGCGCTCGGTGATTTCGGGCTATCAGCGGTGGACGGCGACACGACTGCTGCTTTCTTGCTCCGGGGCGCGGCGCTTCGGGCGCGCCGTCATGGCATCAGCCGCGCGGCGTCGGCGTGGTCTGGCGGCTCAGCATCTCGGCATAGCGCGCCAGCTCGGAGATGTTCGGCGCGAGATCCGCCGCCTTCCGCGCTTCGGTGCGCGCCACTGTCAGATCGTTGAAGATGAAGGCCAGGTAGGAGTAAACCATGCGTTCGCCCGACGAGGCCGTCGGCGACAGCGAGCCCTGCGCAAATCGCCGCAGCTGGGTGCGCAACGTCTCCTCGGTGGGCGTGCATTCAGCCGGGATGACGCGGCACTGCTCCAGCGACGTCATGCGTCGCAGCCCGTGCTTCAGGTAGATGCTCGACTGGGCGACGTCGTCCATCAGCAGAGCGGCAACGAACATCCGAAAATGCGGCGAGGGGTCGTCCGGCGCGGTGATCCGCGCGATGTCATAGAGACCGCGCGCCTCGCGATACTTGCCCTGACGCATGAGGTCGTCGCCGCGCTCCATGAAGTCGCGCGCCCGGTGCGCCATGCGGAGCGAGCGGCGCTGCTCCGGGCTGGCGTCCGCCGGAATGAGCATGTCCACCGCCTGCTCCGGTGTCGCGATCGAAGCGGCATCCGCCGGAGCGGACATTTCGTCCGATGAATCGGCCAGCAGGGTTGACTGCGTTCGGGAACCGGCCGCGAGTCGCGCGAGGGGCGACCGCGGCAACAGCATCGAGTTGGTGCGATCCAGAGACGCCCCGGCGAGGTCGCCGACCGTGAGGCCGCGACGACCCGTGGCGCGCCGCGCCCCCATCGCCTGGTAGAGCGGTCCGTTCGGGTTGTGGGAAATCCGCCCGAGCACCGTCGTTGCCCGGTCGGGTCCGAAATACGCACCCGCAGCGAGCAAATTGCGGTTCAAAGACGCCTGGAGCATGTTGGGCCGAGTGCCTCCCGACGCCGGAACGCCGCCGATGTCGATCTGGTAATTCACCTGCCCGAGGTAGTTCGCTGACGGCGGCGGCGCCGGGCTGCGCCCGGCGTTTGCCAAAATGGATTGACTGGTCTGCGTGTAGCGCCCCCCCACGATCCCAAAGTTGTTCAGGGGGTTGCCAGCCACCCCGACCTGACCGACGTTCGCAAACGCGCCGGTAACCGCCCCACGGCTACTGGCCGCTTGGCCGAACGCCGGTGCGGCCATGAAAAGGAACGCCAGCGCGGCGGCGATTCCAAGGCTGTGACGCGTCATGGTGTTCGTCTCCAAGTCTTTCAATGGTATCATGTTATGGTATCGGATAAACCGCCAACGGTCAATAGAAGCCGGGCGGGTTATTATCAACCGCTTCCTGCCCACCGGCTCGCGCCGGCAGCAGAATTCGCCGGAGCCATCCGCCCGCGATGTTGCGACGCTGGCTGCGACCGCTGAGCCCGACGAGCATCTCGCTCGCAGCTAAGTGTAGGCTCCTGTTTGGCTTGGCGGTTCTGCTCATTGTCCTCTCCGCGCTGTACGTGCCGTGGCTGCGGATGCGGGACCTGGTCCACGAACGCAACCTGCAAATCGCGCGCCGCAGCGCGCTGCTTGCGATCCAGCGCTGCGACCTGCAGGGCGCCGGCGACTGGTCGATCCAGCAGCGGGCCCTGGAGCGCCTGTGGCGGCGGGACGCCATCGAACTCGGCATCGATGCCCCGTGTCCGCGGCTCATTCAGCTCAATCCGGCCGATCCGCTGCCGCCGCCGGGCGCCGATCCGTTCGTCCGCCGCGGAATCGAGGCGCTTGCGATCCGCCCTGCGGTGCGCGAGCCGCCGCCGCAGATCGAGCACACCGCCGACGGCCATGTGGCGTATCGGTACATGCTGGCGGTTCGGTCCGACGGCGAGCGATTCGTGGATGGCTCGCTGCTCGGCGTGGTGGTGGCGGACTACGTCGAGCCGCGGGCCCGCTACGACCTGCTCACGAACGTGTTCATCGCGCTGATGTCGCTGGCGCTGGCCTGCGTGCTGGCGACGCTCGTGTTCTACCTCATCACCAGCAAGCTCATCCTGCGCCCGGTGCGCGAGTTGCGCGACGTGGCCGAGCAGGTCTCGGCCGGCAACCACGACGTCCGCAGTACGATCGCCACGGCTGACGAGTTCGAGGAGCTGGCGCGCGCGTTCAACGCCATGCTAGCGCACCTCGAGAACTCCCGCCGCGAGCTGGAGACCATCAATCGAAGCCTCGATACGCGCCTGGGCGAGCTGGCGGAGCTGAACGTGCGCCTGTTCGAGGCCAACAAGCTGAAGAACCACTTCCTGGCGAACGTCAGCCACGAACTGCGCACGCCTCTGACGTCGATCATTGGTTTCGCCGAGCTCCTGCGCGAAGCGCACGTCACCGACGGCGGGCGCTCGCTGCGCTACGCCGAGCACATTCTGACCAGCGGGCGGATGCTGCTGGCGATCATCAACGACCTCCTGGACCTTGCCAAGATCGAGGCCGGCAAGCTCGAGCTGCACATCGCGCCGGTGCTCATCCGCGAGATGGCCGAGTCGCTGATCGACTTCATTCAACCACTGGCGGTCAAGAAGAAGATCTCGCTGTCGGCCGAGGTCGCACCGGAGTTGCCGGCCATGAACTCGGATGGCGGGCGGATCCAACAGATTCTCTACAACCTGCTCTCCAACGCGCTGAAGTTCACCGACGAGGGCGGGCGCGTCGAACTGCGCATCACCAGCCCCGACGCGTCGCGCGTGCGGCTGACGGTGGCGGACACGGGCGTGGGCATCCCGCCCGACAAGCTCGACACGATCTTCGACTCGTTCGTGCAACTCGATGGCTCCATGACGCGCGAGCACAGCGGCACGGGCCTCGGCCTGACGATCACGCGCGAGCTGGTGCAGCTCCTCGGCGGCACCATCGCCGCGACGAGCGAGGTGGGTCGCGGTTCGGTGTTCACCGTCACCCTTCCGGTCGAACCGCCGTCGGAGGAGCAGCGCACCCGCAGCTTGGCCGCGTCCATTCCACTGACCTGACCGCTTCGGCACGCGAAGGTGGGTTTCGCTCGGCGGCGCGACTAGGCTTGCACGGATGAAGACAGAATCGCTGCTGGTATCGGTCACGCTGGCCGCAGCGAGCTGGACGTGGGCCGACGGCCCGAAGCGCTCGGAACCAGCCGGACCAAGCCGCCTGAATCACCGGCAGGCGCTGGCCCTCACGCGCGCCTACGAAGTCGTCCTGCCGGCCAACCCCACCCTGCTCGAACCGGCCGATCGGCGCGACGCCGTCTGGCACGAAGACCGGTTCTACCTGCACGTCGACGGGCAGATCGAAGCTCGGCACATCCGCGATGGCGCGCCGGCGTGGCGGAGGGCGGCGCCCAGTCGAGCGCTGCCCGTATTCCTCGGCAGCCGCGGTCGCGTGCTGATCTTCGCATCGCCGTACGAGGTAATGGGCATCGCGAGCGACGACGGCGAACCGATCTGGAAACTCGGCGACTTCCCCGCCGCGGCGGATGCGCCGCACGTTGACCCGGAATGGATCAGGGGATGGAAGCATCACGCGCTATCCGAGTCGCGCCTTGTCAGCGCATCGGACCGTGACGAATTGATCTGCACGGACATTACCACCGGCCGCGCCTGGTGGCGCGTTTCCGCGCCCGAGCGGATCTCGGGCAACCTGGTCGCCAACGACTTGTGGTGCGCCTACGTGGCCCGACGGGAAGGCCGCACGGATGTCATGATCCGCCGCGCTGCGGACGGCCGCCTCGAACACGCCGTGCAGCCGCCCGACGATGCATCCGTGCAGGCGATCCGCCTGGCGCCGGACGGATCGCTGATCGCGATCGCAACTCGCGAATTGCTGTCGTACGACCCGAAGTCGGGGCGACTGAATTGGCGAGCGACCGCGCCGGCCCGTTGGCTGCCGGCCACGGTCGGCATCGCGGATGACAGGCTCGTCGGTCTGATGGCCGACGGCCGTGCCGTCGCGGTTGATCTCGCCAGCGGTGAAACGGCGTGGCGGAGCGAGCCGTTGGAGCCGGCCGGCGCGAACCACGGCTGGCTGACGCTCCGCGATGGCTTCGTATTCCGCATCACCGGCGCAGCGATGCAGGTGCTGGCGGCTTCAAGCGGCGAGGAAGTTATTCGCCGGGTGGAGACAGGATTCGCGAGCGACGCAGACCCGCCGCCGCCCGTGTTCCTGCGCGAAGGCGTCGCGCTGGCGTCGCCGTTGCCGACGTCCAGCCCGATCACCGATGGACGGGACCGCAAGTTGCGCGTGTCGCTGCTCGGGTTCCCGCTCGAGCGCGGCCGAGCGCCGTCGTTCCAGTCGGTCGAGCTCGGCCCGTTCCGCCAGCCGCGTGCCGTCGCCGTTTGCGGCGGCGGCCTCGTCGTCGTCGACGGTCGCTCGCTGATCGGCTACGTTCCTCCGACCGCGTCGCGGCCGGCCGATTGAGCCGGGACGGGGCACCGACCGCGGCCGGGAGCAGCATGAATCACGGCGTCGTTCATATCGAATCGTTCGTCGAGCCCAACTTCGGCGAGAACGCATACGTCGTGGATACGGGTCCGGACGGCGTCGCGTGGGTGATCGACCCGGGTCTGCCGCCGTCGCCGGAGGAGATTCTCGACCATATCGGCCGGCGACGTGTCCGGCCGGTCGCGATCGTGCTCACGCACGGGCACGCCGACCACATCGCCGGCGTGCCGGAAATCCTGCGCGCGTTCCCGCGCCTGCCGATTCACATCGCCGCGGCCGAGCGGATGCTGCTGACCAACCCGGTGCTGAATCTCTCCATGCTGGGCGGGTTTCCGGTTCGGGTCGACGCGCACGACCCTCACGACCTCGAGCCGCCCGGCCCGATGGTGCTGGGGGCGACCTCGTGGGACGTCTTCGACGTCTCGGGGCACAGTCTGGCCGGTCGAGCGCTGTACTGCGCGGCGGCCGGAGCGGTCATCGTCGGCGACGCGCTGTTCCAGGGCAGCATCGGGCGGACCGATTTCCCCGGCAGCGACCACGAGAAGCTGCTGCGGAACATCCGCGCGCACCTGTTCACGCTCCCGGACGAGACGCGCGTTTACAGCGGGCACGGCCCGGTGACCACGATCGGCGTCGAGAAGCGCACCAACCCCTTCCTGTCGTAGCCCGGCGTCGGCTGGATTGCCGCCCCGTGTTGCGGCACAATCCGGCCCCGTCCGGATCGTGAACCCCTACCCCTGATGGAGCCACGTCATGACCCTGCGTTCCACGACGATCACATCAATCCTGCTGCTCGGGACCGTCCCCGCGCTGGCCGACAAGCCGGCCTATCCGTCGTCGCGGGTGGAGCCCGTCACCGACGAACTGCACGGCGTCAAGCTCGTCGACCCGTATCGCTGGCTTGAGGACGAAAAATCGCCCGAGGTCGCGAAGTGGGTCGAGGCGCAGGTGCGCTTCACGACGGCGTACTTCGAGAAGATCGGCGGACGGTCCGAACTCGCGGCCCGCCTGGACAAGCTCATCCGCGTGCCCACGCAGGGCGGACTGTCGCCCTTCCAGAAGCGCTTCTTCTTCTCGAAGCGCGAACCGCAGCAGAACCAGAGCGTGATCTACGTCCGCAGCGGCGCCTACGACGCGGAGCCGCAGCTCGTGCTTGACCCGAACACGTTCAGCAGCGACGGAACCGTGGCGATGGACTGGTACTACCCGTCGCACGACGGCGGCCTGATCGCGTACGGCAAGTCGGCGGGCGGTTCGGAGAACAGCACGCTGTATGTGCTCGACGTGGCGACGCGCAAGCCGCTGGCGGAGGAGATCCCGGGCACGAAGTTCTGCTCGCTGGCGTGGACGGCCGACGGCAAGGGCTTCTACTACACGCGCTATCCGCAGCCCGGCGAGGTCGCGCCTGGCGACGAGAACTACTACAGTCACCTGTTCTACCATCCGCTCGGCGGCGACTGGCGCAAGGACCCGAAGCTCTGGGGCCAGGGTGAGCCGAAGGAGAAGCGCGCCGGGGTCGACACGTCGTCGGACGGTCGCAAGCTGTTCATGACGACCTCGCTCGACTGGGCGAAGAACGACCTGTTCGTTCGCGACCTGTCGGCCAGGCCGGATGCGCCGTTTGCCCCCGTCGCGGTCGGGCTGAATGCCCGCACCGGCGGCGACTTCCTCGGCGACCGGATGCTGTTGCTGACCAACCACGACGCGCCGCGCTACCGGGTGGTCGAAGCCGACCCCGCCAAGCCGGGGCCCGAACACTGGAAGGACGTGGTGCCCCAGCAGGCCGGCGTGATCCAGGACATGTCCATCATCGGCGGCAAGATCGTGCTCAACGTGCTCGAAAACGTCTGCTCGCGCATCGTCGTCCACGACGCCGCTGGAAAACAGCTGGACGAGGTCAAGTTGCCGACGCTGGGCGTGGTGTCGGGCGTACGCGGCAATCATGACGGCGACGACGTGTTCTTCGCCTTCGAGTCGTTCGCCTATCCGCCCTCCAGCTTCCGCTACAACCTCACGACGCGCAAGCTCGAGGAGCTGTTCCGAATGCCGATCGACGTCCGGCCGGAGCAGTACGTCACCGAGCAGGTCTGGTTCAACTCGAAAGACGGCACACGCGTCCCGATGTTCGTCGTTCACAAGAAGGGGCTGAAGCTGGACGGCAGCCATCCGTGTCTGATCTACGGCTACGGCGGCTTCAACATCTCCTCGACGCCGCGGTTTCGCAACGGTCTGTTCGTCTGGCTCGACAAGGGCGGCGTGTACGCGGTCGCCAATATCCGCGGCGGCGGCGAGTTCGGGGCCGAGTGGCACCACACCGGCCGGCTGGAGAAGAAGCAGAACTGCTTCGACGACTTCATTTACGCCGCCAAGGCCCTGTGCGAGAAGGGTTACACCAATCGCGGGCGCCTCGCGGCCTGGGGCGGCTCGAACGGCGGCCTGCTGATGGGCGCGATGATCACGCAGGCGCCGGAGCAGTTCCGCGCCATCATCTGCGCGGTGCCGCTGCTCGACATGATCCGCTATCACCAGTTCTCGATGGCCCGCTTCTGGATTCAGGAGTACGGCAGCAGCGAGAATCCCGAACAATTCAAGTACATCCTGAAGTATTCGCCCTACCAGAACGTCCGGGAGGCCGAGTATCCGGCCGTGCTGATCGAGACCGGCGAGTCGGACGGCCGGGTCGACCCGGTTCACGCGCGCAAGATGACGGCGCTGCTGCAAGCGAAGACGAAGTCGACGCATCCCATTCTGCTGCGCTACGAGACCAAGGCCGGCCACGGCGCCGGCAAGCCCGTCAGCAAGATCGTCGAAGCCCAGACCGACGAGTGGTCGTTCCTGATGAACGAGCTCGGCGTCAAGTAGGTAGCGCGGCCCCGCGTGCGGGCCGCTTTCAGGTCACTCGAGGGCGGATGTCGCCGGCCGGGTTCGGGCCTCCCCGAAGCACGATCGGAGTCTCGCTCGAGAGCCGAGGTTTTCCTACGTTCCTGGTGGCCTGCTTCGAGAGCCGGTGTGCGCCGCTTTGCCGGCCAGGCCCGCGTGTTGACTTCCGCGGACGGCGACACGGGCACGGGACGTGAGAGCGCGGGCGACACATCGCGAACGGCGACCCGGAGCCGCGACGAGCGGTCGCGACTCCGGGCCGGCCGGTTGCGTGGCGCGACGGGCTATTACGGGCAAACGGTGAAGGTCCGCTCGATGTACGGGCAAACGGTCGGATCCCACGCGTTGCCCGGCGGCGGGCCTTCGCCGCAGAAGTGCCGCTCGGCGTCGAAGGCGTAGCAGGTGATCCAGCGCACCTTGTACTGCCCGGGCGTGACCGTGGCCGGCAACTGGACCGAAGACGAATCCATGCCCCGGCCGCGCGGTGTCAGAGCGCATCCCAATTCACCCGATCCGAGCGTTGCGCTCCGCTTCCGAGCATCGATGTCTGATTCCGCGTTGGATCACCGCGTCGGAGCGGGAGTTGCTCGGATTGGGTCGCCTGGTTCGTTCGCCAATACGACCACCTCGCGACGGCCTCGATACTCCTCGCCGTCGCGCGTCACCACCAGCACGGAGATACGATGTCGGCCGGGCCGATCGAGAATCTTGATGCCACGCTGCTGATCGCAGATCCACATGCCGTTGTCCATCCAGAGGAAATCCGCGCCGTCGAGCACGCTGGGCGGCAGCTCCACCGCAAAGGCAATGTGCAGCGGCGCCGTACCGACCGCCGGCCCCGTCAGTCGGACCGGCGCGTGGCGAGCGATCCGTGAGTTCTTCTTCGCAGCCGGATCGCGGCTGACGCCAAGCGGCTCGGGCGACAGTTGCAGGGGCCCCGTGGCTGCATCGTGAGTTGGCGAGCCGGTCGGCTTGATCGGAGAGGGCGGCGTCTGCGATGGATCGGCGCTGCGCGCGGTCAGCGTACGTTGATCGGCGTCCGGTGCGGTATTCGTCACACGCTGCTGAGCGGGCGGACCGGGACTCGGAGCAACGTGAATCTCACGTGTTGTGCAACCGGAAACCAGATACGAGAGCAAAGCAGCCCCCACGACTGCACCCAGAAATCTCGATTCCATGCGGTCCGTCCCGATCCAATCGGCCATTCGTCTCATCATGCGTCCTCGACCGCCGGCGGGCGAAGCGGATAAAACGGAATTCAGCAAAGGCATTCTTGGAAAGCTGACCCGCGCCGTGGAACCGCCGGACGACGTGCGCCGTCCAAGGAGGTGAGGCCGTGCGATGGCGTCTGGTTCGCCGATCAGACGATCGCAAGTTTCTCAATCGGCGCACCTTACGGCGGATGTTGGTAGGCCCGGCTTGCGTCGCGAGAGGCGGGGCTTTCCTCCACCTTGGTGGCCTGCTTCGAGAGCCGGTGCGCGCCGCTTTGCCGGCCAAGCCCGCGTGATGACTTCAGCGGACGGCGACCCGGGCCACGGCACGTGAGGGTGCGGGCGACACATCGCGAACGGCGACCCGGAGCCGCGACCGCTCGTCGCGACTCCGGGCCGGCCGGTTGCGTGGCCAGACGCGCTGTTACGGGCAGACGGTGAAGGTCCGCTCGATGTACGGGCAAACGGTCGGATCCCACGCGTTGCCCGGCGGCGGACCTTCGCCGCAGAAGTGCCGCACGGCGTCGAAGGCGTAGCAGGTGATCCAGCGCACCTTGTACTGCCCGGGTTGCATCGGCGCAGTGAACGGGATCGACTGCGTCGCCCCGGCGCACGACGTGAAGTACGCCCCGCTGTCGTACAGCGGCGTCGCCGGCGACCAGTCGCCCATCAGCGTGGTGTAGATCACCGCGTTCGGGTTGCAGTCGTTACAGCGGTCCCAGGTGATGCCGAACGTGACCGCCTGCCCAGGTGTGACCGTGGCGGGCAATTGGACTGAGAACGACTCCAAGCTCGGCCCCGGTTCGCTCCCCGTGTTCTCGCAGTCGCCCGGTCCATGCTGGAGGAAGGCCATGTTGCTCTGGGCCTCGTAGTCGACCACGCAGGCCTGCCCGCCGGGCGTCGAGCATCCATTCGACACGCCAAGCAGATCATTGAGGAAAGGTTGGATGTCATCGCCGTTGACCTGGCAATCGTCGTTGATATCCGAGCGTGGTCGTCCGTCCGCACGGACCGGCAAGCCCGGGCGATTGTTCGGACAGACATCCGACGCGTTCGGCACGCCGTCACCGTCGCGGTCCGGATCGCAGGCGTCGCCGAGCCCGTCGCCATCGAGGTCCGCCTGATCGGGATTCGCCACGGCGGGACAGTTATCGCAAGCGTCGGCGACACCGTCGCCATCGCTGTCGGACTCGCATTCGTCCGGAATGCCGTTGCCATCACAGTCGTAGCTGCCGCCCGAAGCGATGTCGCAGTCGTCACTCACGAAGTTGCCGTTGCAATCCTGTGGGAGGCCGCAATCATTTATGACGAGCATGTTTTGAGCGTACATGGGCCCGGCGGGATAGCAGTCGGGAAACGGTAACCCGCCGTTTAGAGGCGTGCCATCAGCTGCCCACCCGCGGACGCAATTCGGCTCGCCCGTGTGGATATGAGAGAGGCCATAGATCGCCCCGTCATTCGCGTCACGAGCGAACCATAGCGGGTTGGTTCCAGACGGCCCGATTAGATCGCCCATGTCCGTCGCTGGCGTCGTCGTCCAGTCGTACCTCCTAATTCGAGGCCCGTATGGACTAGCTGGTCCAGCGTCTAGGACGAGGACTTCAGCAGCAGACACAAATTCGAAATCGTACATACGAACATTCATCGCCAGACTGATAACCGTCCGAAGAGCGCTACCGTCGTCGTTGTATTCCACAAGTTCGTTGGGGTGGCCCAAACCTATCGACCCATTGCGAAGGAGGGCGAACTTGCCATTCGGAGTGAGCTTCATACCGACATAGTTCGGTATATTCGCCAACCACACTCGACGGTGGGCTCCGTCGGCCGAATACTCATCTATATGACCACGATTGGTGGTGAAGTCGTAACGCCCAACCAGCAAACAGCCATCGGACTTGACCACGAGGCTGACAAATTCCCAATCAGGCACCGGCAAGGGCATTTCAAGAACGGCCAATGTGGCACCGGTGATTGGGTTGAGCTTGTAAAGTCGTTGCTCCGCAGGAACCAGGACGTGAAGGGCCCCGTCGGGGCCGATGGCGATCGCGCCGGGGCCATTGGACGTTCCTGGGAGTTGTTGAAAAGCTCGCAGTGTCGTGCGCGTCTTGGTTACGAGATCGACTTGATGAATCTCATTGTAGAACTGACCGTACGCGATATAGGGCTGCGAAATCAGAAGGCGTGCGCCCGGCTGCGGTGGCGCAGCCGCTTCCACTTGAGCCAGGCTCCAACACAAGAGCATCGCGATCGACGCTTGACCGATTCGTGACATTGCTGCGTCCTCCTCTTTGTACAGGCCCTTTTACATGTTCGCTCGATCCGGTCGCACAGGCGTATGTTCCGTTCTGCCGTCGGCCATTGGCGGCATCATCGATCGCGGCGAGACCGCTTCATGCCGCGTTGCTGAGCGTTCTACCTGTCGTGCGCCGCCCGCTGGCGGCGGGCGAAGCGGATAAAGCGGAATTCAGCAAAGGCATTCTTGGAAAGCTGACCCGCGCCGTGGAACCGCCGGACGACGTGCGCCGTCCAAGGAGGTGAGGCCGTGCGATGGCGTCGGAGCCACCAATGTGACGATCGCAAGCTTTTCAGCCATCGCACTTTGCGGCGCATGTGGATACGCCCGAGTTGCGTCGGGAGAGGCGGCGTCAGCCGCGCTGGGGCGGCGGCTGTGGCCGACGCCGGTCGCCGGATGCCGAGACCGTCCCGCCTCGCATGGCCGCTTGGCTGTGTTGTCTCGCTTCACGAGGTTCGGTAGCATACGTATCGATTGCCGATCGGGTGGGCGATGGACACGTCGGGTACGCACGTCGTAACCCAGCTTCTGGCCGCCGCGGCCGACGGCGATGTCGTCGCGCGCGAGCGGCTCCTCGACACCGTCTACGACGAGCTCCGCCGCATGGCGGCCGCCCAGATGGCCCGCGAGCGGCCGGGCCACACGCTCCAACCCACGGCGCTCGTCCACGACGCCTGGCTCCGCCTGGTGGGCGGCAACAGCCCATCGGCCGGCTCATCCGGCGACGCGGGCACGTCGCATCACGCCATGGCCGGCGGCCTGCCCTTCGCCAATCGCCGGCATTTTTTCGCCGCCGCCGCGATTGCCATGCGCCGCATCCGCATCGACAGCGCACGTCGACGTAGCCGGCTGAAGCGCGGCGGACCCGGCGCGGACGGGGCCGACTTACCCGCCGCGCGCGGCCCGGTTGCGCCCGCCGGCGACGGCGAGGCGGCCTGGTTCGACAGCGACCCGCTCCGCGACCTGGCGATCGACGAGGCCCTTCGGCGGCTGGAACGCGAACGGCCCGAGCTGGCCGAGGTCGTGCAGCTTCGCTACTTCGCGGAGTTCAGCGTCGACCAGGTGGCCGAGGCGCTGGGCGTGACGCCGCGGACGGTCGACTTCCGCTGGGCGATGGCGCGGGCCTGGCTGAAGCGGGCGCTGGAATGATTCGCGACCTCAGGGCCCGGCGGCGGGGTGTTTGTCGCTGCGGGCGATGCGCCCCCCGGCCCGACGGGCAGGCCGATGACCCGCGAGCAGTGGCAACGTGCCGATGAGCTGTTCGATGCCGCTCGCAGCATGACGGCGAGCGAGCGCGAGTCGTACGTTCTGGCCGGGGCCGGCGGCGACGAGGAGCTGGCCCGCGAGGTGCTCTCGCTGCTGTCGCACTTCGACCGGCTCGATGACGACTTCATGGCCGTCCCGCCGCCCGACCCGCGCCTGTCCGCGCTGTTCGAGGCCGACCCGCCCGACGACCTGGTCGGCCGCAAGCTAGGACGCTACACCATCCGGCGGCCCATCGCCCGCGGCGGCATGGGGGCGGTCTATCTGGCCGAGCAGGAACGGCCGCGACGCGAGGTGGCCCTCAAGATCATGACCGCCGGCCTGTGGTCGCGCTCGGCCCGCCGCCGCTTCGAGTTCGAGACCGAGATCCTCGCCCGGCTGCACCATCCGCACATCGCCCAGCTCTACGAGGCCGGCGTCGCCCCCGCGCTCCCGGCCGACGGCGGCGAGGCCCCCTCGCGCCCGCTCGCGCCGCTGCACTTCTTCGCCATGGAATACATCCCCGGGGCGCGGCCGATCACGGCCTTCTGCGACGAGCACGGGCTGGACGTGAGCGAGCGGCTGCGGCTCTTCCTGCAGGTCTGCGACGCCGTGCACTACGGCCATCAGCGCGGCGTCATCCACCGCGACCTCAAGCCGGCCAACATCCTGGTCGACGAGCACGGCCACGTGAAGGTGATCGACTTCGGTGTGGCCCGCGCCACCGACTCCGACCTCGCCGCCACCACCATGCACACCGAGGCCGGCCAGATCATCGGCACGCTGGCCTACATGAGCCCGGAGCAGTGCGAGCTGCCCGGCGGCGCCGTCCCGGGCGGTTCCGCCGTGACTCGGCCCGCGCACGCGGCGAGCGGGAACGAGTTCGCGCCCCGGCCTGCCTCCAAGGGGAGCGCCGGCGCGCTGGCGCCCGGACCATCGCCCGCGGGGACCGGCCCGTCGGCCGACATCGACA
>CAZNUJ010000022.1:0-59150 GCA_964576285.1 uncultured Planctomycetaceae bacterium | reverse complement strand
GCTGCTGGCGCTGACGCTGGGCGCGTCGGCCTGCGGCGGCTGCAGCGAAGGCTGGCAGCGCATGCGGTCGTGGTTCGGCCGGTCGGAGGCGAACGGGGGAACGACCGCGGCAACGACCGCGCCCGCGAACGTGCCCGGCGCGGCCCGCATCGCGACCGTGCGCTTCAACGTGCTTCGGATCGAAGCGCCCGAGGGCGGCCTGCAACGCATTTCGGACATCTGGCGGATGGTGAACACCGACGTGCTGTCGCCTTCGGTGGCCACGATGGTGCAGGACAACGGCTTCATGGTGGGCGTGGGCGACGACCGGGCGAGGATCGGCGTGCGGGCCCAGATCGACCGCCTCAGCGACGTGCGCGGACGCGAGGAGCAGGCTCTGCCGCAGGCGGGCAAGGCGATGGAGCTGCTGATCACCGAGGCGGAACGCGATCTGACGATCTTCTTCGTGTCGCCGGGGGCGCGCGCCGCCGGACAGAGTTTCGAGGAGGCCCGGCCGGTGCTGCGGATCGGCTGGGAGATCGAGCCGCCGCGACTCGACGACGTGGTCCTCCACATCGAGCCGGAAATTCGCCAGCCGCAGGGGCCGCGGCGCTACCAGCAGGCCGGCGATCGCTGGCAGTTTCGGCCGGAGTACCGCGGGCGCATCTTCCGCGAACTGGCCTTCGAGGTCGCCGTGCCCAAGGGCGGGTTTCTCCTGCTGGGTCCGACGCCCGACGTGCATCGCGTGCCGCTGGTGGCCAAGCCGTTCTTCATCGAGCCGGTCGACGGACGCTTCCGCGAGAGCCTGATCGTCATCACGCCGATGGTGGAGTGGTCGAACGTGGCCCGCGATGTCGATCTGCGATCGGCGCCGCCGATGGATGCGCCGCCCGCGCGGGCCGGGGAGCCCGACGCACCGGCCGACGAACCGCCGTCGGATCAGCCGGCGGATGAGCCGCCGCGCGCGGCGCCCTAGGCGCGGCCAACGTTCGCGGCGAGGATGCGCGGGGTCGGACGACCGGTCCAAGTGGGTGCGGGCTTTACGAGATCAGGCCGCATGGACGGCGCGACGGAGCACTTCTACGAAGCATTGTGCCGCACGGCGGGCTTCGCGCTCGCGGCGGCCGATCGCAACCTGACGATCCGTGCGTGGAACGACCGGGCAGTCGAGTTGTTCGGCCGGCCGGCCGAGTCGATGCTCGGCACGCCGCTGCCGGATGCCTTCCCGGAGGAGATGCGGCCGCAGTTCGCCGTGTTGATTCGCGACGCGCTCGAGCAGGGCTTAAGCAACGACGTCGAGTTCACGCTGGACGCCCCGGGCGGCGACGAGCGCGTGCTGGTGGCGATCGTCTCCCCGATCGTCATGCCCGGGGAGCCCGTGTCCGGCGTCTCGGTCGTCATCCGCGACATCACGGCGCGCCGCGCGGCCATGCGGGCGGTGCGTGAGACGGCCGCGCGGTTGCAGGCGATTCTGGAGACGGCCGCCGAGGGCATCATCACCGCCGACGCACAGGGCCGCATCGAGTCGTTCAACCCGGCCGCGGAGCGCATCTTCGGGTGGAAGGCCGAGGAGATCATCGGTCGCAACCTGAACGTGCTGATGCCGGAACCGCATCACGGCCAGCACGACGAGTACATCCGGCGCTACCTGACCACCGGACAGCCGCGCATCATCGGCCGGGGCGGGCGGGAGCTGACCGGCGTTCGCAGGAACGGTGAGACCTTCCCCCTCGACCTGGCGATCAGCGAGGTGCAGGTCGGGTCGGCCCGCATCTTCACCGGCATCGTGCGCGACATGACCGAGCGAAAGCGGCTGGCCGACGAACTGGCGACGTCGCAGCGGATGGCGGCGCTGGGCAACATGGCCAACGGCGTCTCGCATCATTTCAACAATATCCTGGGCGGCGTGCTGACCAGCATCGACGCGGCCCTGATGAGCGACAACCCGCGCACCTTTCGCCGGACGCTGGAGCGGGCCGCCGACGCCATCGGTCGCGCGTCGCGCATCACGCAGCAGTTGCTGGCGTTCTCGGAGAACGAGTACGCCACCGGCGAACCGCTCGACCTGAACGACGCCATGCGCAAGTTCGTGACCGGCCTGCGTTCGCGCCTCGAGGGCCGCCGCATCGAGCTGGTCGAGGACATCCGGCCCGTGCCGCCGCTCGTGGTGGAGTCGCACCGCCTGCCACCGATTCTAGAGGCGCTGTGCCAGAACTCGATCGACGCCATGAAGTCCGGCGGGCGGCTGACGATTCGCATGTCGGCCGACGACCGCGACGTGATGATTTCGATCGAAGACACCGGCGAAGGCATCAAGCCGGAGCACATGGAGCGCATCTTCGAACCGTTCTTCACCACCCGCGCGCAGGTCAGCTCCGCGGCCGGCGGCAACGTGGGCCTGGGCCTGTCGGCCGTGCACGGGCTGGTTCGCGAGCTGGGCGGACAGATTCAGATCGCCTCGAAGGTGGGCGTCGGAACGACCGTAACCGTCCGCCTGCCGCTGCGGGGCCGCGCGGAGCGGCCGGCCGCCGGGGCCGGGTTCGAGTAACGCATCGAACGACGCATCAGGCGGCGGCCGGCGCGGAGGTTTCGAGCCGGATGCGACGCCACGCACCCCGCGCGAATCGCCACCACAGCGTCAATCCGAGCAGCATGATGTAGAGTGTGCACATCATCCACGGGCCGTTGAGGCCGAGCCCCGGTGCGAGGCGCGCCACCAGCCAGCCGCCGCCGAGAAACACCCCCCATGCGTAGCCAATGAAAGCCAGGGCTGGCCAGCGCGTATCGCCCGCGCCGCGCAAGGCCCCGCTGTAGACGATCGACAAGCCGTCGAAAGCCTGAAACGCCGCCGCCCAGAGCAGCACGATGCAGCCGGCCGCGATCACGTCCGGGTCGCCCGAAAAGACGCGCATCAGCGCCGCCGGCGCGAGCGCGAACATGAGCCCGATCGAGCCCATGTAGGCGCTGGTCATGATGACGGCCGCGCGCGTGCGCCGCGCGGCCCGGTCCGGCCGGCCCTCGCCGATGGCGTGCCCGACCAGCGAAGTCAGGGCCATGCCGATGCCGACCGCGGGCATGAAGGCCAGGTGCATGTACTGGATGGCAATGTTGGTGGCGGCCATCGCCGGCGTGCCGTAGCGAGCCATCATGAACGTCATGAAGACCGCCCACGCCGCGATGTCAAGCAGCCATTGCAGCGCGCTGGGGCCGCCGACGTACAGCAACCCGCGCAGCCGCCGCAAGCTGGGACCCATTCGCCGGCGCGTGCCGAACGCCCGCCCATATTCCTTCGACCAGAACGCGGCCATGAGAATCGCGGCCCGGACCCACCACCCGATCAGAGTGGCCAGCGCCGCGCCGGCCACGCCCATCTCGGGCATGCCCCAGCGACCGAAGATGAGTCCGTAGTTGAGCACGGCGTTGGTGACGAGCGCCACGACGACGCCGACCAGCGTAATGGCGGGGCGCTGCACGCCCGTGAAGAAGCCGTCGAGCCCGGACACAATGATGCTCGGCGCGACGCACCACAGTGCGATGCGGGTGTAGTCGACCTCCGCCGCCATCACGCCGGGCGCGTGGCCGACCCAACGAAAGAAGTCGGGCACCAGCCACGTCGTCGGCCACATGACGACGCCGAACGCCAAGGCCAGGTAGAACGTCTGCCAGCCGAACGCACCGGCCTCGTGCCGCTCGCCGCGCCCGAGCGACTGGGCCGCGAAGGTGGTGACCGCCGCCGCGATGCCGTTGCCGATGCAGAGCACGGCAAAGACCATGATCGTGGCCGGTGAAATGGCCGCCTGGGCGTCGGTCCCCAGCCACGACACCATGGTGAAGTCGATGAAGCCCATCAGCATGCGGGCGACGTTGGCGCCGATGCTGGGCACCGCGAGCGAGAGAATCCGCCGCATGTCACCGCGCAGCGAGGGTTCCCGCGCGACTGCATCCGTTCGCTCGCCGCCGGAGTCATCACGCCGTAACACAATGCACCGAAAAGAAGACCCCCGGGCTCGCCCGCCGGCGGGCGCCCCGGGGGATGATGACAACTCTCAACGACGACCTAACTCAGACGCACACGACCTCGCGAACCTCCGGGACGCGCTCCCGCAGGCTGCGCTCCACGCCGAGTTTCAACGTCATGCTGGACGACGGACAACCCACGCAAGCACCCAGCAGCTTGACCTGCACGACCCCATCGGCCGACACGTCCACCAGCCGCAAGTCTCCGCCATCGCCCTGAATGGCCGGTCGCAACGACGCCAACACCGCCGAGACGCGCTCACGCAGCGCATCCAGGTCGACTTCCGCCGTCTTAGTCCGGGCCATCGCCATATCCGCATCACATTTTAGCTGCGGGGGGTCAAACTTCCAATCCGACGGATCGCCGGAACGGAGCGAGCGGGCTAGGTATTGGCAGGCGGCGCGGCGCCGTCGCGGCGCGTCCCGCCGCGCGCATTGAAGCGCCCCGAGGCGTCGCCGTCGATCCGCGCGAAGATCATGCGCCCGGCCGACGTCTGCAGCACGCTGGTGACGGCCACCTCGAGCGTCTCGCCGATGCTGTTGCGGCCGCCCTCGACCACCACCATCGTGCCGTCTTCGAGGTAGCCGACGCCCTGGCTGGCTTCCTCGCCGGCCCGCAGAATGCGGACGCGCATCGACTCGCCCGGCAGGAACACCGGCCGCAGCGCCTTGGCGAGGTCGTTGAGGTTGACGACTTTGACGTTGCGGACCTGCGCGACCTTGTTGAGGTTGTAGTCGTTGGTCACCACGCGCCCGGAGAGGGCCTTGGCCAGCGCGAGCAGGCGCTCGTCGACCGGGTCGGACGGCGACGTGTCGGCCGTGTCCTCGAGCACTTCGAAGTCGAGCGACTTGGAGGCCTGAAGCCGATTGAGCACGTCCAGCCCGCGACGGCCGCGGCCGCGCTTGAGACGGTCGCTCGAGTCGGCGACGGCCTGCAGCTCGCTGAGCACGAAGCGCGGGACGACCAGCTTTTGATCGAGAAAGCCAGTCTCGGCCAGATCGGCGATGCGGCCGTCGATGATCACGCTGGTGTCGAGGATGAGCGGCCGCTGGCCCTTCATTTCCTTGGCGAATTCGACGTAGGGGATCACGAAGCGGACGTCGTCCTTGGTCTGGAGGATGAAGCTGACGGTGAGATAGCAGCAGACGATGCCGATCAGAATCTTGATCGTGCCGAAGACCGGCAGGCTCATCTGCGGCAGGTAGACTGCCCGCAGGTAGTTCAGCACCAGCGCCAGGCCGTAACTGATCAGCAGTCCAACCACCAGCCCGAAGAACAGCCCGCCGATGGCCTTGAGGCTCTTGCGCGGCTGGAGGATGTCCACGACGATGACCGAACCGGCGAGCACGGCCGCGCCGACCACGACCCAGCCGCGCTGCTCGGGCAGCAGTTCGCCGGTCTCGACGACACTCCAGCCGACCGCGATGACCGCCAGGATGAAGAACGCGCGTAGGACTTGAAGCAGAATCATCGGCGCTTCGCGGCGAAGTATATCACCGATCGGCCGGGATCACAGGCCGGCCTGCGCGAGGCCGATCAAGG
This sequence comes from uncultured Planctomycetaceae bacterium, assembly GCA_964576285.1. Lineage (GTDB taxonomy): Bacteria > Planctomycetota > Phycisphaerae > UBA1845 > UTPLA1 > SpSt-539. Next base: position 53,611 of record CAZNUJ010000022.1, on the reverse strand, counting down.
CAGGGGGCCGAGGCCGAGATTGATGACGATGCGGGAGCCGTCGACCAGATCGACCTTGATGTTGCTATTGCCCAGCGTGATGTTGGTCTGGGCCCCGCCGGCGAAGCGGACCGAGTAGGCGCCGGGCTGCGAGACCGGGAAGACGTAGCCTCCGCCGGCGTTGGTCTGGGTGGCGGTGGTATCGAGGAAGACGGTGGCGTTGGCCACGCCCTCGCCGGCATCGTATTCCCCGTTGCGGTTGACGTCGTCGAACACCACGCCCAGCACGAACAACGGCGACCGGAAGCGCGTGCCGAACTCCTGCGAGAGCATGAGGCTGTCGTAGGTGCGCCCGTCGGTGGTGAAGAAGCCGCGCATCACGCCGATGCCGACCTCGCGGAAGTCGCCGCGGAGCATGACCACGCGGTGACCGCGCCCGGGATAATCGCGGTCGACGAACAGATCCTGGTGCTGCAGGTCGCAGGTGGCCGCCTCGTTGTCGAGCCGGCCGGTCGTGCCGCGCCAGGCCAGGTTTTCACCAGCGGCCTGATAGATGTATCCGGCCGCCTCCATGCGGTTGAACGGCGTCAGACCCTCCGGCGAGTTGTGCGCAAAGTAGTCGCGATCGAGCATGTCGCGGCTGTGACGGCGGGCCACGCCGGTCAGCGTCGCGTTCATGGCCAACGGCTGCTTGGACGCGGCCGAGATGGGGGTGGAGACGCCCTCGTTGAGATCGATGCCGAACCGTGCCGCCTCGGCCGCCGGTCGCAGCCGGGCGCGGTTGATGCGCTCCAGTTGCAACTGCTCCAGAACGGTCGAGTCGCCCGAGGAAACCGAAGTGGTGCCGCCGGGGGCGACGCCGCCGCCCGTGCTCGAGCCAGTGTTCGAGTTGCCGCCGGGCGGGAGATGGTTGGTGAACTGAGTTTGACAACCCGCGATGGACGCGGCCGCCAGCAGGCACGCGCAGATGGCGCGGAGAGCGGGAGTCGGTTTCATCGCGGTCACCGGCGGCTCAGTCTTCCGAGGCTCAACCCCGAACGCATTATACGATGTAGCCCGATCGCGGGTACAGCCCGAGTTTTCCGGCCCTGTGTTTATGGGCGCGCGGTGGCGAGCGACCCCGCGCGACGCAGCAGACTAGCGCGCCAATCCGCGACATCCGCTCGAACATTGACCATCCGTGATCCCGCCGTATCATCCATGCCCGTGCGACCGGCGAGTGTGGTCCTGCGTTCGGCCCTGGCGATTTCCGCATCCCTGCTGGGCTGCTCTGGTTGCGCGCGACCCATCGCGCCCGACACGCCCACCGCGGCGGCCGTCAGCCAGTCGGAACTCGATACGCTCTGGCAGGCAACGCTCGACGTGCTCATGCGCATGGAACTGCCGCCCGATCGTCAGGATCGCGCCAACGGCGTGATCGAAACGCTGCCGGTGACCTCCAAACAATTCTGGGAATTCTGGCGGCGCGACGTGGCGGATCCCTACTCGCAGGCCGTTTCAGATTTGCAGACGATTCAACGCAAGGTCATCGTCCGCTTCAGCCGGCTGCCGACGCCGGAGCGCTGGCGCGTCGAGGTCGAGGTGCCGGTCTATCGCATGCAAATGCCGGAGCGGCAGCTCACGTCTTCATCGACGGCCATCGAGCTCTACGGTTCGACCGTGCCGACCACGACCGGCGAGATCGTGCCGCGACAGCGGGTCGCCTACCTCGAGCCGCTCGGGCGCGACGCCGCCCTTGAAGACCGGATTCTGGACCTGATCCTGTCGCAATCGGGCGCGACCGAATACGAACTGGTCGATTCGACGCCGGCGCCGCCGTCGCGCTCGCGCGATTCGACACCCATCGCCGCAACGCTGCCGTGACCTGGGGCCGATCTTGCCGCCACGCGAGAAAGTGACGCTGTCGAACCTCGCGGAACACAAGCGGGCCGGCCGCAAGTTCGCCGTCCTGACCTGCTACGACTACAGCCACGCGTTGATTCAGGAGGAAGCCGGCGTCGAGGTCATCCTCGTCGGCGACTCCGCGGCCCAGGTGGTGCTGGGTTACCCGACCACGCTGCCGATCACGATGGACGTCATGGTGACGCTGGCGGCGGCCGTGCGGCGCGGCGCGCCCAGCCCGCTGCTGATCGGCGACATGCCCTACCTGTCGTTCAATATCAGTGTTCCGGAAGCCATCCGCAACGCCGGGCGTTTCATGGCGGAGGCCGGCTGCGACGCGGTGAAGATCGAGGGCGACGGCCGCCTGGTCGACACCGTGGCTGCGATGAGCGCCGCGTCGATTCCGGTGGTCGCGCATCTCGGCCTGCGGCCGCAGGCCGTCCATCTGGCCGGCGGCTACCGCGCCCAGTCACGGACGGCCGACGCCGCCCGGGCACTGATCGCGGACGCGCAGGCACTGGCGGCGGCCGGAGCGGCCATGATCCTGGTCGAAGCGGTGCCGCCGGAACCGGCCCAGCGCGTCGCGCGATCGGTCGATGTGCCCGTCATCGGTTGCGGCGCGGGAGCCGGTTGCGACGGGCACGTCGTCGTGCTCCACGACATGCTGGGGCTGTCCGCCGGACCGGTGCCGCGCTTCATCCGGCGCTACGCCGATCTGCGAACCGACATCAGCCGGGCCGTCCGCGAATACATCTCGGACATTCAAACGGGCAAGTACCCTGCGGCGGAGCACGCCTATTCGATGCTTCCGGGCGAGGCCGAGAAGCTGGCCCGCGGTTAGCCCGGCCTGCCGACCCGCTTCAGACGGTAAGCATCTGGCGGGTCGTGGCTTACGGCGACGCGCGAACCGCGGTCCCGGCAGAGACGTTGACTTGCCAAGGGGGCCTATCTTGAATGCAGGGAGGCTTCTGCGAGGAACGATCCGCCGGCTGGGGGCTCGACACCTCGAACGCAGTGTGCTGAAGCAGGAAGGCGACGCAGCATGACAAGAGACCGGCACGTATTCCGCATTTTGCTCGCCATCGCGCTGCTGGCCGTCGGCGGCACGGCGCTGATGCAGTTCGATCCGATCGGCCACGTCGCCTATGCGCTGGAGCGCGGGCGGCTGCGGGCGGACCAGGAGGCGCTCAACGAAGTTTCCTCGCAGGACGTGGCGACGCTGGAGAATCTCTCGCGCGCGTTCAACCGCGTCGCCGCGGTCGTGAAGCCGTCGGTCGTGAACATCAGCACCATTGCGAGCGGCGAGGCGTCGACGCGGCTGCGGCGCTTGTTCGGCGATTCGCGGCGCGACGTCCGCGTCGGCACGGGCAGCGGCGTCATCATGGACACCGCCGGACACGTCATCACCAACAACCATGTCATCCGCAACGCGGTGCGCGTCGATGTCACCCTGGCGGACGGGCGACGCTTCAAGGCGGACGTCGTCGGCACGGACCGCATGACCGACCTGGCGCTGCTGAAGATCGACGCCGACCGCCTGCACCCCGCCAGCTTCGGGGACTCCGAGGCGGTTCAGGTCGGCGACATCGTGATGGCGATCGGCAGCCCGTTCCGCCTCGACCAGACCGTGTCGCACGGCATCATCTCGGCCAAGGGTCGAACGGTCGACGGACTCGACATCGACTACCAGGACTTTCTTCAGACCGACGCTCCAATTAACCCGGGCAACTCCGGCGGACCGCTGGTGAACACGCGCGGCCAGGTCATCGGCATCAATACCGCCATCGCGACCGACAGCGGCGGCTACCAGGGCGTAGGCTTCTCGATCCCATCGGCCAAGGTGCGCGAAGTGGTGGACCAGCTCAAGCTCGGCAAGAAAGTGGTGCGGGGCTACCTTGGCATTGAGATTTCCGACGTGGAGCCGGGCAACGCGCTGGCGATGGGCTTGGAAGTGCCGCGAGGCGCCACCATCGGCGGCGTGCTCCCGGACGGGCCGGCGGCCAAGGGCGGACTGAAGTACGGCGACGTGGTGCTCGAGATCGACGGCCGCCAGGTGAAGAACCGCGTGCACCTGAGCGATCTCATCGCGCGCACCTCGCCCGGCACGAAGATTCGCATGAAGGTCTGGCGCGATCGGCGGTACCTCGACGTGAACGTGGTGGTGGGGCAGCAACCCGACGGCTTCACGACCCGCGGGCGCATGACCCTGCCCGAGTCGGCCGAGGAAGACGACGACGAACCGGGCGTGAGCCGAGAGCCGTCCGAGGACGAGGTCGGCTTCGACGGGCCGAACGTCGAGCGCTTCGGCCTGCGGGTGACGTCGGTGACGAGCGACCTGGCCGAGCACATTGGCATCAAGGGCGTGACCGAGGGGGCCCTGATCGTGGATATCGATCCGGCCGGCGACGCCTTCCATGCCGGACTGCGGCGCGGCGAGATCGTGGTGCGAGTCGACAAGCAGCGCGTTCGGTCGGCCGAGGAACTCGACCAAGCGTTGGCGGGCGCAACCGCCGCCAATCGCGTCAGGCTGGTGGTGCGGACGCGCGAGGGATCACGCTCGGTCTGGCTGCCGACGCCCTGAGCGGCTCGATCGAGCAGCGCCGCGCGTGACACCCGTAGAACCTGGGCCGCGGTCGTCCAGCGGCGAGCACACTCACAACCGGAACAGGTTGCGGATCACCGTATCCGACCACTGGAAGATGATCGAATTGATGAAGTTCTGCGCTTCGAAGACCAGGGCCCCAATCACGTTCGGGTAGCAGAACAACTGTGTCAGCGGCAGACTGGCGACGACGAGCATCACCTTCTTGAACCAGCGGGCACGCGGACGACCGGCGGCGCGGCGGGCGGGCATGAACGGCATCGGCGAGCCTCCGCTTAGATGAGCGATCCGAACGGGAAGAACAACAACGAAACGATGGTCGAGGTGATCAGGTTGAAGGTGCGAACGATATTTTCGGCCGCGACCTGTCGAATCGCGTTGTCGGGCACGCAACTGAAGGATTGGAAGACATAGGCGACGGCAATCCATCCGGCCGCCCGGTTCAGCCTCCGTGCCAGCTTGAGCATGAGAAAACCTCCGACCGCGTCGGGTTCGCGAGCCCCCGACGCGGTCGGATTATACCGAATCACCGCCGACTGCAAGCCCTACGCCAGAACGCGCTGGGCGTGATCGACGATGACCTGAACCTGCTGCGTGGTCGGCAGGCGCGTGTTCTGCAATACCAGGAAGAACGTCTGGATCAGCGTCGTGGTGAACGTGGTCAGGGTGGTCTGAAGTCCGGTCAGCAGCGCGTTGCGCACATCCGGACTGCAACTGCCCAGTTGCAGCACGGTGCCGCCCATCGCCAGACCGAAGGCCCAGCGGCGAAACTTGCCGGAACGAACGAAGAAGCGCATGGAGTTCTCCTCAACGAGCCCGTCCGCGCGAGGGGATTCGTGCCATCGGCCCGAGCGTGCGAGTCCGGCGGGGACCGAGGCACATTATACGACCCTCGCGGCATCGTGGCAGCCGGCCGCCTCACGGGCGATCGGCAAACCGGCCCGCTGGCGGATGTATCGGTCCGGCTGGTCGCCGGGATTAGTTCGGTCTCGCGGCGCTCGGACGCACCCGGCGATTCATGCGGGCGCCGAGCTGGCAGGTCACCTCGTAGGGAATGGTCCCCATGCGGACGGCGATCGACTCGACGGAATTCGGACGACCCGGGTCGTGATCTACCAGTACGACCTCCTCTCCGGGGCGCACGCTCGGCCGGTCGGTCAGGTCGATGGTCAGTTGATCCATGCTGATGCGGCCGATCACGGGCGCATCGCCGGCGGACGTTCCGACCACCGCGTTGTTCGACAGGATGCGCGAGAAGCCGTCCACATAGCCGGCGGGCACGATGCCCAGGCGTGTCGGACGGCGGGTGGTGAAGGTCTGGCCGTAGCCGACGCAGTGCCCGGGCGGCAGTTCCTTGATGAGCGTCACGCGAGCGGTGATGCGCAGCGACGGCCGCAGGTCGTGTCGGGCGCGCAGCGCCGGCGACGGCGCGTAACCGTAGAGGCCCAGGCCCGGCCGCACCATGTCGAAGTGGGCTTCCGGTCGCTCCAGCGTCGCGGCCGTGTTCGCCAGGTGCCGCGCGATGCCGCGCGGCAGCCGCGACGACGCCTCGTCGAACAAACGTCGGCACACGTGCAACTGGTGTTCGACCAGCGCATGGGCCGCGAGATCGGCGGTGGCGAAATGGCTGTAGAGCCCGGTCGGTCGAAGCTCGGGCGCCGCGCCGAGCGTCTCGAGCAACGCGGGCAGGTCGGCCGGCATCGCCCCCTGGCGGCCCATGCCCGAATCGAACTTGACATGCACGTCCACGCGTCGGCCGGCGGATCGGCCCGCGGCGGCAAGTTCGGCCAGCGGATCGGCGGCGGTGATGGTCGTTGTCAGTTCGTGCTCCACGATGACGGCGGCGCGCTCCCGCCGCTCGGCGGCGCTCAGGCTGGCGAGCACGTTCCCCAGCACCAGAATCGGACGTCGCCAGCCCAGCCCGCGCAGCTCGACGGCCTCCGCCAGCGTGGCGACGGCCGCCATGTCGATGCCGAGTCGATCCATGACCGGCGCGACGGCGGCGACGCCGTGCCCGTAGGCGTCGGCCTTGAGCGCGGCACAGATGGGCGTGCCGGGCCGGCATCGCGCCCGCAACAGGGCGACGTTGTGCGCCAGCGCGCCTTCGTCGATCTCGGCCGTCAACTCGTGCAACATGGACCTGATACCCCTATCGGCACGGCCGCGTACGAAGGATTGGGCCGGGCGGCGCAGAGCGGTCAGAACTCCGCCCGCTCGAAGCTGCGCGTGCCGACGCGCATGGATGCCGCGCCCACGCCGAAGCCCAGCAGCACCTGGAGCATGTAGAGCACCAGGTTCACGGCGTCCATCCGGGCCAGGCTCTGGAGCACGTAAACGCTGCGGTAGCTGAGCAGGCCCATCAGCGAGACGCTGAGCAGCACCAGTGCCATCGACGCGATCAAGTTGACCGTCCCGCCCAGGCTGCCGGCGATGCGCGCGGCCGAGCGTTCGTTGTAGCTCGGCAGGCGAGCCCCGAGGCCGGTCGCCAGGCCGCACAGGCCGACGCAGGTCGAGAGCGTCGCCGCAACCTGCACCAGCGCCAGCGGCAGCGGCAGCCGCAGGGCGCGGATGGACAGCGCCATGACCGCCAGCGCGGCCGCAGCGGTGACGGCCAGCGCGAAGTCGAACTTGGCCCAGACCACGGCTGAACGCGGCAGCGGCCAGAGCGAGACCAGCCACATCTGCCGGCCTTCCAGCGAGACCATCGGAAAGACGAAGCGGCTGGTGAAGGTCGAGAGAATCAGCGAGATGGCGCCGTAGTTGAGGAAGGCGATCAGACCCTGCCACGGAACGGTGAAGCCGGAGGGGTGCATGCGCGGCAGGTAGGCCAGGTAGAGCGCCAGCAGGCCGAGCAGAATGGCGAGCTGCGACCATTGCAGCGGATCGCGCAGGAACGTTCGCAAATCCTTGAGGACGAGCACTCGCACCGGCCGCGGCAGATAGAAGAACAGCAGGTCGCTGAGCCAGCGGGTCAGCGCGCCGCCGTAGCGGATGCTCGGCGCGGGGGCGGCGCTGGCCCGGGCGAAGGCGACTGGCAGATAGCGCCCCACCAGATGCACCGCCAGCCAGCACAGAAACAGGGCGTTGGCGACGGTGACGTAGAGATAGAACGCCGCCGACCCGCCCTGACCGAAGAGCGCGCCGCGAATCGCGTTGGTGACCCACGTCGAAGGCAGCAGCGCGCCGCGAAGCAGCGCCAGCTCGCCCAGAAAGCGATCGAGCCAGCGATCGGGATCGGACGAGGCGGTGCCCCAGGCCCGCGCCCACCACGCCAGACCGCACAGCAGCAGCACGCCGGCGGCCAGCACGACCATGCGGCGGGCCGATCGCGGCGCCCACATGGCCGCGGCCCACGCCGCCATCAGTCCCAGCGCTCCGGGAATCGGCACGAACCCGAGGAACGCCACGGCGAAGGTCACGTAGAACGACCAGGGCAGGTCTTCGATCCGGCCGACGGCCACCATCATCGGCACGCCCAGCAGCAGCAGTGACCAGCTCGCGTAGAAGATGCTCTCGAGCAGCACCACGCCCACGATGCTGCGCTGCGACACGGGCGAGACCAGCAGCCACGCCGGCTCGTGCCGCAGGAACAACCCGCCATAGGCGAGGATGGCGCTCGAGAACGCCAGCAGGACGGTCATCGCGACGAAGAAGATGTGGAAGATGTAGGGAATGACGACGACGCTCTGCTCGCGAAACATGTTCAACGTGACGAAGATGCGGTCGAACAGGCCGTAGAGCGTGCCCCAGATCGCCAGCACGAAGAGCACGACCAGCACGACCCGCAGCGGCGACGACTCGGCCGTCTGCCGCACGCGATTGCGGACTAGCCGGAGCTTCAGCGCGAGAAGCAAAGGAAACCCGGCCGCGGCGTGACGTGACGCGTCGATCGGCGGCGCGCTCACGTTCCGGCTCCCGCGTCGCCGACGCGCCCGCCGTGGCGCTCCTCCTCGGCCTCCTCGGTAAGCTGCATGAAGATGTCCTCGAGCCGCTGCCGCGACTGGCGCTCGCGCTGCAGGTCGTCGAGCGTGCCGATGGCGACGATCCGGCCGCGGTGAATGATGGCGATGCGGTCGGCCAGCGCCTCGGCGATTTCGAGCAGGTGGGTCGAGAGAAAGACCGTGTTGCCGGCGTCGGCGTGCGAGCGGAATAGCTCCTTGACGATGCGCACGCTGCGCGGATCGAGGCCGACCATGGGCTCGTCGACCACCAGCACGCGCGGCTGGTGCATCAGCGCCGCCGCCAGCACGAGCTTCTGCTTCATGCCGTGCGAGTAGCTCTCGGCCAACTGGTCGAGAAAGTCGTGCAGCTTGAGCCGGTCGACCAGTTCGGCCGTCGCCCGCCGCGCGTCGTCGTCCGCCAGCCCGTACATGCGGCCGACGAACTGGAGGAACTCACGACCGCTGAGCTTGTCGTACACGAACGGCAGGTCGGGCACGTAGGCCATCGCCGCCCGGGCCTCGCGCCCGTTGGCCGTCATGTCGTGCCCGCACACGCGCACGCTGCCCTGATCGGGCCGCAGCAGGCCGACGATCATCTTGATGGTGGTGGTCTTGCCGGCGCCGTTGGGGCCGAGGAACGCGAACACCTCGCGCGGGCGGACGTCGAGCGACACGTCGTCGACGGCGACCTTCGCGCCGAATCGTTTGGTGACGTGTTCGAGCAGGATCGACATCGGCGTGGTTCCGATGGCGCCGTGCGTCGTCGGACGCTCGGCGCCGGTCGCTCAGCCCTTCGGTGATCCGCGGGCGGGCCGCTCGCCGGTCTGTCCCGCGGCGCGGCGGCGAGCCTTTGCCCGGGCGGCCTGGTCGAACGGTTCGTCGCGCAGCTCGAAGCGCCCGAGCAGCGGCAGCTCGACTCGCTGGCGCAGCACGCGGCCGGTGTCGTCGGCCCAGGCGGTCGCCCCGTCGGTCTCGATGCGGAAGCACGCCACCGCGAGACCGCCGTGGTCGATGGTCTCGCGCCCGGTGACACGCACCAGTTGCGGCACCGTGGCGGCGGTCTGGTCGCGCAGCAGGGCAACCGGGTCGAGCATGCGGATGCGCCAAGACTGGCCGACCCGCAGGTTCGGCAGATGGTTGAACGGCCGCAGCGACTCGGTCAGCACGCTGGTCGCGCGGGCGTCCAGCGAGAAGTGCCGCGTCAACTCGCCCACTTGGGCGACGCAGGCGTAGTCCTCGCCGACCTGGTGCCCGCGCAGCTCGGCGACCTGCTCGCCGTCGTGCCGCAGCGTCAGCTCGAAGCCGACGAGGCGGTTGTCCGGCGCCGAGACGCTGAAGGTGCTGTCGATCGACAGGCTCGCGACGACGGCCGTCGGCAGGGGCAGGCGGCCGTCCAGCAGCGTGTTGGAGTGCACGGTGAGCATGTCCGGCTGCGGATTGAGCGACGTCCAGGAGGTTCCGATGCGCTCGCCGCCGGCGGTGTAGATGCCGGTCTGGTAATCGCCGCTCGGCATCTTCCCGCTGGGCGGAGACTGCGTGCGCCAGTATGGAACGACATCACGAACCAGCACGGCCGACAGCGCGACCAGCCAGAGCACGACAATCAGGGCGCCAAGCAGCCGATTCATGTGGGGTCAGATCGCGGCGGAATCTCGCGTCCCATGAAGACTTCCGTTCAGTGTATCGAACGGCGGCGCGGCCGGTCAAACCACCCGGACTTGACATCCGAACGCCGCGCTCGTCTTGTTCGCACGATCGAACGGGCCAGGGGTTGCCTCCCAGTGAAACGAGGATCGCGACGCTTCCGAACGCGGCTGATCGCCGTCACGGCCGCGCTGGCGGCGGCGGCGGCCGTCGCCGCGTGGCTGCTGCTGCGGACGCCGGGCTGGTATCGCGCCGCCGCCCGCGTCGAACCCGACGCGCAGGTGGTGCGCGACGAAATCCGCGACGCCGCGCAGGCCTTCAGCGACGCCCTGATGGTGCCGGGCGATTTCGCCGTGCACCTGCGCGACCAGCAGCTGAACGGGTGGATCGAGCGCCGCGCGGAAATCTACCCCATGCTCGACCAGGCCCTGCCGCCTCCGTGGCGGCGGCCGGTGGTGCGCTTTCGTGACGGCGCGATCCGGCTGGCGGCCACTTACTGCGGTGCGCCGGCGGACGTCGTCTTTTCGCTCGATCTGGCCGTCGCCATGCAACCGGGCGCGATCGTACTGACGGCCGACTCGGCCCGCGCCGGCGCGGTGCCGCTGCCGCTGAGCCTGCTCGACCGCCTGCTGTCTCACCCGATCGACCTGCCGCCCGATCGGGCCTGGCGCGGCAGCCCGGCCATGCGCGGCACGCTGCGCGACGGGCTGAAGATCGGCACGCGGGCCGTCTGGCCGAACGGGGCGCGCGGGTACGAGGTGCTGAACGCCGAGGTTCGGCCGGGCGTGCTGAACATCAGCCTGCGAGCGCTGGGACCCGCTCACGGGAGCGGCGCGAGGGTCCACTCACCGGATGACGACCCTTTCAGCGAAAGCCGGTAGCGCCCCACCAGTTCACGGCCGCGGAACTGCAGGTCCCAGACGCCGGGCGACTCGGCCACGAGCGAGAACGTGCCGGCGTCGTGGCGGATGACCACGCCGCGATCGCCGCTGACCGGACCCTCGTAGTCGAGGTAGGCCCGGCGATGTGCGCCGATCCGCTCGGCCGGGATGGGGTCGGCCAAGTGACGGCTCGGCGGCCGCGACAGCCGCCAGCTGGCCAGCGTCTCGCCCTGGTCGAGCATCAGGTCCCAGTGCACGGCGTCGCCGACCTCGTGGCGCAGTACGACGAAGCGGCGTGGGTCGGAGGTTGTCGGCTCGTCGGGCATCGCGGACGCGTTTCGCTTGCGGGGCGCTGGCGCGGTCGATAGCATCTCGCCCGCATGGCGGAGCAATCGCGCAGGCTCGGAGTCGCTTCCCGGCGTCGTGGCTCGTTCGGGGGCGCGACACTGACCGCCCTGCTCGCGCTCGGAATCGTAGCCGGGTGCGGCCCCAGCGACGAGATTCGCCGCTGGAACCAGTCGGGGCTCGAGCAGTACGGCCGGGGCGACTACTACGCGGCCATCGGGCAGTTTGAGAACGCCCGCAAGCTCGACCCGGAACGACCCGAGGCGTCGTTCTACATCGGCCGCTGCTACATGCGGATCGCCGAACAGAAGATGCGTGAGGACAACCTCGTGGCCGGCATGCGGTTCTGCGACCGGGCGGCGAGCGAGTTCGAGCGTTCGTACCGCGCGTTTCCCGGCTACAGCCAGGCGCTACAGGGCCAGCGCGAGGCGCTGAAACTCCGCGGTCGCCAGCAGGCGGCGGTCGACATCGCCGCGTGGGCGTCGGCCCATGCCACGCCGCGAGCCAAGATGCTGATCCTCGAGTCGCGCGAGCTGTCGCAGGCCGGCGACCTCGACCGCGCGCTGCGGCAGCTCAAGACGGCCGTGGCGCTCGAGCCGGACAACGCGCCGGCCCACGCCGAACTCGGCCGCTTCTACCTGCGGTGCGGCAATGATCGCGAGGCGGTGGCGGCGCTGCGGCGGGCCTACGACCTCGATCCGGGCGCGCCGGGCGTCGTCTCGGCGCTGGCCCAGCTCGACGCGCTGCCGCCCCAGACCGAGCGGGCGACCTCGCCCTGAGGCCGCCGGCGATCCGGAGGTTCGCCTCCGATGACCGACGAACAAGGCCGGACGCTGCTGCGGATCGCGCGCGAGGCGCTGCGTGCGACGCTGGGCGACCGCGCCGAACCGCGGGCGATTCCGACGGCCGGCGAATTCGACGACCAGCCGAGAGGCGTTTTCGTCACCCTGCGAAACGGACGGCGATTGCGCGGCTGCATCGGCACGTTCCACCCGCGCCGCCCGCTGCCGGAGACCGTCTGGGACATGGCCGTGTCGGCCGCCTCGGACCCGCGCTTCGTCGACAACCCCGTCACGTTGGAGGAACTGCCCGATCTGCGGATCGAGGTGTCGGTGTTGTCGCCGCTGCGGCGCGCATCCGACCCGCTCGCGCTTCGCATCGGCGTCGACGGCATCTACGTCTCGGCGCCGACCGGCAGCGGCTGCTTTCTACCGGAGGTGGCGGTCGAGTGCGGCTGGACGCCCGAGCAGTTCCTGTCGGCCTGCTGCGAGGAAAAGGCCGGCCTCCCGGCCGACGCCTGGCGTGATCCGGCCACCGAGGTGTTTGTCTTCACGGTCGAGCGCTTCGCCGAGCCGACGCCCTGATCGCGGCCGATTTCAGGCTTGTCGCTCGATCTTCGCACGCCGACGTGCCCGTCTGAAGGGCGGGCCTGTCTCCGAGCGGCGGCATTGAGATTCGTCCGTCCCGCGGCGTAAGATGACGCGACGCGGGGAAGTCCATGCGCCTGGCTCCGACCAGCGACAGTTGCGATCCGAACATGCGGAGGGCGCCAACGCGAGGGTACGTCCTCAGGTCAGCGTTCGGGATGGGCGTCTCGTTCGCCGTCCACATCGTGCCGCCCGCATCGCACCAGAGCGGCGTGTCGCTGCGCCTCCAGGCACCGGCGGCGGTCGACCGTAACGGGTTCGTTGCCAAGGAGAAAAGACATGTTCAAGAAAGGGATTCTCGCCGTTGTCATCGTGACGGCGGTTCTCGAGGGTGCCCAGGCACAGTTCATCGTCGGTCACCAGCCGACGCTCGCGGGGGGGCCCGTTTCAGACACGGCGTTTCTTCTTCAGGGCGTGCCCTTCGCCGCGCTCGTCGCCAATCGGGTTCAGATCGCCGCCCCGGCGACCGCCCACTGGGTGCGATGGTGGGGGTTCTATCATCAAGACAACCCGCCGGCGCACGAGGTCATGCGAATCCGCATACTCGAACCGCGTCCCGGGGACGGTCTGCCCGGGGCGGTCCTGCTCGAGGAGCTGAGCGCCGCGACGATCCGAACGGCGACGGGGCGTCGAGTCAGCCAGGCGGGCGAGCCGCGCGAGTACCTGTACAAGCTCGAACTGGCACAACCCTTCGCTCTGGCCCCCGGCGTTCCGTATTGGATCGAGATCGCGCAGATCGGCGACATCACGACGCTATTTCGATGGGAGACCGGCTTCGGGGGCGATGGGATTCGGGCGGTAAGCGAGCCGGGCCTGAACGACTGGCGGCCGGTCCCCGGCGATGTCGCGTTCGAACTGCTCGTGCCGGAACCGACGAGCGTGCTCATGCTGGCCGGTGTGCTGGGCGTGATGACACGCCGCCGTCGTCGCGCTGGGTCGCAGGCAACGCGGTGAAGCGTCGCAACCGGGCGAGCGGCGCCCGCGTCCGTTCGGTCCGTGCATGTTCGCTGTCGGAGAGCGGGCTGCCCGCGGTTCCAGCGCGCGAATGATCTGAACACGACCACATGCCCGCCTGAAGGGCGGGCATGCCACCCATCCGCACGAATGATCCCATCACGCCGACATGCGCGCCTGAAGGGCGGGCCTGCCACCTGACCGACGTCGATCCGCCGGCGCACGACGCCTTCGACCCCAAACTGTCTTCGGCGGCGAAAGTGCACCATGGCCGGCCATCGGTCGTCGCGGAGATGCGGACCAACCAAGTTCATGACATCGTTATACGTGTTTTGAGTTGCGCAGCCGGTACGGGTTCCGAGAAAACCGTTTCGCGGCGTTGACACCCATGGCGTTGCGGCGTACTATCTCTTGGTTCGGCCACAGGGGAGGCCATGGGATGACCATCCATCCCGCGTTTTCCGTCATCACCCGGATTTCGCCGTCTGACTTGAGACCGCCACGTAAGTCCTTGCGGAGGGGGGGGGTTACGCGCGAGCGTTGTGCTCTTGAACTTCTCCGCAGCGGTCGCTCAGTGCCCGCCGCCGGCGCAATCCTATCCCGACGGGGCGATCGAGGGCCGGGTCTCGGCTGATTCGCCCGACGGCCCCAGCCGAAATGCGACGATTGCGGTATTGCCGGATGGCCGGTTCATGATTGCGTACGAGACCGTTACCGCGTCCGGCGGCCTCAACAACCGCTTGCTCGTACGACGTTTCGCCCCTAGTGGCGCGTGTCTGGGCGGGCCCGTCACGGCAGGCAACGCGGTGACCCACGCCCGGCATCTGAATGCATCGCTCGGGATCAACGCAAACGGCGACGCACGTCTGAACTGGCAGCTCCTCGCGGGAGGAACCTGTTCGCTTCTGTCCGGCCCGGACCAGTTCGTCGCGTCGTTCTCGTTTCTGGATTTCGCTGCCCCGGCGGCACAGACGCCGCCCTTTTGCGTTGGGCTTGCGGGGGGCGGCGATGAAGAGCCGTCCGTGGGCGTGTCCGACCTCGGTTGGGTTCAGGCTTGGATGCGGATCGATGCTCGCGCCGCGTCCAATCCAAGCGGGTTGATGGTCCAGGTCAGCGGCGGTGCGGCCGGCCAGTTGGTGCCGTGCACGCCGCCCGAGTTCAATCCGCCGCCATACTGCCACTACCAGTGGCAGCCTTGCGTCGCGGTGGATGCGGATGGCCGATTCTGCGTTGCTTACGCCGTCGCGGAGTCGTCTGAGGCCCTTCCACCCTTTGACATCGCGCTGGTGCAATTCGACCCGGGGGGCGTTTCGGTCGGCTCGGCCAATCCGGTGAACCAGGAGACGTCGCCGTTCTCGAGAGACGACCTTTCGCCGGCGGCGGCCATGCGAGGAGAATCGATCGTCGTTGCCTGGTCGGCGGGTCGGCCGTTCGCGTGCGCGACCGGCGGACCCTACCGCGTGTTCGCGCGTCAATACAGATGGCAGGCAACCGGCCCGGTGGCAGTCTCGCCGGCATTCATCGTCAATAACCATGAGATCGCAGACGTCAGTCCGCCGAGCGAAGCCCATCCGACGGTTTCGATCCACGCCACCGGGCAGACGTCGCGGCATCTCATCGCGTGGAACGCCATCCGACCCGGAGACGGACAGGATCGCGAAGTGCGTGCAAGCTACTTTGACTTTGCGACGTCACAGCCCTTGGGGGATGAGTTTCGCCTGCATCGCACTGACGAGCTGACCGAGGCCGCGTCCGGCGAGCGACACCGGGCGCTGGCCGGCAGCGCCCAGCACGCGCTCGGCTTCGCGCAGGACGGCTCGGCCATCGCAACCTGGAGCGCCAGCCTCGTGCCATCGGCCGCCCAGGTCTGGTTCACGCGGCTGCCGCCCGACGCGCCGCGGCAATCGTGTTGCGGAACGGGCTGTTGTCGTGGCGACTTCGACGGCAACGGCCTGATCAACGGCGAGGACATCCAGTATTTCAACAAGATCTACATCAATCGCGACTGGTTCACCGACCCGTGGGCGAGCGATTGCGTCGGCTTCGCGGCTTACTACCCGGCCAAGTGTTCGATTGACATCGACGGCAACTGCATGATCGACGCCGGCGACGTCAGCGCATTCGTCTGCCTGTTGCTGTGGGACCCACCGAACTACTACCGCTGCACATCCTGCGACATGACATGCCCGGGCGGTCAGGGCACGGCGACGGCCCACCATGGCGAGCCGGTCGAACCCTCTTCGGACCTCGCATCGCGGCTTGCGCTGTGGGACTGCAACGACAACGGCGCGCCGGACGGGCGGGACATCGCCGCGGGCGTCTCCGCCGACTGCAACGCGAACGGCCGACCGGACGAGTGCGACCTGGCGTTCGATCCGCGAACGCTCGACTGCAACGAGAACGGCGTGCCGGACGAGTGTGAGACCATGGCCGATGGCAGCCCGCTGGTGTGTCCATCGTTCGTGGCGGCCGCCGCATCGACCCTGCTCGATCCGGAACCGGCGCAAGTGGCGTTTGGGGCCTGGTTGGCTTCGTTCGACGAACGGGGCCTGCGGCCGTGGGAATTCGGCTATCGCGTCAAGATCGAGCTGACGAGGTTGGGATTGCGCTACCGGTAGCTCGCGCGGGAGCCGGCGGCGGTCGGCCATAACGGGTTCGTTGCCAAGGAGAAAAGGCATGTTCAAGAAAGGGATTCTCGCCGTTGCCATCGTGACGGCGGTTCTCGAGGGTGCCCAGGCACAGTTCATCGTCGGTCACCAGCCGACGCTCGCGGGGGGGCCCGTTTCAGACACGGCGTTTCTTCTTCAGGGCGTGCCCTTCGCCGCGCTCGTCGCCAATCGGGTTCAGATCGCCGCCCCGGCGACCGCCCACTGGGTGCGATGGTGGGGGTTCTATCATCAAGACAACCCGCCGGCGCACGAGGTCATGCGAATCCGCATACTCGAACCGCGTCCCGGGGACGGTCTGCCCGGGGCGGTCCTGCTCGAGGAGCTGAGCGCCGCGACGATCCGAACGGCGACGGGGCGTCGAGTCAGCCAGGCGGGCGAGCCGCGCGAGTACCTGTACAAGCTCGAACTGGCACAACCCTTCGCTCTGGCCCCCGGCGTTCCGTATTGGATCGAGATCGCGCAGATCGGCGACATCACGACGCTATTTCGATGGGAGACCGGCTTCGGGGGCGATGGGATTCGGGCGGTAAGCGAGCCGGGCCTGAACGACTGGCGGCCGGTCCCCGGCGATGTCGCGTTCGAACTGCTCGTGCCGGAACCGACGAGCGTGCTCATGCTGGCCGGTGTGCTGGGCGTGATGACACGCCGCCGTCGTCGCGCTGGGTCGCAGGCAACGCGGTGAAGCGTCGCAACCGGGCGAGCGGCGCCCGCGTCCGTTCGGTCCGTGCATGTTCGCTGTCGGAGAGCGGGCTGCCCGCGGTTCCAGCGCGCGAATGATCTGAACACGACCACATGCCCGCCTGAAGGGCGGGCATGCCACCCATCCGCACGAATGATCCCATCACGCCGGGATGCGCGCCTGAGGGGCGGGCCTGCCACCCGTCGAACTCAGGTCTGCCGCTCGATCTGGTACTTCTTGACCCGGTAGCGCAGGTTGTCGCGCGAGATGCCCAGGGCGCGGGCGGCCCTGGACTGGTTCCAGCCGTTGTCGCGCAGGGCCTTCACGATCATGGCCTTCTCGTATCCCCACAGGTTCGACTCGCTGCGATCGGGGGCGACCGAGGCGTGCTCGCCCGCGATCTCGCGCGGCAGGTGCGACGGCAGGATCACGCCGCCGTCGGCCAGCAGCACGGCCCGCTCCATGACGTTCTGCAACTCGCGGATGTTGCCCGGCCAGTTGTAGCCGACCAGCAGCGACATGACGTCGTCCTCGCAGCGCGGCTTGGTGCAGTTGAGCGACACGCTGGCGAGGTTGACGAAGTGATCGACCAGCAGCGGGATGTCCTCGCGGCGCTGCCGCAGCGGCGGGAGCTGAATCGGGAAGACGTTCAGCCGGTAGAACAGGTCCTCGCGGAACGACTTGGCGTCGACCGCCGCCCGCAGGTCGCGGTTGGTGGCGGTGATGATGCGGACGTCGGTCGAGATGGTCTTGGTGCCGCCGACGCGGACGAACTCGCGCTCCTGGAGCACGCGCAGCAGCTTGACCTGGGTGTTGGGCGAGATGTCGCCGATCTCGTCGAGGAACAGGGTGCCGCCGTCGGCCAGCTCGAAGCGGCCGATCTTCTGGCTGATCGCGCCGGTGAACGAGCCCTTTTCGTGCCCGAACAGCTCGGACTCGAGCAGCGTCTCCGGCAGCGCGGCGCAGTTGATGGCGATGAAGGCCTTGTCGCGGCGCGGGCTGAGCGAGTGGATCTGCCGCGCAGTCACTTCCTTGCCGGTGCCGGTCTCACCCAGCAGCAGCACGGTGGCGTTGCTGGCGGCCACGCGGTTGATCAGGTCCTGCACCTGCCGCAGGGCCGGCGAGCTGCCGATGATCTGGAGCTGGCCCTTGACGGCCTCGAGCAACGCCCGCTTCTCGCGCACCAGGGTTTCGTGGGCGTCGGCGTTGTGGGCGGCGTGCGCGGCGAGGTTGGCGAAGATCTGGAGCAGCGCCAGGTCGTCGTCGTCGAACGCCTGGCCGTTCTCCTTGTTGAGCACCTCGACGACGCCGAGCACCTCGTTCTTGTAGACCAGCGGCGCGGCGATGATGCCGCGCGTCTGGAAGCTCGACTTGTCGTCAATACCTCGGAAGAAGTCGTTGCTCTGGCGGACGTCCTGCACCATCTGCGGCTCGGCGGTGCGGACCACCCGCCCGGCGATGCCCAGGTCGGCGTCGAACTCCTCGCCGATCAGCGAATCGCTGCGATCGCCGACGGCGGCGCGAAACACCAGACGCTTGCGCCGGCGATCGAGCGTCAGCACGCTGCTCGCTTCGGCCCGCATGACGACGGCCGACATGCGGGCGATCGACGACAGCACGGTGGCCGGTTCGAGCGTCGCATTGATGGCCGCGGACGCCTCGATCAGCGCCGAGAGGGTTCGCGGCGGCAGACTGCGATAGGGACTGGCTTCCGGCACGCTCTACCCCGAAGACCCGCCAGGCGCAACGACGGGCGCGTCCCCAACGGTGGGTGACATTGCCCAGCCCGGCGGTGAATCATAACCCTTGTTCACGACGATATTTTCGCTGATCGGGCGTGTCAAGCCTGAATTGCGATGGGGAGATGGGGCGATAAGATCGTAACGACCACCGGGGCCGGAGCCCGATTCCGAATCCGGGCGAACCCGCACCGGCCCACAACCGTAAAGGCAAGGGAATTCGGTGCATACGGGCGAGCCGCGGCCGGGCGATTCCGACGAAGACCTGCTGCGGGACTTCCTGGCCGGCAAGTCCGGCGCGTTTGACGCTCTGGTGCACCGCTACGCCGGCGAGCTGTACGCGTTCGTGGCTCGATTCGTGTCGAGCGACGCGGCCGCGGAAGACGTGGTGCAGGAGACGTTCATCCAGGTGCACCAGTCGGCCGAAGGCTTCGACCGCGAGCGGCGGTTCAAGCCGTGGCTGTTCACGATCGCGGCCAACAAGGCCCGCGATCATCTGCGCGGTCGGGTCCGCAAGCGCGAGCGTTCGATGGACGCCGCGGGCGGCGCGGGACAGATCGAAGGCCAGTCGCTGCTGGAGGTGTTGTCGGACCCGGGCGAGCACCCGGGCGCGGCGCTGGAGCGCGACGAGCAGCGCGAGCTGGTGCGCGGCATCATCGACGAGATGCCGGAGCATCTGCGCGAAGTGCTGCTGCTCGGTTACTACCAGCGCTTCCCCTATAAGGAAATCGCCGACATCCTCGGCGTTCCGCTGGGGACGGTGAAGAGCCGGCTGCACGCGGCGGTGACGCACTTCGCGGCGGCCTATCGGCGGCGGACGGGCAAGGCAAGCTGAGTTCGAATGCGATGGATACACGCGGATCGCGGCATCAGGCGGATGACGACATGTCCCAGACCGATCCATCCATGCTCGACGACCTGATCGGCTATCACCTCGACCTGTGCGATCCGGCGGAGCGGGCCGCGGTCGAATCGGCGATCGACCGCTCCGATGACATCCGCCGCTACCGGCAGGCGCTCGACCGCCTGTTGCGTCCGCTCGCGGCCTATGACGTGCGCCACCCGTCCGGACTGGCCGATGGCATTCTGAGGCGGGTCCGCAACGGTCGCACGATCCGCTTCCCCGGCGCGGGCGGGCGCTCGCTGGACCCGGCCGAGGCGGCGACGGCATCGCACTCGTTGTGGTCTCTGCGCGACCTCTTCAGCCTCGCGGCCGCGATCGTGCTGTTCGTCGGCCTGCTGGTGCCGGGCTACGAGAACGCGCGGCAGGCGGCGTGGCGGTCGGCCTGCAACGACCGCATGCGGCAGGTCGGCGCGGCCCTGGGCAGCTACCTGCAAGCCCACAACGGAATGCTCCCGTTCACCACCGCCGGCGTGGCGGCGTCGTGGCGGCCGGATCGGCTCGATCCGCTGCCGCGGGCATCCGAAAACCTGCGGGTGCTGCAACAGGCCAACTACGTATCGAGCGAACGACTGCTCAATTGCCCCGGCGAGTCCGACTGCTCGTCGCGCGGCGCGCCGCGGTACAACTTCCAGCTCTTCCTCGTGCCACCGCGGCAGAGCGCGCTCCCCGGCCGGCTGCCAATCGTCAGTGATCCCAACCCGCTCGTGAGCGACGGCTGTTATCGACCGGGAGACGGCCTGCGAAACTCCGACGCGCACGGCCACAACTCCGGCCAGATGGTGCTCTACCTCGACGGTTCGGCCGTGTGGCGAACGCGTCCGACGGTCGGCCCGGACGGCGACGACATCTTCCGCATCAACGACCCCGCCGCCTTCAGTGGGCCGACGGCGCGCAGCGTCAGCGACGCGTTTCTGATACCCTGATCTCACCGTGCCGGCGGATGCCTGGTCGCGAATCCACATCGACCGCGGCGACATCACGCGCCTGCGCGTCGACGCCATCGTCAACGCGGCCAACACGTCGCTGCTGGGCGGCGGGGGCGTCGATGGCGCCATTCACCGCGCGGCCGGACCCCGACTGCTGGCCGAATGCCGCACGCTCGGCGGCTGCCCCACCGGACAGGCGCGCCTCACGCGCGGCTACGATCTGCCGGCGGCATACGTGATCCATACCGTCGGACCGGTTTACAGCGACGGTCGCAGCGGCGAGCCGGAGCTGCTGCGGTCCTGCTATCTGTCAAGCCTCGAGCTGGCGGCGCGGCACGGGATTCGCTCGATCGCGTTTCCGGCCATCAGCTGCGGCGTATATGGGTATCCGATCGAAAGCGCCACGCGCATCGCGCTGACGACCACGGCCGAATTCCTCGCCCGGCACGCCAAGATCGAAGAGGCGCGATTCGTCTTCTTCGGCGAGGCGGATCACGCCGTCGCCGTCCGGCTCGCCGCCGAACTGCGCGGGTCCTGAGGTTTCCCTGCGGGCCGCGTCGACGATATAGTTGACCGTCTTCATGCCCCGAGCCATCCACATCCCGCCCGAGTGGCGAAAAGTCTTCCGCATCGCGATCGTGATCGCCGTGATCATCGCCGTGTCGGCCGGAGCATACCGCGCCCGGATCGACGGTTCGGGGACCAGCGATTTCGACGACTTCTGGCGCACGGCGCGCTTCGACGTGCTCGAGCGGCGCACGATGACCGACGATTACGGCGTTCACAACTACCTGCCGTTCTTCGGCGTCGCCATGATTCCGTTCGCGCTGCTGCCGCTGAAGGCGGCCGCGATCGCGTTCAACCTGGTCGGCCTGGCCGGATTCTGGTGGGCGTTTCGCGCGCTGGCCACGGGCGACGCCACGCCCGGCTCGCGTCACGCTCCGACGGCCGCCTGGATCGCGCTCGCGCTGGTCGCCGCCTACGTGTTCGACTGCATGGTCATGGGCCAGATGTCCATGCCGCTGGCGGCGCTGCTGGTGGCCTGCTGGAAGCTGTGGTCGCGCGGCCGCCCCGTCTCCGCCGGTCTGGTGCTCGCGCTCGCCGCGTCGCTCAAACTGCTGCCGCTGGTCGTCGCGGGCTTCTTCTTGCTCAAGCGCGAAGGGCGCGTCCTGCTCGGGCTGCTGGCCGGGCTGGTGGTCTGTAACGTGCTGCTGCCGGCGGTCGCCTTCGGCCCACGGCATTCCTGGGAACTGCACCGCGAGTTCTACCAGCGCAGCGCGCGGGGCCAGTCGCTGCTGGCGCTCGCGGCCGAACCGTCCGACAAGACGCACTACGCCAACCAGTCGCTGCCGGTGGTGTTGCGCCGCCTGACGATGTCGGTGCCGTCGGGCATTCGACTGCGCGGCCAGCCGCAGGCGGTGTGCGTGGTCGAGTGGGGCGATCGGCCCGTCGCCATCGCGGGCATCACGCGACTGGCGGTCGAGTGGCTGGTGATCGCGGTGGCCGGCTCGCTCACGCTGGCGGCGGTGTGGATCGCGCGCCACGCCGCCCGCCGGCTGTCGGCGGCCCGCCTGCGGACCGAGTACGGCGCGTTCGTGCTGCTGTCGGTGGTGCTGTCGCCGGTGGTCTGGACCTTTTACTTCGCGCTCGCGTTCCAACCGCTGGTGACGCTCGGCACCGATGTTCGCGCCAGGCGCCTGGCGTGGCCGGGCTCGCTGGTACTGGCGGGCTGGGGGCTCGCCACGCCGCTGCTGGCGTGGCCGCACGCCCGCGCCGTCGGCCTGCACCTGTGGCTCACGTGCCTGGCGTTGGTGTGTCTGCTGACTTCGGCCGCGTTGCAGCGCGTCCGCAGGAAATGAAAGAAGGCGGCACCGCGTCATGCGATGCCGCCTTCGTGTTGCTCATCAGTCGCCAGCGTCCGTCGGCCGGACGGCCGAGGGAGGCTGTGCTCGCAAGAGCCGGACGAACCCGTCAGGCCTTGCGGCGGCGGAGCAGCAGACCGCCGAGACCCAGCAGGGCCAGCGTGGCCGGCTCGGGGACCGCGCGGAAGCCGAAATCATCGATGGCCAGCGCGTGATCGTTGCTGAAGTCGTTCAGCTCGATCCAGCGAATCCAGAGCACGTCGCCGGGTGCCCAACTGAGGCTGCCGACGGCGCCGCCGCGACCCGGAACCGAGCCCGCGGCGTTACCATCCACGGCAACGCCGGCCAAGGCGCCGAAGACGGGCGACGTCCAGTCGAACGTGCCACCCGGCGCGGTCCACGACGCGACCGTCGTAAACGACGCACCGAAGCCGTACTCGAGAATCATCGACTGAGCAACGGAGCCGGTGGTGGCCGTCCCGCCATCGCGCCACTGCTCACCGTTGAAGCTGACATTGAACTGCGAGAGCGTGACGCCGGTGTCGTTCCGCACGCCGAAGGCTATCCAGCCCGCCACGGCGCCGGCGAGCGGAGAGCCGAAGTACGCGCCGCCCGAGCCGAGGCCGCCCAGCGCCCGCTCGCCCGAACCGACCGAACCGTAGCTGTAGAAATTGCCCGTGTTCGACGAGCCATCATTGGCGTTGTACGTCGTGATCGCCGTGCCGGGCGCCGGCTGGCGATAGAGGAACCAGCCCGCGAGCGTCGAATCGTTCGCCCATGCGTTGTTCGTGCCCGCGCTTGCGAGCGAATCGAAGTTCTGCGAATAACTGCCGCCCACGGTGCTGTAGCTGAGCTGCCCGAAGGCTGCTGTCGCCATTCCGAGGACGGCGACGAGACCGATCATTCGCTTCATTTCATCCTCTCCTGTTGTTTGCAGCCGAATCCGCGCCAGCGGAACCACGGGTCCGCACCCGGCCGGCATTGCCACGAAGACCACTCATTGCGGACGGGGGAACTGCTTCTTTTCCCTCCCGTCGTCATTCAAGATACCGGAAAGCGGCGTTCGGTTTCAAGCATAATCGGGCGACTTCACCGAGACTTCGCGCCCTACAAACATCGCCAGGCACTGTCTACAAACCGTTATGAAACAAACGGTTACGGACGAGACCCAAGTAGCCGCCGTCCGCCCGCGGTGCGGCGGCCGACCTTCCATGCACGCTTCCAAGAAAGCCATCCCCAGACCCACCGGTCTGGGGATGGCGGAAACGGACAAGTGAACCCGTCGGGAAAGCGATCAAACTCAGGCTAGCGCCGCCGCCGGAGCAGCGCCACGCCGCCGATGGCCAGCATGACAAGCGTCGCCGGTTCGGGGATGGGCGTGAACTCGACGCCGCGGAAGATCGTGTTCGTCGGCGACACCGCCAGCGTCGTGAACGGCGACGCGACGCCGAGATCGGTGACAGTCACCAAGGCGGTCGCGGCGGTCGAGGCCTGACCGGTGATGGCGTACAGCACCGGCGCCCCGGTGGCGTCGAACGTGCCGGTCAGGCCGCGAAGGCCGACGTTCAGGCCGTTGCGGAGAATGTACGAGAGCGACCACACGCCCGCGTTGCGAACCCACTTCTGCAATCCGCCCTGGCCGGCCACGTTGCCGTCGTCGGCGACGTAGAGCGTGTCCGCGTTGGCGAACCAGAAATCGTACGGCGACAGGTTCGAGGCACCGAAGCCCGGCAGCAGCGAGATGGTCTGCGGACCGGTCTCGGCCAGGCCGCCCGAGACGACGTTGATGCCGATGTTCGAGCCCGACGCGCTCGAGACGTACAGGCTGCCGTCGTAGGCGTTGATCACGCGCGTGTTGGTCACGGCCGGCGACGGGGCGATCTGGTTCGCGCCGGTGCCGTCCGAATTGGTGAACCACACGCCGCCGGTGTTGCTGCCGCCAGCGCCCGAGGTCCAGATCTTCGAGCCGTCGGTGCTGACCGCGCTACGGATGTTGTTGGTTGTGTAGGAGTTGGTCGGCATCAGCGTGAGATTCGTCACCCCGTTGATGTCGACGACGCCCGTCACGCGGCGAATACCGGCGGCGCTGGCCACGCTGGCGGTGCCGGGGGCGGAGTCGTAACCGACCACCGACAGCTTGGTGCCATCGATGCTGCGTGTCAGCGCGCCTTCCGACGTGGCCGAGATGCTCATCGTCAGCCGCGTGGCGCCGGGCGCGCTGGGCAGCGGCACGGTGTAGCCCGACGGGCTGCCACTCAGATCGAACTCCACCAGCGTCACGGCCGCGGCCACGCCGCCCGAGGGCGGAACGGCCGCATCGCCCAGTTGCGTGACCACCAGCCGCCCGGGCGTGAACTGGGCCCACGCCTGGCCGGCCAGCGCGGCGACGGCTGTGGCCGCCAGCATCCAATTCGTTCGTACTCGCATCGTCTCCACTCCTTTTCCCTTCGACCCGCTCGCCCCGGCGCGTCCTTCCGCGCTGATCGGCGAACTCGTTCCACTCCAAGACCAATCCGGTTGGGGGCGAGGTTGTGCGCGATGACGCCCGCCGTGAGCCGGCGAGTGTAGAACAGAGGGCGGGCGGCCAACAATCCGCCAATACGGCTCCGCAGCTGGTTTCAACGAAACTTAACGCAGCAATAGACCACCGCCTGACGGGTGGGGCCGGCCGGGGATTGATCAAGTACGGTCAGCCGGACGGCGCAAGCCGCGGGCTGCGCGTGCGATCGCGGACGGCGGCAATCGCGCGGGCCAAGGCGGTTCGGACCGCCTGCACGCACGACGGGCCGATGCAGACCTCGCCGCCGATGACGTGCCGGTCATCGTGGAGCAGCGGAAGACCGCCGTCGGGCGTCACGCGCCGCCCGAGCGACGCGCATAAGTCCGCCAGATACGGGCAGGTACCACATACCTGGGCGCGGATCGGACCGCTGAAGTCCTGACGCGCCGCGCAGGCCACGAACGAGTGCCCGCAGGGCAGCGGACCGACGCTGAACTGGCCGATTCCCACGGGCCGAAACGACGGAGCGTGTTCGGTCTGGACGTGGCGCGCCGACTGTCGTTTCGCGTGGTACACCTCTTCGCGATCGACGGGGATTTCCGGCGGGGCCTCGATACCGACCATCGCCGCGCGGCCCGTGCCCCGCAGGATACAGACGCGGATGGCATCGCCGATGCGGATCGACTGCCCGGCCAGACGCTTGAAGACCAGCATGACATCCACCTGCCTTTCCCGGCGTCGAGCGGATGCTCCGTCCCCCCCGTGGATAACACCGCTGCCTGATAAGTTATCGGCCGTGTGGATAACCTGTGATGAAAACGCGCCCGCGCAGCTTTCCATGTCGCCGCCGGGCGGCAGTATCAAGCTCATTCCACGGCATGGCTTAGCGAGGCACTTTCAGAAGCCGTGAATCAAAGCGAACGGGCACGGTGCCGGCGTGCTCAGGGCTTGACCACGATCTTGCCGAAGAACTCGCCCGCTTCCATCTGCCGCTGGGCGTCGGCCAGGCGCTCGAGCGGCCAGACCCGATCGACGATCGGCCGGATGCGATCCTGATAGGCGAGGTTCATCGCGGCCATGAACTCGTCGTCGGTCGCGTAGAACTCGACGATGCCGCGAATGGCGATTTCCTTGAACATGATCCGCGCGGCGACGATCTCGGCCGACTGGCCGCCGACCATCCCCAGCACGATCCAGCGACCGCTCGGGCCGAGGCACTCGACCGTCTGCGCGGCCGATGGGCCCCAGATCGGATCGAAGACCACGTCCACGCCGCGACCGCGGGTGAACTCCTGCACCGACTTGACCACGTCCTCCGTGCGGTAGTTGACCACACGGTCGGCGCCGAGCAACTCGCGAGCCTTCGCGACGCTGGCGTCGCGCCCGACGGTGGTGATGACGGACGCACCGGCCAGCCGCGCGACCTGCACGGCCGCCGCGCCGGCGCCGCTGCCGCCGGCGTGCACCAGCACCGTCTCGCCCGGGCGAACGCCCGCGCGGGCCACGAGGCCATAGTAGGCGGTCAGATGGCAGCACGGGAAAGCCGCGGCTTGCTCGTAGCTCCAGCCCTCGGGCTTCGGGACGACGGCCGAAGCCGGTGCGAGCACGTACTCGGCGAATCCGCCCGGGCGTGAGATGCCGATGATGTCGAGCTTGCCGCGCGCTCCCGGACCGCTCACGCGGGCCTTCAGCACGACCGGCTTGCCGGCGAGGTCGGCGCTCACGTCCGCGCCGACCGCGGCCACGTCGCCGGCGACGTCGAAGCCGCCGACATGCGGCATCTTGAAGCCGGGCATGACGGCCAGCCCGCCCCGCAGAAAGAGGTCGAGGCGATTCAGCGCGGCGGCGCGGACGGCAATGACGACCTCGCCCGGTCCGGGCGTCGGCTTGGGAACGTCTTCGAGTCGCAGCACGTCGGGTGTGCCGGCTTGGTGAAAACGGACGGCTTTCATGGGAACTCCGAGGTTGCGGCGGACCGAACGTCGTTGGGTTCGCGAACTTGGGCGCATTCTCCACGAAGAACGGGCGCCGGACCAGACCGGCTTCTCGGACTCTGCGACCTGCTGGCGCACGTCCGCTTTCGCGCGGCGCGCGTGATCGGACCTGCGATCGCGTGCCGCGGAGTTTGACCGACACAATCCACCCGGCCTAACGTTATGATAAACGTCGATCGACGTTGCGCGCGGGGATGGGCTGTCAAGAGTCTGAAGCAGACCGGCCGGGCGCCGCGCGTTCGGCGGGTCGACTCTCACGCCCGCGCCGGAGGAGCCGACGACAGGCGACGCGCCTTTCGGAGAGGGGAAATCGTACCGATGAGACGCCACGCACTGACCACGTTCGTGACGCTGATCCTGACCGGCGCCGCGCATGCCGCGTCGATTTCGTACTCCGACCTGATCACCCTGACCACGACCGACTGGTCCAGCTCGGTCACGGTCCCGAAGTTCGATCTCAACATCGGCATCCTGACGTCGATCGAGTTCAAGCTGGTCGGGCGCGTCGAGGGCGGCATCGAGTTCGAGAGTCTCGACGCAGCACCAGCCACCGTCACGACGTCGCTGACCGCGGAAGTAAAGCTCATGCGGCCGGACCTCTCGCTGCTGCTGAGTGTGGCGCCGGCGGTCAACAACGTGGACAACGTGACGGCCTTTGACGGGGTCATTGATTTCGGCGGCACGTCGGGGCGCTCATACGCCAACCTGGTCGCCAGCCAGATGGCCATGGGCACGAGCCCGCCGCCGGCGGGCGACCTGGCCCTGTTCAGCGGTGCTGGAAACATCACGCTGCCGGTGACGGCGACGGGCATGTCGAGCGCCACCGGCGCGGGCAACCTGCTGGTGTCGTTCAACACCGCGGCCGCGGCCGAGGTAATGGTGACGTACCACTACATCCCCGAGCCGGCCACGCTGACGATCCTGGCGTCGGGGGGTTGGTGGGTAATATCCCGCCGCCGCCGCCGCTGAAGCGGGCAGAATTCCCCGAGCGAAGTTGCAAGCGGCGCGGCGCGCAGAATCTGCGCGACCGCGTCGCTTATGTTATCGGCAACGACTGACGCGCGCTCCAGCCGGGCCGGCGCGGAAAACCGTCCGGAACTTAGCCACAACCTCAGATATCGTCATGATTTGCAGATTTCCCAGGGCCGGCGGACGGGGAGGCGCCCATCCTGTGAAATCATTCCGCCCAATTGGGTCCGGAATGGAATGTCGATTGCCGTACAGCCAATGCCGGCGAGCGTCGCGTCCCCGCTTTCGCTGGGTTGCGGCGGCCGCCGATATCGGTCTGTGGCCGCGTCTGCGTCGCGGTACGTCCTGAACAGGGCTGCCGCGCGCCGGCGGCTGCGCAGCGGGGTGGGTCACGGGCTCGGACGACAAGTCGTTCGCACCCGACGCGGCCGGCCGGCCGCGAGGGAAGGGGACAGGGAAGCGCAACAGGCGTGGACTCATCCGCGGTGCGCGCGGATCCGGCGGCGTTGTCGGGCGGCGCATCGACGGCTGTGTTTTTTTCCGGAGGATGAACATGAAGGCGGCTGTACTTCGCACCGGCATCGCTATCGCATTGCTCGCGGCCAGTTCCGCAAGCGCCGATCAACTCGCGACGATCACCCAGACGCGCAGTATTCCGGTCCAGACTACGAGCTGGAACGAGATGCTGACGTTTGACATGTTCGACACGAACTTAGGGGCGCTCGAGTCCATCAAGTTCGTGCTCAACGGGCGGGTCGAGGGGGCGGCGCGCTTTGAAAGCCGTGATGCCAGCCCGACCACCGTGACGGTGAACCTGTCGTCGTCGATTTCGCTGCTGCGTCCTGACAACACCGCGCTGGTCGTGTCGAACCCGGCGGTGCAGGTCATCGAGAGCGTGGGGGCGTTCGACGGAACCATCGATTTCGGCGGATCGTCCGGCCGGACGTACACCGATCTCGGGAACGCGGCGATGGAAATGACCACGCTGACGTCGCCGTTCAGTCCGGGCGACCTGGCGTTGTTCGCCGCGCCGGGCGGCGGCATGGTCAACCTGCCGGTGCACGCCGTCGGCACTTCCAACGCGACCGGATCGGGCAACCTGGTGGTGCTGTTCAACACGCAGGCCGGCGGTGACGTGACGGTCGTCTATACTTACAAAATTCCTGAGCCGGCCACGATCAGCCTGATGTCGCTGCCGCTGCTGCTCTGCCTGCGGCGACGCGCGTAGGCCTCACGCGCGGTTCGGTGGTCCATCTTCCCGCGCCGCGCCGGCGGCCGAGCTTGCGCCGCCGGCGATGCCGCGCCGGCTCTCCGCGCGAACGAACTCGAGGATCTGTCGGCCGGTGCGCGTGCGGACCACCCCGGCGAGCTGATCGACCGCCTGCCGGAACGGCAGGCCTGAGCGGTAGAGCGTGCGGTAGGCCGTCTTGACGTCGAGAACTTCGTCGCTCGAGAAAGCGCCGCTGCGCCTCAGCCCGATCGAGTTGTAGCCGTAGACCTCGGTCTCGCCGACGGCCGACATGTAGGGCGGGATGTCCATGGTCAGTCGCGCGCCGCCGCCGATCATGCAGTACGCGCCGATGCGCACGAACTGGTGCGTCAGCGAATAGCCCGACACGATGGCGAAGTCCCCGACCTCGACGTGGCCGGACAGCGCCGCGCAGTTGTAGACCTTCACGCCTTCGCCCAGCACGCAGTTGTGGCCGACGTGGCTCGACGCCAGCAGGAAGCAGCGCGGCCCGACGATGGTCCACGATTCGGGCTGCGTGCCGCGATGCACGCTGGCGCCTTCACGGATGATCGTGCCGTCGCCGATGCGGCAATAAGACCGCTCGCCGCCAAAGTGAAAGTCCTGCGGAACGTGCCCGACGACCGCGTTGGGGTGGATCTCGCAGTCGGCGCCGATCTCGGTCCAGCCGGCCAGGTAGGCGTTCGGAAACACGCGGGTGCGCGGACCGATGCGCACCGCGCCGTCGATGACGGCAAAGGGTCCGATCTCGGCCGTGGGGTCGATCTGGGCCTCGCTGCTGATGACGGCGGTCGGATGGATGGCCATGGCGCCCCGGAGAATAGCGGGCGCGACGGCGCGGCTCAAATCGATCGGCCGGCGTGATGTAGCCGCGTGCGATCCTCGTGGGCGCGGCGGATATCACGCCGTCCGGTCCGCCGATACACTCCTGATCGCCCATGGCGATGCAGAGCCAGACACAGCGCACCCTGCTGCTCGCGTTCATCCTTTCCCTGGCCGGATGCGGGCTGTGCGGCATTTATGTGCTGATCATCGGCGACTTCGGGGATTTCGAGGCCCGGGTGCTGGCGACGACGGCCAGCATCGGGGCGGCGTCCATCCTCGGATTGGCGGCGGCCATTCCGCACGAGCAGCGGCGCTGGCACCCGGTCGGACTGCTGGGGCTGATCGCCGTCACCGCCGCGCTGATGCTCGCGCTGATTCTGATCTGGCGGGTCGTGGATGAATCGGAGCGGATGGGGAAGACGTTGGGCATCGCCTGCACGTTCGCGGTGGCGTTTCCGCATGTCGGTTTGCTCGGTCTGGCACGTCTGCACCGGCGGTTCGACTGGGTCCGGGCGCTGACGGTTGCGACCATCGTCCTCCTGAGCATCCAGATCTGCTACATGATCCTGGCCGAGGACGGCGGCGAGGGGCTGTTCCGACTGCTCGGCGTGCTGGCCATCATCACGGTGTGCGGGACCATTGCGGTGCCGGTGCTGCACCGCGTGTCGGCCATTCACGCCATCCAGAACGTCAAGACGGCCGAGGTGAGCCTGTCGCTGACCTGCCCGCGCTGCGGGAAGCTCCAGATGCTGCCGATCGGTCGATCGCGTTGCGGCCAGTGCGGCCTGCGGCTGATGATCGAGATCGACGAGGAAGTCTGTCGCAAGTGCGGCTACAGCCTCTACAAGCTGGAGTC
Source organism: uncultured Planctomycetaceae bacterium (assembly GCA_964576285.1). Classification (GTDB taxonomy): domain Bacteria; phylum Planctomycetota; class Phycisphaerae; order UBA1845; family UTPLA1; genus SpSt-539. The sequence goes on along the minus strand of CAZNUJ010000022.1, from coordinate 22,785 downwards.
GCCATTCTGCCCGGAATGCGGCACGCCGATCACGGCTGAGGCATCGAAGACGTGACGCGCGGTCCGTCGCCCAGCGCGATCATGCCCCGGCTGAATCAGCCCAGAAACCGATTGCCTTCCCGCTCGGCAAGCTTGCTCGCTGCATGCGATCATCGTGCGTCGCCATGACTCATCGTTTCTCGAGGGGGGTCGGCCTGCTCCCTGAAACGTCATCCGAGGGCTCCGAGAGTCTCGGCAGCGTCGGGCCGGCGGGAGATGCTCCATGAAGCGGAGGCGGCGAGTGCTCTGAACAGGCGATCGCCAACGCGCGTGAGGCCGACGCGAAACTGGCGGCGGCGCAACGCGCGGACGGCCGGCAGGGCCATCGGCGACACCGGGTCGATGCCGCAGCGACCTGGACGTCGGGTTATTCGAGGTAGCCGAGGTCGTTGAGCCTGCTGGTGAGAACTTCCTGCTGCGCGGCGGTGAGGACCGGCTTTTCGGTCTCGTGCACCTCGCGCCGCTGAGGGGGCTCGTACCGCACCTCGATCGGCGGGTCGAAGATTTCCTGAAGCACGCGGCCCTCCATGTCGGCCGGAACGGGCAGACCGAGGCCGGCGATCAGGGTGGGCGTCACGTCGGCGATGCCGGCCCGCAGCCGCGTGCCGGCCTGAAAGGCCGGTCCGGCCGCGACGAATATGCCGTCGACCCGGTGCGTACCCTCCATGCGACGCAGCGGCAGCCAGCGAACCGGCGATCGGCCGCGGATCTTCTTGATGACGGCCAGACCCGGGGCGGGCACCAGCAGCAGGTCAGGCAGCCACGGATGTTCTTCGCGGGTGCAGCCGTACAACTCCTCGCTGCGGTGCACCTCGGGGTAGATGCGGATGACCTTTCCGGACGGGTCGCGCGACTCGGCCGACAACAGGCGATCGCGGATTTCGCTGCGCAGCCGCTCGAAGTCGTGCGGGGCGATGATGCCGCGCGCCTGGCGGCCGCGGAGATTCAGATAGAGAAAGCCGTAGATGCCGGCGTGCAGCACGCAGGCCGAGGTGCGCTCCCAGTCGACCGCGAGTTCGTTGTCCAGTGCGTGGCTGGCGGCTGATGAGAACCCGTTCCGCCGCCCAAGCAGCCGCCCCAATATCTGCGATGCGCGCGTCTCGGCCCGGGCCCACTGGCTGCGGAGCACGAGATAGCCCCAACGCTGCAGCAGTAGGTTGGGCTGGGCCTTGCCCTCCAGGCTGCCGTGGCCATGATCGGACATCAGCAGGATCGAGGCGTCCCGCTCGGCGGCGAGGTCGGCCAATCGGCCGATGGCGACATCGAGGCGCGCGAAGCACTGGGCCGTCCACTCGGCGCGGCGCGGATCGTGGCCGGCGGTGCGCGGGTCGAGGTATCGCCAGGTCTTGTGCTGGAGGTTGTCCACCAGCTTGAACAGGACCATGAGCACGTCCCAGCCGTAGCGGTCGCCGCAATAGCGGGCCAGCTCGACGCCGCGGTCGAAGCTCTGGCAGATGTATTCGAGGTTCTCGCGGAAGAGCCGGTCGCCGCCCAGCGGCCGCCGCTCCCACTTCTTCTCGTGGGTGTAGTCCGGCCAGCGCTTGAGGATTTCGACCTTCAGATCGCTTGGATAGGTGAAATCGAGATCGACGCTGGGCGTGTCGAAGCCGCTGATCATGAAACCGTTGACCGGCCGGGGCGGAAACGTCATCGGCACGTTGATCGAGCCGACGCGCAGTCCCTTCTCGCTCAGGATTTCCCAGATGGTCTTCTCGCGGATCTCAATGTGGTTGTTGAACGACAGCCGGTCGGCGGCGGGGTCGTATCGCAGGAAGTCGACGATGCCGTGTCGGCCCGGCCCCTTGCCGGTCATGAAGGTCGTCCACGCGGCCGGGGTGATCGGCGGCTTGGTGGATTCAAGCGGTCCGGCGCAGCCGTCGGCCACGAGCCGCTTGAGATTGGGCATCAGGCCGCGGTCCATGATCGGGTCGAGGACGTCGAAGGTCGCTCCGTCGAGCCCGATGACCAGCACGCGACGCAGGCGGCGTCCGCCGAGCGGCCCGCCACGTATCGGGGTCCAAACCGCAGCGGCGCCGTTGCCATTCCCGGAAGGATTGCGCACGTTCGATGGTCTCTCGTGATGGTCCGATACCCGACACCCGCGCCTGGGAGTGACCTGGACCCGCCGCGGACGGGCGGACCTGCTCGGACCGAACGCGAGCAGTGTAAAGGCGCGTCGAACGACCCGCAACCGGCTCGCGGGCGGCGACTCGCTTGGCCACACAATTCTCAGTCCAGAATGAAGTTACGTCCAAAACGTTCACCAGAGCTGCACCGCGCCGGTCATCAGGCTGAGCGGATCGCCCAGCGCAACCTGGCCGACGCGCTGCGCGGGTTGTCCCGTTGCTCCGACGGTCCAGGGCGGATGATGTCGTCGCTGACGGCGGCGTAGTCGCCGCGGTGCAGGCCCTCGCGGAACGCCGCCTTGACGAGGCGGTCCTCGCCGCTGTGGAAACTGATGATCGCCACACGACCGGCGGGCCGCAGGCAGGCCGGAGCGACGCGCAGCAACTCCCGAAGCGACGACAGTTCGTCGTTGACCAGAATACGCAGGGCCTGGAAGGTGCGCATGGCGGGATGCGGGCCGGACGGTCCGCCCGTGCGACTCGGCGTCTGACGCGGCCCGCGCTTCGCTCCGACCACGATGTCGACCAGTTCGAGCGTGCGTGTGATAGGCCGCTCCCGCTGTCGCGCGACGATGGCCGCCGCGACAGCGACGTGGTCGGGCTCGTCCGCATAATCGCGCAGGCAGACCGACAGCTTCGGCTCCGAGATCGTCGCCAGCCAGTCGGCGGCCGTGCGGCTGGCGCGGGGGTTGAGGCGCATGTCGAGCGGGCCGTCATGCTTGAACGAGAAGCCGCGGGCCGGGTCATCCAATTGCATGCTGGATGCGCCCAGGTCGGCCAAGAGGAAGTCGATGCGGTCCACTCGTTCGCGCGCCAGCACGCCGGGCAGCCCGGCGAAATTGCCGTGATGCGTTGACAGCCGCCGGCCGAATTCCGCCAGCGCGGCGCGCGTGCGCTCGATCTGAACGGCGTCGAGATCCAGCGCGATGAGACGTCCGTCCGGCGCGGTGCGCGTGAGCAATTCGCGGGCGTGTCCGCCGAAACCGAGCGTGGCGTCGACTCCGATCTCGCCGGGCGCGGGACGCAAAGCCGCGAGCGTCTCCGCCACGAGCACCGGAACGTGCATGCCGGCCGGGGTGCGCCCCTGCGCGCGGACGTGCTCGACGATGCCCGGATACGCCTGGGCGTTCAGCTCCTTGTAACGCTGGTCGAATCGGCGCGGATGGGTGCCGGCGTAGCGCTGGCGGCGTTTCCGTCGCGGCGCATCGGGATCGGGCGGCGACGGCTCGGCGGTCTCGCTCATGCACGCATCATGCGGGCGCGGACGAGCGATCGCCAGCCTCGAACGCGCGATGCTGCCGAGCGCCGCGCGGCCGACGCCGGCCGCGCGGCTCGAGTCGATTTTCCCTGAAAACTTCGAGCGTATCAGGCGATGCCGGGGCCGCGAACGCGGGCGTCGCGCCGCCGCTCGAGACGTCGGCGCACGGCGGTGCCGACACGCGCCGCCGCGGCGGAGACCGCCACCAGCGGATCGGCGCTACGGTCCTGCACGACGATGTCGCCGCGCGGGCGAAGGTGGACGGCGATGCGACAGTTCTGATCCAGTCCCCTGCGGGGGCCATTGAGGTCCGTCAACCGAACGTCGATGTGCTGAATGCGCCGTTCGAACCGGCCGAGGGCGAAGCTCAGTCGCCGCTCGACATGGGCGCGCAGCTCGTCATCCAATGCGACGTTTCGTCCGGTGATCTGGATATCCATGAATTCCTCCTTTGTCCGGGATGGGGGGGTTGGGAAGAACATGGCCTCTCTCGGATCATAATACGAGCGCCGAACCGGATGGATCGGGAAAAGGAGCCGACGGAAGCGGATTGATGCGATCGCGAAACGCGAGGGACCGAGCGCGAGCGGCGCCACGCCCTTTGATATGACGCGGACGACGGCCGGACCGGAGTGGCGGCTGATCAGGGCAGCGGGATGGTCATGCCGCTGTCGAGCGTGGTCTGGTTGGAGAGCGGCGGGCCGACCGTGATCTGGCCCGGGCCGAATCCAGTGCCACCGATTCCCAATCCGGAGAGGAACGCGGTGAACAACTGAGGGAAGCCCTGAAGATAAACCTGAAGGGCCGACTCGGTGATGTCGAACAACGTGTTCTTCCAGACGCTGGTCTTTTCGAACTGGTCGGCATCGCCGGGGATGTCGACGTTTCCAAGGTGCATCTGGATGCCGCGCTGCACGTACTGTCCGGGGGCGCGGTTCTGGAGCGAGCCGAGCCCGACGTTGTTCAGACCGTTGGTGATCGGCGAAGTGCCATCGGTCGGCGCGTCCGTCGAGGTCGAGGTCGTCGTCGTATCCGTGGTCGTCGTCTGTGTCGTCGTCGGGGTGGTGGTGGTACCGCCGGTCAGGCCCTGAAGGATGGAGTTGATGTCGGTGGGAAGCTGAGCGTGTGCGGAGGCACAGGCGAAGCCCACCAAGCCGGCGAAGAAAAGCACCGTGCGTCGATTCACCAAGAACATGCGACCTCTCCCGCGATGGCCACGCCCCGCCGCATTATACCTCGCGCTCGCCGGTTCGTTGCGACGGCGGCGGGACGCCAACTCTATATCGTAGCAATCCCCCAACTCGGTTCGGTCGATCCGCTCCGAAGCGACCCGCAGCAGGACGTAACATCAAACGTCCCAATGGGTTATAATAATTCCACGCCGCTTACGCTGTCTTTTCACGCTTCTCGTCGGGCGCGCCGGCGCTCAGCACCGACTTGATCGCGCTGCGGACGAACGTGATCCGAGTGTTATTGGACTCATCGACTTTCAGCACGACCTCGTCATCCTTGAGCGACACCACGACGCCCACCATGCCGCCGATCGTGAGCACGCGGTCGTTCTTCTTCATCGCATCGAGCATGCGCCGGTGCTGCTCGCGCTCGCGCTTCTGGGGACGGTACATGAGGAAGTAGATCACCAGCCCGATCAGCACGAACGGCATGAGTTGGAATCCCAGGCCCGGCGGAGCCGGCTGGGTGCTGGTGGCCTGCGCCAACATCAGGGCGAGTCGCATGTCGATTCCTCGGTGCTCGATCGGCGCTCGCGGGTTTCGAACTCCGCGAGCAGATTCGTGAAACGGCCGTCGCGAACGGCCTCGCGGATGCGCCACATCAGGCGTTGATAGTAGGCGATGTTGTGGATCGAAACCAGAACCGGCCCGAGCATCTCGCCCGCCAGAAACAGGTGCCGGAGCACACCGCGGCCGTAGTGCCGGCAGGTGTAGCAGTCGCAGCCGACTTCGAGCGGCTCGGTCGAGAGCTTGTGCCGCTCGTTGCGCAGCCGGATCGTGCCGCCGTCACTGAACGCGAAGGCATTGCGGCCGTTGCGGGTCGGCAGCACGCAGTCGAACAGGTCGACGCCGCAGGCGACGGCCCTCAGGATGTCGATCGGGCGACCGACGCCCATCAGGTAACGCGGGCGATCGGCGGGGAGCAGCGGCGCGAAGGTCCGCAGGAAATCGGCCATCTGCTCGGGCGATTCGCCCACCGAGAGACCGCCGATGGCATAGCCGGGAAAGTCGATCTCTCGGAGCGCGTCGAGGCATCGCGTGCGCAGGTTGAGATCGAGCCCGCCCTGAACAATGCCGAACAGGGCCTGGTCGGATCGGACGTGGGCGCGGGCCGACTCGGCGGCCCAGCGTATCGTGCGATCGACCGCCGCGCGCAGTTCGTCGGGGGTCGCCGGCAGTCGGGCGCACTGGTCGAACGCCATGATGATGTCGGCGCCGAGCTGATTTTGCACCTGCATCGCGCGGGCCGGATCGAGGCGCAGCACCTCGCCGTCGAGATGCGATCGGAAGGTGACGCCGCTGTCGTCGATGCTTCGCAACTCGGCCAGCGAAAAGACCTGGTATCCGCCGGAGTCGGTCAGGATCGGGCCGTCCCACGCCATGAAGCGGTGGAGCCCGCCGAGGCGTTCGACCACGTCGGCGCCGGGGCGAAGGGCGAGGTGATAGGTGTTGGCCAGCAGCACCTGACAGCCGGCGGCGCGGAGCTGATCGGGCGAGACGCCGCGAACCGCGCCACGCGTGCCGATCGTCATGAAGGCCGGCAGGTCGATGACGCCGTGCGGCGTCGAAAACGTGCCGAGCCGCGCGGCACATGCCGGGTCAGTGGCAACCAGCCGGTAGGCGAAGGCGTCGGACGGGCGCGGCATCAACCGCCTGATTGTCGAACGGCCGGAAGGTCGCGTCAAAGCGAGCAGCAGCGCCCTGCCGTACCCGTCGAAATCGTCAACGGCGTAGGGCCTGACGAGCGGGAAGGTGTTCGCGAGCGAATCGCGTCCGTCCGGAATCGTTCAAGAGGAGAACGCCCGTCCACACGGCTCGCCGCCTGAGAAGTCGGGCTGGGACGCCGCTAATTCCGGCTAACAGTTGTCGATTATCGGCTCCCGTCGATGGTTACGAACGGCTTCTCGTGATCGCGGCCGATTCTCGCTTGCCTCACGTCCGTTCGTATTCGCTACTCCAAGCGGAAACCTGCTCAACGATGCGGTGGTGGTACTCGCGGTCGGACGGCGGGATCCGGGGCGGTCCGTCGTGTGAGCGGTTTTCCGAAACCGGGGCGCAGCGCGAGTCTTGCGTCAAAATAGCGCGAGGGCGCTTTCCTCGGACGCGCGCGGCGCCTACAAAGGACACTCGGGCGTTCTTCGCATGATTGCGGAAACGAGAGTTGAAGCCACGCCCGCGCGCAGGGAAGGAAAGCAAACGTGATGTCGATTCGTCCACGCCTCATCGTTCTTGCGGTGACGGCCGTTCTGCCCGCGGGCGTGTCTTTCGGCCAGTTCACTTTGTCGCCGTTGTCGAGCGCCGCGGATCGCGCGTCCGATTTCCGCGTTCCGGCGGCGCCGGAAACTTGGGCCGCCGGTCTGAATTGGATGTGCGCGCCCGAGGCTCAAGGCTCTTCCTCGAAGCTCGACGCATCGGAGCCATGGGGTTCCGCGGTCCGGACTTCCGAATTGCGTGCGCTCGCAGCGGTCGCCGATGCCGATGGCACGCGGACGCGATGCGCGGCCGACGCGGCGTGGGCGATCGTCCGGTTCCACGGATGGCTGGTGGTTTCGATCGCGCGCCCACAAGACGCCGGCGGAGTCGCGCGAGCCGGCGCGACGCTCGTGATCGACGGCCAACCGCTCTGCGAAGTCAACGCCTGCCCGTTGACCTTTTCCGACGCCGCCCGCGCCTCGGTGCAGGCCGGGCTGGATCTCATGCGCCAGCCCGACAGCACGCCGCGGCCGGGCGGCGAGCAGCCGGGCGGCAGCGCGGCCGTGAGCACGGGCAGCCTTCTGTCCGCGGCTGCGCTGTAAGGAAGTCTCGCTGCGCGTGGTCGCGTCCGTCGCGACCCCCCAAACCGGCCGGAGCGGCTCCCTCACGACGCCAGACATTCGACGGCGTCCGCCGCTGTCTCCGCGCCCGATTCCTTCGCGATGTCCGCTGCCACCGCGGCGGCGCGCTGCCTGACATCGGCACGATCCAGCACCTCATCGAGCGCCGATGCCAAAGACGCGGCCGTCAGTCCGCGGCGCGCCACCAACGTGCCCGCGCCCAGCCGTCGCAGGTGCAGGGCGTTGTGGAACTGATCGTGCGCGTGCGGCACGACGACCGTCGGGCAGCCGGCCCGCAGCGACTGACCGGTTGAGCCGATGCCGCCGTGGTGCACCACCGCGGCCGCGCGCGGCAGAATCAGCGAGAACGGCAGGTAACCCACCGCCAGGACGCCGTCCGAGAGATGCGGGCGCGCGGCATCGTCGCGGCCAACCAGCAAGATGCCGCGCCGTCGCAGGCGCGTGCACGCCTGCACCGCCAGTTCGAAGAAGTCGCCCGGCACGTGCACGGCGGCGGTGCCGAGGGCGAACACGATGGGCGGCGGCCCGGTCGCGAGGAATCGCTCGACGGCGTCCGGCAGCGCCGGCGTCCGCTCGGCCCGGTCGTACCACGGGAAGCCGCAGATGCGGCCGTTGGCCGGATCGTCCGGCGTCGGCGGGCGGAAGTGCGGCGACCAAAGACCCAGGGTGACGTCGCCGCCCTGTAGGTCGCGAATGAACACGTCGCCCTGCGGCGGAAATCCGGAACGACGCCGAGCGCGGTTGATCACGACATCGAGGACCACGCGTGCGACCGGCCACGCGGCGCCGAAGTAGAGCCTGGCGAGCGCGGCATGAAATCGCCCGGGCGTGCGTTGCGCGAGCGGAACGGGATCCCGCTTCGAGTACCACAACAACGGCGAAAGCGTGGCCAGCGCCAACGGCAGACCCCGCGCCTCGCACAGCCAGCGGACGCCGATGCAGATGTGATGCGCGAGCACGACGTCGGGCGAGTCGTCGCGCCACGCCTCGCCGAGCCGGGCCACGGTTGACGGAATGCTGTCCAGCACGAGCTTCAGCACGGTGCGCGGTCCGCGGCGGGCATCCATGACGTCCGGGTTCCGCAGGACGGCCTCGAAGTCGATGTGCTCGCCCAGCGAGAAGTGCCGCAGGCCGGCCGCCTCGACGTCGCCGCGGAAGTGCGGATGGACCGAGAGCGTGACATCGTGCCCGCGCCGCCGCAGCTCGCGCCCGATGCCGAGAAACGGGTGCACGTCGCCGTGCGAACCGCCGGTGGCGATCCAGATGCGCAGCGGAGCGGCCGTCGGCACGTTCAGGCGCGGCGCATGGCGTCGTAGTTGACCGGGCGCTTTTCGACGAAGGCCTGCATGCCCTCGGCCACCTCGGGCGAGAGGTTGTTGATGCTCAGCCAGTCGCGGGCGTGGCCGATCGTCAGGTGCCACGACAGGTCGCGCCAGAAGTTGAGCTGCTGCTTGGCGTAGCGGATGCAGATCGGCAGCTTCGCCAGCAGCTTGTCGGCCATGGTCTCGACCGCCGCGTCGAGCCGGCTCATCGGCACGACCTCGTTCACCAGACCCCACTCCAGCGCTTTCGTCGCCGAAATCGGCTCGCACAGAAACAGCATCTCTCGCGCGCGGCGGTCGCCGATGATCAGCGGCAGGAACTGCGTCGCTCCGGCCGCCGCCACGCTGCCGCGGGCCGCGCCCACTTGCCGGATGGTGACATGCTCGGCGGCGATCGCCAGGTCGCAGCTCATGTTGAACTCGTTGCCGCCGCCGACCACCATGCCGTTCAGTCGCGCGATGGTCGGCTTGCCGATGTTGCGCAGCCGCTCGTGGCACTCGACGAACAGACCCATCCACTTCCAGTAGGCCTTCGGCGCGCCGACGAACTCGTCGGCCTGCTCCTTCACGTCAGCCCCGGTGCAGAAGGCCCGATCGCCGGCGCCCGTGAGCACCAGCACGCCAACCTCGTCGTCCCACGAGGCGTCCTGAAAGGCCTGGTTCAGCTCGACCAGGCTGTCGCCGTTGACCGCGTTGAGAACCTCGGGCCGATTGAACGTGACGTACGCCCGGCCGCGCTCCTTGCGATACAGGATGTTCTTGAAACCGAACGACTCGGCCGGACGGCCTTCGTATCGCGGCATGGCGATCCTCTCCTGGCAACCGTTCGCGACGGCCGTCGCGCCCGCGACGTCCGCGCCGATCGCCGCCAAGTATAGCGGCGAGCGCGCATGGCGGCGGACGGACCCGCTCAGTCGATGGGAGGCGCGGGATCGACGTCATCGATCGCCGGCGGATCGATCGGATCGGGAGGCGGCGGCTGGCGCGGCGCCTGGGGGGCCGGCGGAGCGGCGCGCGACCGGCGTTTGCGCGGCGGCACGCGGCCGGCGGCCACGTCTTCGTCGAACATGCGCTTCCGCCGCAGGATGTGGTGATAGTGCTGCGCGAAGCGGTGGGCCTCGTCGCGCACGCTCTGCAAGAGCCGAAGCCCGGGGTCGTTGCGGGCCAGCTTGATCGGCCGGCTGCGGGCCTGAATGTAGAGCTCCTCCTCGCGCTTGGCGAGCGAGATTACCATTGGCGGACGGATGAACATCTCGGCGAACGCCTCGAGTGCGGCATGAAGCTGGCCGAGGCCGCCATCGATCAGCACCACGTCGGGATACAGCTCCTCGCCCTCGCCGGCGTGTCGATAGCGGCGGGTGATGACCTCGCGGATCATGGCGTAGTCGTCCTGGCCCTCGACCGAGCGGATGCGAAATCGCTTGTATCCGCTCTTGACCGCCAGCCCGTCGATGAAACACACCAGCGAGCCGACCGACTCGCCGCCCTGAAGGTTGGCGATGTCGACGCCCTCGATGATGCGCGGCGGGGCGTCCAGCTCCAGCACCTTCGCCAGGCGCTCCAGGCCGGCCTTCGGGTCGATGTAGAAGACCTCGGGCTGCACGTCGTCGCGCGGATCGCCGGCCATGCTCAGGCTCGACAGGGCCTTGATCTGGTCGCGCAGCCGCGCGGCCTGCTCGAACTCCTGCCGGGCCGCGGCCGCCTGCATGTCCCTTTCCATCTGCCGCAGGACGACGCTGCGCTTGCTCGACAGGAACTTCTTGAGTCGCTCGATGTCCTCGGCGTAGGCCTCGCGGCTGATGCGATCAGCGCACGGCGCCGTGCACTGGTTGATGCTGTGGAGCAGGCAGGGGCGAAAGAAGCGGCGCTTGTCGTCGTCGGCGCGGATGTCCAGCTCGCAGGTGCGGAATCGGAACACCTTCTGAAGGGCGTTGACGGCCTCGCGCAGCGTGCCAGCTGACGTGAACGGGCCGTAGAGCTTGCTGCCCTTGATGCGCGGCGTGCGCGTGACGAACACGCCGGGGAAGTCGTCGCCGGTGGTGATCTCGAGATATGGAAAGCTCTTGTCGTCGCGGAGCCGCTCGTTGTAGGTGGGCTGGATGTCCTTGATCAGGCGGTTCTCGGTCAGCAGGGCGTCGACTTCGGTCTCGCACTCGAGGAAGTCGATGTCGACCACCTTGGCGGCCATGTGGGCGATTTCCGGGCCGCGCGAGCCGAGCAGGTCGGCCGAGTCCTGGAAATAGCTGGCCACCCGCGCCCGCAGGTCTTTGGCCTTGCCGACGTAGAGCACGACGCCGGCGGCGTCCTTCATCAGGTACACCCCCGGTGACTTGGGGAACAGCGCGATCTTCTCGCGCAGCGCGGCGATGCGCGGATCGATGGGGGGCAGCGAACTGGAGCCGGCCTCGGACACCGTCGTATTGTAAGGCGGCCGACGGTGATCGCCCCGGTCCGCCGGTCGAGGCGAGGCCCCGGCGGCGCGGATGGGTTCCGCGCCGCCGGTGGCGAAGGTTACAGCGTGCCGTCGTCCTTCTTCGGCAGCTCCGGCCGCGCGACCTTGATCGGCTCGGGGCTCGAGAGCGCCTCAAGAAAGCTGACGAGGTCTTCGTGCTCCTCTTCCGACAACGCGAAGGGCTTGAGCAGCGGGTCCTTGTTAGGGATGTCGCCGCCGCCCTTGGCATAGAAGTCGATCACGTCGTCGAGCGTCTCGAACGCACCGTTGTGCATGTAGGGCGCGGTGTGCACCAGTTCACGCAGCGACGGCGTCTTGAACTTGCCGCGATCGGCCGCCTTCTTCGTGATCAGCTCGCGGCCGTAATCGGCATCCACGCTGCGGGGGTTGGCGTGACCCTGGCCGCGAGCGAAGAAATGCCGGGTGGCGATGCGGTCTGTCTCGGTCTTGAGCGGCTCGATCTCGGGCACGCCGGTGGCGTGGAACTCGCCGTCCGACAGGGCCGGCCCGTGGTGGCAGGCGATGCAGTTGGCCTTGCCCACGAAGAGCTCCATGCCACGGATCTGCTCGGGCGTGAGGGCCGACTTGTCGCCCTCGAGATAGCGATCGACCGGACCGGGCTTCGAGACGATCGTTCGCTCGAAGGCGGCGATCGCCTTGGCGAGGTTCTCGGTGGTGATCTCGCTCTTGAAGACCTTCTTGAACTGCTCGCGATAGTGCGGGATGCCGTTCAGCTTCTCGACCAAATGCACGAGATTCTGGTTCATCTCGATCGGCGCTTCGATCGGGCCGAGGGCCTGCTCCTCAAGGCTGGCGGCGCGACCATCCCAGAACTGCGTTTTGAGGTAGGCCGCATTCCAGACGGTCGGCACGTGTCGCCAGTGCTTCGTGCCCGGATAGGCGTCGGACATCTGCACGCCGTTGGAGAAGCCCTTCTCTGGATCGTGGCATTTGGCGCACGAGATGCTGCTGTCGCCCGACAATCGCGGATCGAAGTACAGCATGCGGCCCAGCTCGATCTTCTCCGGCGTCTGCGGGTTGTCGGCCGGCACCGGGACGGCCGACAGCGGAACGAGCTTCCTGGTGGCGTCGGCCGAAGCCTTCGTGTCGGCCGCGCTGGGCGCGACGCGCATCCAACCGAGCAGCAGCACGCCGCCGGCGACCAAGGAGAGCAACCAACGAACGGGGGTCATGGTGGGGAACATGGGATGATCGACTCCTTCTACCAGAGGCCGGAGTGAATCCGGCCCCATGCGATGAAACAGTGATTCGCCGTCGCGCTACGAGCGCGGCTTCAACTCGACCGCGACCTCGGTCGCCTTCCCAGCGGAGACCTCGACCGGGATCGATTCCTCGCCGAGGGTCTCCTGCCAGACCGTCAGGGTATACTTTCCGGGCGGCACGTCGGAAATCGTGAAGGCGCCGTCGTCGCCGGTCACGCAGTGATACGGGTGCGGCAGCACCCAGACGTACGCGCGCATCCAGTCATGCACGTTGCACTTCAGCTCGACCAGGCCCGGCCGGTCGAATGTCTTGGTCGACTTCATGCCCTTCGAGGGCTGGAGCACGTTGAACAGCGTGGCGACGCCCTGGTCGGCCTTGATGTTATGCGCGACCGGATCGCTGTTGAGGATCTCGACCGGCTCTCGGGCGATGACCACCTGCACGTGCGGCGCGAATTCGCAGGTGCTCTGATCGATCCGCGGCGGCTTGTCTCGTTTGTCGGGTGCTCGGCCGCTGGTGATGTCGCTGAGGTATACGACCGCCTCGCCGACGCGGCCCTGCTCGTCGACCTTGATGACCGGCACCTCGGTCGGATGCTTGCCGCAGGTCTCGTGGTCCTTGACGATCTGAATGCGTCGCGGCGGCGGCGCGGCGGCCTTGAAGGTGACGACGCCCCGGATGGAACCGCCTTCCTTGACCTCGGCGACGGCGTACGGCGGCAGCACGCGCCGCCGGCGCGCGGCACGACCCGACGCATCGCCGGCCTGCGCCAGCACCGCGACACCGTGGTCGGACGCGGCCGGTGCTGGCTGATCGCCGACCGCCGGAATCATGGTCAGGGCCATACCCAGAATAATTGACACCATGGTGTTCGACCTCTCTTTCGGGCCAAGCCCAAGCCGCGATGCGAGGCACCGCGGACCGGTTTGACGCGCGCGTTCGGGAGATAAGTGTAGCACTCCAAAGCCCGACCGACATGGCCGCGGGCCGGGAGATCCGCAGCTTGACACCCCCCGATCAGCGGCCTAATTTCGCTCCAATCGGGGCCGACCCGCGCCGGCGTCGCGCACTTCCAGGCCCCGAGCGCGGTCCGCGGTTCGCGGCGAGTGGAGACCTGAATCATGTCGAAGCTGTCATCAGCGTGCGTCGCCGAGGCGCTGGGCGCTTTCATGCTCTCGTTCATCGGGGCGGGCGCGATCTGTCTCAACGCCTGGCAGGGCCACGGCGGCGCCGGACTGCTCGGCATCGCCATCGCGCACGGGCTGGCGCTGTCGATCGCGGTCTCGGCCACGATGAACGTCTCGGGCGGCCATGTGAACCCGGCCGTGACCGTGGCGATGCTGGCGACCGGCCGCATCGGCGCCGGCAACGCCATCGCTTACATCGTCTCGCAATTGATCGGGGCGACCATCGCCGGCGCGCTGATCGCGACGATCTTCAGCGGGCTCAAGGTCGGGGACCAGAGCGTGATGGCGGCCGCGAAACTGGGAACGCCGTGCTTCGACCCGGCCGTCATCTCGACCGGCACGGCCATCCTGATCGAGGTGATGCTCACCTTCCTGCTGGTCTTCGCCATCTTCGGCACGGCGGTCGATCCGCGCGCCCCGAAGGTCGGTGGATTCGGCATCGGTCTCACCATCGCCGCCGACATCCTCGTCGGCGGGCCGCTGACCGGCGCGTCGATGAACCCGTCGCGCACCTTCGGACCCGGGATCGTGGCGGCCGTCCGCGGAGCCTTGCCCGAGTTTGGCAGTCAGCAGGTGGTCTACTGGGTCGGCCCGATCGTGGGTGCGGTGCTCGCGGCGCTGATCTATCACCACCTGATTCTCGAGAAGAAGACTTGAACGACCCACGGAGGGTGGATCCATGCGACGCGACGTGTTTCGAACCGGTTTGGTGATCCTGACCACGCTACTGATCGCCGGGTGCAGCGACTACGGCGCTGGCATGGAAGGCGCGCGGATGGCGATGAACCTGAGCAAGAAGGACACGCACCTGCGCATCTTCCTCGATGACCAGCGGGCCGAGCAGAACACCGCCAAGAAGGCCATGACCGGCTACTCGAACTGGAAGATCAAGGAGCCGGTGTCGACCTCGCCGCGACTGCGGTTCGAGATCGAGGACCCGGACAAGCTCGGCCGAATCACGATGGTGACCGTCTCGATCTACCAGGCCTTCGAGGCCGACTACTCGCACCAGGCGGAATACACCCTGGTCTCGCGATCGCAGTCGCCCGAGGCCCAGATGAAGCCGGGCCAGAACTACGCGCTGGGCAGCCCCGGCGGCGACATTCGCGTCATCGGTCTGACCGGCTCGGACGTCGGCGGCGTGACGCTCAAGCCCGGCGTCAAGTACAAGCTGGTGCTGACCGTCAAGGCCGACAAGAGCGAGTCGGCCCAGATCGAGTTCAAGACCAGCTGAGCCGAACGGCGACCGCCCGCCTCCTCGCGAAGCCGCCGCGTCGCGCTTGCGTTCGCCGCGCGGCGTCGGGTCGCGCATGCCGGCATGTTCGACGTCTCGGACACCATTGCCGCCATCAGTTCCCCGCCGGGCGCTGCGCCGCGCGGCATCATCCGGCTGGATGGCCCACGCGCCGTCGAACTCGCGGCGGCCTGCTTTCGCCCGACGGACGGCGTGTCGCTGCACGAGCAGCCGTCGTGGCGGCGGATCACGGGCGACGTCCGCGTCGCCGATACCGCGCTGCCGGGACAGGCCACGGTTTTCCGCGCGCCGCGCAGCTACACCCGCAACGATCTGATCGAGCTGCATCTGACCGGCGCACCTGGGGTCTTGGTCCTGCTGCTCGAGCAACTGATCGGCGCTGGCGCGCGACGCGCGATCGGCGGGGAGTTCACCGCGCGCGCGTATCTCAACGGCGCCATCGGCCTGGCCGCGGCCGAGGGTGTGGCCGCGCTGGTCGCGGCCGGATCCGACCAGGAGTTGCGCGCCGCGCGCCGCCTGCTGGACGGCGAACTGTCCCGCCTGGCGCTCGAGGCCCGCGAGGAACTGGCCGACCTGCTGGCGCTGGTCGAGGGCTCGCTCGACTTCGCCGACGAGCCGATCGAGTTCATCGACGGCGAGACGCTCCGGGCCCGGTTGCTCGCGCTCGACGAGCGGCTGTCGCGGACGCGCGCCGCCGGCGCGGCCGCCGAGCGATTCGGCGAGCTGCCGCGCGTCGTGCTGACCGGCCGGCCCAACGCCGGCAAGAGCTCGCTGCTGAACCGGTTGACCGGCGAGGATCGGGCCCTGTGTTCGCCGGTCGCCGGCACGACGCGCGACTGGATCGCCGCACCGATTCACATCGGCGACGGCAACGTGCTGCTGCTCGACTCGGCCGGCCTGGACGCGCCGCGCGGAGAGATCGAGCAACTGGCGCAGGCGTCGGCGCGGCGCGCGGCCGACGCGGCCGATCTGGTGCTGCTTGTGGCGGACGCGACGACTCGGCCGGACGAATCCTCGTGGGCCGTCCCGCCGGCGCTGGTCGTCATCAACAAGATCGACCTGCTGCCCAGCGGCGCCGCGCGGAGCCGGGCGGTCGAGGCGTGGTCCGCGCCGGCGGGCGTACCGAGCGTCGCGGTCAGCGCGCTGACCGGCGAAGGCTGCGATCGGCTGCGCGCGGCGCTGGGCGAACTGCTGGCCGGTCGCGCCGGCGACGAGCGATCGACACGGCTGGCGATGTCGCTGGAGCAGCGCGACGCACTGGACGGCGCAATTCAGGCCGTCCGCCGCGCGAGAGAGCTGGCCGCCCTCGAGGGCCGGGCGGCCGCGCCCGAGCTGATCGCGCTCGAGCTGCACGAGGCCGCCGGACGCCTGGCGCTGCTGGCGGGCGAGCTGGTGCCCGACGAACTGCTCGGCCGAATCTTCGCGCGCTTCTGCATCGGGAAGTAAGGGGCGCGCCGCCTCCCGGCCGACGAGGCGCGAATCCGCGCGAGTGTTGCGCCTCCGACTCGCTCGTCCGCGACTCGACTTCGCGGTAGGGCGGGGTAAGATCCTTGGGGAAAGCCCGCCTCGCGTGCTGTGCTCCGAAAGGTGATGACATGCGTCCTGTTCTGCGACTTTCCGGCCTGATGGTGATGCTCTGCGCCTCGAGTGCTTGGGCGGACAACGCCTTCCATCGCTGCGGACGGCTGGTCAACGGCGTCGAGTGCGTGCTGTTCGAGAGCGACTTCGGGGGGCTCTTCCTGCTGAGCGATCGCGGTGATTTCGATGTCGGCGATCGCGTGCGGGTGCGCGGCACGGTCGTGCCCAACTGCGTCTCCGTCTGCATGCAGGGCAACGGCTGCATCAACGTGGACTCGATCGAACCCTGCCTGCCCTCGTTCAACGCCTGCGGGCAGTTGATTCAGGGCGCCGAGTGCGTCCTGTTTCGGACGAGCGCGGGGGCGACCTACGTGCTGAGCGATCTCGGCGACTTCGACGTCGGCGATCGTGTCCGCGTCCGCGGCGTGATCGACGCCGACTGCGTCTCCACCTGCCAGGAGGGTGACGGCTGCATTCAGATCGAGTCGATCCGCGCCTGTCGCGGCGGCATCGGCGGGCCTGGCGGCCGGCCCCCGTGGTGCGGCGTGGGCATCCAACTGTTGCCCGCGGCCGTGTTGGGCATGATCGGCATGCGCCGCTTCTTCCGCCGAGCAGCCCGTCGCCCACACTGAACGGCCCGCGCGGCGGCCGGAGCGGCTTCAGCCTCCCACGCGGCTTCGGGCGAGGTGGTTTCGCGGCTATGCTGGGAAACCTGAAGTCAGCATCCGCCAACGGGAGCCGCGCGATGGCCACGATGATTCTGCTCAACAAGGCCCAGATGGGACACGGCGACGCTGCGCTGGGCGCGCGGGTGCTCAAGAACTTTCTCCAGAAGAGCGTTGTCATCGCGGATCTGGAGGCGATCGCCTTCTACAACGAGGGGGTTCGGCTGGCGGCCCGGGACTCGGCCGTCGCGACCGAGCTGACCCTGCTGCACGAACGCGGCGTCGAGCTGATGCCCTGCGTGACCTGCGTCGATCATTACGGCCTGCGCGGCAAGCTGTGCGTCGAGCACATCAGCAGCATGGAGGAGATCATCGACGCCATGAGGAAGGCCGACAGAGTCGTCACGCTTTGAGCGGAAAGGAGCAGTCCCCATGGCCGCCGACTACGTTCTGGCCGACCTTCAGGCCGCCGAACACGAGGTGCCGGCCGACGGCATCCTGACCCGCACGCTCTGCCAGACCGACGACTGCAAGGCCGTGCTTTTCATCTTCGCACCGGGGCAGGAGTTGTCCGAGCACACCGCGTCGATGCCGGCGATTCTGCACGTGCTGTCCGGCCAGGCCCGCGTTCGACTCGGCGACGACACGCACGAGCTCCGGCCGGGCGCGTGGATTCACATGCCGGCGGGGTTGAAACACGCCGTGCGGGCGAACTCGCGCGTGGTGATACTGCTGACGCTGATCAAACGCGGCTGACGGGCGGGTATTCGAAGCGCTCCTGGGCGCTTCGGGTCAGGGCCGTTCCCCAATATCGACGATGCTGCACGCCACGATCGGGTCGAGACCCAGCGCGCGGGCCGCATCGAGCAGTTCGTCGCTCTCGGCGCCGGGGTTTACGAAGAACTCGTCCACGCCCTTGGCGGCGATCTCGGGCAGTACGCGAACGCCCAGCGCGGGCGGAAGGTAGATCGTCGCCCGATGCACGTGCTCGGGAATCGCGCTGATCGACGCGACCGGCGTCAGATCGAGGATCGGTTCGGGCTTGGGGGTCACCGGATAGACCTTCCAGCCCTGACGGAGATAGGCCCGCACCGCCTTGTGGCCGTACTTGCTCGGATCCGAAGACGCCCCGATGACCGCCACCACGCGCTGCGACATGTTCAGAAATCCTGGGGGCCGCCGGCGTTGTCGCCCTCGGGCTTCGCGGCCTTCGGCTTGCCGGAGGTTTTCTTGCGCACCGGCTCCTTGTCGGAGACCTTGGCCTCGTCGTCCCTGGGCTTCTTTTTCGTCACCTCGGCGTAGCGTTCCTTGGTCAGGCGCACCAAGCCCTCTTCGTCGGGATCGTAGCCCAAGTCGATCAGTCCCTCGCGTTCGTCGGGGTTGCGTCCGTCCTTGGGCAGATGGGTGCGGATCCAGTCCATCCACTGCCCTTCCATTTCTTCCTGCGCCGGCTTGGGGAACTTGCTCTGCCAGGCCAGCGTCTTCTTGCCTGTTCCGCTGACCTTGCGGTCGGCGCCGACGCGCTTCGACAGCTCGAAGATGGTGTTGAAGGCCTTGCGCCCGGCCCGGCCCTCGTTCAGCATGAAAGCGGCCAGCGACCAGGCCTGGCAATAGTTCAGCGCCCCCTGCTCGCTGGTCATGTCGGCATGCCACGATGCCGCGTCGATCTCCCAGACGTACGAGAACGGCCGGAACTTGTCGGTGTCCCACAACCGCCGCACCACCGGCGCATAGCGCCCGCGGGTCGGGATCAGTTTCAGGTTCTCGTCGACGCTCTTGTCGAAGTCCCAGTATTCGAAGCACGCGGCCTGGCCCTCGTTCCACCAGCGCGGGCAATCCACGAGGTAGCCGAGACGCATCTGGAGCTCCATGTGAGCGGCTTCGTGCTTGAGCGTGCTCTTGTCATACTTGGCGAACTCCTTCTCGCCGCTGGTGAACATGGCGAGGCGGTAGTGCTGCGCCTTCCAGCTCTGCGGCCGGTCCTGGAAGGACGGGAGCGCCTGGGCGAAGTACCCGCCGCTGCCGGCCCCGCCGCCGGTCTTGAGATACGTCTCGCGGTCGGCATAGATGATGACCTCGATCCACTCCTTCGGCGGACCGGGCGGCAGACCCATCTTCTGGTAGGCCGAGCCGAACTCGCGGTGCAGCATTTCCATGTAGAGGGCGGTGTCGGCCGTGAACTCGGAGCTGATGTCGGTCCGCACGATGAACGGCTGCACGTGGGCCGTGAACAGCCCGTCCTCGTCCTTCTTCGCGCGACGGACGATCAGATCGCGGCGTTTCGCGTATTTCTCGTCGGACTCGCCCTTGCGCTGGCCAATCTTGGACTTCGCCCCCGGCTTGACTTGTTCCCGCGCGGCCGCGCTCTGACCGGCGGCCGGCAGCGTTGGCCAGAGGGTCGCGAGCAACGCCAACACCCCAATGCCGATCGAACGGTTCCGCGACACGATGCACACCTCCCCGATCAGGTCCGTGACGGACAACCGTATCGCCAGATTCTACCGAGGACGCCCGCGCCCGAACACGCCACATTCAACCCCGTCATGGCGCACCGGGCGCGCGGATACCGATCGCGAGCTGAGGCGATGGACCCTTGTTGTCCGATGAGATGAGCATCGCTTGCATCAACGGCAAGTGGACGACGGTCGGTCGGCTCAGGCCGCCGCTCAGCAGCCCTCGAGCCTCCGATCAAACTGAGTGCACACTCGCATACGGAGCGGGGGGATGATCAGGCGACGCCTTGCGACCGGATCACCACTCGATGTCTTCGTCGCCGGTCACGCGCTCGAACTGCTTCTGCACCATCTCCTGCTTGCGAGCGGCGAAGCGGTCCACGCGGCGCGTCTGCTCCTCGAGTCGCTTGGCCAGGTCGACCAATTCCATCCGGCGGCGTTCAAGCCGCACGTCAAATTGGCGATCGAGCAGGCCGCGCAGTTCCTCGCCCAGCCGGGCCTTGCGGGCGGCGTCCGACTCCTGTCGGTACTGCCGTGACTTGATGCGGATATCCTCCTCCAGTTGCACATCCGCGAGCATCAGTCGTCCGCGCCCCTGGGGATCGCGCTCGTAGGTCTCCTTGAGCAGCGCGAAACGCGGCCACAGGCGACGCACCGATCGGTGATAGAGCTCCTCGTCGTCGCGCTTCAGGTCGTCCATGCGCCGCGCGATCAGCGGGAAGTGCTCGCGCATGAACTTCATCAGCCCCTCGATGTCCTCGTCGCTCGGCTCCCGCGGCGGCATCGGCATCCCCGGTCCGCCCATTCCGTCGCGCATCCGCCCGCCGAACCGCGGACCCGGCGGCCGTCGGCCGGGACCCGGGCCGATCTGCATCTCCATCCCCGCCTCGTCCTCGTCCATGCGGTCCTCGGGCGGCGGCGCGGCCGACGCCGACCGCGGTGGCGGAGGGTCGCCCCATGCCAACGCGCACACCGCCAGCACCAGCACGCCCGCCCAGCCCACGCCGAGATGCACCTGTCGCCGATTCATGGTCCGATCCTCCGACCGGGAGAAGCTACATGGCCGACACGTCGTCCACCGACAGGAAATCGGCCGATTCCCACAGGTCCTCAAACGCCGAGTCGAACGGGCGCGCGTCCCGCAGGGCGATCGCGTCGAGATCGTCCGAAAGCGCCGCCAGCGCCGAGTCCACCGACTCGACGAGCTGCAGCGAGTTCTCGAAGCCCTGCACGATCCGCACGCGCTCGTCGCCGACCCGATAGGCATCCCACGAACGCCAGACCGTGACGCAGGCCAGCGCGATCGCCGCCGCGGCCGCCAACGCGCCCCAACGCCCAGCCGGCGTGCGCTGGCGGTGAGACGAATCGCGCCCAAGCTCGCGCCGAATCGACGCCTTGACGCGCTCCGCCAGTTCGGGCGGCAGGCGAGGACGCGGGTGCGCGTTCAGCCACCGCTCCGATGCTTCGATTTCACGCTGCAATCGCTCGAACTCGGTCATGGCTCCACCTCCGCCGCGAGCGGTTCGGTTCGCGGCGCGGGTTCCATCAGCTCGCGCAGCCGGCGCAAGCCGCGATGACCGCGTGCCAGCGCCGTGCCCAGCGGCGTGCCCATCGCGTCGGCGATCTCCTTGAACGACATGTCCGAAAAGTGCCGCAGCATGATCACTTCGCGTTCCGCCGCCGGCAGCTCGGCCAAGGCGGCCGTCAGCCGGTCCACGTCCTCCGACAACTCGATCGGCCGATCGGGCCGCTCGTCGTCGCCGGGGAACTCATCCATCGGATCGCCGATCGGCCCGTCCGACGGGCGCGGGGCGATCCGCGCCGGCGTCCGCCCGCGCCGGCGACCGCGATCCCGCACCAGGTTCGAGGCGATTCGAAACAGCCAGTTCTCGAACCGGCCGTCGTCCTGGTACTGCCCGATCATCCGCGTGACGCGGAGGAACACCTCCTGCGTCAGATCCTCGGCCTCGTCGCGGGCCGCCAGGACGCGGAACAGGTAGCCGAATACCCGCCCGCCGTAGAGATCAACCAGCGCTTCAAGTGCAGCCGCGTCCCGGCGTTGCGCTCGTCGGACCAGTTCGGCGAGGTGCGGATCGGCCATTCACGCCTAGTCTAACGCCGAAGGCCGGCCCGCATTGCGGACCGGGTGCCACGGAGGGCCGACAACCATCCATAAGTGACGCGGGCGGCAGCGGTTGCAACCGGCCCCTTGCGGCCGGACGCGCGGGCGATTAACCTGTATGATTCTTTCGTATTCTCAAGGAACCAGGTGTCGCAATGCCCTACGTCTGCAAGCTGACCGGAAAGAAGACCCGCTTCGGCAATCGCGTCGCGCGCCGCGGCAAGGCCAAGTACCTCGGCGGCGTCGGTCGCAAGACGACCGGCATCACGCGCCGCAAGTTCAAGCCCAATCTCCAACGCGTACGAGCCGTGATCGGCGGCAAGGTCGTCCGCGTTCGCGTGTCGACCAAGGCCATCAAGATGGGACTCATCGTGAAGCCGCAACGCCGCGACTACAAGCCGGCCGAGGCGACCACGGCCTAGCCACGCCGTCCAACATCGTCGAGACTGCCGCGGACTGGCGATCGCCGGTCCGCGTCTCGTATACGAGGGTGTTCCCGCGCGGAGCCGCAGCATGTCGCACCCGATCAACGAAGCCACGGTCCGCCACATCGCCCACCTGGCGCGACTGGCGTTGCGCGATGACGAGATCGAGCGCTTCACCGCGCAGATGGGCGGCATCCTCGCATACGTCCAGCAACTGTCCGCCCTCGACGTGTCGACCGTCGAGCCCACCGCCCACCCGCTCCCGGTCACCGATGTCCTGCGCGACGATCTGCCGCACCAGCCGCTCGGCGCGGATGCCGCCTTGGCCAACGCGCCGCGCGTCGAGGCCGGCTGCTTCGCGCTGCCCAAGGTGCTCGACCAGCAGGATGCCTGATCGCGCGGAGTTTCGTGCGTGCCGACCGTCTCAGAAATCCGCGACGCCGTCGTCAGCCGTCGTCAGTCCGCCGTCGAGCTGACCCAGGCCGCGCTCGCCCGGCTCGACGCCGTTAACCCGAAGTTGGGGATCGCGCTCGACGTGCCGCGCGACCACGCCCTGGCGCGGGCGGCGGACGTCGACGCCCGCGTCCGCCGCGGCGAGCCGGTCGGTCCGCTG
>CAZNUJ010000021.1:0-59704 GCA_964576285.1 uncultured Planctomycetaceae bacterium | reverse complement strand
ACGCCGACTTCGACGGCGACCAGATGGCCGTCCACCTGCCGCTCTCGATCGAGGCCCAGACCGAGGCCCACGTGCTCATGATGAGCACCAACAACATCTTCAGCCCCGCGAACGGCGCGCCGATCATGTCGCCCTCGCAGGACATGGTGCTCGGCATCTTCTATCTCACGACCGACAACGACCTGCCGGACGACCCGGTCAAGCTGTCGGATGAGGATCGGCAGCGGCTCAATCGCCCGCTGCGCACCTTCGCCACGCCGCAGGAGGCCTTGCTGGCCTGGCAACTTCGCCGCCTCCGCATTCACGAGAAGGTGCGGGTGCGCGTCGAGCGCGAACTGATCGTCAACGACTTCAAGGCCCTGCCCGAGCGCATGCCCGATGACCGGCTGATTGTCACCACCGTCGGCCGGTTGCTATTCAACGACGGCCTCGACCCGCGCATGCCCTACTACAACTGCAAGCTGTCCAGCAAGGGTTCGGCCCGGGTCATCGCCGACTGCCACGCCATCCTCGGCCGCGCCGCCACCATCGACCTGCTCGACACCATCAAGGAGATCGGCTTCAAGTGGGGTACGCTGGCGGGACTGTCGTTCGGCATCACCGATCTGCGCATCCCGGCCCGCAAGAAGGCCATCATCGAAGACGCCCAGAAGAAGGTGGATCGCATCGAGCGCGCCTTCCAGCAGGGCGCCATCACCGACATGGAGCGTTACAACGTTCTGATCGACATCTGGGTCCACGCCCGCGAGGCCGTCACCGAGGAGATGATGCGCGAGCTGCGCGCCGACTGGCGCGACGAGGAGGGCGCTTACGTCGCCCCCGGCGCGGCCAACGCCCGGCCGTACCTCAACCCCATCTACCTGATGACCGAGTCCGGCGCCCGCGGCAGCGTCGATCAGATTCGCCAGCTCGCCGGCATGCGCGCCCTGATGGCCAAGCCCTCGGGCGAGATCATCGAGACGCCCATCAAGGCCAACTTTCGCGAGGGCCTCTCGGTGCTCGAGTACTTCAGCTCGACCCACGGCGCCCGCAAGGGTCTGGCCGACACGGCCCTCAAGACGGCCGACTCCGGCTACCTGACGCGCAAACTCGCCGACGTGGCGCAGAACGTGTGCATCACCATGCTCGACTGCGGCACGATCAACGGCATCACCAAGGGCGTGCAGTACAAGGGCGAGGAAGTCGAAATTTCGCTGGCCCAGTCCATCGTCGGCCGAACGGCTCGCGACACGATCCGCGATCCGCGCACCGATACGCTCATCGTCAAGGAAAACGAGATTATCACCGAGACCATCGCCCGCAAGCTGGAAGCCAAGTTCCCGGATGGACTGGGACTCGAGACGATCCGCGTGCGCAGCCCGCTCACCTGCCAGGCGCCGTTTGGACTGTGCTGCCGCTGCTACGGCGTCGACATGTCCACCGGCCGGCTGGTCGAGGAGGGCCTGGCGGTCGGAATCATCGCGGCCCAGTCGATCGGCGAGCCGGGCACGCAGCTCACCATGCGGACCTTCCACACCGGCGGCGTGGCCAGCCGCGCCGTCGTCGAGAGCGACATCAAGTGCGGCCAGGGCGGCGTGGTCAAGTTCGACAATCTGGCGTACGCCGACGTGACCGATCCCGAGGGTGTCGAGATGCGCGTCGTCCTGAAGCGCAACGGCGACATTGTGGTGAACGACGACAAGGGCCGCGAGCTGGAGCGCTACCGCGTTCCGTACGGCGCGCGGCTGCTGGTGGCCGATGGCGACACCGTCAAGCCGCGAACGATCCTTGTGTCGTGGGATCCGCACCAGACGCCCATCCTTGCCGAGGCCGCCGGGTTCGTCCGACTGCACGATGTCATCGAGGGCGAGACGGTCCGCGCCGAACAGGAGCGCAAGGCCGGCAAGAAGTACGTCGTCATCGAGCACAAGGGCGACAAGAACCCGCAGGTCATCATCGAGGACAAGGACGGCAAGATCCTCGAGTACCACTACCTGCCGGCCAAGGCCCGGATCGAGGTCGCCGACGGCGACGCGGTCAAGCCCGGCTCTCTCCTGGCTCGTCGGCCGCGCGAGATTTCCGGAACGCAGGACATCACCGGCGGCTTGCCGCGCGTTACTGAGCTGTTCGAGGCCCGCAAACCCAAGGAACCGGCCGTGCTGGCCGAGGTGTCGGGCCGGGTCGAGATTCGCGCCGATAAGCGCCGCGGCAAGATGACCATCATCGTCCACCCCGAGAGCAAGGACCTCGAGCCGCGCGAGCACCACGTTCCGCAGGACAAGCACCTGCTGGTCCACGCCGGCGATCACGTCGAGGCCGGCGACCGCCTGTGCGACGGGCCGCTTGTGCCGCACGACATTCTGCGCATCAAGGGCGAAGAGGCGCTGTTCGTCTATCACCTGCAGGAGATTCAGGCGGTCTATCGTTCGCAGAACGTCAGTATCAACGATAAGCATCTCGAGATCATCGTCTCGCAGATGCTGCGAAAGATTCGCATCGAGAGCCCGGGCGACAGCAAGTTCCTGCCATACGAGGTGGTCGACAAGTTCAAGTTCCGCGCCGAGAACGAGCGGCTGGCTCGCAGCCTCCGCATCAGCGAGCCGGGCGACTCCGAGTTCCACGAGGGCCAGATCGTCTCCAAGGAGGAGTTGAGCGAGAAGAACGCCGAGCTGGAAGCGGCCGGCAAGGCCCCGGCCAAGGGCAAGCGCCCCAAGCCGGCCACCGCGTCGACCCTGCTGCTCGGCATCACGAAGGCATCGCTGCAAAGCGAGTCGTTCATCTCCGCCGCGTCGTTCCAGGAAACGACCAAGGTCCTGACCGAGGCGGCGCTGGCCGGGCAGGTCGATCGCCTGACCGGATTGAAGGAAAACGTCATTCTCGGCCACCTGATCCCGGCCGGCACCGGCTTCAAGCCCTACCAGGAGCTTCAGATGGTGCACTCGGGCGAGCCGGTGGGCGAGCCGGTCCGTCAGGAGATCCGGCCGGTCGAGCCGCCGCCGGTGGCACGGACGCCGGACGAGTCGCTGGCTTGACGCAGAAGCGAATGAACGGGTATCTTACCCGGCTCGATTTTTCGGCTGGCCACGACCCTGTGCGGCCGGCCGCGACACTGGCAAGAGTGCGATATGCCGACGTCTAATCAACTGGTGGCGAATCCGAGGCGGCCGGAGGTGCGCAAGAGCAAGGTCCGCGATCTGGACCGATCGCCGCAGAAGCGCGGGGTCTGCCTGATCGTCAAGACCATGACGCCCAAGAAGCCGAACTCGGCGTTGCGGAAGGTGGCCCGCGTGCGCCTCTCGAACGGGCGCGAGGTCACGGCCTACATCCCCGGCATCGGTCACAACCTGCAGGAGCACTCGATCGTGCTGGTGCGCGGCGGCCGCGTGCGCGACCTGCCGGGCATTCGCTACCATATCGTTCGCGGCGTGCTGGACTGCGCCGGGGTCGAAGAGCAGGACAAGTTCGCGGTGCGTCGCAACCGGAGTCGCAGCAAGTACGGGACCAAGCGCAAGAAGTAGGCCCGTCGCATCGCCTGAGGAACCCCCATGGGCTACAAGAAGTGGACGCGTTCGAATGAGCAGTTGGTGCCGGACATGCGCTACGGCAGCCGCATGGCCGCGAAGTTCATCAACTGCATGATGTGGGACGGCAAAAAGAGCGTCGCCACGCGCATCCTGTACGGCGCGCTCGACCAGATCGCCAAGAAGGTCAATGACGCCTCGCCGATCGAGGTCTTCGAAACCGCGCTCGACAACCTGCGGCCCAACATTGAAGTCCGCAGCCGCCGCGTGGGCGGCAGCAACTACCAAGTCCCGATGCCGGTGAACCGCAAGCGCCAGGAGTCGCTGGCCATCCGCTGGTTGCTCGAGGCGGCCCGGGCCAAGAAGGGCAAGCCCATGCAGGACCGGCTCGCCGAGGAACTGATCGCCGCCTACCACAACGAGGGAACGGCGATCACCACCCGCGACAACGTTCACCGCATGGCCGACGCCAACAAGGCCTTTGCCCACTTCGCGTGGTAACGGAACGATTCGCAGTCACGGCCGCGCGATGCCCCGGTTCCGACGCCGGCTCGCCGACCGACACCCGGAGATTCCCCATGAACGCTTGCCGAACGACTCTGGCAGTGGCCGCCGTACTGGGCGCTTCGACGCTCGTGGCGCTGGCAGACGTCGATTACTCCAAGCTCCCGGAGAACCCGAAGAAGACCGCCGAGATGGTCGCCGCATCGAAGGTCGGGCTGGCGGCCGCCATCAAGACGGCTGAGGAGGCCACCAAGGCCAAAGCTCAGTCGGCGGTGCTCGGCATGCGCGACGGCAAGGCCATGATCGACGTGCATCTTTTGTCCGCCGACCGTGTGTACGACGTCGCCGTTGACGCCGCCACCGGCGCCATCGTCGACAAGAAAG
Source organism: uncultured Planctomycetaceae bacterium (assembly GCA_964576285.1). Lineage (GTDB taxonomy): Bacteria > Planctomycetota > Phycisphaerae > UBA1845 > UTPLA1 > SpSt-539. Next base: position 55,316 of record CAZNUJ010000021.1, on the reverse strand, counting down.
AGGGCGAGATGACCGCACCGCTACCGGGCGATCCGATCCGCGGCGAACCCGTCACCACCCCAACGGGATTGATGTACTACGAGATCAAGGAAGGCACTGGGGCGCAGCCTCCCAATCAGACGACGCGCGTCAAGGTTCACTACACCGGCTGGCTGGTCGACGGCAAGAAGTTTGACAGCTCGGTCGACCGCGGACAGCCGGCCGAATTCGGCCTGAACCAGGTCATCGCCGGATGGACCGAGGGCGTCGGCTCGATGAAGGTCGGCGGCAAGCGCAAGCTCGTCATTCCGTACAATCTGGCCTACGGCGCGAACGGTCGCCCGCCCGTCATTCCGCCGAAGGCCATGCTGATCTTCGACGTCGAACTGCTCGACATCGCCAAGTAACCCTCGCCTCCGCTGCGCGGCTCGACCCGCCGCGCCGGCGCTCTGATGGAAGGATTGATCCGTGCCGCGGCGCGATGACATCCGTACCATCATGATCATCGGCAGCGGGCCGATCGTCATCGGCCAGGCGTGCGAGTTCGATTACAGCGGCACACAGGCCTGCAAGGTGCTCCGGCAGGAGGGCTATCGCGTCGTCCTCCTGAACTCGAATCCGGCCACCATCATGACCGACCCGGAGCTCGCCGACCGCACCTACGTCGAGCCCGTCACCCCGGAAGTCGTCGAAAAGATCATCATCAATGAGGCCCGCCTCGGCCCGCGCGTCGACGCGCTGCTGCCGACCCTCGGCGGTCAGACCGCCCTGAACTGCGCCATGGCGGCGTCCGAATCGGGCGCGCTCGCCCGCCACGGGGTTGAGATGATCGGGGCGTCGTCCGAGGCCATTCGCAAGGCCGAGGACCGGCTGGCGTTCAAGGAGGCCATGCTCAAAATCGGGCTCGACGTGCCGCGCTCGGGCACCGCGCACACGCTCGCCGAGGCCCGCGCCGTGCTCGAACAGGTCGGCCTGCCGTGCGTCATCCGACCGGCCTACACCCTGGGCGGCTCGGGCAGCGGCTTCGCCGTGACGCGCGAGCAGTTCGAGGAGATCGTCGGTCGCGGCCTGCAACTCTCCCGCATCAGCGAGGTCCTGATCGAGGAAAGCGTGTACGGCTGGAAGGAATTCGAGCTCGAAGTCATCCGTGACCGCAACGACAACGTCGTGATCGTCTGCTCGATCGAAAACCTCGACCCGATGGGCGTGCACACCGGCGATTCGATCACGGTGGCGCCCGCCCAGACGCTGACCGACCGCGAGTTCCAGCGCATGCGCGACGGTGCCAAGGCCATCATGCGCGAGATCGGCGTCGAGTGCGGCGGCAGCAACGTGCAATTCGCATTCGACCTCGCCTCGGACCGCATGATCGTGATCGAGATGAACCCGCGCGTCTCGCGATCCAGCGCCTTGGCCAGCAAGGCCACCGGCTACCCCATCGCCAAGGTCGCGGCCAAGCTGGCGGTCGGCTACACGCTTGACGAGATCCCCAACGACATCACCAAGAACACGCCGGCCAGCTTCGAGCCGACCATCGACTACGTCGTGGTCAAGATGCCGCGCTGGGCCTTCGAGAAGTTCCCCGAGGCCGACGAAACGCTGACCACCCAGATGAAGAGCGTCGGCGAGGCCATGGCCATCGGCCAGACCTTCAAGGAGGCCTTCCAGAAGTGCGTCCGCAGCATGGAGATCCAACGGGCGGGCTACGGCCTGGATCGCAACGACCGCTGGATCGCGCAGGCCCATCGCCGCCACGCTGAAGGCCACGCCGACGCCTACGCGTCGCTGACGCAGCGTGAGTCGCCGCCGCCCGACCCGAAGCTCCAGGAGTTTGTGATGGGCAGTCGCTCCGGCGAGGCGCCGGCCGACGTCGCCGAGTCGGCCGCCGCCAACTGGCCAATCGCCCACGACGTGCTCCACGACAAGCTGGCGCGACCCTGCCAGGGCCGCCCGTACTACATCCGCTACGCCTTCAAGCTCGGCTGGACCGTCGAACAGGTGCACGAGCTGACGCGCATCGATCCCTGGTTCCTGGACCAGATGCAGCAACTGGTCCAGTTTGAGGATGCCCTGCTCGCCAACCGGAACGAGCTGATCACCATCCGCGACAACCGCCCCGACGCCACCGAACTGGGCCGCCGCATGTTGCGCGAGGCCAAGCAGCTCGGTTATACCAACGTCCAGCTCAGTCACGCGCTGCGCATGCCGCTCGAGACGATCGCGGCCGTGGTCGACCGCGTGGCGCAGCCCTCATTTCGGCTGGTCGACACCTGTGCGGCCGAGTTCGAGTCGAAGACGCCGTACTACTACGCCAGCTACACGCCGCCGTTCACGCAAGTGTCGGCCGCCGGCGGCGTCGAATCGGTCGAGGACGAACTGCGCCTCGACGACGCACCGCACGTCGTGGTCGTCGGCGGGGGGCCGAATCGCATCGGGCAGGGAATCGAGTTCGACTACTGCTGCGTTCACGCGGCGATGGCCGCCAAGTCGCTCGGGCTCCGCACCGTGATGATCAACTCGAACCCCGAGACGGTCAGCACGGACTACGACACGTCCGACGCGCTGTTTTTCGAGCCGCTGACGCACGAGGACGTCCTGCGGATCGTCCGGCGCATCGCCTCGCAGACCGAGCTGCGCGGCGTCATCGTTCAGTTCGGCGGGCAGACGCCGCTGAACCTCGCCGGTGACCTCAAGGCCGCGGGCGTGCCGATCCTCGGCACGCCGCCCGAGTCGATCCACTGGGCCGAAGATCGCGGCGAATTTCAGGCCATCCTGCACGAACTCAGCCTGCTTCAGCCTCCGTCGGGCGTCGCGTTCGATCTCGACGAGGCCCGCCGTCTGGCGAATCAGCTCGGCTATCCCGTGCTGATCCGGCCGAGCTATGTGCTCGGCGGTCGCGCGATGGAACTGTGCAACAACGACGCCGACCTGGAGCGATTCGCCGGACGCGCCTTCGAAGCGTCCGACCGCGTGCTCAAGCCCGGTCAGCGTCACTCCGTGCTGGTCGACAAGTTCATCCTCGACGCCATGGAGCTCGATGTCGATGCCGTGGCCGACTACCGCCAGCCGAACGACCCCAACGGAACCTGCGTCGTCTGCGGCGTGATGGAGCACATCGAGGAGGCAGGCATCCACAGCGGCGACAGCACCTGCGTGCTGCCGCCGTACTCGCTCTCGCCGGCGCTGCTCGAGGAAGTCGAGCGGCAGACGCGCTTGCTGGCCCGGCGGCTGGGCGTCTGCGGACTGCTGAACATCCAGTTCGCCATTCAGAGCCAGACGGTCTACGTGCTTGAGGTCAACCCGCGGGCGTCGCGCACGGTTCCGTTCGTCAGCAAGGCCACCGGCGTGCCGTGGGCCAAGGTCGCCACCGAGGTCATGCTGGGCCGCTCGCTGCGAGACGCGCTGTGGGATCGCGGCTTGGCGCGTTCTCCGCGTCCGCGCATGGTGTCGGTCAAGATGCCGGTCTTCCCCTTCGAAAAGTTCCACGGCGTGGACGCCGTGCTCGGCCCGGAGATGCGCAGCACCGGGGAAGCGATGGGTATCGACGAGTCGTTCGGCCTCGCGTTTGCCAAGGCCCAGATGGCCTGCGGGTTGTCACTGCCGCTCTACGGTAACGCCCTGGTCAGCGTCAACGACCCGGACAAACCGCGCGTCGTTCCCATTGGCCGCGAGCTGCGCGAAATGGGCTTCAAGCTGTTCTCGACGCGCGGCACCCACGAGGTCCTGCGCGAGTTCGGCGTCGACTCCGTCGTCGTCTCGAAGCACGCCGGCGGGTCGTACCAATTCCTGCTCGACCTGATCGAGTACGGGGCCCTCGATCTGCTGATCAATACGCCGATTCACAAGGGCAGCGCGTCCGAGGAGGGCCGCTGGCGCGCCGCCGCCACCACCAAGCGCATCCCGCTGATCACGACGCTGGCCGGCGCGCGGGCGGCGGTCGAGGCCATTCGCGCCATGCGCGCCGGCGGGGCGGTTCCGGGCACGCGCACCTTCAGCGTCCGGGCCTTGCAGGATTATTACGAGGAGAGTCGCCGCTGATGAGCACGGTCTGCAAGCTCGCGCTCGAGGACGGCACCGTATTCACCGGCGAGGCGGCCGGCGCGGTCGGAACGGCCACCGGCGAAGTCGTCTTCAACACCGCCATGACCGGCTACCAGGAGATCCTGACCGATCCGTCCTACTGCGGCCAGATCGTCACGATGACCTACCCGCACATTGGCAACTACGGCGTCAATCCGGAGGATGTCGAGTCCCGCAAGACCTACCTGTCCGGATTCGTGATGCGGGAGTCCGCCCGGCGATACTCGAATCGCCGCGCGGCCGGCAGCCTGAACGACTACCTCCGCCGGAACGGGATCATCGCCATCGCGGGCGTCGACACGCGCGCCCTGACGCGCCGGCTGCGAGTGCAGGGGGCGATGCGCGGCGCGCTATCCACCGAAGTCCTCGGCGATGTCGAACTGGTCGCGCTCTCGCGCTCCGCGCCGACCATGGCCGGCCTCGACCTGGTGTGCCGTGTCATGCCCGACGAGCCGCGCGTCTGGCAGCAGGGGACCGTCGCCACGCCGGCTCGCGAGGAGTTCCACGTCGCCGCCATTGATTGCGGCATCAAGTCCAACATCCTGCGACTGCTGGTCGACTTCGGTGCTCGCGTCACTGTCGTTCCCGGCAGCGCCGGCGCCGACGCGATTCTCGCGATGAAGCCCGACGGCATTCTGGTCGGCAACGGCCCGGGCGATCCGGCCGCCGTGACCGGGACCATCGACGCCCTGCGCGGCCTGGCCGAGCGAAAGCCGATCTTCGGCATCTGTCTCGGTCATCAAATGCTCGCGCTGGCGCTGGGCGCGCGAACGTACAAGCTCAAGTTCGGACACCACGGGGCGAATCACCCCGTTCTCAATCATGCCACCGGCCGGGTGGAAATCACCAGCCAGAATCACGGGTTCGCCGTCAGCCGCGAGTCGCTCCCAGCGGCCGGGCTGGTCGCAACCCACACCAACCTCTACGACGGCAGCCTCGAAGGTTTCGCCCACGAGCGGCTCCCCCTGTTCGCCGTGCAATACCACCCCGAGGCCGCTCCGGGACCGCACGACGCGACCTACCTGTTTCGGTGCTTCTTCGACATGATGCGAACCGGAAAGCCGCTCACCGGCGAAACGTTCAAGCGTCTGGCAGGGTAAGCCGGGCGGCAACCGCGAGCGCCCGCGTCACTCCGGTTCGGATCGACCCTCGCTGAGGTGCTCCTTGCCGATCTCGCGCAGCAGCGACGTGGCGTAACACCCCGACGGCAGCACGAAACGAAGCTCGATGAACGGGCCTAGCTCGTCCTCTCCGTGTTCCGCGCTGACGTTGCTCGGTTGGAAGCGCAGCGGCCTGCGCCCGCCCGGCGCGGACAGTGGGCCCAGTTGTCCGAACGATGCATCCGTCAGCCCCGTCTCGCCCAGTATGCGCGCCTCGAGCCGGCCGGGCTCGCGCTCCGCCGTCGTCATCCGGTAACCGAACAGCGGACCGGTCGGCGAAATCTCGAACCGGTCGGCTCGCGGCTGCTCGGCCGTCGCGTCCTCGACGCGAAAGACCGCGCCGTTGGCGTGCTTCCACGCCAGGTCGCCGGGCAGAATCCGATCGAGGAGCGGCAACCGCTCGGCCAGCACGCGGTTGAAAAGCCACGCCTGGAACGCCTCGACGTAGAACCGCTTGAGGTTGCGATGGATCGCGGCGACGGCCTTGCGGGCCGACGCGCCGCCCGCCATCACGCGACACACGTGGATGTTGTCGCGAAACATGCCCGGCCAGGCGCGCGCCGCGGCCTCGTACTCACCGCGATCGAACAACCGCCGCGCTGTCAGCACCGGGCCGGTATCGAAGTCGCACGGCGAGCCGCACATCACGCGAACCAGCGCCTCCGGGTCGTCGCGCAGCAGCGCTTCGCCGAGCTGCCACGTGTCGCCGCGCGACCCGAATCGCTGCGGGCCGAAATAGTTCGGCGCGCCGCGACGGGCCAGCCTGTCGAGCACCGCGCGAACGTCGGCGAGCCGTTCGGCGGCGACGTCCCGCATGCGAATGATGAATCGGTTGCCGCGCAGGTGGCCGATCCGCAGCTTGTTGGTGTGCCGCGAGGCCGCCAGCACGCGAATGCGCGGCAACGACAACGCCATCACGCGCTGCGTGTCGACGTGTTCCACGCTCAACGTCTGACGCGAGACCGAACGGGCGTCCTTCAGCCCCGCCACGCCGATCTGCCTCGAGGGGACGCCGAGCGCGCGGGCGATGTCGTGTACCGCCTGCATGGTCGCCAACCCGGCCTTCTCAATCGTGAAGAAGACGTGGTCGCCCTTTCCGCATGGCTCGTAGGCGGGAATTTCCTCGACCACGAAATCGGCGTAGTCGCGCTTGATCGAACCCGGCACGCCGGGCACGTCGGCGGTGAGGTAGGGCCAGGGATCGCGCATCGTGGACGACATCCGGGTCTCTCTTTGCCGCCCCGAACATAATCGCCCGCGCCGGAGATCGCGAGGCACTACAATGACGGCGATGGAGCAGCCGCGGGTTCTCACCAGTCTCACGCCGCGCGGGCGCGACGACGTCGCCGCGATGGCTGTCGCCGTCCAGGCCAATCTCGTGACGCTCAAAGTCGCGTGGTCGAAGCGCGTCAATCTGCCGTCGGAGCGCCACGAGATTCGCACGCCGCCGCCCGGCGCAGTGCGGCGATTTCGCGAGGTGCTGATCGATCGGAGCGCCATCAACGCCTATGACGACGGTGAGCTCGCGCTTCGAACGCGACAGGTCTGGGGCGAATTCGGTGCGCTCTGCTGGGTGCTCGGTCACGGCGATCCGCATTGTCCGCCGGATTTCGCGCATCGGCCCCCACGCCACGGCATGCGCTGCCCTGTCCACATGCAGGCCAAGCTCGACGAGGTGCAGACGGGCCTGTGGCGCATCCGCTTCGAGCAGCGCTTCCGGCTCGACCCGGCCGCCCGCCACGAACCCGGTTTTCAGCGCGACTACGAACACGCCCTGGCGACGCCGATGCTGGTCTACGGTCAGAACGTGCGCGTCTGTTCGGTCGACGACCTGCTGCTGTGCGCCTGCGAGTTCGCCGGCATGTTGGCCGCGCTGCGCTGGGCCCTCGACGACCGGCTGACGTGGGAGCAGCCCGGCATCATGCGGCTGGAACAGCCTGAGGCGTGACGGGTCCGCCGATGCCGGCCGGACATCAGGCGGATTGCGATCGCGTGGCGTGCCCGTTGCCGCGCGGTCGCCCATGATCCAGCAGGATCGTCGGCAGCGACTTGAGCAATCCGCGCGGGCGGTAGAGGCTCTCCACCTCACCGCGGCAGTTGTACCAGCAATCGGTGCAGGTGTTGCCCTCGCTGCGGGCGCGCAGCCGGTCGAGGATTTCACGGGCCGAGTGGCGATAGAGGTTTGCGACCGGCTGATGCCGCTCCTCGACACAGATGGCCACATCGCCGCACGAGTCGATGTTGAAGAACGCCTGCCCGGCGCGGCAGTCCGGCACGCCTCCGGCCAGGAACGTGTCGAACTCGGCCAGGAAGCTGGGGTTGCTGAGGAAATTGGCGTGCTTGGCGCGAAGGTCCAGCAGCCGGCGGGAGACGTCGCCCTTGACGTACCGAAACCGCTTGGAGCCGGTCTTTCGAATCGAGTAGGGCTGGATCATGAAGTACGCGCCGCGATCGGCCGCGATGCGAATCAGGTCCTCGACCTGGTCGATGTTGTCGTGCAGCAGAATGCACATCAGATTGACGCGCTGCCACGGATGCTTGCGGGCCCGGACAAAGCAGTCAATGGCGTGGATGGCCTGCTGGTGCGCGTCAGGGATGCCGCGCGACTTGTTGTGCCGAGCGGGGTCGGCGTAGTCAATGCTGACCGAGGCGCCCCACAGACCGGCAGCGAACAGCTCATCCGCCAACGCCGGCGTGACAAAGCCGCCATGGGTCGTGACGAACGGAAAGTGCCAGCGAGCCAGCGCGCGGACAATGTCCGGGAAATCCGGCCGCAGCATCGGCTCGCCCCCGGCCAGCGAGATCATCAGCGTGCCGAGCGACGCGAGCCGCTCCGCGCCCACCTCGAATTGCTCGAGCGTCTGTTCCGGCAATTCGCCCATCGGGTCGCGCCAATAATGGCAGAAACCGCAGCGGTAATTGCACCGATAGGTGACCTGCCAGGCGCACCAGATCGGGTGTCGCGACAGATAGGCGCGCAGCAACCGCCACTTCTTGGCGGCCGCGCTCAGGGACGGGGCGGAGGAGGACGCGGTGGTTGTGAATCCGGGCGGCTTGTGCGACACTAATGTCCTTTCGCCGTGGACTGTATCGCGGCCGGTTCGGACGTGGCAAGCGTCGGGCGAGCGTTTCGCGGGCGACGCGTGCCGGTTCCGTGTCCCGATCACGCGACAGCTCGGCGTGGAGATCTCGACGGCATGACAGTCGACCTTCCCCGGCGACCCGCCCGCTGGACGGCGCCGCTGCTGGTGTTGCTCTCGATCACGCCTCCAACGCTCGCCGCCAGCCGGGCCGAGCTCACGTGGATTCCGAGCGGCCAGATCGCCATGTCCAGCGGAACCTATTCGATCTGGTTTAATCTGCCGAAGGACCCGGACGGCGTCCTGCCGCTGCCGATGGTACTGGTGGCGTTCTACACGCGCGACCCGAACGTCACCGTCGATCCGACCTCGCAACCGGCTGAAGGCGTGGCGGCCAACGAGGCGTTGCTCAAGCTGAAGGTCGGCGACGTCGCGCTGCCCGACTGGCTGGTCAAGTCGAGCGGCTCCGCCTATGTCGTCAACCTCAGGACCATTGCCGCCAGCCCCCGCCGGCATCTCGATCAGCTCGCCATCGAGTTCGACAACCGCATGCTGCCAGGATTCGTCAGCCTCTACGCGCTCGGCGCCCCCGATCCGTTGCTCGTCAGCGACTCGCTCGACGGTCCGCTCGACCGCTTCATGGAACAGGCCGGCAGCGACGATGTTCGGGTGCACTACAAGGGCTTGGCGGCCCAGTTCGCCAACGCGCCGGAGGAGGCCGGAAAGCACTTCCGCAACGCCGCGCGCGCGAAGGATGAACGCGTCGCTTCGTTCGCACGGCGAAACCTCCGCCTGATCCGCCTGTTCAGCCGCAGCAGCAAGGACAAGGACAACTTCGCGGTCCGCTACAAGTGGGGGCTCTATCTCCAGCAGTGCGGCTTCTTCCAGGCGGCCCTGGCCGAGTTTCACCACTGCACCGAGCTCTCGCCGAACAACGGTGCCTCGTGGTACCGGCTGGGCGAAGTCGCGGACCGCTGCGGGCATCCGCCGGATCAGATCGCCGCTCTGTGCGCCCGGGCGGGCCAGTCATCCGACCTGGCCAATCCGACCGTCTGGAACATGCTGGTCGTCTTCCTCCGCCGCCGCGAGATCGAGGTCATGGAGGATGGCAAGCCGGTCAAGAAGACGCTGGAGTTGTCACCCGAGGAGATCGCCACGCTGAAGGAGGAATGGCTGCTCACCGAGAACTACGTTCTCGGGGCTACGAGTGGCACGATGGTGCTCAGTTCGGCCTTCTTCACGCTCGAGGACGAGTCCCGTTTCCGGTATGTCCGGCACTGCGATCGCGCCATCGGGCCGCCGGACGATCTGATCGACGTTCGCGGCTGGTTCGACGGCGTCATCAGCTTCCGCCCGCGTCTGCCGGGCGAGCCGGACGTGACTGTCGGAGGCGATTGCGGCGTTAATGGCGCGGCGTTGTCTGATCTGGGCGCGCACGCTGACACCGCGGACATGCTCGAGCACTGGTATCGCCAGCTTGAATGGACCCTGCAATCTTCCGAAGTGGCGGTGGCGGTGCCGTCGCTCGCGGACGCGAAAGCCTGCGGAGTCGGACCCGGCCCATCGCTTGCCTACGGCGTGCGCTCCGCCATGCGCTACGAGTTGACGCCCGCCGTCTATCGCCGGGCCAAGATCACGCCGACGACCAAGCCTCTGGTCCGCAAGCCGCAGCCGGCCACCACCCAATCGGCAGAGGATGACTCGCCTCCATACCCCGTCTATGCGAGGTACTGGCGCGTCGAGGGTCCATTCCCGGTAGGCCCGGCCGGTGATCAGAAGGATGACTTGAAGCCGTTAACGATGCCGGCGGCGACGGAAGGGATCGCTTCGCGCGTGTTGGACAGCGAAACCGATTTCGTAGACCTCGCCGCCACCGTCGGCGGCGAGGGCCGCCGCGTTGCGAAGGCGACCTGCTGGATCAAGTCATCGTTCGAACGCCAGCTTCAACTCTGGCTTGGCGCCCAGCATCGCGCGGCCGTCTGGGTCAACGGGCGTCAGGTGGTCTCCGGCCGCTACGTTCCCCAGGGCAAATACGCAGACTCGCGCCAGGTCGACATGATCGGCACGTTCGCCATTCTTGAGCAAGGCTGGAATCGCCTCGAGGTGGTGGTCGAAGCGCCGCCGCGCGATCGAGACTGGGGATTCTCCGTGCGGTTGACCGAGTTTGACGGACAGACACCGGCCGATGTGCGTTTCACGGTCGACCTGCCCGCGCACGGCGTCGTGGCCGACTACGTCGCCCCGGAATCGGGCTACTACTACTCGTGGGCCCGCTGCGAGTCCGGCTACCGGGAACTGCTGCCGCAGCTCGACGACAACGACTTGGCCGCGCTGACCGGGCTGCGTTCGCTGGCGATTCGGGCCAGCGGCGACATGATCGCGGTTGCCGTGCCCGGCCGCGAGCCGTCGCGGAGCTACCGAGAGGTACCCAACGCATGGGATGCGACCCGCGCCCGCGATGTGACGCTCAACAACGTGATGGATTGGGCGCGCGAAGACGTGTTGGCCGTCCGCTTTGAACGCGACGGCACCCCGCACGACCTGCTGCTATTCAAGCCGGAGGCGGTGGAGGCCTACACCACGCTGTTGAAGGAGCCGCCCGAAGCCGCCGACATGTTTGGCGCGCTGGCGCCCGCCAATCGCATCATGGGGTACGTGCTGGTTCCGACCGAGTCCGGCAGCCTGCGAACCCTCATTGCCGCCGATGTTCTGCTCTCCACCCGGGCCGAGGACTGGCCCGTGGACGAGGAGGATCTGCTCGAGCCGGCCCAGCCGTAGTCGTCGGGTTTCAGGCGTCGCGCGCGGTCCGTCGATACTCGTTGAGATGGGCGAGCTCGAGCCATCCCGATCGGGTCGTCGTCCGCGCGTCTGCGTGCTATCCGTGCATCACGTCGGGGGCGAGCGGACGCCCCTGGCCGGCGGTGCCGAAAAGTACGCCCGCGCCGTGGTCCGCGCCCTGCTCGAACACGGCGCATCCGTCGTGGCCGCGTTCAGCGGCGATGATATCTACGCCGATCTCTCGCCCAACGAGTGCCTCGCGCGTGTCCGCACGGATTGGCTGAACGCCGACCTGAGCGGCGACCGCCGCCTGCGCCTTGGCGTCATCCGCGAACGCGTTCGCTGTTTCAAGAAACTGAGGCCGAACGCGGTCTTCGCCGTTCAGCAGGGACACGGGCACGCGTTCGGCGCTTCGCTCGTCGCCGCGCGCCTGGCTGGAGCCCGAGTCGTTGCGTCGATTCGGGAGCCCGCGATTCCGCCGCCCGCTCGGCTGGCCGAGGACCGCTGGCGGCCCGGGCTGTGGCGACGCCGTCTGCTCTGGCGGAGTCGTCTCGTCGCGCGTGCGTGCCATGCGCTCATCTTCAACAGCCTTGCGGTGCGGCGCGGCTACGTCGACGGCTGGGGCTGGCCGGTACGCGGGACGGTCATCATTCCCAACGGCGTCGAAGCCGCTCCGGAAACACCGCGGCGCCGCGGCGGCCCGATTCGATTCGCCATGGTGGGGCGGTTGTCACCTCACAAGGGGGTGGACCTGGCCATCGCCGCGCTGCGACGGCTGATCGATCGCGGCGATGATGTCACGCTGGAGCTATGGGGCGATGGCCCGCTGCGGGATGAGATTTCACACATCTCGAAGGGTTTGCCGGTCCGACTGTTCGGCCACTCGGCCGACCACGAGCGCGTCTTCGCGGATGTCGACGTGCTGCTGTGTCCGTCGCGGCGCGAGGCCTCGTCCAACTCGGTGCTCGAGGCCATGGCGCGCGGCATCGCGTGCATCGTGTCGGACGTCGGCGGGCTGCCCGAGCTGGTCGCACACGGGCGCGCCGGCATCGTTGTCCCGACCGGCGATGCCCACGCGCTGGCCGATGCGATGCACGCGCTGACAATCGACGATTCGCTCCGCCAAGCGCTCGGCCAGGCCGGACGATCGCACGCTCAACGCGAACACGATCTGGCCCAGCGGATGCGGGAAACCGTCAACGTCATCCTCGGACGGCCGCGCTCCATCGCCGCGGCGCCCGGCTCAGAAGGCCGTGCGTCCCTCAATCGCGTCCCGCAGGATGGCCTTGTTGGCGTACTCGATCTGTGATCCGCTGGGCAAACCGCGCGCCAGCCGCGAAATCTTCAGATCGGCGGCGAACGACAGGACGCTCTTGATGTGCAGCGCGGTGCCTTCGCCCTCCATGGTCGGGTTCGTGCCGAGCACGATTTCACGGACGCCGCCGTTGCGCACGCGCTCCACGAGCGCATCGATCGTCAGGTCGGCCGGCTCGATGCCGTCGAGCGGGGCGATGTGGCCCAGCAACACGTGGTACACGCCGCGGATCACCCCCGTCGCCTCGAGCTGCAGCAGGTCCTTCGGCTGCTCGACCACGACAATCTGCGACGCGTCTCGGCGTGGATCGGCGCAGATCGGACACGGGTCGGACTCGGTCAGATTGAAGCACCGCGAGCAGTGCCGCACGTGCTCCTTCATGTCGCGAATGGCGTCGGCCAGCCGCAGCGCTTCGTCGCGCTCGGCCTTCAGCAGGTAGAACGCGATCCGCTCGGCGCTGCGCGGGCCGATGCCCGGCAGCTTCTCGAGCTCGCTCGCCAGCCGCACCAGCGATTCAGGCACGCTGCCTGTCATCCACGCTCCGATCAGCGATTCCAGTTGGCGATGTCCTGAAAGGTGACGATCAGGAAGATCGACACGATCAGGGCGATGCCGATGAGTTGCGTCACGACCTGGGTGCGGATGCTGACCGGCTCGCCGCGAATCTTCTCGAGCAGCAGGAAGATGAACAAGCCGCCGTCGACGATCGGCATCGGCAGGAAGTTGATCACCGCCAAGTTGGCCGAAATGATGCCCAGGAACCAGATCAGGTTCGTCAGCCCGCCCTCCGCGATCTGCGACCCGCGCCGCAGGATACCGACCGGGCCCGAGACGTTCTGCACGCCGACCTCGCGCGTGAAGATCAGGTGCTTGATCGTCAGGTAGGTCTGGATGGTCGCCGAGTAGGCGCGCTTGCTGCCCATCCACAGCGCCTTGATCGGGTTGGTCTCGCGCACGATCTCGCGCAGCGGATAGCACTGAAACGGCGGCGCGTAGGTCACGCGCATCAGCCAGGGGTCGGTTTCGCCCTCCGCCACCTGCAATTCGCCGCTCTGCGTGCGGCCGTCGCGCAGGCTCCACTTGACGGTCACGGTTTCGCCGACGTGCTTCCGCAGCAGCGCCTCGACCACCTGCCAGTCGGGCAGCGTCGCCATCCGCCGTCCCGCGGGCGTTTCGATCTCCGCCGTCGTCGCGCCGCCGATCTCGGTGATGGTCGCGTCCGGCGGCAGGTTGAGCCGCGTCGTCAGATCGGCCGGCACGGCCAACTCGTGCGTCGCGTACTCGTCACCCAGACGGGTGCGAAGCCGCACGGTCGTGCCCGCCCGCCGCCGCAGGGCCTCGGTCAGCTCCGCCCAGCGCGAGACCGGCTCGTCGTCGACGGCCACGACCACCGAACCGCGACGCACGCCCGCCTTCCGCGCCGGTGAGGTGCGTCCGCGGAGCGTGTCGCGCACATCGCCGATGACGATGCGGTCCTCCTCCCACGGCCAGAGCTGCACGCCGATGGCGGGCTTGCTTTCGGCTGAGAACCACCCAATCTTCCGCGTGGGCCGCACGAACAGCGTGTGGGTATCGACGGCTTCCAGCCACACCCGCCACTCGCTCGCCGATTGCCGCACGCGTGCCATCGTGCGAATCGACGCGCGATCGTCGTTCGCCAGTTCGGCGTTGCTGAGCCGTTCCTCCAGCAGCGAGCGCGCCGCCGCGAGATCGCCCTGGCCGGTCTCGATCAGCCTTTCCCGCAGCCCGGTCAGGAACCAGACCGCCGCCGCGGACAGGGGCGGCTTGGCCTCGTTCCGCCGGCGGACGACCACGACCAGATCGCGGTCCGCGTTGGCCTCGACGATCGCTCGAAGCTCGGCATGTGACGGCGTATCCACGTGACCGATGCGAACGATCACGTCTCCCGACACCATCCCGCCAAGGTCAGCCGCGCTGTCGGGCTCGACGTACCCGGCCACCAGGCGCGGTGTCAGCCCGAGCAGCGAGCAACTGGCGGTGTCGCCGCCCTCGGACGGCAGCAGCACCCACACCGCCGACGCCTGCACCGTGACTTCCTGCGAGGGGACGTCCGCGTCGAGGCGGGTCAGTTGTTCAAGCGGCACCGGCCCGGTCGGCCGTTCGACGGTCAGCTCGATCGGCATGCCGCGAGCGTCCGCCATCGCGTGCAGAATCGAGCCCAGGTGCCGGGCCTCCTTCGCGTTCCCACCCGAGCCGATCTTGGTCAGCAGATCGTTGGGGCGAACCTCGCTGCTGGGCGTGAAACCCATCAGCCGCGAGGGCGTACCGAATACGCGGCGGCCCATCGGCATCGACAAGCCGATCTGCCGCATCGCCGTTTCCGGCTTGTACTCCGGCATCACTCGCGGCTTGGGCTCAACGATCTTGCCGTCGCGCTCGATCGTCAGCTCCAGTTCCTCGTTCTGGTCCGAGAGCGTGACGGCGTGAAACAGATCCTCGAAGCTGCGAATCGGTGTCGCGTTCACGGCCAGGATTCGGTCGCCGGCCTGCACGCCCGCCCGCATCGCCGCCGAGGTCGGATCCACGTAGCCGACCACCGCCGGCATCGACGCCTGGCCGATCATCATCACCGCGCCGAATGCCACGGCGGCGAACAGCAGGTTCATGACGACGCCGGCCGAGACGATCACCATGCGCTTGCCGACGGGCTTGCTCGTGAAGGAATCCGGATTGTCGCGGACTTTGAGTTCGCCCTCCTTGTCGACCGCGAAGTCCTCCTGACCGAGCATCTTCACGTAGCCGCCCAATGGCAGGAGATTGAACGAGTAACGCGTCTGTCCGCGCGTGATGCCGAACAGCTCGCGGCCGAAGCCGATGGCGAAGCGCTCCACGCGCACGCCGGCCCAACGCGCCGCGAGGAAGTGCCCCAGCTCATGGAAGAAAACGACCACCGAGAAGCCGGCCAGCACCAGCAGCAGGTACCAGGCGCCGGAGAACCACTCGGGCACCGCAACCTGGGCCAGCAGCCCGCCGCACGGCGACATCCAACCAGGCGACATCAGGAGTCCTCGATCTTCAGTGGGCCCCGGGTTCAAGCGGCGGCACTGCGCCGTCGTCAGGCGCGGGCCGAAATCGCGTCCCGTACCGCCTGACGAGACCACGCGTCTACCTCGATCAGTTCGTCCAATCCGGGGTGCTCACTGAAGCGATGACGCCGCAGCACGGACTCGACCAGCGGCACGATTTCATGGAATCGTAGCGACCCGGCGCGGAAGGCGTCCACCGCCTGCTCGTTGGCCGCGTTCAGCGCCGCGCCCGCCGTGCCGCCGCGCTTCGCGACCTCGTAGCCCAACCGCAGCGCCGGGAAGCGCTCCATGTCGGGCGGCTCGAAATGCATCCGCCGATGCGTGCCGAGATCCAGACGTTCGGCGCAGCCGCCGCGGCGGTGCGGATAGGTCATGGCATACTGGATTGGGATGCGCATATCCGGCGTGCCCATCTGCGCCATCATCGAGCCGTCGTGGAACTGAACCATCGAGTGGATGATCGATTCCGGATGCACGACGACCTCGATCCGCTCCGGCGGAATGTCGAACAGCCACTTGGCCTCGATGATCTCGAGCGCCTTGTTCATCATGGTCGCCGAGTCGATGGTAATCTTCGGTCCCATCCGCCAGGTGGGGTGCTGGAGCGCGTCCTCGAGCGTCGCCGACTCGATCTGCTCCGGCGTCCATGTCCGAAACGGGCCGCCGGAAGCGGTCAGCACGATCTTCTCGACTTCCGGGTGTCGTCCGGCGTGCATGGCTTGGAAGATGGCCGAGTGCTCGCTGTCCACCGGGATCAGCGTGGCGCCCGTCGAACGCGCCAGAGGCGCGACCAGGCTCCCCCCGACCACCAGCGTTTCCTTGTTGGCCAGGCCGATCGTCAGGCCCCGCTCGACCGCCGCCATCGTCGACGGCAGCCCGGCCGCTCCGACCACCGCGGCGAGCACGAAGTCGGTGGGGACTTCGTGCACGAGCTGAACCAGCGCATCCGGCCCGCTGAAGACGCGCGGTCGAATGTCACGCCCGTCAAGCCGGTCACGCAGCGCGGCCGCGCGGCCGGCATCCGCCAAGGCGACGCCCGCGGGCCGGAAGCGACCCACCTGATCGGCCAATTCCTCCCACCGGACGTGGGCCGCGAGCCCGACGACCGTCAAGTCATCCGACAAGTTCTCGCAGACGGACAGCGCGCTTCGGCCGATCGAACCGGTCGATCCGAGAATGGTGACACGCTTTCGGGTGGTCGTCATGAATGGGCGCACGCCGGGGAACAAACGGCACTATAGATTGCAGCATGCGCGGCGACAAGGCAGCACCCGCTGGGGCCCGCCGCCCGATGGCTGCATCCCGCGCTGCGCAGGGCCACGACCTGCCGAGCCAGCACGACTTGATCCATAAGCCATTGTCAACGCTGCAACTAGAACGTGTCGTTGCGCGTCAGTCTCCGCGTCCGGCCGGCTGGAACCGGGGTCGCGAAACACGTTGTTGACAGCACTGGCAATGGTGTTATATTCATCGACCCGGCGCATCGCGCTGCGCTGGTGGAAAATGTAGTGGCGCGGCCGCGGGAGAGACCGTGAAAGGCAATCGGATTCGAATCCGGATGGAGGCGTACGACCATCGCTCGCTGGATGCATCGGCGCGCGATATCGTGGACCACGCCAAGCGAACCAATGCGCGCGTGCGCGGGCCGGTTCCGCTGCCCACCCGGATCGAGCGCTACACGGTGCTCCGCTCGCCCCACATTGACAAGAAGTCGCGTGAACAGTTTGAGATTCGGACGCACAAGCGGGTGATCGACATATTCGAGCCGACGGCGCGAACGGTGGAGGCCCTCAATCGCCTCGTCGTGCCGGCTGGCGTGTTCGTGAAGATCAAGGCCTGATCGTCGTCTGCGGCGGTCCGTCGTGGGCCGTCGGCGTTCGTCTCTGTTGTTTTGGACAAGTTGCCCGCGTGAGCCGTGATCGCGCGGGTTGGCGACGCTCGCATCAAGCGGGCGCGGTGGTCGTATCCCATGATCGCGGCCGTACTCGGCAGGAAAGTTGGCATGACGCGGGTCTTTGATCCGCAGGGTGTCTCTCGCGCGGTGACGCTCGTGCAAGCCGGACCGTGCGTCGTGCTTCAAGTCCGCACGCAGGACCGCGACAAGTACGACGCCGTGCAGCTCGGCTTCGACGACGTGCGTCCGTCGCGCGTGCGGATGCCGGCCATTGGCCACGCCCGCAAGGCCAACACGACGCCCAAGCGGTTCGTCCGCGAGATCCGCCTGACCCAGCCGACCGAGGTGAAGGCCGGCGATCAGGTCACCGTTGCGACGTTCGAGGAGCAGGGCGTCGAGTGGGTCGACGTGATCGGCACGACGCGCGGCTTCGGGTTCCAAGGTGTCATGAAGCGGCACCATTTCGGCGGTCAGCCGGGCTCGCACGGCACCGAGCGAAAGCATCGCTCGCCCGGTGGCATCGGCGCCATGGCCGGCGACCGTGGTCGCGGGCGTTCGATCAAGAAGGGCAAGCGCATGGCCGGCCACATGGGTGCTGCCCGGCGCACGGCCCGCAATCAGCGCCTCCTGCAGATCGACAAGGACAAGAACCTGCTGGTCATCGAGGGCGCCGTGCCCGGACCCCGAGGCGGCTACGTCGTCGTGCGGGCCAGCAAGACCAAGTCATCGAAACCGTCGAAGGCGTAACGTGCTGCCATGATCGAAATCCCCATCCTCGACATGTCGGGTAAGCAGGTTGGCGCGGAAAGCGTTGACCCCGCGCTCTTCGGCGGCAAGGTGCGCACGCAGCTGCTCAAGCAGGCCGTGGTGGCCTACCGCGCCGGCCAGCGACAGGGCACTGTTCGCCAAAAGAGCCGGGCCGAGGTCCACGGCGCGAACCGTAAGCTCTACCGCCAGAAGGGAACTGGCCGCGCCCGCGTGGGTCCACAGCGCACACCCACCCGCCGCGGCGGCGGACGCGCGTTTCCGCGCCGCCCGCGCGACTTCTCGCAGGATCTCCCGAAGCGCATGCGCCGCCTGGCGCGCGACTCCGCCATTCTGGCCAAGATGCAATCCGGCCAGACCGTCATCCTCGACCAGCTCCGCTTTGACCAGCCCAAGACCAAGAAATTCGCGGCGATGCTGACCGCGCTCAACGCCAGCCGCGGCTGCCTGGTGGCGGTCGCGGTGCGCGACGAGGGCGTGTATCGCGCCGGGCGGAACATCCCGACGCTTGCAATCAAGCCGCTGGCCGAAGTCAACGCCTACGACGTGCTGAGAAGCCGCCGCGTGGTGTTCGTTCGGGACGCTTTCGCGAGTCTGATGGCCGGGCGGCAGGCCGCCGCGGTTCAGGGATAGGGGCGATTAGCCATGGATATCTACCAGACACTGATCCGCCCGCTGGTGACCGAGAAGAGCACGCACCAGACCAGCCAGTCTCACGGCGCCACCCATTCGCGCCAGGGACGCGGCGGTTCGTACACGTTTCAGGTGCACGCGCGGGCGACCAAGCCGCAGATTCGCGACGCCGTCGAGCGGATCTACAACGTGAAGGTCATCGACGTTCGGACCAACGTTCGCGCCGGCAAGTCCCGGCGCTATCGCTACCACATCGGGCAGACGCCCGATCTGAAGAAGGCCGTGGTGGTCCTGCACCCCGATTACCACATCGACTTGTTCTGATGAACCGAGTCGTCGGGAAACCGGAAGCGAGCGACACATGGGCGTGAAGATCTACAAGAAGACCTCGGCCGGCCGGCGCTTCAGCAGCGTCAACGACTTCGCCGAGATCAGCGATCGCAAGCGCAAGCCGCACAAGCCCCTGCTTCAGCCGATTCCGAAGACCGGCGGGCGGAACAACCAGGGCTTCACGACGTCGCGCTTCCGCGGCGGCGGTCACAAGCGCCGCTACCGGGTCATCGACTTCCTGCGCCGAAAGGACGGCGTCGCCGGCAAGGTGGAGAGCATTGAGTACGATCCCAATCGAAACGCCTTCATCGCGCTGGTAGCCTACGACAACGGCGAGCGCCGCTACATTCTCGCGCCGAAGGGGCTGAAGATCGGCGAGCCGATCGAGAGCGGCCCATCGGTCGAACCCAAGCTCGGCAACGCCATGCCGCTCTCGGCCATTCCGATCGGCATGGAGATCCACAACATCGAGATGGTTCCGGGGTCGGGCGGTAAGCTCGTTCGCTCGGCCGGCGGAACGGCCCGTCTGATGGCCCGCGAGGGCGACTGGGCCACGATCACGCTGCCCTCGGGCGAAATCCGCCAGGTGCGGGTCGAATGCCGCGCGACCATCGGCGTGCTCGGCAACCAGGATTACGCCAACATCCGCTGGGGCAAGGCCGGACGCACGCGACATCGCGGACGCCGGCCACACGTGCGGGGCGTCGCCCAGAACCCCGTGGCGCATCCGCTCGGTGGCGGCGAGGGCCGCTCGGGCGGTGGTCGCCACCCGTGCAGTCCGACCGGCAAGCTGGCCAAGGGCGGTCGCACGCGAAACCCGCGCAAGCTTTCGGCGCGGCGCATCATCCGCCGGCGCGTCAGTGTGCGCTATGGCCTGGTGTCGATGCCGGGCAAGAAGAAGTAAGAGGACGCAGCGATGGGACGCAGCCTGAAGAAGGGACCGTTCGTCGATCCGAAGCTGTACCGCAAGGTGCAGAAGGCCATCGACTCCGGCGGCCGCGACTCGATCAAGACCTGGGCGCGACGCTGCACGATTGTGCCCGAGTTCGTCGGTCGGACGTTCGAGGTCCACAACGGCAAGATGTTCATCAAGGTGTTCGTGACCGAGGACATGGTCGGACACAAGCTCGGCGAGTTTTCGCCCACGCGTTCGTTCCGCGGTCACTCGGGCCACAAGAAGGAAGAAGCCGCAGGATAAGGTGCTGGCGTGGCGGAACAGAAAACAGTCTTTACGTCGCGACACCGGTTTGCCCGCATCAGCCCGAGCAAGGCCCGGCTGGTGACCGAGCTGATCGCCGGCCGGCACGTGAACGAGGCGCTCGACCTGCTGAAGTTCACGCGCAAGCGGGCCAGCGTATTCGTGGAGAAGGTGCTGCGGGCCGCCATGGCCGACGCCGACGAGCAGGAGGCGAACGTGTCGCGGCTCTACGTGCGCGAGGCCCGCGTGGATGGCGGGCCGGTGATCAAGCGTTTTCAGCCCAAGGATCGTGGCCGTGCCCATTCCATCCTGAAGCGGACGAGCCACATTGTGGTCACCGTGGGCGAAGGACCGAGAGGCTAGTACACATGGGTCAGAAGATCTCGCCCGTCGGGTTTCGCGTCGGGATCACCGAGGAATGGCGCTCGCGCTGGTACGCCCCCAAGGCGGCCTACAGCGAATTTCTCGGCGAAGACCTGAAGATTCGCCGCCGGGTCGAGCGCCGATTGAACGAGACGGCCCCGTATGCCGGCTGCGCCCGGGTCGAGATCGAGCGGACTCGCAACGAGGTGAAGCTGATCATCCACACGGCGCGTCCCGGCCTGGTCATCGGCCCCAAGGGCGCCGAAGTGGACAAGCTCAAGGAGGAACTTGAGAACCTGATCGACCGCAAGGTCGCGGTGAACATCTTCGAGATCAAGAACCCGGACCTGAGCGCTCAGCTGGTCGCGCAGAACATCGCCGAGCAGCTCAAGAAACGCGCCAGCTTCCGCCGGGTCATGAAGCAGAAGTGCGAAGCGTCCATGCAGGCCGGCGCCCGCGGCATCAAGATCATCGCCAAGGGTCGGCTGGGCGGGTCGGAAATGGCCCGGGTCGAGACACAGAAGATGGGCTCGATTCCGCTACAGACGCTGCAGGCGCGGGTCGACTATGGCTACGCCATCGCCCGCACGACCTATGGCACCATCGGCGTCCGCGTCTGGCTCTACCTGGGACGCTACGGCGAGGAATTGCCCGCGGTCGAGTTGCCGCAGGCCGGCATGGGCGGACAGCGCCGGCGACGGCTCTAGCAGGGATCGGACGGGAGAACGCCCATGGCGATGATGCCGGCACGAGTGAAGTATCGAAAGCACCAGCGCGGCCGTATCCGCGGCAACGCCACGCGCGGCAACTATGTCGCGTTCGGCGAGTATGGACTTCAGTCGCTGGATTCCGGTTGGGTCACGGCGCGGCAGATCGAGGCCGGCCGCGTGGCCCTGACGCACTTTCTGCAGCGCGAGGGCCGCACATTGGTGCGGATCTTCCCCCACAAGTCGGTGTCGGCCAAGCCGCTCGAGGTGCGGCAGGGCAGCGGGAAGGGCGAGCCGGAGTTCTGGTGCGCGGTGGTCAAGCCGGGAACCATCATGTTTGAACTCGGCGGCGTGAGCGAGGACGTGGCCCGGGTCGCGCTGTCGCGCGTGGCTCACAAGATGCCCGTCCGCTGCCGCTTCGTGAAGCGACGCCACGCGGTCTGACCGCAAGAGGACGACGAGATGAAGGTCGCCGACATGCGACAGTTGAAGAGCGAGGACCTGCGGGCGGAGTTCGCCCGGCTCGAGCGGCACCTGTTCGACCTACGCGCCCAGGCCGTCACCGAGAAGCTGGCCGATCCGACGCAGCTCTCGAAGACGCGCCGGGACATCGCCCGTGTGTTGACGGTGCTGCGGCAGCGCGAGATCGAGGCGGCGACGAAGGCGGCAGCGCCGACCACGCAGCCTGCTCCGGCGAAGGCGGCCGGCGGCCGCGCAGCGCGTGGCAAGCCGCGGGCAACGAGCAAGTAACGGACGGATGACATGATCGAAACGGCGACGACAACCGCGAGTACCCGCCAGCACCGCCGACAGATGATCGGACTGGTCACGTCGGACGTGCGCGACAAGACCATTCGCGTGCAGGTCGATCGACTGGTGAAGATGCCCAAGTACGGAAAGTACCTGAGGCGCTACACCGTCCTGCACGCCCACGACGAGAAGAACGAGGCGCGCACCGGCGATCGCGTCGAGGTCGCCGAGTGTCGCCCGATCAGCAAGAGCAAGACCTGGCGGCTGGTGCGAATCGTGACGCGGGCCTCGCGAGCCAAGGAGTAGGGCCATGGTGCAACCGGAAACGGAACTCGACGTGGCCGATAACACCGGCGCTAAGATCGTTCAGGTCATCCAGGTGCTCGGCGGTTCGACCGCGTCCGGCCGCTTCCAGCGCAAGATGGCCGGCGTCGGGGACATTTTCATCGGAACGGTGAAAAAGGCCCTGCCCAACAGCGAGTATTACGTCGGCAACACGCGCAAGGAGCGCAGCACGCGGCGCAAGGTGCGCTGCGTGGTGGTGAGGACGGCCGCCCCGGTGCGCCGTCCGGACGGCAGCTACGTCCGGTTCGACCGCAACGCCGCCGTCATCATCGACCAGGAAGGCAACCCGCGCGGCACGCGCATCTTCGGGGCCGTGGCTCGCGAGCTTCGCGAGCGCGGTTTCATGAAAATCGTGTCGCTGGCCGCGGAAGTCGTGTGAGGCGAATCCATGGCGGCCAAGATCAAGAAGGGCGACACGGTGGCGGTCATTTCCGGCGATCATCGCGGGGAGACCGGCCGCGTGCTGCGAGTCGACCCGAAGAGCTCGACGGTGGTGATCGAGGGCGTCAACCTTGTCTATCGCCACCTGCGGCCGAGCCGGAAGACGCCGCAGGGCGGGCGCATCCGAAAGGAAGCGCCGATCCACGTGTCAAACGTGCTGCCGGTGGACCCGAAGACCGGAAAGCCGTCCCGCATCCGCTTCGAGATCGAGCGGGACGCGTCCGGACGAGTCATTGGCAAGAAGCGGGTGACCCGCAGCGGCACCGTGCTGAGCGACGTGACGGTCCGCAAGACGTGACCCTGGAGCGGTCCGGACCGAGGAAGCAACCATGGCCCGTTTGATGGAAAAGTATCAGAAGGAGGTGCTGCCGGCCCTCAAGCAGGAGCTGGACCGGCAGAACCCCATGTCGATTCCGCACATCGAGAAGGTCATCATCTCGATGGGGATCGGCAAGTCGATCGCCGAGCGCAAGCGGCTGGAGAACGCGCGCAAGGAGCTGGCCGCAGTCACCGGACAGCTTCCGCTGATCTGCAAGGCCCGCAAGAGCGTGTCCAACTTCAAGCTGCGGCAGGGCATGCAGATCGGCCTGAAGGTGACCCTGCGCGGCAAGCGCATGTACGAATTCATCGATCGGCTGATCTGCGCGGCCATTCCGCGCGTTCGCGACTTTCGCGGCCTGGATCCGAAGGGCTTTGACGGGCGCGGGAATTACAACATGGGCCTGACCGAGCAGACCGTGTTCCCCGAGGTCGAGGCCGACAAGGTGGAGTTCCAGCAGGGTATGAACATCACCTTCGTCACGTCGGCTCGGAACGACCGCGAGGCGTTGTCGCTGCTGCGTCACATGGGTCTGCCGTTCCGCAACTAGCGGGCAGGAGTCGAACGTCGATGGCGAGGAAGTGTTGGGTACTCAAGACGCAGCGGAAGCCGCGGTTCCAGGTGCGGACCGTTCGGCGCTGTTCGCAGTGCGGGCGGTCTCGGGCGGTCTATCGCAAGTTCAAGCTGTGCCGCATCTGTTTCCGCAACCTGGCCCACCAGGGCGTGCTGCCGGGTGTCAAGAAGTCGAGCTGGTGAATCGCCGGCCGAACGCCGGGAACGAGGATTGATTCGATGTGGAGTGACCCGATCGCCGACGCGCTGACCCGCATCCGCAACGGCGTGATCATCCGCGCCAAGCAGGTGCGCCTGCGCCGCAGCCGCATCGTGGCCGATATCTGCCGCGTGCTGCGCGACGAAGGCTACATCCAGGGATTCGACCTGATTGACGACGCCAACCAGGGCGAGATTCGTGTGCAGCTCAAGTACGGACCGCGCGGCGAGCCGCCGCTCGTCAGCCTGCAGCGCCGCTCCAAGACCGGGTGTCGCGTCTATGTCGGCTCCGACGAGCTGCCCCGCATCCGCAACGGCATGGGCGTCTCGATCGTTTCGACCAACCGCGGCGTGATGAGCGACCGCGACTGCCGCCGCATGAAGGTCGGCGGCGAACTGCTCTGCACGGTGTATTGAGACCGAGGAACGACAGCCATGTCACGCATCGGCAAGAAACCCATCGCGATCCCCGGCGGCGTCAAGGTCGACGTCCAGCAGTCGACCGTCAAGGTGTCCGGGCCGAAGGGCAACCTCACCTGGAGTCTGCCGCGACACGTCAGCGTCGCGATTGACGACAAGGAGAAGGTCGTCCGGGTCGCGCGCGCCGACGATTCCCGCGAGGCCATGGCGCTGCACGGCACCACGCGGGCCCTGATCAACAACATGATCACCGGCGTGTCCACCGGATACACGCGCAAGATGGAAATCTACGGAACCGGTTACAGCTGCAAGGTCGCTGGCAACACCCTGCAACTGACGGTCGGCTTCGCGCATCCGGTCGACCTGCCGATTCCGGCCGGACTGAAGATCGAGATCGAGGTGCCGGCGACGAAGGGCAACGAAACGCCGGCGAAGTTCGCCGTCTCCGGCCCCGACAAGCAGGTCGTGGGCCAGTTCTGCCGCACGATCAAGGACGTTCGGCCGCCCGAGCCGTACCAGGGCAAGGGCATCCGCTACGCGGGTGAGCAGATTCGCCGCAAGGCCGG
This sequence comes from uncultured Planctomycetaceae bacterium, assembly GCA_964576285.1. Lineage (GTDB taxonomy): Bacteria > Planctomycetota > Phycisphaerae > UBA1845 > UTPLA1 > SpSt-539. The sequence continues at coordinate 30,375 of CAZNUJ010000021.1, read as the reverse complement.
CAAGGCCTTCGCCGGCGCGGGCGGCGCGGGCTCCTGACGAGCAACAGAGGTGGGCGTGTCATGAACAGCCTGTTACGCAAGAGAGTTCGACGCGAGCGCCGCAAGGCGCGCGTGCGCCGCAAGGTGTTCGGCACCGCCGACCATCCGCGGCTGACCGTGTTTCGGAGCAACAAGGCCATCTACGCGCAGCTCATCGACGACATGAAGGGGCATACCCTTTGCGCCGCGAGTTCGCGTGACAAGGAATTGGCCGGAGAGGTCAAGAGCGGCGGCAACAAGCAGGCCGCCGCTGTCGTCGGCCGGACGCTGGCGGCCCGGGCCCGGATGCACAACATCCGCGCCGTCGCGTTCGACCGCAACGGGTACCGCTACCACGGCCGGGTCAAGGCGCTGGCCGACGCGGCCCGCGAAGCCGGACTCCAGTTCTAAAAGGCGTGAGCCGCTCGGCGGCGCAGCGAGACGATTGATGAGCGACGTACAGACGAGTTCGGGCGGACGCCGGGGTTCCGGCGAGTTCGATGAAAACGTGATTCGCGTCTATCGCTGCGCGGCGGTGGTCAAGGGCGGCCGGCGATTCAGCTTCGGCGCGCTCGTGGCCGTCGGTGATCGACGCGGCCGCGTGGGCATCGGCTACGCGAAGGCGCGCGAGGTGCCGCCGGCGGTCGAGAAGGCCCGCAAGGTGGCGTCGGCCAGCCTGTCGCGCGTGCGACTGTCTGGATCGACCATCCCGCACGAGGTGCTGGGACGATTCGGCGCGAGCAAGGTACGACTGATCCCGGCTTCCGAGGGAACCGGCGTCATCGCCGGCGAAAGCGTCCGCGCGATTCTCGAGCTGGCCGGGATCAAGGACTGCCTCTCGAAGGTGTACGGTTCGACCAATCCGAAGAACGTGGCCAAGGCGGTGCTCGACGGCCTGTCCAAACTGCGGCTCCGCGACGAGATCGAGTCACTGCGCGGCGTGTCGCTGGCGGTCTGAGAACGGAAACGACGCTCATGAACATCACCGACATCACCAAGGCGGCCGGAGCCCATCGCCGACGCAAGCGCATCGGCCGCGGCGAGGCCAGCGGCATGGGCAAGACCAGCGGCCGCGGCACCAAGGGCGCCGGCTCGCGCACCGGCTGGAAGCAGCGATTGCTGTTCGAAGGCGGCGCGATGCCGTTGTTCCGGCGCCTGCCGAAGCGCGGCTTCTCGAACGTGGTCTTCGCGACGCGATATCAGGTCGTGAATCTCGGCGACATCGACCGGCGATTCGCCGCCGGCGCTCACGTCACGGCGGCCTCGCTGAAGGCGGCCGGACTGGTGCACGAGTCCGACGAGCCGGTGAAGATCCTGGCCGACGGCAGCCTGACGAAAGCGCTCACCATCGAGGCCCAGCGCTTCAGCGCCGAGGCCGAGAAGAAGATCGCGGCCGCGGGCGGCACAGTGAAGAAGCTCGGCCCGCAGCCCAAGAAGAAGTTCGTGAAGCGCCCACCGGAGCCGAAGGCCGAGGCCGCCGGCCCGGGCGGAAAGGCCAAGGGCAAAGGCGGTGGCGCCAAGCCCGAGGGCGGCAAGCCCAAGGTCAAGGCCGAGCGTGGCGAAGGTGAAAAGCCCAAGAAGGGCGGCAAGGAAGCCAAGTCGGGTGGCGAGTCGAAGCCGGATACGGGTCCGACGGCCGACTGACGACGGCAGGCGAGAGCAATGCTCAAGGCGTTTCTGAACATCTTCAAGATTCGCGACCTGCGGAACAAGGTCTTGTTCACGCTGGGCCTGCTGTGCGTCTATCGCATCGGGTTCTACGTTCCGATCCCGTGCGTCGACCAGGAGGAGCTGCGCCGGCACTTCCAGTCGCAGGAAGGCGAGACCGGCATCAACCAGCTCAGCGAATACTTCGCCATGTTCACCGGCGGCAACCTGCAGCAGAGCACGTTGTTCGGCCTGGGAATCATGCCGTACATCTCCGCGTCGATCATCTTCCAGCTCCTCGCAACGGTCGTGCCGACCCTGGAGAAGCTCCAGAAGGAGGGCGAGGCCGGAAGGAAGAAGATCCAGGAATACACGCGCTACGCCACCGTCGGCCTGTGTCTGATTCAGGGCATGTTCTGGCTGCGATACATGCAGGGCAGCAACCTGGTCTATCCGGAATATCGCGGCACCCTCACATTCTGGTCGATGGGCCTGATCGGCATGACGGCTGGCTGCTTGTTCCTCATGTGGCTCGGCGAACAGATCGACGAGTACGGCATCGGCAACGGCGTAAGCCTCATCATCATGGCGGGTATCGTCGCCCGCATGCCCAATGCCATTCTCTACCTGATGCAGAACGCCACGCTGGGCGTGGGCGCCGGCGCCGGGGAGATCGGGCCGGCCAAGATCGTCTTCCTCTGTCTGGCGTTCGTCGGCGTCGTGGCCGGGGCGATCCTCATCACGCAGGCTCAACGCCGCATTCCGATTCAGCAGGCCAAGCAGACCCGCGGGCGCCGAGTCTACGGCGGCGCGCGACAGTACCTGCCGCTGCGCGTCAATCATGGCGGCGTCATGCCGATCATCTTCGCGAGCTCGCTGCTGCTGTTTCCGACCATGCTCTTCCGCTGGCTGGCCGAGGCCCTCGCCGGCCGTTTCGCCGGCGGTTTCTTTGCGGCACTGGCCGATGCCTTCGATCGAACCAGCTTTGTCTACGCGGCTAGCTACGTGGCGCTGGTCTACTTCTTCGCGTACTTCTGGACGACGGTTCAGTTCCAGCCGAAGGAAATGGCCAACCAGCTTCGCGACTACGGCAGCTTCATCCCGGGTCTTCGGCCGGGACGGCGGACCGCTGAATATCTTGAGACCGTGATGACCCGCATCACCTACGTCGGCGCGGGCTTCCTCTCAATCATCGCCCTGGTTCCACAGTTGATTGGTGAAGTGCTGCAGATTCCGCCGCTGGTGTCGTCGTTCCTCGGCGGCACCGGGCTGCTGATCGTCGTGAGCGTGACGCTGGATCTGGTCCAGCGCATCGAGGCCAACCTGATCATGCGAAACTACGCCGGCTTCCTCGACCGAGGCGAGGGCGGCGGGCCGCGGATCAAGGGGGCGTATTCGTGAGACTGGTGTTGCTGGGGCCTCCGGGCGCCGGCAAGGGAACGCAGGCAAGCCGGCTGGCGGGAGAACTCGGCGCCATCCACCTGTCGAGCGGCGACATCTTGCGGGCCGAGCGGGCCGCGAAGACCGAACTGGGCCGATTGGCCCAGACCTACATGGACGCGGGATCGCTGGTTCCAGACGACCTCATCCTGCGGATGATGTCGGAACAACTCGGTGCACCCCGGGCCGCCGGCGGCTTCGTCCTGGACGGGTTCCCGCGGACGATCCCGCAGGCGGAGGGCCTGGACGCGAGGCTGGCTGAGATCGGCCGGCCGCTCGACAAGGCGGTGAACATTGTCGTGGACGACGCGATCGTCACGCAACGGCTGACGGGTCGCTGGACGTGCCCGACGGATGGCACCGTCTTTAACGACGCCTTTTCGCCGCCGCGGACCGCCGGTGTGTGCGACCGCTGCGGCACGAAGCTGGTCCGGCGCAAGGACGACGATCCGACGGTGGTGGCGCAGCGGCTGGCGACGTATCACGCGGAAACGCGGCCGCTGATCGACTACTATGGCAACCGCGGCAGACTCGTGAGCGTGGACGGCAACGCGGAAATTGACGTCGTGTTCGGTCGCATGGTGGCCGTCTGTCGAGGCTGCGGATGAAGCGCGTGAGCGGGATATTTGGACCGAAACCCAGTCCGGCGTCGGCGGTCCGCATCGAGCTGAAGAGCCCGCGCGAGATCGAACTGATGCGCGCGGCGGGTCGCGTCGTGTACCGGGTCTTGCAGGAGGTGCGGAGCCTCGTGCGTCCGGGCCTGCGAACCGACGTGCTGGGCGAGGCGGCCGACCGGATCATCGCCGAAGCCGGCGCCGAGGCCCTGTTCCGGGGCGTCCAAGCGCCGAACACGCGCATGCCGTTTCCGTCGGCCCTGTGCGTGAGCGTGAACGAGGAGGTCGTGCACGGCATCCCGGGACCGCGCGAGTTGCGGCCGGGCGACATCGTCAGCGTGGATTGCGGCGTGCGGCTGCGCGGCTACTGCGGCGACTCGGCGACGACCCTGCCGGTCGGCGACGTGTCTCCGTCGGTGCGGCGGCTGCTCGAGGTGACGTCGGCCGCGCTGGACCTCGCGATCCGCGAGATGCGCCCGGGCCGGCGCTGGAGCGAGGTTGCCGCGGCCATGCAGTCCCTGGTCGAGTCGGCCGGTTTCTCGGTGATCCGGGAGTTCGTCGGCCACGGCATCGGGCGGCAGATGCACGAGGACCCGAAGGTGCCGAACTACACCGACCGCGAGCAGCTTCGCGGCGACTTTGAGCTGCGGCCGGGGCTGGTGCTGGCGGTCGAGCCGATGGTGGCGATGGGCAACCCGCGCGTCCGCGCCGGGGACGCCACCGGGTGGCCGCAGGTGACGCGCGACGGCCGATGGGCGGCGCATTTCGAGCATACGCTGGCGCTGACGTCGACCGGCGTGGACGTCCTGACGGACGGGCGGTAACGACGGATCGGGAGCGTGGCGACATGAAAGTCCGCAGCAGCGTGAAACGAATTTGTGAGAATTGCAAGATCGTCAAGCGACGTGGGATCGTGCGGGTGATCTGCACCAACCCGCGGCACAAGCAGAAGCAGGGCTAACGACCAAACGTCGGATCCCAAGGAGCTGGAATGCCCCGAATTGCCGGAGTCGACATCCCGAACGACAAGCGCGTCGATGTGGCGCTGCGCTACATATACGGTGTCGGCCCTTCGAATGCTCGCGACATCCTCAAGGAGGCGGGCATCGACCCGAGCGTCCGCGCGAAGAATCTCAACGAGGACGAGGTCAGCCGCATCGCGGCCGTGATCGACCGCATGTACGTGGTCGAGGGGCAGCTTCGGCGACAGATCCAGCAGAACATCGCGCGGCTGCGCGATATCGGCAGCTATCGCGGCATGCGGCATCGCCGCGGGTTGCCCGTCCGCGGGCAGCGAACGCGGACCAATGCGCGCACGCGAAAGGGCCCCAAGAAGACGGTGGCCGGGAAGAAGGGCGTCAAGGAATTGCGGCACTGATCGATCGAACCCGGACCGTCTCGGCGGTCGGCGACGACACGGGAGTTCTGTTTTGGGCAAGACAGCAGGCAAGAAGAAGCAGCGGCGCAGCGTCTCGAAGGGCGTCGTGCACGTGAAGGCATCGTTCAACAACACGATGATCACGATCACCGACTCCAGCGGAGCCACCCTGTGCTGGGCGTCGGCCGGAACGGTCGGCTTCAAAGGCACGCGCAAGAGCACGCCGTTCGCCGCTCAGCGAGCGGCGGAGACGGCCGCGTCGGCCGCCCGCAAGTTCGGCATTCAGGAGGTGGATGTCCGCATCAAGGGCCCTGGGCCCGGACGGGAGTCCGCCGTGTCGGCGCTCCAGGCTGGAGGTCTGAAGATTCAGTCGATCGAGGACGTGACGCCGCTGCCGCACAACGGCTGCCGGCCGCGCCGCAAGCGGCGCGTCTAACGCGGTGCCGGTGCCGCCCCAATCGGGCGTCTCCGGCGGGAAGGACGGACCAGAGATGGCACGATTGCTGGGACCGGCTTGTCGGCGTTGCCGCCGGGCCGGGATGAAGCTGATGCTCAAGGGCGCGCGGTGCGAGACCGCCAAGTGCCCGATGGAGAAGCAGTGGCGGAACTTCCCGCCCGGGATGCACGTCTATCGGCGCACCAAAGGCTCGGAGTACGCCAAGCGCCTGCGCGAAACGCAGAAGGTGAAGCGCTACTACGGCGTGCTCGAGGCCCAGTTCCGCCGCGTGTTTGAGCAGGCACAGCGATCCACCCAGAACACGGGCGTCGCGCTGCTGCTGCTGCTTGAGCGCCGGCTCGATAACGTGGTGTTCAAGCTCAACCTCGCTGCCTCAAGAAAGGCCGCGCGGCAGGCCATCGGCCACGGTCACATCCGCGTCAACGGACGAACGGTGACGCGGCCGTCCTTCATCGTGCGCCCGGGCGACCGCGTGACCGTCGCCAGCCACGAGCGGAGCAAGACGCTGATCAGCTCGCAGTTCCAGCAGGACGCGAACCGGCCGATCCAGAAGTGGCTGCGCCTCGACGCCGAGAAGCTCGAGGGCACCGTCGAATCGCTGCCGACGCGGGAAGATGTACAGATCCCGGTGGAAGAAAACCTGATCGTGGAGTTCTGCAGTCGATGACCATGTTGACGCAGCAACCGCGACCGACCGACGCGCCCTGGCAGGGGGGCATCCCCGCCGAGGGGGGCGCGGGTCATTCGGCAATGAACACGAACGCCAACTCCCGGGAGGCTCAATCAATGCGCATTAAGTGGCGTGGCCTCGAGCTGCCGTCGCGCGTTCAGCGCGACCTGACCTTGAGCAGCCCGAAGTACGGTCGGTTCTACATCGAACCGTTCGAGCGCGGCTTCGGGACCACCGTCGGCAACAGCCTGCGGCGAATCCTGCTCTCGAGTCTGGAAGGGGCGGCCGTCACGTCCGTCCGGATCGCCGGCGTGGACCACGAGTTCACCAGCATTCCCGGCGTGATGGAAGACGTCTCCAACATCATCCTCAACATCAAGTCGCTCATCGTGCGGCTGGAGGGCGAGGACCCGCGCACCCTGAGGCTGCAGGCCGCCGGCCGCAAGGGCGAGACGACCGAGGTTCGCGCCGGCCAGTTCACCGGCGACGCGTCGGTCGAGATCGTCAACAAGGATCAGTTGATCGCGACGCTGACGACCGACGTCAAGTTCGAGGTCGAGATCACGGTCGAGTCCGGGCGCGGCTACCGCACCGCCGACGAGAACCGGACCGGCGACCAGGTCATCGGCGTCATCCCGATCGACTCGGCGTTCTCGCCGGTCACGCGCGTCCGCTACCGCGTCGAGGACACGCGCGTCGGCCAACGCACCAACTACGATCGGCTGGTCATGGAAATCTGGACGCGCGGCACGGTCTCGCCCGAGATGGCGCTGGTCGAGGCGGCCAAGATTCTCCGCAAGCACCTGAACCCGTTCGTGCAGTACGGCGAGCCCGGCGAAACGCTGGCCGTCATCCGCGAGGAGCAGCCGGTCGAGCCGGCCGCGCCGGTCGTGGTCGACGAAAGCCTGGCTGCGAAGCTGAGCATGCCGATCTCGGAGCTGGATCTGTCCGTGCGGGCGTCCAACTGTCTGGATTCCGCCAAGATCGCCACGGTCGGTGATCTGGTGGCCTGGTCCGAGGCTGAGCTTCTGAAGTTGCGCAGCTTCGGGAAAACCTCACTGCGGGAAGTGAAGCGAAAGCTGTCAGACATCGGTCTGAGCTTGTCGGCCACGGGCGGCGCGTCGCGCAACCTGGCCAACCAGGCGCTGCTGAGCGATACGCCGCTGGAAGACGACGACGAAGAGTGATCCCGGCCGGCGTTCACGGGACCTGACCGTCGACCGCGCCAGGAAGGACCAACACCATGCGACACCGAAAGTCCGGACGACATCTGACGCGAACGTCGGCCCATCGCCGGGCGCTTCGCCGCAACCTGGCGCAAAGCCTGTTCGAGCATGGCGAGATTCGCACCACGCTCGAGAAGGCCAAGGAAGTTCGGCGTTTCGTCGAAAAGCTGATCACGCTGGCCCGCTCCGGCAGCCTGCAGGCTCGCCAGCGCGTCATCGCGATTCTCGGCGACCGCGCGGTCATCCCGGCCGAGCATCGCGAAACCTACGACGGCATGACTCGCGCCCAGCAGGCGCGGGTCCTGCGGGCGCGCAGCGGTCGTCGCATGCGCACCGGCGTGGTCCCCGCCAAGTACAACAAGAAGAAGTTCCCCTTTGTCGCCACCTCGATCGTCCACAAGCTGATGAACGACGTCGCCCCGAGGTACGCCGATCGCCCCGGCGGGTACACGCGGATCATCCACGTTGCCCGCACGCGGATCGGCGACAACGGCAATGTCGCCATCCTGCAACTTGTCGGCACGGAGCAGTCGGCGCCCAGCGACGTGCGCAAGTCGGCCGGACACCGCCGCCGAAAGATCGAGAAACGCGTGCGTTATCTCAAGACCGGCAAGCGGCCCGAGAAGACCGCGTCGGCCGCCGGCGGGTCCGCTTCGGCGGCGCCCGCGCCCACCGAGTAATCGGCACACGGGAGACGTGCGGCGATCATGTCGAGCGATTGCATCTTCTGCAGGATCATCGCCGGCGGCATACCCAGCCATCGCGTCTTCGAGAACGATGCCGCCGTCGCATTTCTCGACATCGGCCCGCTCTCGGAAGGCCACACGCTGCTCGTGCCGCGCAAACACGCGGCGAGCATCTGCGACCTGCCGGCGGAAGATGCCGCCGCCGTCGGATCGCTCTTGCCGCGGCTGTCGCGGGCGATCATGAGCGCCACCGGCTCATCGGGTCTGAACGTCCTCCAGAACAACGGTCGTGTCGCGGGGCAGATCGTCGATCACGTGCACTTTCACCTCATCCCTCGTCGCGAGGGCGACCACCTCGGCTTTCGCTGGAACGCCGGCACCTATCCCAGTGGGCGTGCCGACGAGCTTTTGCGGCAGATTCGGTCGGCGTTATCCTGAGATCATCCCGCCGCCGGCGTGTGTCACTGAGCCATTCGCCCGCGCGGCCTGACCGGAGGATCCCATGCGCGTCGCCAGGTTGCTGGTTTCCTGGGGAACTCTGCTGATCACATCGTCGGCGGCTTCTGCCGAGCCGATCGGTCCCCAGCTCTTTCCGTACGCATTCGAGAACCCATCAACCGCCTATCGCGACGTACTCAATCTGGATCGCGGCGCCCGCCACGTCGGCAAGGTGCTTGAGTTCGGCACGCGCGTCCGCGTCTATGACGCCGGCGGCTCGTTTCGCGAATTTCCCGCGTCGGCGGTCCGCTCGTTCGAAATGCGCCGCGACGCCTCGCTCGCCAACCGCCCGGTCGCCCCGGATCTCACCGTGACGCGCATCCGACGAGGGCCCGCCGAATCCGGCGCTCCGGCCCGCTGGACCATCGGGGTATTGAACGCCGGCGGCGCGGACGCCAAGCCGTTCGACTGGAGCCTGATGGCCGACGGCCGACCGCTGGCCTCCGGACGCATGGACCAGCCGATCGCATCGGGGCAATCGCGCGATCTCGATGTAACGCTTGAAGCGGGCACCGTCTCCGGTGTTCGCGTGTTCCGCGTCGTGCTCGACCCGAAGCGGGAAAACACGGAACTGGCCCGCTGGAACAACACGTTCAGCGAGCCCGACTCGGGCCTGCCGGTGATCTTCATCGTGCCTTCGAACTTGCGGGACGAGTTCGGCAAGCTACGCAATCTCGTGGACACATGGTGCATCGAGGACTGGCTCCAGTACCACGCGCTGGTCATGAACGAGCTCTTCCGCGAATCCCGCAGCACGGCCCATCCGAACGGCATTCCCGCTCGCGTCCGCGTCGAAGACATCGTGATCTTCGACGCCGCCCGGCCGGGGGCCGAGTCCGAGGCGCTCGCAGCGGTGCGGAAGCAGTCGCCGCGAGCGGCAACCGTCGTTCTGCCGGGCTCACGAAAAGACGGCCGCGCGTCCGACCTGGCGTCGATGGTCGATTGGACGCTGATTCATCGGATCGGCAAGGCGCTCGGGCTGCCCGATCCGTCGCCGCTCGAGTGCCCGGTTGGACAGGTCCTCGTGCGCGACTCGTCGGATGACTTCGTGCAGCGCGCCTACCGCCTGCCGCCGGACGCGGGGTTCATGAGCTTGCCGGGGCCACGCCCCTTCAGCGATCTGGATGCGTTCATCATGGCGCGGCGTGCGACGACGAACGCGGACGCCCCGCCCGACGGCCTGCTGCCCCGCGCCTGCGGGTTGAAGGTCCTGAACGTGGCCGGTCAGCCGATTTCGGGCGTCGACGTCGCCGTGTTTCAGCGCCGGATGACCGAGCAGGACGGCCTTGCCATCCCGAACGAACCGATTGTCATCGGCGAGACCGACGCGAGCGGCAGGTTCCCGTTGCCTTCGCGCGACGGCGGCTCCGCGTGGGGCGCGCTCGCCGCCGACGGGTCCAACGCGGTCTTCCTTGTCCGGCTGCGCCGCCACGGCGTCGAGGAGTATCACTTCGTATCGACCTACGAGTTCATGCTCGCCGTCGCGCGGGGAGCGTCCGAATCGTACGACCATCCCCTGATGACGCACCTCGCGGCGAACGCCTCGCCCGCCGCGCCGCGATTCTGCCGCGTCAAGTACGACCTCGAGGACCCGCGCTACAGCCAGGGCTTCGTCATCTGGCCGGCCACGAAGTCGCCCGATCTGCTCGAGTATCGCGTGCTGGCTCGCGTCGGCCGCGCCGGGCCGTCATGGGAGCTGGTCGACCTGGTCGCCGCCGGCCGGATCGAGGGGCAGTTCGGCACGGTCACGGAGCCGATTTCCCCGCTGACCGATGATCGTGCGAACGCCGCCGGCGCGGATGGCACGACCTTCGCGATCGCGGCGACCGACATCCGCGGCGCTACTGGCCCACTCACGGCCCCGCGCTATGTGCCATCTCCCGCCCGCGACTCGATGCAATTGGCCGTCATTCCGGGCAGCAAGCCGCCGATCGCACTGATCTCGCAGTCTGGTCCGCTGCGCAACGGCCTGATCAAGAGCAACATCAACTCGCTGCACGACGACTACGGCATCCGGACGAATCGCTTCCCGGGCTACGAGCCGTGGGGCGGCGGCATGGCGTTCGACCGCCGCGGCCGACTGGTCATGACCGACCCGCACCACCACCAGGTCGGCTGGTACGAGCAGGGGCAGTTGGTCCGGTTGGTCGGCGACCCGGCCCGCTCGCCGCAGGCCGCCTCGAAGAAGGAGGGGGCCTTCGACACGCCCTCCGATGTGGCGATCGACGACCGCGACCGCGTGTATGTCTCGGATACCGGCAACCAGCGCGTCCAGGAGCTCGACGCCGGCGGCAACTTCGTTCGAATCTTCAAGGAGGAGGACGATCTGACCGGCGAGGGTATGTTCGATCGACCGACCTGGCTGGGGTTCGCCCACGGACACCTGTGCGTGACCGACCTCGGCGGGGAGCGCATCCAGATTTTCGACGTGACCGGCGATCACCCGGTGCGAAAGCGCGTCTTCCGCAACCTGAGCGAAGCCAACCGCGCGCTGGTCGGCAAGTCTGGCCGGGTATACGTGCTCGGTCGGAACGAGCAGGGCAAGGACGCCGTGCTGATCTTCCCGATCACGCCGGACGAACGCGGCGAGGTGCCCGAGCGGTCGTTCGACCGAACCGTGCAGGGTCGCATTCGCGGTCCGCGCGGGTTCTATCAGGATGGCCAGGGAAGCGGGCTGTACACGACCGCCGCCCCGATTCAGGTGCAACGCTGCCTGCTCGAGTGATGCCACCTTGGCGGCGTCGCTTCGCGCTCGGCTCAGCGCCGTGCCCCGGTCATCGCGCCGGCCCGGGGCCCAGCTCGTCTTCCGTGAGAATCTGGAACTTGCGGTGACGCAGCACCGCCGCCGCCGTCATGATGTCGTCGCAACTCAGGGCGATCGCCATCTGCCCGTTCGAGGTGCCCAGCAGCGGATAGACGTAGTTGATGTTGATTTCGGCCGACAGCAGCGCGGCGCAGACCATCAGCAGCGACGAACCCGGTGGAAGCTGAACGGCCACCACGTCGCTCTCGCTGACGGCGAAGTTCTCGTCCCGCAGGTGGCGTTTGGCGGTGTCGGTGTCGTCGCAGATGAGCCGCACGATCGCGCAATCCGTCGCGTGCACGATGCTCAGGGCCCGCACCCGCACCGTGCTGGCATGCAGCACCTGAAGCAACCGCAGCAGCTGCCCGACGCGGTTCTCCAGGAAGACCGACAATTGTCGAACCGAACCCGACGTGGGGGTCTCGGCCGTTTCGAAGGGCCTGATCGACATAGGCCGCATTCTAGCGAACCCCGCTGCCGACCCAAGAAAAACTTGCCCGGTTTGCTCGGCCGAGAGGCGGGAGGCCGCCGCCCGGCCGATTGACGCCCCCGGCGGCGCGCCGTATTCTCGTTTCGACGTGGGGGGCACGACCGCCTCGTATCAGGGGCCCGCCGACATGGTTCGACCCGCCGTTGCCGTCCTGTTGTGGTTGCCGATGCTGGTCGGCGGATGCGCCAAGCCGCAGGCGTCCGTGGCGCAAGCCCCGCCGGCGCCCGCCGATGATGACCGCCTCGAAGCGGTGTCGCGAGCGCCGGAGCGTGAGAGCGCGATCGACACGTCGCCGCCGATGTCCGCGCCGCCGCGCACCGAGCCGAGCTACCAGCCTCCGCCCGCTCAGCCCCGACCGGCGCCAGCGCCTCCAACCGACGCCGCCCCCGAGGTCCGCACGCACGTCGTCGCGCCAGGCGAGACGCTCTGGTCGATCGCCGATCGCTATTACCGCGACGGCCGCGCCTGGAGGCGTCTGTACTCCGCCAACCGCAACCGCATCTCCGATCCGCGCGACCTGCCGGTGGGTCTGAAGCTCATCGTGCCCTAGCCCCATGCCCGATCTCCCCCCGACGACGCCGGCCCCGCCCGCGAGCGACACCCGGCCCCTTTCGGCGGATGATCCGGTCCAGTTTCTGCCGGGCGTCGGCCCCCGTCGCGCCGCCATGTTCGAGAAACTCGGCGTCCGCACCGTCGCCGATCTGCTTGAGTACTTCCCGATCCGGCATCAGCGCGTCGAGGCCCGGACCATCGAGGATCTCGAACCCGGTCAGGTCGCCACCGTCGTCGGGCGCATCACGCGCGTGCGACAGGGTGGCCGTCGCGGCGCGTTCACGGCCGGCGTGCTCGACAACACCGGCCGATGCTCGGCGGCGTGGTTCAACGCGCCCTATATCGCGGACCGCCTCGCGCCGGGCGCGGTCGTGCGACTGACGGGCCGCGTCGGCGAGTTCGGTGGCCAGCCGCAACTGGTCAACCCGCGACTCGAACGACTCGACGACGACGCCGAACCGATCACCTCCGGCGGCGACGCCCGGCTCGAACCGGTCTACCCCGCCGCGGCCGAACTCAACTCGACCGCCATCGCCCGCATCATCGCCCGCAGCCTCGACCGCATGCTGACGACGGCGATCGATCCGCTGCCGAAGCGGCTGCTCGTGCTACGTGACCTGCCGCCGCGCCGCCTCGCCCTGGCCCACATGCATCGGCCGGGACGCGAGGGCGAGCACGCCGAAGCCCGCCGACGGCTGGCCTATGACGAGCTGCTGGCCATGCAACTGGTGGTGCTCTCGGTGCGCAAGCGGCGCCGCGCCGGCGAGGCCCGACCGCTCCCGGCCACGCCGCGCATCGACGAGCGCATCCGCCGCCGCCTTCCGTTCCGGCTCACGCCCGGCCAGGACGCCGCCGTGCGCGACATCGCCCGCGACATGGCCCGCACCCGCCCCATGCACCGCCTGTTGCAGGGCGACGTCGGCAGCGGCAAGACGCTGGTCGCCATCTACGCCGCCCTCGCCGCCATCGCCAACGGCGCGCAGGTGGCCGTCATGGCCCCGACCGAACTGCTGGCCGAGCAACTGCACCGCAACGTCGAACGCTACCTCGAAGGCAGCCGCGTGCGACGGGGGCTGCTGACCGGCTCGGTCGGTGCGGCTCGCCGCCGCGGGCTGCACGCCCTGATCCGCGCCGGCGAACTCGACCTGGTGGTCGGAACGCAGGCCCTCATCCAGCGCGAGGTCGAGTTCGCCCGGCTCGGACTCGTCATCATTGACGAGCAGCATCGCTTCGGCGTCCGCCAACGCATGACCATCCGCTGCAAGGGGCCGTCGCCGCACTACCTGGTCATGACGGCCACACCCATCCCGCGAACCCTGGCCATGACCGTCTTCGGCGATCTCGATGTGACCACCATCCGCGGCATGCCGCCCGGCCGCGCCCCGGTCCGAACGTCGATCGTGCCGCCGGATCGCATCGACGAGGCGTGGGCGCGGGTGCGCGAACGTGTCTCCGCCGGCGAACAGGCGTACATCGTCTATCCGCTCGTCGAAGAGTCCGACCGCGTGGAGCTGCGGGCCGCCACGGTCGAGCATCGCCGACTGGCGGAGCAGGTCTTTCCCGGCCTGCCAGTGGGGCTGGTGCACGGCCGCATGCGCCGCGAAGAGAAGGAACGCGTCATGGCCGACTTCGCCGCCGGGCGCGCGCCCATTCTGGTGGCGACCACGGTCATCGAGGTCGGTATCGACGTGCCCGCCGCGACCGTCATGGTGGTCGAGCACGCCAACCGTTACGGGCTGTCACAACTGCACCAGCTTCGCGGCCGAGTGGGGCGGGGAAATCGCCCCGGCTGGTGCATCCTGATACCCGATCGCGCGGCCGTGGCCGACGCGGAGCGACTCCAGGCGCTGACGCGCACGGCCGACGGCTTCAAAATCGCCGAGGCCGACCTGCGGCTGCGCGGGCCGGGCGAGCTGATCGGCACGCGCCAGCACGGCCTGCCCGAGCTGCGCGTGGCCGACCTGATCGGCGACACGCGCCTGCTCGAAGACGCCCGCCGCGACGCCGAGTCGATCCTCGAGGCCGACCCCGCGCTAACTTCCCCGGAGCACCAGTCCCTGCGCAACTGGCTGCGACGCCGCTTCGGCGACCGCCTCGAATTGGCCGCGACCGGCTGACCGCCGCCCCCGTGCCCTGAAGAGGTCCGGCAGCGGTTCCGCGCCAAAGCGAGTGACGTCTCTTGGCGGGGCGGGGACGTACTCCAGGTGCTGCTGCTCGCCGTCGAACACCGACCCGTTGGGCCGCTCATGCGTCGGCAGCGGCACGAGCCGGTGGGCGTCGTAGTGCCGGGTGCGGATGCCGTCCGGAACGCGGCATCGACGCGCAGCCATCAGTAATCGCTACGACGATGACAATGCGGCCCGATTGCTCGCTGCGTCAAGAGGATGCGGCCGACGATGATGAGGAAAGCATGACCCGCGACCAGAACGGTTCCGCTGAACCGGAGCGAACGATACTTGTAGTCGATGAAGGACGTCGTCATCGTCGCGGCGCCCAAGACCCCTAGGAGCAAGAGTCCCAAGACCGTTGGCCGTGCTTTCAGGCGTGCATGACTTTCTGAGATACCAAGTTTCCGAAGG
Organism: uncultured Planctomycetaceae bacterium; assembly: GCA_964576285.1. Lineage (GTDB taxonomy): Bacteria > Planctomycetota > Phycisphaerae > UBA1845 > UTPLA1 > SpSt-539. Next base: position 15,317 of record CAZNUJ010000021.1, on the reverse strand, counting down.
TACCAATACAATGATACTAAAGCGAGAAAAAGCGCGCACAAGAGCGGAGCATGCTTGACCGGCGTGTGTCCGGGCCACGAGATGACCGCGATCGCGGTAACCGCATACCAGCACGTGAACAACAGCGCGACACGCCACACCGAATTCATCTCCTGTGCAGACGGCCATCCCCAGCGCGAGGGAAGTTCGCGAAACAACTGCTTAACATGCCCGCATCAAGTCCGAGTAGCCAAGCAATAAAGTCGCCCAGACGTCCACCAGCGGCCAGACCGCCGATGAGCGAGAAAGCCGCGCTCACGGCCATGTCAAGTAGAATCTGGTCGGCGGCATTATTGCTCAATAAACCGTTTGCCAAGCTGCCAGACATGGAGGCCACAATCACGCCTGCCGCGCTCGGAAAAGCCAGCGCGAGCGCTGCTGAACCGGCGCCTGCAGCAGCACCAGCCCAGAAGTTCGCACCACTGTTCCAATTGAGGAAACCCATCGTCAGTGCGGCCAGCAGGACTAGCCCACCAAAGACGAGGAGCGGGTGCTCCCCGCTCGGGTCGCTGGCGTTGACCGGCTCGTTGGCGCAGTAGGCCCATCGGTTCAACTGGCCCCATTGAAGCTCCGGACCGGTCGGCCGCGGGTCGGGCTGAAGGAACCGGCCGATCTCCGGATCGTACTCCCTCGCCCCCACCATGATAAACCCGGTCGAGGCCGTTTCATAGCCGGCCGGATACGCCGGGTCGTACTCCGGGTGCTGCTGCGCGCCGTCGAACACCGACCCGTTGGGCCGCTCATGCGTCGGCAGCGGCACGAGCCGGTCGGCGTCGTAGTGCCGCGTGCGGTAGCCCTCCTGCCCGTTGGAGCCTCCGTTCCCCATTGGCAGCCGAGCGAATTGTCCCGTGTCGCCGGTCGTTCTCGGCGAGTCAGCGGCGCTGCTCTGCGTCTTGCCGTAGTTGTTGGCGCGCGCGACCGACGCCGTCGCGAATTCGCGACTTCTTCTCTTCCACCAGTTCATGAATCCTGCTCGCGTCGGTTACGGCCAAACGCCCAATTACATCCCCGAACGCGGCGTCCAATCGCTGCCGCAGTCCCAGCTCCCTGATCGACAAAGCTCCATCCGCGCTCGCCCGAGGGACCCTGACCGCGTATTGCGCGTTGAGTGGGCGATCTTGGCGCGAAAGCCGGCCCATCAGCATGCACGCTGCGCGGCCCGCGGGCCCCGCATCCGGCGCAGTGTCGGTACCACACTGAAGGCCGATCGCAGACAACTGTACTTCACATTCCACAGAGTCTTCCATTTCGCGGAAACAGAACGCGGCACTGACTGTGCCGCTCGAGCAGCAATGCAGCGGCCCGCCCACCAGAGACGCTGCGAATTCAACCGGGAGGGTCTCCAATGTCCAGCGTGTCACCCTTTGATCTCGAGGGTCGGCTCGCTCGATGGCGAACGGGCATTCGGCGACCGTCCCCGCGCCCGCGCAGTTGATCAAAACGTCCACTGCGGCCCATCTCCGGCGAATGGGTCCGCCTTCAAGAAGCGACATCGTGATCGGCCAAGTCTGCGGTGCCCGACCGGCACTGACTACGTCGACTCGAATCCGCACGTCGCTGAGGCGGACGCGCTCAATCACGATGTTCCCGCGCGGACGTCGCTCGTCTTCGCGCTGGATGTGGGCCAACCTGCCGTCCACACCCGCAGCATGCAAGGAGGAAATCGCGATTCTTCCGAGGGCCAATGCCAGCATATTCAGGCGGATTTCAAGTCGTTCGAATCGCAACTGCAGTTCCGGCGCATCACTGTCGCCTCGGGTCACGCAAAGGTCGGCGAAGGCGAATCGTCCCCTCAGAAAACTTCCGTCGACACGGTATGAAACAAAACGCAGGCCGGTTGAGCCCATCAGTCGCGCAAGGGTTGCACGCACCAGCGACTCGAAGAAGATCGTGTCAGCGATCACGGCCGCCGCGAGCGTGACCAGCACGCAGAGCCCGCCGACCTTCCCAAATCGGCGCAGGCGTGCTGCCCCTCGGCTCTGGATTGCCTCCGCCCGGCGCGGCTCCGCGCCGGCCTCCGTGCTCGCCGCGATGGTTGCGGATCGCCCCACGCCGTCTCGCTGACTTCGCGCACCTCGTTGGCGGGCAGTGACCGAAGAACGCCAGGCGGACACGTATGGCAGGATCGAAGGGCACAGCATCGCGAAGGCTGTAGTCAGAGTCTCCATCGCAAGGAGAAGGGCGAGCATCGTGGGCAACGCCGCGATCTCCAACAGCGTGAGCATGATCAGTCCCATCGCGTCGCTCCAAGGGCCGTTTACCTCTTGGCAGAACCTGGTGGCGTGTCCTGCGCTGGATCGGAGTTGCGTCAGAAAAGCCCGAACATGAAACCAGCCTGATAACCGGCGTAGTAGGCTATTGGGGATCCGGCGCCTGCAGCGACCAACGCGAAGCCGGCTCCAAGACCCAGTACCAGCGTGTCGGCGAGCGCAAGGAACCCCAATCCAGCGCGTCGGAGGCCGAGTTTCCCTAGGATGTTGAGCAGGGCGCTCGACCAGTACGTCGAGAGCGCCTCGCGGCAAATGCGCCCCGCATTGCCGAAAAGAGCGCCCAGAATGCCGTTCCATAAAGCTACAGCGAGGCCGCGCAGATTGACTCCAACGGCGTCGCCGAGACCGACGAGTGCACCCAAGAGAAACGGTACTGAGAGAAACGCGAGGACGCCCCCGAAAATAGCCTCACCGGAGGTCACGCCGACCTCACCGCTCGGGTCGCTGGCGTTGACCGGGTCGTTCGCGCAGTAGGCCCATCGGTTCAACTGGCCCCATTGAAGCTCCGGACCGGTCGGCCGCGGGTCGGGCTGCAAGAACCGGCCGATCTCCGGATCGTACTCCCTCGCCCCCACCATGATAAACCCGGTCGAGGCCGTTTCATAGCCGGCCGGATACGCCGGGTCGTACTCCGGGTGCTGCTGCGCGCCGTCGAACGCCGACCCGTTGGGCCGCTCATGCGTCGGTAGCGGCACGAGCCGGTGGGCGTCGTAATGCCGGGTGCGGTAGCCCACCTGCCCGTGGTAGCCCAGTTCGCCCGTCGCCAGCCGGGGTTAAACTTCGACGACAGCAGCAACCCATCCTCCGGCACTGCGGGTACGTCATCGTTGGCTCGTGGAGTTCCGCGTTGATTCTTCTCCGCAGTTGGGCTCGCTCGACGCATATGCTACGGCAACCGCCCATGTAAACATGGCAACGTTCGCGAGATAAGTGCCTACGCCCCCGAACACTCTGAAGAAGCTTTCATCAGGAGCGACCACATATCCAGCTGCGGCAAGTAACCCAGCGTAGACAGCCAACGCCATGACAGCCTTCGTGAATAGGGCAAAGGATCGCCTCGCGCAGGGGTTGGCACGACGACATGCCCGAATTACTAACAAGAACATCGTGACGGTCGATATCTGATAACTCAGGATGACTTGGCCGGAGAGAACCGGGCTACGCGATACAACCAGAAACACAATCGGGGCGACCGCCGCCAAGAAAATGATGAACACTTGTCGACATCGGGCACCCATCGAAACCTCCGGTTCATGCACACTGTCGCAGTCCTCATCGTTGTCGACACCGGCGTACAACCCGCCACCGTCGGCAGACCATCGTTCTCGAACACGACAGGAGGTGCGGCTTACAACGAGTTAGTTTGCCATCGAACCGCTCGGTTCGGGTACTCCGAAGGCCTGAGTGCGCGAGCGCCGTGTCCGCAGAGCCTGCGTTAGAGCCTTCAATCGCCGACGCGTGCCCCAGAATGCTCATCGCACTGCCTGCGACCACGCCGAGATTGAATCCCACCACCAGCCCCAGGAACAAGCCTGCCGCGAATGCTAGCAGGAAACTGGCGATGGCCGCCATTCCCGTTGCCGTCAGCGCGGTTCGCAACCACCCGAAGAACGCCGCGGCTGAGCCGAAAACTCGAGGATCTCGGTTCTGGCAAGTGTCAGTAATCATGTCTAGCATGAGGGGCCCAATGAGTCCCACCATGATCGCCAGCACCGCCCCAAGCACCGATCCCAGATTGCGCTTCAATGCGAGCTCGTAGCCCGAGTACGCGCCGAGGGCGAGACCTACTCCAGCCCCGACAGTGAAGGCTACGGATTCAAGGAGACGTCCGCTCGGGTCGCTGGCGTTGACCGGGTCGTTGGCGCAGTAGGCCCATCGGCTCAACTGGCCCCATTGAAGCTCCGGACCGGTCGGCCGCGGGTCGGGCTGAAGGAACCGGCCGATCTCCGGAGCGTACTCCCTCGCCCCCACCATGATAAACCCGGTCGAGGCCGTTTCATAGCCGGCCGAATACGCCGGGTCATACTCCGGGTGCTGCTGCTCGCCGTCGAACGCCGACCCGTTGGGCCGCTCATGCGTCGGCAGCGGCACGAGCCGGGCGGCGTCGTAATGCCGCGTGCGGTAGCCCTCCTGCCCGTGGTAGCCGAGTTCGCCCGTCGCCAGCCGGCCGGCACAGCCGGGCGGTGCCGGCTGGGGCGGACTGGGCATGCACTGCGTGGGCTCGGGGACCTTCGGACAGGTCGAGATGATCCGCCGCCCGAGCGAGACGCCGAAGGCGTCGAACCGCTGCTGCTGAACCGCAGTTCACCCGCGACGCTCCCCGGCGGCGTTGCGTTCGACGTCGTCCGTGTTCGTGGGTTCGCCGCAGTGGGGGCATTTCGCCGTTTCGCCCGCTGCGGAAAGCCATCCACAGCCCGGACAGCTTGCCAAGCGGCGCGAGTTCATCGCATGTCGCACCGCCGCAGCTACCCGATCCGGGCGCCGCCACGCGCTCAGCGGGAGGTAGGCGGCCAGCATGACACAACCGAAGACAAACCCCAGCGCGAGGGGCAGGCCTCGTTCCGTCAAGAAGTCCGCCGACCACCACGCGCCAATCACCACGACAGCGAACGTCAGCGCTGACGCGAGATGGGATGACTTCGGGATCGCCGTTTCATCCAGAATCGAAACCCGAAGGCCCGGGTCGGCCACGCGAGCCAGCTCGGGCACGCATCGGAGAACGAGGCGGTGGCGTAACGCACGCCCGCAAGCCACCACCGCGCATCCCGCCAATCCAGCCAGCACAAATACGGCCAGGTCGTATGCGCTCATGATCGCATTTCCGCTGACGGGACGCGCCGACCGCCGGCATCCCGATGCGCCGGCGAGCAGCGCGAGCCGCCGCTCACTGCTACAACCAGGACGGCACGAGCTCCCAGAGAATCATGAAAGCCTCCATTTGTATCTTGCCCATTCCAAATCCAAACAGCCCTCCGACAGGAGCCGCTAATGGGTGGTTCAGTGAGCAGCCCACGCCGGCCTTCGCCAAACGTATCGATTTACCCCCTCGACCAGCCAACGGGGCCGACCGGGCGGGTCAACTCGCGTATTCTACCCGTTGTCGCCCCGTTCTCTGCAAGCGTTTTCCTCCGGTTTTCCGCGACCGCGCATCGCTGAGCCTCATGCGTCCGAACGCCCCCAGCCGATCGAAGGGTAGCGGCGTCGCGGAGCGGCGCGGGGAGCGGTCAGGATGGCCCGCAGCGACGACGTACGTCTGTCCCGCGACCAGATTCGCCGCCCGCCCAGCCTCGACCCCGCCACGTGCCCGCTATCCTCGCCACGTCGCCAATGTAACCGGGGAATAGATACAACAGACTCTATCCATCTACTTCGTGATATCGAATGACACCATCCGCGTCCCCAGTCAGCAGCACGCGACCCTCGTCTGCGAACGCAACCGGAATTCGTCCAGCGCCAAGTCTTCGGCCATGCCGACAATCAATCACGAACCGTTCACGGTCGTGGTGGATATCCCAAACACGCACAAGGCCGCCTAACGTTCCTAGCGCAAGGCAATCGCCGGACGCCGAGAAAGCCGCCGTGCTCACTTCCCCCCAGTCTCCGCCAAACCTCTTGCGCACTCGGCAAGTGGCAAGATCAAGCAACGTCGCATAGCCGTCTGTCGCCCCGGCCAGCAGGGCACGACCAACAGGCGAAAAGCACAAGCAACGCACCAAGAGCCGAGGATTGGACACACCGAGATCTATTTGAAGTTCTTCTTCAAGATCGTCGAAATCCCAAAGCTGTATGAGTCCTCCCCGCACTGCCGTCGCACAAAAATGGTTCTGCGGCGACGCTGCCAAGGTAGTGATACCACGCTTGGCTACGCGCACTCGCTGCTGCTCGGTTCCATTCTGCGCATCGTAGGTTCGCAGCGTTCCGTCAGGCCAGCCAACGATCACGCGCGTCCCATCTGCCGTCGTTACGACGTGCGTCGTTGGCACGATGGCAAAGAATGGCGACAAGCACGGACAGGCGATGGAGCAGATCCGGTCGTTCAGGCCCGAATCCAAGACGATGATTGCTCCCCCACTCTCGGCGGCGAAAACCCTCGCGTCGCCAGCGATGAAACCCACCACGCTGACGCACCGCGGCAGAACTCGGCGAGGAAACATAAATCGCCCGATTTCCTCACCCGATGCAGTTTCCCACAGGCGAACGGTCCGGTCGTCACTACCGGTAAGCAGATGCTCGCCGTCACACGATACAGCAAGCGAGAAAATCGAAAGGCCCCTTGTATCCAATTGACGCGACTGGAAGTCATGATCGGACTTCGATCTTGCCGGAGGATTCATAATGGCCTGTCCCGAGGCGTCAGAACGTTTGACTATCGATCCCGAGAAGCCGACACCAGCATGTCGCTTTCCATAGATAACAGCGTGCCGACATTTAGTCAGATCATGGCGGCATCCATAATCAGTTGATCGAAGGAATTGTTCGGCATTGGTAGTCCGAGCTCAAGCAATTGCTTGACGCCGGGCGGTGTAGTCGGCGGCCCATAAAATCGCGGAGGCGCGGGTGTTCGAGCGAGACCGGACCGAATGAAACAATAACGGGCAAAGGCGGCTAAGATTCTCGAAGCCGGCAGTAAGATCATGGCCAGGAGCGTAATCGTCCAAGCGAGCACAGCCCACAGGAATGGTATTATCGCTCCGAACTCCCCGCTCGGGTCGCTGGCGTTGACCGGGTCGTTGGCGCAGTAGGCCCATCGGTTCAACTGGCCCCATTGCAGCTCCGGACCGGTCGGCCCACGAAGAGCTCCCGAGCCGCGCGTTCCCAAACTCAGAAGACCTTGGTCTCATCGCCGGAGCCATCACGTCCCGACTCACGAGCAGCCCATACCGCTGGAAGCATCGCCTTGTCGTACGGGTCGCCGCACTCCGGGCACACGCCGGCGGACGGCGACCCACGCAGGTCGAAATCGCACTTCGGGCAGATCGCATACTCCAGCCTCGCAACCGTGTGACACCATTTCCGATACGCCGCCCGCCTCCAAACAAGCCGTGCCAGTCGAGCACCAGCCCACAGAACAACGACCGCGGCAAGTGCCAGTGCATAGCGTCTCTGGAACGCACTACCCAAGAGGAGGATCAGCGGGCCACATGCCAACACCGCAAGGTCAACGAGGAAGTCGTCCGAGCGTGCCCGCGCATGAAGCCGTTCCGGATGGGAATCTTGAGCGTCACAAAGTCGTTGCCTCATTCGAGATGCCCTTTCTCGCGGCACCTACATCAGGCTCATGAGCGTGCCAAGCGCGCCGAAGAAGCCGCCGAATCTCGTGTACACTTGAAAGGCATGGGCTTGTGACGCTGACAAACCGAGCGTTGCGGAATAGCCTGCAAGCTGAAGGAAAGCGGCGGCACCGAACGACATGACAGCAAGCGTCGCCATGGCGGCGGCGAGGCCGCGCAACATCTGGGCCAGTCCTTGGTCACACGTGTTTCGCGACATGATTGCCAGCATTGCGGCCAAGGCAGCGAATATCATTCCCAAGCCGATGAACGCTGCCGCGCCAGTCAGGAGTGCCATGACTCCCATGGCGAGCACGCCACCGGCAGCCGCGAACGCGAAAGCGTCGAACAGCGCCACATATCCGCTCGGGTCGCTGGCGTTGACCGGGTCGTTGGCGCAGTAGGCCCATCGGTTCAACTGGCCCCATTGAAGCTCCGGACCGGTCGGCCGCGGGTCGGGCTGAAGGAACCGGCCGATCTCCGGAGCGTACTCCCTCGCCCCCACCATGATAAACCCGGTCGAGGCCGTTTCATAGCCGGCCGGATACGCCGGGTCATACTCCGGGTGCTGCTGCTCGCCGTCGAACACCGACCCGTTGGGCCGCTCATGCGTCGGCAGCGGCACGAGCCGGTCGGCGTCGTAATGCCGGGTGCGGTAGCCCGACCGACTGCGGTGGCGGAATTCGCAATCTCCCAGTGAAGCAACTCAGTCGCCGGCCGTGCTGCCGGTCTTTCGCCAGCACTCGCGCGGCGTCGTCGCGGACGCCCGATACCCACTCGGCCGACCGACCCATGGACTCATCGCTATAGTGGCACATCGCTGGGCAGGTCTGGCCCGGGCGCCGGGGCCGCCGCAGCCACAAGGACGGCGCCAGCGAAGCCGTACGGGTCGTCAAGCCGCTCCAACCCGAGATGCTGGCGTGCCATTGTCGTGGTGCCCTGACCGATCTGGACAACACCGCTCTCAAAATCCACAACGATATCGGAGTCCATTAACGATATACACCGAACGACAGCCGTGCTCCGAGACCACAGTCGACATTGCAAGACTTCGAGCCTCCCGGCCGAGACGCGATACCAAACGTGTTTCAGCGTCGACACGCCCTCGGCCCGATCGAAGCAGGCAACTAGCAGCAGAATCCAAGCCATAGCCAAGGGAACGGCCCAATGCGGGACCGGTCCCCGCACATAGGCGATCAACAGGGCGCCGATCGCGATGGAAACTCGTTGCAGCGGGTATCGCACCTTGGATAGGTAGGGTAGGCAGCCGGCACCGCCTAGGACTATGGCGTCAGACACCCTCGCGATCGCTTGCGTATCGCCCCTCACGATCGGAACGTGCGACGGGACGCCAATGTCCTGCGGCCGATCTTCCGAGTTCAAATCCCACAGGGTCGATGCAGGGCGTACCCGGCGTTGCCGTCCGAGCCACGGGACGACCACGCACTCTGCCACAAAAACGATGAGGAAGCAGACGAACCCAATCGTCCTCGAAGTGAAAGCGGCGAAGTAAAGGCCTGTCGAGCCGACGACGGTCGTGCATAGATTCATGACCCGAAGTATGCCACTGTATGCGACGGCGAGGTTGATTCGGTCGGCGCGAGCATGGCGGAACATCGCCGGCCCGAGACGGATCGCACCGGGGGTCGCCGTCGCGACGCCGCGCATCAGCGCCGATGTCCATGGCGGACAATTGATGCACTCCACAATGCTGCGCTCGAGTTCCATCCCAAGCTGCTCCGACGAGCCTACTTCCGGAAAATATTGGCGATGCTATTGGCAGCGTTCCCGCCACCCACCAGCAACGTACCCGCCTTTATCCTGGCGAGCATGTTGGGGATCCACGCGGCCGCCTGTCCGATTCCGGTGCCCCAACCGAGTGTCGCGAATGCCGCGAGCCCGAATCCCGCCGCTGCCATGGCGTGGAACGTATCTGCAAGACACCCTTCTCCCGCATGGTCCAGAAGTAGCGCGATTCCCTCGAGGATTGCCGCGAGACCGGCGATCGCCATGGCGACGATATGCGGCTCGAGCGCCCCAAGCCCGCCAGTAGAGAAGATCGCACCGACTGACGCCGCGATCAAGCCGATGCCGACAGTGATGTAAAGCAATCCAAAGAAGAGATCGAACGAGGATCGCCCCGTCGGGTCGCTGGCGTTGACCGGGTCGTTGGCGCAGTAGGCCCATCGGTTCAACTGGCCCCATTGCAGCTCCGGACCGGTCGGCCGCGGGTCGGGCTGCAAGAACCGGCCGATCTCCGGATCGTACTCCCTCGCCCCCACCATGATAAACCCGGTCGAGGCCGTTTCATAGCCGGCCGGATACGCCGGGTCGTACTCCGGGTGCTGCCGCGCGCCGTCGAACGCCGACCCGTTGGGCCGCTCATGCGTCGGCAGCGGCACCGGCCGGTGGGCGTCGTAGTGCCGCGTGCGGTAGCCCTCCTCGCGACGGCAGCCGAACCAGCCCGTCGCTCGCGCCACTACGCAGAATCGCACCGTCCAAGCGCTGCCAAACGAACGTCAACACTGCGGAGGACGTCCAAGCCTTGGGCAGATCAAGCATCGACCATCGAGTGCCAGCGCGGCGCGGCGCTCAGCGTCATGCCCTTCGACTCAAATGCAGATGCCACTCTCGCAAGCACGTCCGATCTGTACAGGCGAACCGCGCGCTCGCACGCAGCAAGGTGATCGCCACACATTTTCTCCAAGTCCGCAGGCGCATAAATATCCACGGCGTCCCAAGCTTGTTCGAGCAGATTCAAGGACGCCAAGGCCTCGACCGCGAACGAGGGCAGTGACAGCCGATAGAGGCCTACGCGTCCACCGCACGAGCTGCAGCAGATGGGCGATTGTCCTAGGATCCAGTCCGGACGCCAAAGCAGCCGGCTCCACTCGACGTGTTCACAAAGACCCTCCCCGACAAGACAACATCGCTCGACCGATTCATCCACAGTGGCCTCATGAACGACTTCCGCATCCGAGAGCGGGCCGATCCGTTCGAAGGCAAAAAGATCGGCTGGTACGAGTTGCTCGATCAGTCGATCAGCATCGTCGTCACAGCCAACAATCAAGCTCAGGCTCCCGATGATCAAGCCAGCGGTTACCAAGTCACCGTGCCGCGCCAAAAGACGCTCTTCCAGGCGCGGGCCAAGTCCGGGAACCGCAGTATAATGAATCGAATACCGACGATAAAATACCATTACTGATGGAAACCCTTCTCGAATATCTTTTTGACCGTCATGGCCCAGCGCTCACCTTGTCGTGCCGCGACTATTACCGCGCCCCAAGTCATCCGCAGAATGTCATTCCATCCGGGACCGCCAGGCGGCAGCCCGCAGCGCAAGACTGAACCTGGCACATACTTACCGATGAGTTCTGATATCTTGGCGTTGGGGTCATACTTGGACGCATACGCCCCGCCCTCCAGTAGCTCATAAAGCAAGAATGCTGTCGCCGCGACTGCGACGAGGGCCGCCAAGAACCACCCGAAGCCCGGCACCGCCAATCCAATGCCAGCTACGCCGGCGATTTCTCCGCTCGGGTCGCTGGCGTTCACCGGGTCGTTCGCGCAGTAGGCCCATCGGTTCAACTGGCCCCATTGAAGCTCCGGACCGGTCGGCCGCGGGTCGGGCTGAAGGAACCGGCCGATCTCCGGATCGTACTCCCTCGCCCCCACCATGATAAACCCGGTCGAGGCCGTTTCATAGCCGGCCCGATGGGCGGCCAGACGCCCCGGGGCTTGGGCTGCCCCCGTGGCAAGAGCGGCTCGACTTCACTCCAACACTTGGCCGCGACCAGTCCGAATGGCATGGCGTCACCTCTCTGCTCTCAGCGGCACGTCACGCATCGGCCAGCTTTACGGTTTTGAAGCAGCTCACAAACCAAGCGCGCCGATCATCTCACCTCCGCCATCGTCGGCTCGCCGCTGCGGCTTGCACTCCGGCATTCAAGTCGGGCCATCCGCCGCATCACCACGGCATACCGTGCACACGGACAAGCGAGCTAATCAAGCGGAGCACAGCCGCTGCCAATAGGATTGGCCCGAGCACGGCGCCGAACAAGCGAACGAATCCGTCGCGCGGGAACAGGGATTCTCCGAGTCCGACGAATGAATACGGAGCCATATTCGCCGTCTGCGCATGACACATGGGTTCGACGATCAACTGCGGACATCCGCACTCCGGGCAGGGAACGCTGCCGTCGAGACCATGACGGGAATGGCCGCATGATGCGCATTCGCCAGGCCATCGATTGAGCACGAGAAGCATGCGTGCCGCGCGGACCTCACGAACGACGACAAGCATCGTCGCGACGATGAAGCAAGGCACAGGCCAGGTGACCACAGTATTCGCGAACTCGATGGCTCTGGATATGCCATGGCACGCTACCGCGATGATGATACAAAACGTCATGGGGGCCAAGTTGTAGCATGCCCAAATCGAGGGCCACCAAACGACATGAAGCGGGTGGCTCATATCCTGAGTTTCGCGACGCGGCGATTGACATCGTGATGATGGCGTCATTGTATCTGTTTACCGCCTCGACCTGCCAACGGAGCCGATCGGGCGGGCTACCTCGCGTATTCTACCCGTTGTCGCCCCGCTCTCCGCAAGGGTTTTCCTCCGGCTTTCCTCGACCGCGCTCCGACATGCGATCGGCCGTCCGCCATCGCCATCCCCCGACCGACAAGCGACCCGAGCGGAAGAGGCCGAACCATGGCGGGGACTCTCCCGCACGCCCTGTCGCCGCGCGGGCCACGCGGATGCAACTCGTCAAGAACGTCCGGACGAAAGTTGGGAACGCGGGTCCGAACGGGCCGTCCGATCAACAGCGCCAGAGAGCGATCGAACCGGCTGGAGCGCGATACCCCACCCACGCGCCGATTGTCGAAGTCCGGCCGCTCTTCCCGAGTGCGGCGGCGGCGGCTGGTTGATGGAATGCGACGGGTCGCCTGGTTAGCCAGACTGACCCGCGGCCGGCTGCGTGGCGGGTGGGGGGTCGCCGATCCGCTGGCCGGTGTAGTCGACGCTGATCTGGATCGAAAGTCCGACCGCGCCTTGCGGGCCGGCGACGACGAGGATCAGCGTCCGTGCAACCCGGCCGCTGGTGGTGCGGGCCTCGACGTTGAACGAGCCTTCGATGGTCGCGATCGACAGGCCGAACCCGCCGCCCTGATCGCTGCCTTGCCCGCCGCCGGACAGGTCGCCGGCGAACAGGTACTGCGCCTGGTTGTTGATCAAACCTTCGATCGTCCGCGTCGGATCGGCCGCGTCGGTCAGCCGCATGGTGGCGAAGCGCGGGAAGGCGATGATCACCCGCGCGGGAAAGGCGGCATCCAAGGACGCGTTGAGGTTCGCGAGGTGCTGGTTCCACTGCTCGGCCAGCGGCCGCCAGAGCGGCGCCACGCTGTCGAGGTCGATCGGCAGCAGCTCGCCCGAACTGGAGCCGCCTTGCCAATCGCCGCCGTCGGTCGCACCGCCGGCCAGCGTCAGGCGGACCTGGCCGCGCGTGATCTGCCACAGTCCGGCGAGCGACGAGAAGTCCGGTCGCGGCGGGCCGCCGCCGGGACAACCGCCCTGCATGCCGAGGGTGACCGGAAGCACCGCGAGGACCAGCGCGCACCAACGGAAGTTCGATCGCATCGTTCGCTCCCTGCTTGTTGCGAGGAAACCCCGGACGGCGAGGACGTAGGAAATCGTACGATTGGCGGGGACTCGGATCAAGGACCCGGCGCGGCCCGCGCGCCTTGCCCCCGCGGCCCCTGGAGACAAGCGCGGCGGGGCCGGAAAGGCCTGAATAATGGAGGCGGCGGGAATCGAACCCGCGTCCCAAAGTGCTTCAGGAGAGGCCTCTACGTGTGTAGTCGTTCGTTTGTCGTCATCCGCCCGGACGCCGAACGACAGGCTTCCGGGCGGACCAGCTCGACGAGTTCTCGTCTCCTCGCTGCCGAGCAGGACTCGGAGACCAGCCCGCTGGTGGCGTCTCGTTGCCTAGCGGGCGTCGGCAACTCGACGGGCGGCCTAGTTAGGCAGCCATGGCGTACAGATTGTCGCCATTTAAAGTTTTCGCCAGGTGTTTAACGAGGCCACCTGACAACCTCGACACGCCACCTTTCCGTCAACTCACCCGGTCGAAACCATTTCGCCCCCGGACGATCTGACGTCGCGCGGATTATAGCACAATCTTCAATCCGGCGCCGCCGGCGCGCGGCGATAGAGCTTCTCGTCGATCTTCTCGAACGCCGGCGGACCCGGAAGCCAGCGCCCGGCCGAGCGATCGTCGACCAGCAGATATCCCCCCGGTCGCACGGCGGCGGCCACGTGCCGCATGGCCGCGGGCGGATCGTCGGTGCGCGGGACCACGTTGAAGGCCACGACGACGTCGGCCGTAACGGGAATCGCTTGTCGCGCGATGTCGATCTCGTGAAGCGCCGCGTCCGGCAGATCTTCGGCCACCGCGCGCAGAACGCGCGGCGAGCGATCGACGATCGTCCAACGGACCGGACGGCCGATGACGTTGCGCAGCTCGGCGGGCTCAAGCGAAACGAGGTTCAGCCACGGCAGCCGGCGCAGGAGTTGATCGGCGAATCGCGCCAGGTCGGTCAGGAATCGGCCCGGGCCGGCCCGCGGCGCGGCGGCGTCGGCGAGGAACGGCCGCATCAGGCGCGTGACTGCGCCCGGTCCGACGATCAGCACGGCCGGTTCGCCGGAGACGGCCGACAGGTGCGCCGCCAATCGCCGAAACGCAAGCCGATGGCGGTTGGGCCAGGATGTGCTGCCGATCGACCGCATCGCGACCCCGGCCCGCGGGCAGTCAGGCCCGACGGCGTCAGCGGGCGCCGCGGTCCGCGGTTGCACGGGTGGACTCCGAAGTTGCAACGATCTTGATGTCGAGCGCCCGGCTGTTGGCTTTGCCGCCGAGTTCGTCCTCGATCTCGGCCTTGAGCACGTATTCGCCCGGCTCGACCGTCTCGGGCAGTGTGAACGGCAGCGACAGGAAGAAGTCGGCCCGCGGACGCTTGGATAGATCCTCGATCTGACGATCGGTCCGGGTCCAGACCTCGCGGCCGTCGCGCGTCAGCAGGCTGGTGCGCATGGTGAGCAGGGTGCGGTAGTCGCCGCGCGCCGTCTGCTCGGAGCGGTAGTTGGCGACCTCGACGTAGAGCCAATAAGTCGCACGTGATCGAGCCGGAAGGGACGGCGGTTCGATCGCGTCGTAGCGGCCGAAGGTGTCGATCTGGCTGCACAGGGCCATGGCCGGGATCGACAACTCGGCGCGCGAGCGAAGGTTCTGCTGAAGCTGCTCGACCGACGCCAGCTGTCGCGCCGCCGCGCGGGCCGGGTCGCCGGCGTCGGCCGCGCGGGCCTCGATCAGCGGCCGGATGAGACCCTGCACCGTCTCGAGCACGTCGCGGCTCATCCCGGGCGTCTCCGCGAGCGCCTTGCCGTCCTGACCGAGCGCGACGTACATCATCCGCAGTCGCATCTGTTTGTCGAAATCGTTGGGGTTCGCCGCCACGGCCGCTTCGAGGTCGGCCAGCAGCGACGAGCCGGACGACGAGGCGCCCATCGGCGTCGTCGCGCGAGGATCGGACGGCTTCTGGGGGAGCGCTGGGCCCGGATTAGGGATGACGGCGGTCGATGGACCCGCCGCGTCGGCGGCCACCGAGAGCGACCGGACCCGCGGCGCGGATTCAGCGGCGGGCGGCGCGGGAGGCGTCGGCTCGGCGGCGGCGACCG
>CAZNUJ010000020.1:0-60183 GCA_964576285.1 uncultured Planctomycetaceae bacterium | reverse complement strand
CGGCATCGCCGCCGTGACGCCGGGCCCCGACGAGTTCGAGCGCGTGGCCGACGACGCCCAGCTTGACGTCGCGCCCGATCCGCTGGCGCGGCTCGCGGCCGAGGCCACCGAGCCGGAGACCGGCGTCGGTCCGGCCGAGATGGATGTGTCGCGGCGACCGCCGCCGCGACGCCTGCCGGACCTGACAACGGGGCCGATCCGCTCGGGCGTCATGCTGCTGGCTCTGCCGGTTTTGGGCGAGCAGCTTCTGAATGCCGGCGTGGCATGGAACGACACGTACCTCGCCGGACATCTCGGGGCCGTGGCGACGGCCGCCGTGGGGTTCGGGGCATACATCAGTTGGCTCATCAGCCTGCTGTTCAGCCTGGTGGGCATCGGCGCGACCGCCATCATCGCCCGCGCGATCGGCGCGGGCCGCTCGCGCGACGCCGACGAGGCCGCCAACCAGGCCATGACGCTGGCGGTGCTGCTGGCGGTGGCCGCCATTGTCTGCATGAACTGGCTGGCGCCGCCGCTGGTGCGACTCCTGGGGCTGTCGGCATCGGCCGGGCCGCTGGCCGTTCGATTCATCCGCATCGACCTCGTGGGCTACCTGCCCGAGTCGCTCACGTTCGTCGGCGCGGCCTGTCTGCGCGGCGCGGGCGACACGCGCACGCCGATGAAGATCATGGCGGTCGTGAACGTCGTGAACGTCCTGGCGACGTGGGGGCTGACGTTCGGCTGGGGTCCGCTTCCGGAGCTGGGCGCGATCGGCATCGCCTGGGGCACGGTCGCGGCCCGCATCCTCGGCGGCGTGCTGATGATCGTCATCCTGCTGCGCGGCCGCGGCGGGCTGCGGATGTCGACCGGCCTGCTGTGGCCGCACGGCGACTGGATGCGGCGCATCCTCCGCATCGGCCTGCCGGCGTCGATCGACAGCGCCATCATGTGGTCCGGGCATTTCGTGTTCCTGTCGATCCTGACGCGCGCCCCGACGCGATGGCCGGACGACGTGATGTTCGCGGCCCACATCGTCGGCATCCGCATCGAGTCGCTCTCGTACCTGCCGGCGCTGGCGTGGAGCGTGGCGGCCTCGACCATGGTCGGTCAGAACCTCGGCGCGGGCGACCCGCGCCGCGCGCTGGCCGCCGCCCGCGAGGCGCGAAACCAGGCGGTGGGCCTGCTGCTTCTGACCGGCTCGCTCTTCTTCTTCGGAGCCGAGACCCTGTTTCGGTTTCTCAGCGCCGATCCGCGCGTGATCGAGTGCGGCGTCCCGGCGCTGCGCGGTCTGGCGTTCGTGCAGCCGTTCGTCGCCACGCTGATCGTGTACCTCGGCGCGCTGCGCGGCGCCGGCGACACCACCGTACCCATGCTGTTCACCCTGCTCGGCATCGTCGGGCTGCGAATTCCGATCGCCTATCTCGGCGGCGTGGTGCTGGAGGGCGGGCTCATCGGCGTCTGGTCCGGCATGTACGTGGATCTCGTCGCTCGCGCCGGACTGATGGCATGGCGCTTGCGCAGCGGCCGGTGGCAGCACATCCGCGTTTGAGCGGCATGCGGGAAACAGCACTCCAAATCACGGTGGCGACGTGGACGATTTCCCGCCGATCCGACGGTTACGCCACGGATGCGATCGCCTCTATTGAACGTAATTCATTGCCTTGAAACGGTTTAGTATCACTGATGCAAACCGATCCAAGTACCGCCCGACGGTTGTCCGACGCACTTGAATCAGCACTAAAGTAGTGCTATATTTCTGCACGAACGTCGGGCTGGCAGGCGGAACGTCATCGTGTTTACGCTGACCAAGAAGGTCGATTACGCCCTGATCGCGCTGAGCCATCTGGCCTCGAACGGCCGGAGAATCGACAACGCGCGCGCCATCGCCCAGCGGTACCACGTTCCGATCTCGCTGCTGATGAACATTCTGAAGGGCCTGGCGCAGGAGGGGCTGCTGCGGTCGGTGCGCGGGTCCAAGGGCGGCTACAGCCTGGCGGTGGAGTTGCACTCCGTCACCTTGCACCGGCTGATCGAGATTCTCGAAGGCCCCGTGCAGTTCGTGCAGTGCGCCGATCCGTCCACGGCCGAGAACGGGAGCGGCTGCGACCTCGAGCACGTCTGCCCGATCTCGCGGCCGGCGAAACGCGTCCGTGACCGGCTGGAGCAGTTCCTGAAGGAAATCACCGTCGCCGACCTGGCGCTGGATGCCTGCGGATGCGGGCAGCCGATGTCGTCGGCGCCGCTGGTGCTGAGTCGAAAGATCATGGAGTCGAAGGCATGAAGCTCCCCATTTACCTGGACAATAACGCGACGACTCCGGTCGATCCGCGCGTGCTCGAGGCCATGCTCCCGTATTTCAAGGAGCACTTTGGCAACGCGGCCAGCCGAAATCACGATTTCGGCTGGGCGGCCGAGGAGGCGGTCGAGAAGGCCCGCGAGCAGGTGGCGGGCGTGATCGGCGCGGACGCCAAGGAGATCGTCTGGACCAGCGGCGCGACCGAGAGTAACAACATCGCCATCAAGGGCGTCGCGGCGATGTACCGCGAGAAGGGCAACCACATCATCACGCAGGTGACCGAGCACAAGGCCACCATCGATCCGTGCAAGTACCTCGAGCAGCAGGGCTTCCAGGTGACGTTCCTGCCGGTGGACAAGCACGGGCACGTCAGCGCCGAGCAGGTCCGCGAGGCCATGAACGACAAGACCATCCTCGTGTCGATCATGCACGGGAACAACGAGATCGGGACGATTCAGCCGGTGCGGGAGATCGGGGCGCTGTGCAAGGAGCGCGGCGTGCTGTTCCACACCGACGCCTGCCAGACCTTCGGCAAGGCGCCGATCGACGTGGAGGCGATGGGCATCGACCTGCTGAGCTGTTCGGGGCACAAGATCTATGGCCCGAAGGGGGTGGGCGCGCTGTACGTGCGGCGGCGCAGGCCGCGGGTGCGCTGCGAGCCGGTGCTGCACGGCGGCGGGCACGAGCGCGGCATGCGCAGCGGGACGCTGAACGTGCCGGGCATCGTGGGCATGGGCGCGGCGGCCGAGCTCTGCCGGCGGTTGATGCCCGAGGAGAGCCGCAGCGTCGCGGCGCTGCGCGATCGGCTGCGCGATGGGCTCTTCGGCCAGTTGGACGAGATCTTCCTGAACGGACATCCGACCGAGCGAACGCCGAACAACCTGAACGTCAGCTTCCTGTACGTCGAGGGCGAGTCGCTGATGATGGGCTTCTCGGACATCGCGGTCAGCTCGGGCTCGGCCTGCACGAGCGCGTCGCTGGAGCCGAGCTACGTGCTCAAGGCGCTGGGCGTCGGCGACGACCTGGCGCACTCGAGCATCCGCTTTTCGCTCGGTCGCTTCACGACCGCGGCGGAGATCGACTACACCATCGAGCGGGTGGTGACGGCGGTGAAGCGCCTGCGCGAGATGAGCCCGCTGTATGAGATGGCGCAGGAAGGCATCGATCTGAGCAAGGTGCAGTGGGCGCACCATTGAGGAAACGCAAGACGCGCGGCGCGGCCCGGGCCGATTCGCGAGGGACTGAATTCGAACGGCGCAAGGAGAACCGGAATGTCGTATAGCGACCAGATCATCGACCACTACCAGCACCCGCGCAACGTCGGATCGCTCGACAAGAACGATCCGAACGTGGGCACGGGCATCGTCGGCGCGCCGGAGTGCGGCGACGTGATGAAGCTGCAGATCCGCTGCGACGAGAGCGGCAAGATCGTCGACGCGAAGTTCAAGACCTTCGGCTGCGGCAGCGCCATCGCCTCCAGCTCGCTGGCGACCGAGTGGCTCAAGGGCCGCACGGTCGACGACGCGCTGTCCATCCGCAACACCGACATCGTGAAGGAACTGGCCCTGCCGCCGGTCAAGATTCACTGCAGCGTGCTGGCCGAGGACGCAATCCGGGCGGCCATCGCCGACTACAAGCAGAAGTCCGGCGGCCGAAGCGGCCGGGAAGAGCCGGCCTCGACCGCGCGCTAGCGGGCCGAGGTCGCGGACGCCCGGCGGGCAACCGCGCGGGAAACGGGATGCGCGGGACGACCGGTCCCGCAAGAGACATACGACCAGGAGACGGACATGGCGGTTGAGTTGACCGAACGCGCGGCGCAAGAAGTGAAGACCATCATCTCGCAGCAGAGCCTGCCCGAGAACACCTACCTGCGGGTGGGAGTCAAGGGCGGCGGCTGCAGCGGCTTTTCCTACTCGCTGGATTTGACCGACTCGATCGGCGAGAACGATGAAGTCTTCGATCAGCACGGCGTGAAGGTGATCTGCGATTCCAAGAGCTACCTCTACCTCAGCGGCGTTTCGGTCGACTTCAAGGACGAGGTGATGGGTCGCGGCTTCGTCTTCAACAATCCGAACGCCACCCACACCTGCGGGTGCGGCAGCAGCTTCAGCGCCTGACGCCTCCGCGTCGCGTCCGGCGCGGGCCGACCGAGGTCCGGCGCGACCACGCGTCGGGCCCGGCCGACCCATCGATGCCGCCGCCGGGAGAAACGGGGCATGGCCACGTCGCTCAAGACATTTCCGACGCGGTGCTCGACCTGCGCCACGCTGGCCGAAGCGCCGCTGGCCTGCAGCGACTGCCGCTCGCTGTACGAGCACGTGCGCGGGGCCGATCACTTCGAGCTGTTCGGCCTCGATCGGCGCTACGAGCTCGACGCGGCCGATCTGCACGCCCGCTACCTGTCGATCGCGCGCAACATTCATCCGGACGCGTTCGGCAGCGCCGATGAGGTCACGCGGCAACTGATGCTGCGGATCTCGGCCGCGGTCAACAACGCCTACGAGACGCTGCGCGATCCGATCCTGCGGGCGGATTACCTGCTGGAGCTGACCGGCGGGCGCTCGGCCGCCGACGACAAGCGCGTGCCGCCCGAACTGCTCGGCGAGGTCATGGCGCTGCGCGAGGAGATCGACGAGGCCGTGTCGGCGGGCGACGCCGGCCGTCTCGGCGAGTACCGCCGCTCGATCGGCGCTCGCCGCGGCGACGTCGTCCGGCGAATCGAGGAGCTGGCGGGCCGGATGGACGACCCGGCGGCCCGCGACGAGCTGCGCTTGCAGCTCAACTCGCTGAAGTACTTCGACAACCTGCTGGCTCAACTGTGATGGACGCGGGCGGCGAGTTCATCGTCGGGATCGACCTGGGGACGACCTTCTCGCTGGTCGCGTGGTGCGACGAGCGCGGGCCGCAGGTGGTGCGCGATGACAACGGCGAAGCCCGAGTGCCGTCGGTCGTCAGCTTCGCGCCCGACGGCACGATGCGGATCGGATGGGAGGCCCGCGACCACGCGGTCGAAAACCCGTTGCATACCGTCTATTCGGTGAAGCGGCTGATGGGCATCGGGGCCGACGTGCTGGCGCGGGAACTGCCGTACCTGGCGTACCGCGTCCGGCCGGGCGACCGCGACCAGGTGGTGATCGAGATCAACGGCCGCGCGATCACGCCGCAGGAAATCTCGGCGATGATCCTGCGCGAACTGCGTCAGCGGGCCGAGCGCTGCCTGGGACGGCCGATCCGGAAAGCGGTCGTGACGGTGCCGGCCTACTTCGACGACTCGCAGCGTCAGGCGACGCGCGACGCCGGGCAGATCGCGGGCCTGGAGGTCGTCCGCATCGTCAATGAGCCGACGGCGGCGGCCCTGGCCTATGGCATTGGGCAGCGCGGACCGGCAGCGGCAGGGCAGCGCCGCTCCACCGCGCTGCCCATCGGTGACAAGAGCAAGTGCGGCGGCGCCGCGGCCGGCGACGATGGCCGGGCGGGCGGCGCCGTGACGACGCTGGCGGTCTTCGACCTGGGCGGCGGCACGTTCGACGTGACGATCCTGCGGCTGCACGAGGGGGTGTTCGAGGCCATCAGCACGCACGGTGACACGCACCTCGGCGGGGACGACTTCGACCGCCGGATCAGCGACCTGGTGTCGCGCGAGGTGCAGGCCGAGTTCGGCGTCACCATCGACGCGCCGCAGACTCGGCAGGCGCTGCGGCTGCTGGCCGAGAACGTCAAGATTCGCCTGACGGACCAGAGCGAGGCGAAGATCGAGCTCGACCTCGGCGCGGGTCGAACCTACCGGCGCACGCTGTCTCGCGACGAATTCGAACGCATGATCGACCCGCTCGTGCGGCGCACCATCGAGGCCTGCGAGCGGGCTCTGGCCGATGCCAAGCTGTCGCCCGGCGACATCGAGCGCGTCGTCCTGGTGGGCGGCTGCACCCGCATCCCGCTCGTACGGCGACGCGTGGCCGAATTCTTCGGCCGGCCGCCCTACACGGCGCTGAACCCGGACGAAGTCGTGGCGATGGGCGCCGCGGTGCAAGCCCAGATTCTCGCCGGCGGCCGCCGCGACCTGCTGCTGCTGGACGTCACGCCCCTGTCGCTGGGCATCGAGACCATGGGCGGGGCGATGGGCAAGCTGATCATGCGCAACACGCGCATCCCGTGCCAGGCGCGCGAGCAGTTCACGACCTTCGTCGACGGTCAGACCAGCGTGAAGATCAACGTCCTTCAGGGCGAACGCGAGATGGCGGCGGACTGCCGCAGCCTCGGCGAGTTCGTGCTGGGCGGCATTCCGCCCATGCCGGCCGGCATTCCCAAGATCGAGGTCTCGTTCCTGATCGACGCCAACGGCATCCTGAACGTGACCGCGCGCGAACAGCGCAGCGGACGCGAGGCCAGCATCCAGGTCGTGCCGGCCCACGGCCTGACCCGCGACGAAGTGCGGCGCATCGAACTCGACAGCATCCGCTACGCGCGCGAGGACATGACGGCCCACCGGCTGGTCGATCTGCGCAACCAGATCGAGTTCGACCTGCACAAGACCCAGCAGGCCCTGGAGCGCGTCGGCGACGCGCTGCCGGCCGGGGAGCGCGTTGCCATCGAGCGGTCGATGGGCGACCTGCGGCGACTGGGCGAGACCTGCCACGACGCCGACGAGCTGCACCGCGCGCTGAGCGAATTCGGCCGTTCGACTCTGCCGCTGGCCGAAGCGGCGATCTCGGCGGCGCTGCGGGAGCGGAGCGAGGCCGGCGAGCTCGGACCGGCGCTGGATGAGACGGAGTCGGCCCGCCACTGACGGCCGGCGGATGAGCTGAGGTGATGGATCATGGGCGGACAGAACCCCTACATCGCGGATGCCGGCGTGCGCCTTCCGGCGCGGCCTTACAAGATCACGATCATCGACGAGAAGCGGCAATCGCACACGATCGAGATCGATCCGGCCAAGCTCCCATTCGGCGACCACGGCCTGCCCGGCAGCGTCCTCGACATCTGCATGGCCCACGGCATTGAACTCGACCACGCCTGCGGCGGGGTGTGCGCGTGCAGTACCTGTCACATCTACGTGAAGGAGGGGCTCGAGACCTGCAACCCGGCCACGGAGGACGAGGAGGACCAGCTCGACGAGGCCTACGCCCTCAAGCCCACCTCGCGGCTGGGTTGCCAGTGCGTGCCCGACGGCAGCCGCGACGTGGTCATCGAGATTCCGACCATCAACCGCAACCTTGCCCGCGAGCCGCACGGCGCCGACTCGATGACGACGCACCACGACTAGCCGGCCCCACGGGCTCCCCAGCGTTGTCGTCCGTCAACACCCATGTTGCGTTCGAGGGCGCGGTCGGCGCGATCGGCCCCCGCCCCGGCCGCTCGTGCGATCCGCACATGTCCGGCAACCCCCAGCGGCAACGAGCGTTAGGAACCCAATCGAGCCGTTCGGTCTGATCCGTTCCGGCCGCGGCGCGCTGCTTGCTCCCTCCAGCCGCGGAGGGTTGCGGACGTGCACATCGGACGAATCGCGAACGATGCCGCGCTGGCTGCGTGGATCCACGCCGGCAGCGCGGAGCGCTACGTCGAGTTTATTCCCTGGACTCGACGTCCGTTCTGGGCCTGGGCGCCGGGCGCTCGCGCCAACTTCGGCGCGGCGATCGCGCCGCCGCCGGCCATTCCGACACAACCGATCCGGTCGCCCGCGCTGATCGAAATCTCGCTCGACGTTCAGGACGATCCGCTGCGCCCGTGGCCGTTCCGCATCGAACGGTCCCGCCCGACCCTCCCGCCGATCGTCGCGCCGCTGCTGACAGCGCCGCCGGCGGTGTCGCTGGGTCAGTGGCTCGACCTGCTGGTCTAAGCGCGCACGCGCATTTCGAACCGGCTCGCACCCCACGTCGGAACCATCCGTGCCCCGCGAGCACCAGCGCGCGGTTGAGGATCGCCTTTCGTTCACATCGCGGGCATCGGGTATGATGCCGCCGCCTTGGAGCGGGTCGGCGCGCGGCGCTGCGCGCCGACCGGCGAGGCAGGGAGGCATCGCCCGCGGTCATGAGTTCCATCTCGTCGGTCCGTGATGATCGAAGCCCCGAGGATGATGCGGCCCGCGGGGCGGGCGCCCCGGCCGATCCTCGCCGCGTGGGGCAGCGATACCGGGCGCCGGCCCGGCTGATCGGCGGACAGTTCCAGATCGAGTCGCGCGGCCCGGTCTGGATCCTGGCGGGCCTCAGTCTGATTCTCAGCGCGTTGATCTTCCCTCCGGTGGGCTTCTGGCCGCTGGTGTTCTTCGCCCTGACGCCCTGGGCGGTGGCAGTCTGCACGACCGTGCGGGCCCGCTGGGTCTACCTGCCCTCCTACGTCCTGGGCATGGGCTACTTTCTCATCCTTACGTCGTGGCTCGCGCCCGTCACGCCGCCGGGCTACGTGGTGCTGAGCCTGTGCTTCGGGGCGGTGTTCCCGCTGGCGGCGTGGCCGATCCGCCACATGTTTCGCCGGCACGGCGCGTCGCTGGCCATCGCCCTGCCGATCGTGTGGACCGCCATCGAATACCTGCGTTCGCAGACCCTGGTCGGGTTTCCCTGGTATCTGCTCGGTCACAGCCTGCATCGCGTGCCGGTGATGATCCAGATCGCCGACCTGGTCGGCGCTTGGGGCGTCAGCTTCGTCGTCGCCATGGTGAACGGCTGGTTCACCGATCTGCTGATCCAACCCATCATGATCTGGCGGCGCGACCAGCCGGAGCGCACCACGCGCCTGCCGATCGGCTCGATGGCGACGCTCGTGATCGTGATGATGACGCTGCTGTACGGCGCCTTGGCCGTGCCGCCGACGTCGCCACCCGACTCGGCCGTCGCATCCGGCGCGCAGCCAGCGACCGGATCGGCCGGGAGCGGCGATCGAGCCCCGAACGAGAGCCGCGGTGCGGCGGCCGTCGGACCGCTGGTGGCAGTTGTTCAGCACGATTTCCCCAGTTTCGTGGATTCGAATCGCGCCGCACGCACATCGTTCGCGGTCATCTACGAAGCCTACATGGCGCTGGTGCGACAGGCGGCGGCGGAGCGGCCCGACCTGATCGTGTTGCCGGAGACGGCCTGGTACGGCTACTTCAACGACGAGTTTCTCAATGCGGACGCGGTGTATCTGGAGAAAATTCGCGCCCGCGAGTTCCCCAGCCGCACCCTCAGCGATATCGAGGCCTACCGCAACTGGTGCCGGGACACGCGCGAGCGGCTGATCGAGGTGGCGCGCTCGAGCGGCGCGACCATCGTCACCGGCGCGGGCAGCATCGAGTGGAAGCCGCTCGAGATTCCCCAGCGGGTCGAGAAGTTCAACTCGGCCTATGCGTTCTCGCCCGATCCGGCCGCCGCCTATCAGCGCTATGACAAGGTGCATCTCGTGTTGTTCGGGGAGTTCGTGCCCTTCCGCTACGGCCGGCTGCACGCCGTGTACCGCTGGCTGAACTCGCTGACGCCGTGGGGCGCGTCGGGTGTCGAGTATTCGCTCTCATTCGGCAAGGACTTTCGGCCATTCGAAGTGGCCGCGCCGTCGATGGGCGGACGGCGTCTGCGGGCCGCGACGCCGATCTGCTACGAGGACACGGTGCCGTACGTCGCACGGGCATTCATCGAAGTGGCCGGCCGAACGGCGCGCGGCGACGTGGATGCCAAGCCGATCGACCTGCTGCTGAACATCAGCAACGACGGCTGGTTCGCGCATTCGTCGGAACTGGAGGCGCATCTGGCGGCGTCGGTGTTCCGCGCGGTCGAGCATCGCCTCGGAGTCGCCCGGGCGGTGAACACGGGCGCCAGCGCGCTGATCGACCCCTCCGGCCGCATCCTGGCGCGGGTCCGCTTGCCGCGAGACCGCGCGGCGCGGTTGCGGCCGATCGAGGCGACGCTGCAAGAGCTGCGCGCGGCCGAATCGGACGATCGGCGGATGGCCGACCTGCTCGTGAAGATGAAGTCGCAGCTCACCTCGATCGGGCCAGAGTTCGGCTTCATGGCCGACCGTCTCGGCCAGCTCGCGGCCGCCGCGTCGCTCAGCACGACCGCCGATCGCGCCGCGCAGCAGGCCGAGTTCTCGGATCAGGTCGACGAGGACCTGCGGACGATCCGGCGTTGGCAGAGCCGACCGTGGACCGCGCCCGGCTACGCGCTGGCGCGACTGCCGGTCGATCCGCGCCGCACGATCTACACGCGCTGGGGCGACTGGTTCCCGACGGCCTGCTGGGCGCTGGCCGCGGCCATGGCTCTCGACTGGCTGCTGCATCGCGTTCGTGGCCGGCCGCGGGTCGTCCCGACCGCGCCCGACCCACCGAGTCAAGGATCGACGCCATGAGACGATGCACGGAAGCGCGCGCAGGTACATCGAAGTCGAAGATTCGCGCCGCGCGACGGGCGGCTCTGGCGGCGGCCATTCTGACCGCTTCGGGCTGTTCGCAGTCCGGATTCCGCATGCCGCTCACCGGCGAGCTGCGCGACATCGAGCGACAGGCGGTGCGGTTTCTGCTCACGGAGTCGGATGATCCGTCGCCGCTGCATCGCATGCACGCCATCGAAGCCCTGCAGGACGGGGCGCCGGTCAGCGGCCGGGCTCGCATCCGAGCAGCGCTGCGCGAACCGGTGCCGCCGGTGCGGTTCGCGGCGCTGATGGCCTCCGGCACGTTACGCGACCGGGAGTCGATCGAGGCGTTTCGCGTGGCGGCCGAGGACAACGACCGCAGCGTGCGCGTGGGCGGGCTGTTCGCGCTGCACCGGGTCGGCGACACCCGTCGAACCGGCGAGATGGCCAGCCTGCTGCTGCGCGACCCGGACCCGCAGGTGCGCGGCAATACCGCCCTGGCCATCGGCAAGCTGGGCGAGCCCAAGTCGATCAAGCTGCTGACGCAGGGTCTGAAGGACACCAACGAACTGGTGCGGTTGCAGGTGATGCAGTCGATGGTGATGCTGGGCGACGCCAAGGCCACCCGCGACCTGCTCTTCTACGGCCACAGCGGCGTCGGCCCGAAGATGGTCGAGGCGCTGATGACCCTCGGCACGGCGCGAGCGAGCATCGCCGCCGAACTGTTCGAGTACCGTCTGAAGGAGGGGCCGTACGACGAGGTCCGACTGGCTGCGGCGCGCGGGCTGGGCCGGCTGGGCCGCGACGACGGTCTGCAACTGGCGACGCGCATGCTCGCCTTCAAGTCCGACGGCAGCGGTCCCAAGGCCGATCCGCCCGAGCAGCAGGAGGCCCGCATCCGCACGCTGGCCGCCGCGGCGCTGGAAGCGATCGGCGACCGCGGGTCGCTGAACGCGCTGGCGGGCGCGATGAACGACGAGAGCCAGCCGATGCCGGTCCGCATCGCGTCGGCGCGGGCGATCCTCGGCATCCTCGGCTACGCCCAGCGCGACAACGGCATCGTCGGCGGATAGCATCGGGTCGGGCAGGGAGCGCCGCGTCAGACCATGCGCTGGGTCATTTTCGCCATCTTGGTGTACGTCGTCTGCGTGCTTCAGACCACGCTTATCGGCCTGGTCGAGGTGCACCGCGTGCGCCCGGATCTGCTGGTGCTGACGGCGGCGTACGTCGGGCTGGTGGCCCGCCGCCACGACGCCTGCCTGGCCGCGTGGTGCCTCGGACTGGCGGCCGATCTGTGCGGCATGAGCTTTCGTGACCGCTCCGGCATCGGCCCGCACGCCCTGGCGTTCGGTCTGGCGGCGCTGATTACCGTGCGCGTGCGCGAGCTGGTGTTTCGCGACCACCTTCTGACCTACGTGGCGTGCGCCGCTGCGTGGACGCTGCTGGCCTACGCCGTCGAGGCCGTCCACCTGTCCTGGGCGCTGCGCCGCTGGGACATGCTCGGCACCTGGATAACGGCGGGTCTATGGACGGCCGCCTACACCGCGCTGTTGGCGCCCTACGCGCACTGGGCGCTACGTCGCGCCCGCCCGCTGCTGGGGCTCGATGCGGTGCGGACCTACCGCGTGCGCACTTGACCGCGCGGACCGCCGCGGCGCGACCGAATCGGACGCCATGTTCCAACGCCGACTCGTCATTCTGCTGTCGTTCATCGTCGTCGCGGCGTTCATCCTCGCCGTTCGCCTGTTTCAATTGCAAGTGCTGCGAGCCGACCACTACCGCGGGCTGTCGGAGGCGGCGCTCGAGCGGCCGCCCGAGACCCTCTGGCCGCTGCGCGGACGGGTCTTCGATCGGGCCGGCGTCGTGCTGCTGGCGGACGAACCCGCCCACGACGTCACCGTGCACTACGGCGTCCTGAGCATGGACGACGATTACCTTGGCACGCTGGCGCGGCGCGCGGCGCGCGAGCCGCCGCTGCGCGATCTGCCCGCCGCCGAAGCCCGCCGCCGCGCGCACGCGCAGGTTCGCGAGCAGGTCGCCGCGACGTGGGTGCGACTCAGCCGGGCGAGCGGCGTATCAACCGCCGCGCTGCTGGAACGGCGCGACGAGATCTGCCGTCGCGTTGAGTCGCTGCGGCGCTATCTGTGGCGAGCGTGGGCGCAGCGCGGCTACGACGAGCCGCTCGATTCGGTGCGCCTGGCCGAGGACGACATGCGGCACCCCATCCTGCGCGACGTGACGCCGCAGGTGCGCGCGGACATCGAGTTGCAGGTGGGCGAACTGCCCTATCTGAGAATCGAACCATCGGTGCGTCGAACCTCGCATCCGTCCCGCGCGATGGCCCCCCTGCTGGGACGCCTGGGCGAGGCCTCGGCGAAGCAGATGGACGCCGACCCGGATCGCGACGACGAGCGCCGGCGCTACCTCCCGGGCGAGCAGGTCGGCATCAGCGGCGTCGAGCGCGCCGCCGAGCGATGGCTGCGCGGCGTGCGCGGCATCCGGCAGCGCGACCTCGACAACCGCGTGCTCCTGCACGTGCCGCCCGAGGACGGTCGCGACGCGCGATTGTCGATCGATCTGACGTTGCAGGAGGCAATCGAGCCGATCCTGACGACGGCCGTGGCGACGCATCCGCCGGCGAGCGGCGCGGCGTGCGTGGTGCTCGACTGCCGTACGCGCGAGATTCTCGCGGCGGTGAGCGTTCCGACCTTCGATCCGCGCGACTGGCCGACCCGCTACCGCGAGTGGCGCGACGACGCCCGCGGGCGGCCGCTGCTGTTCCGCGCCCTGAGCGAGGAGTATCCGCCCGGCTCGATCATCAAGCCGCTGGCGCTGCTGGCCGGCCTGTCAGGCGGACAGATGTCGTCCACGACGCGGGTCGAGTGCCGCGGCCGGCTGTTCGAGAACCAGGATGCCTGGTTCTGCTGGACGCAATGGCGCGGCATGGCGCCGCACGGCCCGATGGACGCGGTCGAGGCCATTCAGCATAGTTGCAACATCTATTTCTACACCCTCGGTCAGCGCGTTGGAGCCGAGCGGTTGTGCGGGTTCTATCGAGCCGTGCTGTGGGGCCCGTCCGGATGGGCCGGCACCGGCCTGATCGAGGAGCGTCGCGGGCTGATCCCGTCCGAGGCGGAGCTGACCGCGCGGCGCGGCCACGGTTTCTCGATCGGCGATGCCCGCAACTACGCCCTCGGCCAGGGCGAACTCCAGATCACGCCCCTGATGGCGGCCAACCTGTTCGCGACCCTCGCCACCGGCGAATTCCGGGAGCCGACCCTGTTCGCCGACGAGGCCACGAAGCACCCGGCCTCGCCGCTGCCCGGCGTGCGCGCCGCGCACCTGAGCGCCGTCCGCGAGGGGCTGCGGCGTAGCGTAAATGAACCCGGCGGAACGGCATTCGAGGGCGCTCGGCTGGATGACACCGTGGCGTGTGGGAAGACCGGCTCGGCGCAGGCCGCGCCACGCGTGATCGAGTGGCTCTACAGCTTCCGCGGCGAGGACGGCCAGACGCGGGAGGTGCGCGCTCCCACGCCGGAGGCGGCCCGGGAGCAACTCGATTCGAGCAGCGAGTGGCGGCTCGCCGGCCGCAAGCCGCTGCGCCGCTGGCCGGAAGTCGAGCCCGGCCGGGAGAAGATGCCCACTCACGCGTGGTTCGCCGGGTTCGCGCCGCGCGAGGCGCCGCGGGTCGCGATCGCCGTCGTGATCGAATACGGTGGCAGCGGCGGGAAGGTGGCCGCGCCGGTCGGACGCGCGGTGTTCGAACTGCTGCTGGATCATCCGGCCGGCTACCTGGCGCGCGACGCCGCGCTGGAGGGTCGCGCGCGGCGACCGCGCGTTGAGCCGCCGGACGTCGAGTGAGCCGTGGCGGCGATGGGCGACGCGGGCAGCATGAGCGAGTGGCGCGACCTGAATCCGAGACTCTCCTGGGCCGGCTGGGCGTTGCCGGCGGCGGCGATCGCGCTGAGCCTGGGAGGCATCCTCGCCATCTACGTCTCCGAGGCGCGAGCCGAAGCCGGTCCGGTCGGGACGATGCGACAGATCGCCTATCTCGGCGGCGGGCTGCTCGTGTTCGCCGCCGTGGTCGGGATCGGTCATCAACGCCTGGCGGAGCGGGCCTACTGGCTCTACGGCATCACGCTCGGGCTGCTGGTGCTGCTGCTGATCGCCCGCAAGGTGCCGCTCGAGCCCTTCATCCGTCCGCGCCGCAACGCCTACCGCTGGATCGAACTGGGCCCGATTCGATTGCAGGTGTCGGAAGTCGCCAAGATCACCCTCGTGCTGGCGACGGCGTGGTACCTGCGATTCAAGACCAGTCACCGCACGCTCCGCGGCCTGATTCCGCCGGCGCTGCTCGCGCTGGCGCCGACCGTGCTGGTGCTGCTCGAGCCCGACCTGGGGACCGCGATGCTGTTCCTGCCCGTGTCGTTCGCAATGATCTTCGCGGCCGGCGCCCGCAGACGGCACGTGCTGGCGCTGGCGGCGGCCGGCCTGGTGGCCGCGCCGGTGTTCTACTTCTCGCCGCTGATGTCGCCCTACCAGCGCGTTCGCGTGCAGGTGCTGCTGCGGCAGAACGAGGAGGACCGCGCTTGGCAGCGGGCGGCCGGCTACCAGCTGCGGCAGTCCAAGATCGCGATCGGCAGCGGCGGCTGGAGCGGCGCGGGACTGCAACCGGCGGCCTTCTTTCGTCACAAGCTGCTGCCGGAGGACCACAACGACTTCATCTTCGCCGTGCTGGCACACCAGTGGGGCTTCGTCGGCTGCCTGGCGCTGCTGGCCGCCTACGTCGGCATGGCCGGGCTGTGTCTGCTGATCGCCTCGGGCACGGTCGATCCGATCGGCCGGCTGGTGGCGGTCGGCGTGGCCGCGATGTTCTTCGTGCAGATGTTCGTGAACGTGGGCATGACCATCGGGTTGCTGCCCATCACCGGGATGACCCTGCCGCTGGTCAGCTTCGGGGGCAGCAGCCTGATCGCCAACTACGCGGCGCTGGGGCTGGTGTGCAGCGTGGCGCGGCGGCGATCCATCCTGCTGGCGCGGCGGGCCTTCGAGTTCGTCGAGGGGGATGAGATCTGACCCGCCGTCAAGTGCATCCCGCATAACAAGATACACTTATCTCTAATTTTGTTGACACGGTGGTTTGAATCCCGTTAGCCTAGAACGGGAGAGCAAGGGCATGCGCTGTCTTTCCGGAGCATGTGAATGCGCGACCCGCGAGAGCGGGACATGAGCCGTTTGACGCCGACGGAAGTCGAGCCGTTCACGAGCGACGCCGGCCGGGCCCGCGGCCGGAGGCCGGATCGCCAGGACGCCCCGACAGCCGATTGAGCCGATTCAGGCCGCCGCGGACCGCGGCGGAGCAGGAACGGTCCCGATGCGCCGAAGCGCCCATGTCAATGGGTTCCCGCGGAGAACGTCGCTGATCGCCGCGGCCGCACTGGTCATCACCATCACCGTCCGAACCGGCACAACCACGCCTCCCGGACCGTCCGAGTCACCGACCGACGATGCGACCAATTCGCCGAGCACGGAGCCGCATCCGACGGCCGCGCCGCCGACCTGCACGAGTACCGGCTGCCATGATGCGATGACGCAGCGACCCGTGACGCACGCGCCGGCGGCGCGCGGCTTCTGTGGCGCGTGCCACGTCGAAGTCGACGCCGCCCGGCACACGTTTCGCGACGCCATTCCGCGGCGGACGATGTGCCTGAGCTGCCACACGCTGCCGGCCCGAGACGTGGCACACGAGCCCGTG
Organism: uncultured Planctomycetaceae bacterium; assembly: GCA_964576285.1. Lineage (GTDB taxonomy): Bacteria > Planctomycetota > Phycisphaerae > UBA1845 > UTPLA1 > SpSt-539. The sequence continues at coordinate 43,837 of CAZNUJ010000020.1, read as the reverse complement.
GCGCGCGGCGACTGCACCGCCTGCCACGATCCGCACGGCTCGGAATGGCGACACATGCTGCGCGCCGACCCGGCGACCGAGCTATGCGGGCGTTGCCATGCAGATGTCGCCTCTCCCGAGCGGCGACATGTCCACGGGCCGGCCGCCGCCGGGGCGTGCATTCTCTGCCACGAAGCCCACGCATCCTGGCACCCGGCGCTGCTGCGACGGGCGCCGCGCGAGACCTGCCAGGAGTGCCATGCCGACGTCCGGTCCGCGGCCCAAGCGCGTCGCCACGTCCATGCGGCCTTTGTTGAAGCCGCATGCACCGAATGTCACGATCCGCATGCCGGTGACACGCGCTCGCACCTGCGCGGACCCGTGGACGGCCTGTGCGCCGCCTGCCACGAGCCCATCCGCAGGCGGCTGGCCGAGAGCCCCGTGGTTCACGGCGCGGCGTCGGGTGACGAGGCCTGTATCGGCTGCCACGCCGGCCACGCGTCCGACCTGCCGATGCTGCAGCGCGACCGTCAGCCGGGCCTTTGCCTGGCGTGCCACGATCGAACCGGTCGCGATGCGGCCGGCCGGCCGCTGACGAACATGGCGGCGTGGCTTCGCGACAACCCGGTGCACCACGGTCCCATTCGCGACGGGGACTGCAGCGCCTGCCACGACCCGCATGCCTCCACCCACGCCCGCCTGCTGAGCGCGGACTACCCGGCGGAGTTCTATGCGCCGTTCGCGGTCGAGCGGTACGCGCTGTGTTTCGGCTGCCACCGCCCGGAGCTCGCCGTCAGTCCATCCGGACAAGGCCTGACTGAGTTTCGCCACGGCGACCGGAATCTTCATTTCGTCCACGTCCATCGGGAGAAGGGTCGTACCTGCCGGGCGTGCCACGAGAGCCACGCATCGAACGCGCCCTTTCACATGCGCACGGCCGTGCCGTTCGGAGCGGGCCGGTGGACCTACGAAATCAATTTTCAGGCGCTGCCGCAGGGCGGGTCGTGCGCGCCCGGTTGCCACGCGCCGGTGTCGTACGACCGCGACGCCGTGACAACCGCCCCGGCGTGGCTGCCCGCCGGAGCTTCACCATGATCGTGCCCATTCCGCCCCGCCCCCGGATGGCCATCGCGACCGCCGTCTGGGCCGTGTTGTCCTTCGTCACGACGGCTCATGCCGTGACGCATCTCAAGCGGGGCGATGCCGCGCCGGCGATCTCGATGACGGGACTTGACGGCTCGCCCGTGTCGCCGGCCGCGCAGGACGAACGACCGCTGGTCCTGCTCTTCGGAGAACTTTACCACGAGCGGAGCGTCGAGGCCGCCCACCTCCTGCAGCGCCTGATGGCCGAACCCGGCATCGCCGAACTGTCACCGGTCTGCATCGTGATCGTCACGCAGACGTCCACGGCGGCCGAGCTTCGGCAGCTCGCCCTTGAGCGGCGCATCCACGTGCCCATCCTGCACGACGTCGACCGCCGCGCCTCGGCCGCCTATCGCGTGTCGGTTCTTCCGAGCGTGGTCGTCATGGATGGCCAGCGGCGCATCGTGCTCGCCAGCGCCGGGCTTTTCACGCGATCCGCCGACACGTTCCGCAGCGCCATCCTGGCGGCGGGCGGGCGACTCTCACCGGCCGGACTGGATGCGGCCCTGCACCCCAGCAGCGCCCCGGCGGTGTCGGATGCGCGAACGCGCGCCGAGCGACTGGTGCAACTCGCCAGTCAACTCGCACGCGGCGGCATGCCGGAGCTGGCCCAGGACAAGTACCGCGAGGCCATGACGGTCGATCCGTCCTTCGTCGCCCCGCGCATCGGACTCGGACGGCTCGCGTTGCGGCGTCGCGACTGGGTCGATGCCGAGACGCACTTCGAGTCGGCCGCGGCCCACGACGAGCGTTCGTCCGAGGCGCTGCTCGGGCTGGCGGCCGTCGAGCTGGCGCGCGGCGCCGCCGAACTCCCGAAAGCCGAACAGCGCATCCGCGGCCACCTGGCAAGCCACCCGGCCGACGCCGAGGCGTACTTTCTGCTGGGCGAGGTGTGCAATCAGTCCGGTCGTTTCCAGGACGCGGCCGCGAGTTACCGACGTGCCGCGGAGTTGTTCGAGGCGAGATGCAACGGTCCGAAATGAGCCAAATGAACGGCCCGTCTGGCGGCGGAACGCCACCGGGGAGCCGGCGAGAGGAGGCGATGATGGCGGAGATGCCCCAGCGGCCGGACGACGATCCCTCGCGACGCCGATTCGTGGAGGCGTGCATCGTGGGCATGGGCGTGGCGTCGGCCGGCGCCGTGACCTACCCGGTGGTGGCCTTCCTCGGGCGACCGGCCAGCGTTCGAGCGGCACAGGCGGTCCGGGTCGCGCTCGGCGACCTGGGCGAGGACCAGGCGCGCTACGTCGAGTGGCAGGGACAGCAGGTGGCCATCGTCAACACCGGCGGGACGCCCAAGGTCCTTAGCGCGTCTTGCAGTCATCTGGGCTGCCTGGTGTCGTGGGACAATCTCAAGCGCGTGTTTCACTGCCCCTGCCACGGCGCGGTGTTTGACGACGAGGGCAAACCGCTGAGCGGGCCGGTCAGCCAGCCGCTGACCAGCATCCCGTTCCAGGTTGTGGATGGGCACGTGGTCATCGGCTGACGGGGAGGAGACTTCACCATGCAAGTGGTCAGACGAGTGACCGAAGCGCTCGATGAGCGTTATCAACTCCGCCCACTCATCGAGAAAAACGTCACCAAGAAGCTCGTGCCCCGCACACTGGGCTGGGCCGCCTGTTTCGGCGGCCTGTCGCTGCTGGTGTTCATCATCCAGGTGTTCTCGGGCGCGTTGCTGCTGATGTACTACAAGCCGGACCCCGCCCGGGCGTGGGACAGCGTGACCTTCATCAAGTCCAACGTGCCGATGGGATGGCTCATCCAGCGCGTCCACGCCGTCGGCGCCAATCTGATGATCGTGCTCGTGCTGATGCACATGGCGCGCGTGGCCTACTTCAAGATCTATCGCAAGCCGCGCGAGCTGCACTGGGTCAGCGGCGTCGTGCTGCTGGTGCTGACCACGCTGCTGGCGTTCACCGGCTACCTGCTGCCGTGGACGCAACTGAGCTACTGGGGCGCCAAGGTCGGCACCGAAATCCCCGGCGCGGTGCCGGCGGTCGGCGAGCGGATCGTCGAGTGGCTGCGGCGCGGAAACGCCATCAGCGGCGAGACCCTGGGGTTCTTCTACGCCCTGCACATCTGGATTCTGCCGGCGACCATCAGCGGCTTCATGGCCCTGCATTTCATGATGATCCGTCGCACCGGCATTTCGAGGCCGCTGTAGGGAGGACGACACGTGGCGGTCGACTATCGCACCCAGTACAAGCCTCGCCAGCTCGAGCCGTTCTGGCCCAATGAGATCATTCGCATGATGGTCGTCGTATTGTGCACGCTCACGGTGATCATGGCGATGGTCGTGCTGCCGACGGTCCTGGAATGGGCCGGATTCGGCGGACTCGTGCACGAGGACGAGCCCGCCAACCCGCGCGTGACGCCGGAACACATCAAGCCGGAATGGTATTTCCTGGCCGTCTATCAGTATCTCAAGATCATGGAGTACCCGCAGCGCTGGTTCGGCATCGACGGCAAGATGCTCGGGGTGCTGTCCCAGGGCGTCTTCGTGGCGGCCGTCATCCTGCTGCCGTTCTGGTATCGTCGCGGCGCCAACGTCCCGCCGGGGTGGGGCTACTACGCCGTCGTGACGGGGTGCGTGGCGCTCTTCCTGTTGCTGACGCTGGCCGCCATCTGGCCGCCCGGCGCGCTGTTCCTGTCGCTCACCGGCGTCGCGGTCGTCAGCTTCTTCTTCCTGCTGATCCGGGAGCGCAGCGCCATCCGCCGGCTGCTGGCCGACGAGGAGTCCGACCCCGGAGACCGAACATGACCCTTCCGCTCCACGCCGCCGTCATCTGGCTTGCGGCCGGACCGCCCCCAGCCGCCCCGGCGACCGGCGGCATGCCGTCCGACCGATTTCCGACCAATGCCTGCGTCGTGTGTCACGAGCAACAGCCGGGGAGACTAGGCGAGCTGGCGCGGCTGGAGTGGGCATCCAGCGTGCACTACGCCGCCGGCGTGACCTGTGACAGTTGCCACGGGGGCAACGCCTCGGTGCGGGCCGAGCAGTTCGAGTCACCCGAGGCCTTCAAGCAGGCCTCGCACGCGAATCGGGACACGCGTTTTCTCGCCTTCCAGGATCAGCCCGACCGATTCGTCGGGCGGGTTCGCGGTCGCGAGGTCTCGTACTTCTGCGGGAAGTGCCACGGGCTGGTCAAGGAAAAGCACCTGGGCAGCCCGCACGGCGACAACGGCGACCCGACCTGCCTCTACTGCCACGCGCGGCGCGAAGACGGCTATACCACGCACGCCATTCGACCCGCCGCGCTCGACATCATCGACACGCGCGGCCGCGAGGAAGGCGGCCGCTGTTCGCCCTGCCACCAGGCCCCGACCATGCGGGCCGTCGCGCAGATCCGCGACACGCTCGCTCAGACATCGGCGCAGATCGAGACCGCCGCCGCCCAGTACGACGCGCTGGCGTCGCTCGGCTACCGCAGCATCGAGCTGGGCGGGCTGCACGAGCACGGACGCGAAGTCCTTTCGCGTCTGCGGCGGACCTTTCACAGCTTCGACATGCGCGAGATCAACAACTTCGCCGGTGAAATCCAGTCCCTGGCCGAGCAGACCGCGCGCACGCACGATCTGCTCGAACGCGTGCATGACATGCGCCGCCGGCAGACCATCGTCGGACTGGCCGTGTCCGCGTTCCTGGTGGCGTTTGTCGCCCTGCTGCTCTACTACAAGCACGCGTTTTGCCTCGAGCATGCGGAGACGGCATCTACGACCGGCAAGGCTGGGCGAGCGAATTGACGACCGGCCCTCCAGGGGACGTCGGGCCGCCCGGCGGCCGGGACAAATCACAGGGGGCGACCGCAGCGGCAGGCCGGCCATCCCGGCGGACCGCGCTCAGGATCGGCGGTGACGGCCGGCAGGACACGGGCGAAGAGCCGGGTGCTCGCCGCGGAAAGGTCCGGGCCCGAGTCCCGCAAATGAGACACACGGGTCGTTAATCGTGTGGACAACAAGGGGGGTCGCCGATTAATCTGAGCCCGGAGTGTGAATTCATGCTGTGCCTTTCCCAGACCACCGGTTACGCGATCCGAGCCTTGTCGCACATGGGCGTCCGCGAGCCGGACCGGGTCCGCGCCAATGAGATCGCCCGCCAGACCGGCATGCCCTCCCAATACCTGTCGAAGCTGCTGCATGCGCTGGGGCGATACGGGCTGATCAAGACCAAGCGCGGCTATCGCGGCGGGTTCCTGCTGTCGAGACCGGCCAACCGCATCACCCTGCTCAGCATCGTCCAGGCGGTCGAGGGCAATCCGGCGCCGCGCTGCCTGCTGGGCTGGGCCGAGTGCTCCGATCGCCGGGCGTGTCCGGCCCACCGATTCTGGAAGACGACCCGCGCTCGGCTGGAGCGCGAGCTGGAACGATTGACGCTGGCGGACGTCGAACTGTTCACCGACGACGTCAAGCGCAAGCCCGCGCGGCGCAAGGCGCGGCGCGGACGGCCGCCGGGACACCGGATGATTCTCTCCGCGCGCTGACCGTTCACGGGCCGGCATGGCTCAGCGAGCGACGACCTCGGATCGGCAGACGCTCACGTCGCGAGAGCGGGGGCATGCGGCCGACCGGCCCGCCGCTATCATGCACGACATGCCATCCACGAACGACTATCAGCGGCAGGCACCGCGCGTGCCTCGAAGCATCGTGGCCCGCGCCGCGCTGGTCCTCATTCCGATCCTCGCTGGATGCGAAAAAGCCCCGCCTCCGACGGCACCGCTCGAAACGGTGGACGTCGTCCGCAAGCGGCTGATCGAGCTGCGGCGCGGCATCGAGACCGTCTCGATGACGATCGAGATTGTCACCGAACTGGGAGCGCCGCCGGCCCGCAACGTCATCACCACTGAAGGCGCGGAACAATCGCAGCTCTCGGCCGACCAGCTGCTGCTGCGCCGCGAGATGCTCCAGACCACGCGAGTCGAACGGCCGGACAACTCCAACACCGTTCAGGCCGTGCAGGGGGTCGTGTCGGACGGGACGGTCACGTGGGAACTCAGCGGCCAGCGCGGCTCGCCGGTATTCGGACGCGGCGGACCGCTGCCGGCGCCGGGTCACGATCCGGTGGAAGCCCTGACGGAGAAGTACGACCTCTCACTGCTGCCGAGCGAGCGGGTCGAAGGGCGGCCGTGCTGGGTGATCGACGCCCACCCCAAGGCCGGCCTGAAGCCGACCGATCCCAAGCTGCGCGTGACCCGCTACTACGACCGCGAATGGGGCGTGCTGCTGAAGTCGATCGTCTGGAACACGGATGGCAAGCCCATGACGACGACCACGCACCGCGACGTGAAGCTCAACGAACCCATCCCGCGCGAGCGATTCTCGTTCGAGCCGCCGCCGGGCGCGACGGTGTTCTCGACCGACGTCGCCAAGATCCGGCCGTCGTACTGAACAGCGGACGGATGAGAGTGGCCACGTCAGTGCGCCGTGGCGACCTCATGCGCCGCGCGGACGCTCGTCGAACGACCGCTCGACGCGGCAGCGTGCCCGAGCAGCCCGAACGCGTTGCGGGCCTGCCGCCGGACCGTCATGAGCGTATCGACGACCGACATGGGCGTGATGCCAAGCACCAGCGCGATTTCGGGCGGAGTCAATCGATCGACATAGGTCATGCTCAGCACGTGCCGCTGAAGCGGCGAGAGCGACTTGGCGAAGGACGATCGCGAGGCGGACTCCATTCCGCGCATGACGAACACTCCTGATTCGCGGGTCGGGATTGTGGCGGCGGGCCAACGGGCCGCCGTCGGCGCCGGGACTCGACCATGGGGCTTCGTGGTCTCGAGGTTCGGGATCCTCCACCCGACCGGCGTGCTCTCAAGCCATACCTCGCTCCCGACTCCGGTTTTTCACAGGCAACCCGATGATCGGCAAGGTTATCGGCACTGCCCGAGCGAAACTTGCATGGAATTTGCGAGCGGTGCGGCAATTCGTGCGCGACTGCATCGCGGACCGCGGCAGGGTCAACCGTCAGCGCAGGCTGGGGCCAGCCGCACGTTCGCCGGCACATTGGCGATACTACGTCTCCGCTATCCCGGGAACGCCCAGGCCGACCCGCGCGGGGTGCTGGCTGACGTCCGGGGGCCACGCGGCGGATACCGACCCCCCACACTGGCGGCGGATGCACGCCCATCGTCGATGCGGCGGGCCGCTCCGCGACCGGCGGCGGACGCCGTGGGCTTTGCGAAGAACGCGCGAAGTCGTGCGATTGGAGCGTTAGAATATGGCGGGAGCGAAGGTTGCGTTCCAGCTTGCCAAGCGACGGCCGGGCCGGCATCTGCTTGGCGGCCGCCGGCGCGAACGATATGATCCGGCCTCGACGCTTGGACGAGAGAGCGGTCGTGATGGCTTCGACACCGACCAACGCGAAGAACGACACGACTCCGCTCGCCGTGCCTCCGCGGCGCGGACCGCTGTCCGGCGGGCTGGGGCTGATCGTCGTGGCGGTCCTCCTGGGCGCGGCGGCCTTCACCACGTACCGAACATTCAGTGCGCCGCCGCCGGCCCCCGCGCGGCCGCAGTTCGCCGATTGCGTCTGCGCCAAGACGCTGAAACACTTCCAGCACCGCCTGACACCCGGCGAATCGTTTCCGGTTGTGTCGCCCCATTCGAATGAACGCTCCGGCTACCCGGCCGAGAAGTGCTACTGGACGAAGGACGGCCGCGCGAAGCTGGAGCCGACCTTCGTGCTACTCAACGAATACCTTGGGAAGCCGGGGCCGACGTTGTGTCCGGACTGCGGACGACTGGTCGAGCCGCACAATCCGCTGCCGCCGAGCGAGAAGTTCCCGAAGGGAGCGACCCAGCCCGACGCGACCGCGGCGGCGAACACCCAACCGGCCTAGGAGCGAATCCTTGGTGATGCAGAAAGCGCCCGTGGACGACTCATCCGGCCTGCGACGGCTGACGCGCGGCCCGGTCGGCATCGCGCTGGGCGTCGGTCTGCTGGTCGTCTCCGGCATCATCCTGTGGATGTTCGGGCGCGGCAGCAACGCGGCCGACATCGCGGCCAACCGCAATTTCATCTGCGCGGAGACGGGTGAGACCTTCGCGCACACGATCAAGCCGGGCGAGTCGTACCCGATCATCAATCCGAAGACCGGACGGCCGACCGGCTACCCGGCGGAGTTGTGCTATTGGACCCGAGACGGCAAGGCCAAGCTGGAGCCGACCCGGGTGCTGCTGAACCAGTACGCCGGAAAAGAAGGGCCCACCATCTGCCCGGACTGCGGCCGCGAGGTCCGCCCGCACAATACTCCGCCGCCGCCGGAGTTGATGAGAGAGGCGCTGGAAGCCAATCGCAGGAACTGAGGCATTCGGGAGCGAGGCAGGGACATGCGACACGCCAGTCGAAGACACGACCACACGGGCACGGCGGCCGGCTTCACGCTGATCGAGCTGCTTGTCGTGATCTCGATCATCACCCTGCTGATCTCCATTCTGCTGCCGCAGCTTTCGTCGGCGCGGCGCTTTGCCCAGCGGGTTTACTGCCAGACCAACATCCGATCGATGCTGCAAAGCCTGACCAACTACGGCGTGGCCAACGACGACGCCATCGTCGGATCGCCGAACACGTCGGGCGTCTATCTCGTCGGCGTCACCACCACCGTGTACCCCGGTCCGGCGACCAGTCGATTCGACTTCGTGGGACCGATGGCGCGCGACTCGGGCATCGAGGACGTGATGGTGGAGGATCCGGCGGCGCGCTTCAACATCGAGCGTGCCAGTCTCAAGATGTTCCAGTGCCCGTCAAACAACTTCCTGGCCGGTCCGTTCCTCAGCAGCGGCGGCATCAACGCCGACGTCGGACCGATGGTCGCCTACAACACGGCACGCGACTTCCTGTTCCTTGGGCGGCCGACCATGCTCCAGGAGCCGAGCCCGGCCAATCCGCAGGGCGTCATGGCCAACGTGCCGGGTATTGACATCATCCCGAGCAACTTCGAGCAGGAGCTGCCGCGAACCTACGCGCCGCGCCTGGCACTGGTGGGCGATGCCTCACAGAAGATCTTCGTGGGCGACGGCTCGCGCTATGCGACGGTCAGCCAGGTGCCGGACTACGACCTGCGAGCGCAGGCGACCTACGGCGGTACCCACTCGGACATCGGACCGTACACCACCTTTTCCCGCTCGTGGGACCGCGCCGCCGCGCCGCGAAACGGCCAAGCCGGTCTGGCCTGCCAGATTCCGAGCATGGCGGACGCGCGGCAGTACGCCTATCGCCACAGCAGCGCCGCCGCGCCGCCGTGCAGCGGGGCGGCCGACACCTACATCGGCAACTTCGGCTTCTTCGACGGGCACGCCGAATCGCTGGGCGACCTGAAGTCGGCGAACCCGTACATGTGGATGCCGGCCCGCAGCCGGCTGAAGCCCGGCAATCGCCAGAACGACGTGAACATCACCTACGGCGGCGGCCTGCTCAGCATCGGCACCTAGCACCGGACTCAGTCGCGGTCGCGGCCGCGCTTGGGCAGCCCGCCGCGGTCGAGCCACCGCTGCAAAGCTCGCCCCGCGCCTTCGGCGAGGTTGGACGCTCCGCTGGCGGTGGTCGACTTGGCCCGCCCGATCAGGTTGGCCTCGCCGACCATGTTGCCGGTGGCGGCGTCGCGGAGCTGGGTCCGCACGATCACTTCCTCGAGCGGACCGATGACCTCGTCCACCATGCCGTCGGACTCGTAGTGGATGACCTGGCCGGTCACGATCAGCGCCGGAGAACCGGACGCCTCGAGGTCGAAGTGGTCGCGCACGCGCCGCTGGAACTCGTTCCGCACCAGCCCGGTGATGCTGCCCGGGGCCGGCAGTCCCGGCGAGATGCTGATGGTCTCGACCCGCAGACTGCGATAGCGGCTGAGCGACGACGGGCGATTGATGTCGACCACCCGGCCGCGCGCTCCGAGCACCGCGCCGGCGCCCTCCCCAATGACGCGCGACATGCACCCGGACGGGCCGATTAGCAGCAGCGCAGCCACCGCCAGTCGCCAGACGAAGCTCCTGCACGCGACGCGTGGATGGTCTCTCATGCCGTTCCTCCTGTCGTCGTTTCGATGGTCGAGTATCACGGCGGCGTCGACCGCCGTTTGGCGACGCGCCGCGTGAGCGGCTATCCTAATAGTCCGTCCGGCGATTCGACAGTTTTTTCTCGGTGAGGATGACTCATGAGAACGTGCGTCCTTCGATTGGTCATGGTCGCGACCGCGCTGATGGCGCTGACGCCGGCGCGAGCCGCCGAGCGGCGCGACGCGAGCCTCTTCTCGGCAGCCGAGTTCGACCAGCACGTCCGTTACCTCGCGTCGGACGAGTTGCAGGGACGCGGCGTCGGATCCGACGGAATCGAGGCGGCCGCGCGGTACCTGGCCGGGCAGTTCCGCGAAGTCGGCGTCCGGCCCGGCGGCGACCAGGGCACGTTCTTCCAGTCGTTCGACGTCTCGATCAGCAAGCGCATCGGCGAGAAGACGCGGCTGGTGGTTCGCGGGGACGATCGGCGACGCCTCGAAGTCAACAAGGACTTCGTGCCGATGCCGTTCTCGAAATCGGGCGGATTCGAGGGAGCGCTGGTGTTCGCCGGCTACGGCATCGATGAGACCGACGAGCATGATTACAACGACTACGAGGGCGTGGACGTCCGCGGCAAGGTTGCCCTGATGTTCCGCTATGAGCCGGGCTGGTGGTCGAGCGAGGCGGTCGACGAGCAGGAAGTCCAGACCGCGGCGCGCCGGCACACGCGGCACGCGTACTTCACCACCAAGGCCGAACACGCCAAACAGCGCGGCGCAAAGGCGGTGCTGATCGTCAATCCCTACCCGCGGTCAGGGCAGGAGCCCGACCGGCTGTACGATTTCGACACCGGGCGATCGGCCACGCTCGACGTGCCGATGCTGCACGTCACCCGGGCGGCGGCCGAGCAGATGTTGTCGGCGGCCGGTCTGCCGTCGCTGCGCGAGTTGCAGGAGCGCATCGAGACGAAAAAAAGCCCCGCCTCGACTCCGCTGACCGGCGTGTCCGTCAACGGATACGCCGAGCTGGCCCGGGTGAACACGCCGGTCAAGAACGTCATCGGCGTCATACCGGGCGAAGGCCCGACGGCCGACGAGTACGTCGTCATCGGCGCGCACTACGACCATCTCGGCGTGACCGCCAACTGGCGCAAGCCGAACGACCCCAACAAGTACATTCATAACGGCGCTGATGACAACGCCTCGGGTACGGCCGCGCTGGTGCTGCTGGCACGGGCCTTGAAGGCCGGACCGCCGCTGAAGCGCAGCGTCATCCTGATGGCCTTCACTGCCGAGGAGTCGGGCCTGCTGGGCTCCAAGCACTGGGTCAAGCATCCGACCGTGCCGATCGAGAAGGTGGTCGCCATGCTCAACATGGACATGATCGGCCGGCTCAAGGACGACTCGCTCCAGATCGGCGGCCTGCTGACCGGCAGCGGCTTCGAGGAGATGGTCCGGGCGGCGGCAGAGTCGGAGGGACTGAAGGTCCGCGGCGGCGGCGGCGGGCGCGGACCGAGCGATCACGCCTCATTCTACGCGGCCGAGATTCCCGTCTTGTTCTTCTTCACCGGCATGCACCGGCAATACCATCAACCGGAGGACGACGCCGATCTGGTCAACGCCGAGGGCGGCGCGCGAGTCACCCGGCTGGTCCTGCGCGTGGCGTCGGCCATCGCCGAGGGCGAGCGGCCGAAGTTCCAGCGCGACCCGACCCGGTTCCGGCCCGAGCGTCAGCGCGAGGACGACCAGGTGGCCCGGGCGAGCGACGGGGACGCGCGCGATGCCGGCGGCGAGGATGCCTCGGCGCACGGAGCCGCCGCGCACGGCGACGCCGACGGCGAGCGGCCGGCCATGCCGCGCGTGCGGCTGGGCATCGCGCCGGGGAACTACGGCGAGGCCGAGGGACGGGGCTTTCCGATCGAGTACGTGGTCGACGGCGGACCGGCGCAGAAAGCCGGCCTGCGCGACGGCGACCGCATCCTCAAGCTCGGCGATCGCGACATCACGGATGTCTACTCGTACATGAACGCGCTGTCGCGCTTCAAGCCGGGCGAACCGATCCGCGTCGTCGTGCTGCGCGGCGACAAGGAGCTGAGTTTCGACGTCAAGCCGGAGGCGGCCCCGCGCAGCCGCAGCGAGTAACCCGCGCAAGCGGCGCGCCGCGCGGCCGCGCCGAGTGCCGACCATGTCGCCGGAATCCAACGACCGCTCGTCCGCACCCCTGCACGCCCGCACCCGGACCGCGTACGAGTCGGTGGCGGCCGGCTGGGAGCGGTGGGAACCTCAATTCGCGTGTTTCACCGCGCCCGTCACGCAGCGCTTGATCGCGGCCGTGCGGCCGGCGGCGGGACATGCGATTCTGGACGTCGGATGCGGAACCGGGGATCCGGCGGTGCAACTCGCCGCCGCCGTCGCACCGACCGGACGCGTGACGGCGATCGACCTGTCACCCGCCATGCTGGAGGTCGCGCGCCGCGCGGCCGCCCTGCGCATCAACCACATCGCATTCATGGAACGCGCGTTCGAACACCTCGACTTTCCCCCGGGCTCGTTCGACGGTGTGGTGGGGCGCTGGAGCCTGATCTTCAGCGATCGAATTCAAGAGGGGCTCGCGCGGATCCGGTCGTGGCTCCGGCCCGGCGGGCGACTGGCGATATCCACGTGGACTCCGATGGAGAATTCGCCCGGCTTCCTGATGATCAATGAAGCCGTTCGCCGCGTGACCGGCCTGCCCGAACCCGACCCGGAGCAGCCGGGCATGCAACACCTGTCGCAACCAGGCCGGCTCGAGGCCGTATTGAAGGAGGCGGGCTTCCGCGATGTGAGCACCGAGCTGGTCCCGCTCGCCGCGGTGGTCCGCGACGGGCAGGAGTATTGGGAGATGTCGCGTGACACGGGGGCGTCGCTGGCCGCGGTCCTCTCGCGGCTGAGTCCGGCGCAACTCGCGGACATCGCACGCGAAGTGGCGGCGCGCGTCGAGCGGTTCCGTTCCGGCCGGGTGCTGCGGATTCCGGCACTGGCGCAGGTCGGCGCGGGCACCGCCTGAGCATCGGAGCACGACCCGTTCCATGTCGAAGCACGTGCTGATCATCGCCGCCGGAGCCGCGGACGATCCGCTGGACGAACTCGACGGACGTACGCCGCTGGAGGCCGCGGCCACGCCCGCGCTCGACGAGCTGGCGTCGCTCGGCCGGCAGGGCACGCTGCGGACGATACCGAAGGGGTGCGCGCCGTCGCGCGACGTCGCGACGCTGAGCCTGATCGGCTACGACGCCCGCGCCGACTATCGCGGTTACGCCGGGATCGAGGCGCTCGGCCGGCGCGCGCTGCCGCGCGACGGCGAACTGGTGATGCGCTGCGACTTCATGACCGTCACCGACGGCATCGTGACCGACGTCACCGCGGGGCACCTGACGACGACGGAGGCTCGCACGCTGCTGGAATCGCTCAACGAGGAGCTGGTCGATCGCGGCGTGCGGCTCTGCGCCGGGCTGTCATATCGCGCGCTGATGTTCGCGCCGGCCGAATGGGGACAGGTGGCGTGTACGCCGGCGCACGATCTCATCGGCCAGCGCGTCGAGCGACACTGGCCGACCGGCCGCGGCAGCCGCGCGCTGCGGGACGTGATCGAGGCGGCCGCCGACGTGCTCGCCGACCACGACCTGAATCGGCATCGACTGGATATCGGCGAGCCGCCGGCCAACGGACTGTGGCCGTGGGGCCAGGGCGTTCCGCCGCGCGTGCGGCGATTCCGCGAGCGCTTCAACCTTCGCGGCGCGGCCGTCGGCGCTGTCGACCTGTTCCGAGGCGTCGCCTCGCTGATGGGCTGGCCGATGCCCGAAACGGCCGGCGCGACCGGCTGGCTCGATACCGACTATGCTGCCAAGGGTCGCGCGGCGGCGGCGGCGCTCGACGAGTACGACCTCGTGACCGTGCACGTCGAGGCGCCCTACGAGTCCGCGCTGGCCGGCGACGTCGGCGCGAAGGTGCGGGCCATCGAGCGGATCGACCGCGAGATCGTCGCGCCGCTGCTCGAGCGCTGCCGCCGCTGGGAGCGCTGGAGCATGGCATTCGCGTGCGACGTGGCCATGTCGCTGCGGTCGCGGGCGCACGCTGGCGAGGCGGTCCCGTTCTGCCTGGCCGGTTCGGCCCCGTTCGGCGGGGACGAGCGACGCCCGTTCGGCGAGCGCTCGGCGTCTGTCGGCCTACGCGTAGACCCCGCCTGCGATTTCATGGAGTATTTCCTGCGGGCGTGACGGGCCGCCGCCGGAGCGCGCCGGCCGGGAGCATCGCGTGATCCGCACCAAGATCGTCGCCACCGTCGGACCATCCAGCAGCAGCGCGGACATGCTCAGGAGGCTCATGGACGTCGGCGTCGACGTGCTGCGGCTCAACTTCTCGCACGGAACGCTGGACGATCATGCCCGCGCGCTGGCGGCGATTCGCGCGGCCGCCGACGTGACCGGCGCCGCCGTCGCCGTCATGGGCGACCTGTGCGGTCCGAAGATCCGCCTCGGCGTGGTGGAGGGCGGCACGCTCGACCTACTCGCAGGCGCCCAGGTCCGATTCGTTCGCGGCGACGGCGCGTGCACGTCGGCCGCGCTCACGTGCAGCTACCCGCGACTGCTCGACGAGGTCCGCCCCGGCGACCGCCTGCTGATCGACGACGGCGCGATCGAACTGCGGGCCGTCGAGAACAGCGGCGACGCGCTGGTCTGCCGCGTGCAGGTTCCTGGGCGCATTTCGAGCCGCAAGGGCATCAACCTGCCCGACACGCCGCTGTCGGCGCCGTCCCTGACGGCCAAGGATCTGGCTGACGCGGACTGGGCGCTGCGAAACGGCATCGACTACCTGGCGCTGTCGTTCGTGCGCACCGCTGCGGACGTCGAGGCACTGCGGGCGGTGATCGCGGCCGCCGGCGCCGACACGCACATCATCGCCAAGATCGAGACCGCGCGGGCGATGGAAAGCCTCGACGAGATCATCGACGCCGCCGACGCGGTGCTGGTCGCCCGCGGCGATCTGGGCGTCGAGCTGCCCCTGGAACGCGTGCCGCTGGTGCAGAAAGACCTGGTCCGCCGCTGCCAGTACGCGGGCAAGCCGGTGATCGTCGCCACGCAAATGCTTCAGAGCATGGTCGACAGCGCCGTGCCAACCCGGGCCGAGGTCAGCGACGCCGCCAACGCCGTCTTCGACGGCGCCGATGCGCTGATGCTTTCGGCCGAGACGGCGGTCGGCCGACACCCGCTCGAAGCCGCCCGCATGCTGACGCGCGTGGCCGCGCAGACCGAGGCGGCGCTGAGCCGATTCGTGGCGCCCGCGAACAACGAGCTGCTGGCGGCCTCCGTGCGGCAGACGTCGGCCGTCGCCCGCGGCGCGGCCGTGCTGGCCGATGATCTGAGCGTCCGCGTCGTGGTGGTGTGGTGCGAGAGCGGACAAACGGCCCGGCTGCTGTCGAAGTGCCGCCCGCGGCAGACCATCGCGGGCATCTGTCGCCAGGAGC
The DNA here is from genome assembly GCA_964576285.1 of uncultured Planctomycetaceae bacterium. Lineage (GTDB taxonomy): Bacteria > Planctomycetota > Phycisphaerae > UBA1845 > UTPLA1 > SpSt-539. The sequence goes on along the minus strand of CAZNUJ010000020.1, from coordinate 28,228 downwards.
GCACGGCGCGGCGAGTGTCGCTGTACTTCGGGGTCCGGCCGCTGCGGATACCGCCGAACACGCCTCAGCCGCGGGTCCTGTCGGAGATCGACTCGGCTTTGGTCGCGGCCGGTCTGGCCGAGCGGGGCGAACGCTACCTCGTCGTCGCCCGCGGCCCGCTCAGCCCGGATGGATCGAGCAGCGCCCTGCTGCTGCGGACGCTGGGCGGCGGGCCGGAATGAGCGCGGCCGGTTGCGCTACGCGCGCTCGTGGCGCGCCAGGTACGCCTTGATCTTGGCGTCGAGGCCGTCGCGCACTTCGCGGCAGACCTTCAACTGGTCGTCGAACGTGCCGGGAGCCTTGGGCGGGTCCGGAAAGGGCCAGTGCTCGTGCTGCTTGGCGCTGCGGAATGCCGGACACTCGCGCTCGGCGTTGTCGCAGACGGTGACGACCAGGTCGAACGGCTGGCCGACGTACGGCGCGGACGACTTGCTCTTGTATCCCCGGATGTCGACGCCGATCTCATCCATGGCCTTGATCGCGAGCGGATGCACCGCGCCTTTCGGGTGGGTGCCGGCGCTGACCACCTCCCAGCGATCGCCGGCCGCTCGCCGCCACAGAGCCTCGGCCATCTGCGACCGACAGGAGTTACCCGTGCACAGGATGATGACGCGCTTTCTTGGTGTAGCCATGGCGGCCGGCCCCTGTGTTTTTACGGCTTGGTGCTCCGATCCACAGCCCGCCAGTGCGAGCAGCGAGACGGCAGCGGTGATCACTCGTTTCATTGATCGAACTCCGATGGACGGTGTTTGGATATCGTTGATCGTTGAAAGCAGCGATACGCTCAAGTGGAAGTCGCCGATTCTGGGTTTCCTGGCACGGGTTTGAGCGCCTCGATCACGGCCGATACGACGTAGGTCTCGATGCCGGTCCCCGGGGCCCACTCGCGAATCAGGTCGCGCGACTCCTCCTTCGGCGTGATGCGCACCTGCTCGAAACCGGCCTCGCGGAGCATGCGTTCGACCTCGCCCGCCATGGCCGCCTGGCCCATGCATCCGCACACCATGCCGGGATCGGAGCGGTAGGACTCCGGGATGCAGCCGGTGGCGACGATGTCGGAAATCGCCACTCTTCCGCCGGGCTTCAGGACGCGGAACACCTCGCGGAACACCGCGGGCTTGTCGGGGGACAGGTTGACCACGCAGTTCGACAGCACCACGTCGACGCTGGCGTCGGGCACGGGGAGCGCCTCGATCTCGCCCAGCCGAAATTCGACCTGCGTGAAGCCGCCGCGCCGCGCGTTCTCCCGTGCCTTGGCGACCATCTCGGGCGTCATGTCGACGCCGATCACGCGGCCGGTCGGGCCGACCTGCCGCGCGGCCAGGAAGCAGTCGAAACCGGCCCCGCTGCCGAGATCCAGCACCGATTCGCCCGGTCGGAGCCGGGCGATGGCCTGCGGGTTGCCGCAGCCGAGGCCGAGATTCGCGCCGTCCGGCACCGCGTCCGTCTCGGCGGCGCTGTAGCCGACGGCGTGCGCGATCTGGATCGCCGCGGGAGCCGGCCGGGACTCGCAGCAGCCGCCGGTCGAATGGGGCCTGGAGCCGCCGCTGACGATCGAGGCGTAGCGTTGTCGCACGGCCTCACGAACCGAGTCGGGTTGCCGAATATCCAACGGAATCGCTCCCTTCCTCATGGAACTCACCGCCCGCGATCAACAACACGCGGCGCGCTGGGCCTTGAGGTTGTCCTGCATGACTGCTTCGAGACAGGAGAAAAACCCGCCCATGCACGAGCAGGAGACGCGATAGACGCTCTGAGCCCCGCAGCGACGATCGGCCACCAACCCGGCGGATCTCAGGATGGCCAGGTGCTTGCTGACCGTGGACTGATCCGAACCGACCAGTTCGACCAGCTCGGAGACGCAGCGCTCGCGCTCCTGAAGGGCCTCCAGCAGCATCAAGCGCGTCGCGTGCGCCAGGGCCTTGGCGATCCGGGCCCGGGCTTCGCAGCGGACCCGGCTGATGGACGACTTTCTCATGATAGCCATATGGCAATATAAGCATAAGTTCGGAAAAAGTCAAGTCGCCAACGCCGGCACACCCACTTCGCACGTCCCGAAGTCGAGCGCCCGGTTGGTCCTGCCCGGCCGGCGACGTTAGCATGACGCTCGCCCATGGCCGACTCAGCGGAGACGCGCGACTACTTCCGATACTGCCCCGGCGAGGAGGAGATCAAACTGTCCAACGCCATCTGCCGCGGACGGCGGCGGTCCAACTACTTCAAGTGCAAGGGCTGCCAGTTCAACGACGAGGAAAAGGCAGCGGCGGATCGCGTCGAACGCCCCGCCGGTTCGCTCGATGCCGGCGAAGCCATCGCCCGCGTTTTCAAGGCCTACGACGTTCGGGGGCTTGTGCCCGACCCGCTTTCCGAGAACGCCGCGTGGCGCATCGGCTACGCCACGGCGCAGTTTCTCCGCACCAAGATCAGCGCGGTCGAGATGGTCACCCCCAGCGCCAAGACCGTCGTGGTCGGACGCGACATGCGCACCCACAGCTCGGCCCTGCAGTCCGCCCTGATGGACGGGATCCTCGCCAGCGGGCTCGACGTCGTGAACGTCGGGCTGATCGACACGCCGCAGCTCTACTTCGCTGTGGGACACCTGTCCGCCTGCGGCGGCGTGCAGACCACCGCCAGCCACAACCCGGCCGCGTGGAACGGCTTCAAGATTTGCGGCGCCGGCGGCAAGCCGGTCGGGACCGGGACGGGGCTCGAGAGCATTCGCGATATCGCCTGCCGCGTGCCGCGCCATCAGACCGGCACCACCGCGCGGCTGACCGATCTGGACCTGACCGCACCGTACAAGGCCTTCGTGCGCGGCTTCCTGATCGACCAGCCGGCCCTGCCGAGGCCGATCAAGGTCGTCGTCGATGCGTCCAACGGCTGCGCCGGGCGTTGGTTTCCGCTGCTGTTTGGCGACGTGGGCGGCCTGACCGTACGGGCGCTGCACTTCGAGCACGACGGCACGTTCGTGCACGAGCCGAACCCGCTGATCGACGCCAACCTGCGCGCGCTTCGCGAGACGGTCGTGGCCGAAAAGGCCGACCTGGGGACGTGCTTCGATGGCGACGCCGATCGCTGCGTGTTCGTCGACGAGAAGGGCGCCATTCTGCGGTGCGACCTGATCACCGCCCTGCTGGCCCGCGCGTTCCTCGAGCGCAACCCGGGCGCGGCGGTCGTCTACGATCTGCGCTCCAGCCGCACGGTGCGGGATGAAATCCTGCGGGCGGGCGGCGTTCCGGTCCGCGAGCGCGTCGGACACGCCTTCATGAAGAAGACGCTGGCCGAGCGGAACGCGGTCTTCGGCGGCGAACTCTCCGGCCACTTCTATTTCCGCGATAACGCCTTCTGCGACTCGGCCTTCATCGCGTTCGCACACGTGCTGAACCTGCTGGCGGCCGGCGCGCGCAAGATGAGCGAACTCGTCAAGCCGTTCCGCAAGTATCATGCGTCGGGGGAGATCAACTTCGAAAACGCCGAACCGGAGGCGACCTTCGCGCGACTGCTCGAGCGGTTCCAGGACGCCGAGTGCGACCAACTCGACGGATTGACCGTGGCGTACCCGGACTGGTGGTTCAACATCCGCAAGAGCAACACCGAGCCGTTGCTGCGGTTGAACCTCGAGGCGAATACCAAGAAACTGATGGACGAGAAGCTCAAGCTGCTCGCGCCATTGCTGGGAAAGAGAGTCGACCACTGAACCGTTCGGCCTGAATCGGCCATTCGTCGCGGGAAGGAGCACACGCCGTGCAGGAATCGACCGGCTGGAACGGCGGCGATCCGATCACCCTGCCGATGGCGACGCGCCCGCCGCAGGGACGGCCGACGTGGGTCACCGTGCTCGGCGTGGTCGGCGTGCTGTTCGCCGGGATCGAGCTGGCCTCCGCGCTGCTCACGCCGATCAACATCATGAGCATGCGGATGCAGCGGCAGCTCATGAGCAATCCGCAGTTCATGGCGGGCCTCACTCCCGCGACCATGCCGGCCACCGGTCCGGCCGCCGCACCGACCACGCAGCAGGCTGCCGCATTGCTCGTTGCGATCAGCCAGCCGTCGGCGAAAGAGGGGTACGTCATCGCCGCCGGCGCACAAAGCATCATCGCCGGCGTGGTGCTGCTGGTCGGCTCGATCCAACTGCTGCGGGAGCGTTCGGTCGCGCGCGCCTGGCTGCTGGGATACGCCTGGCTCGGCGTCGCATCCATGCTCGCCTTCGTGGCCATTGGTTTCCACGATCCCGACCCGATCATCGCGGGTCTCGGCACCTGCGGCGTCGCCTGCTACGTGCCGATCGTCATCGCCCTGTTCGTCATGCTGTACCTGCCCGAGCAACGCGCCTATTTCCATCAGCTTCGCAGCCAAGGCCGCTGACCGCGCGCTGCCGTTGTCGAGCCGCGGCCGCCCAACAATAATCCCCGCCAAGTGCAGGTGATCGATCAGATCGCCGCGGATCCGCTCTTCGCCCGCGCCGCCGAGGCCATCCGGGAGGGCCCATCCCCGGTGGCCGTCAGCGGGCTGTGGGGATCCTCCGCGCCCATGACGGCCGGCATCGTCGCCCGCCGGCTGCAACGGCCGCTGCTGCTCGTCACCGCCCATCTGGACGACGCTGACAACGCCCGCGACGACATCGAGACCCTGTTCGGCGCGACGCCCGAGGTGCTGGCGGCGTGGGAGGGCCTGCCCGGCGAGGGCGCCGCTGCGGCCGAGGTCGCGGCCGAACGCACGGCGCTGTGCGCCCGGCTGGCGTCCGGCGACGTGCCCGAGGCCATCGTCGCGCCCATTCAGGCGTTGCTGGCGTCGGTGCCGACGCCGGCCACATTGGATGCCAACGCCGTCGATGTCACCGTCGGCGGTCGCCGCGATCCGCGGCAGCTGGTCGAGTGGCTCGTGGCTCACGGATTCCATCGGCAGGACCAGGTCGAGCAGGCGGGCGACTTCGCGCTGCGCGGCGGGATTCTGGACGTCCTGGTGAGCGGCGCGGTCGACGCCATCCGCATCGAGTTCTTCGACGACGTGGTCGAGTCGATCCGTGCCTTCGAGGTCGGCACGCAACGCTCGGTTCGCACGCTCGGGCGCACGCGCATCGCGCTTCCGCCCGATACGGCCCGGCTCTCGGCCGACCAGACCACGCATTTCTTCGATTACCTTCCGAACCAGGCGATGGTCGCCTTCGTGGAGCCGGCCGAGCTCCAGGAGTTCGGGCGCACCGTGCTCAAGCGGCTCGGCCCGCCGCCCGGCATGTTCACCGTCGAGGCCGTCATGCGGCTGGCGGCGCGGCGATCGACGCTGCATCTGAGCCGCTTTGCATCGGAGGCGGCGACGCCGCAGCGAACGCTGTCGGCCGCCACGTCGGCGCTGCCCGCGTTCGATGCCAAACCGGCCGATGCCGTCCAGCAACTGATCGCGCTGAGCGACGAGGGCCGAGTCGTTGTTTACTGCGACAACCAGGGCGAAGCGGATCGCCTGCGCGAGCTGCTCGAGCAAGTGTCCGCATCGGGAGCCGCGCCTCGGGCGACGGGTTCGATCGACACCGCGACGGGCTTTCTCAGTCACGGCTTTCGCTGGGGCATGACGGCCGAGGCCGCGTCGCCGAGTCGCGCCACCGTCAGCCTGGTCGCCAACCGCGAGATCTTCCACCGCTACAGCCAGCGGCACCGTCTGCGTCGCGTCACCACCGGCCGGCCGATCGACTCGTTTCTCGACCTCCAGCCGGGCGACCACGTCGTGCACGTGGTCCACGGCATCGCCCAGTTCGTGGGCATGAAGACCATGCAGAAGGGGGCCTCGCGCCAGCTCGAGGAGTTTCTCGCGCTGCGCTTCGCCGACGGCGCGACCCTGCATGTCCCATCCAGCCAGATCGACCTCGTCCAGAAGTACATCGGCGCGGGCGCGGCCCGCCCCCGGCTCTCCAAGCTCGGGGGCACGCGCTGGAAGGCCGCGCGGGCCCGGGTCGAGGAAGCGGTCGGCGATCTCGCGTCCGAGCTTCTGCGCGTGCAGGCCGAGCGCGACGCCCGACCCGGCACCGCCTTTCCGGCCGACACCGCCTGGCAGCGCGAGTTCGAGGAGTCGTTCATCTACGCCGAGACGCCCGATCAGCTCGCCGCGCTGGCCGAGATCAAGCGCGATCAGTCGCGGGCCCGGCCGATGGACCGGCTGGTTTGCGGCGACGTCGGCTACGGCAAGACCGAGCTGGCGATCCGCGCCGCCTTCAAGGTGGTCGAGTTCGGCCGGCAGGTGGCGGCGCTGGTCCCGACCACGCTGCTGGCCGAGCAGCACGCCCAGACCTTCCGCGAGCGGCTGGCGGACTACCCGTTCTCGATCGAGAGCCTGTCGCGGCTGCGCGGCCGCAAAGAGCAGAGCGAGATTCTCGCGCGGGCGCGCCGCGGCCAGCTCGACATTCTGATCGGCACGCACCGGCTGCTGAGCCGCGACGTGCGCTTCGCGGACCTGGGGCTGGTGATCATCGACGAGGAACAGCGCTTCGGCGTCGAGCACAAGGAGCGGCTCAAGCAGTTGCGGGCCACGGTCGACGTGCTCACGCTGACGGCCACCCCCATCCCGCGCACGCTGCACATGGCGATGATCGGTCTGCGCGACATCTCGGCGCTGGCCACGCCGCCCCTCGACCGCCGCAGTATCGCCACCAGCGTGACGCACGCGTCGCCCGAGCTGATCCGCTCCGCCATCCTGCGCGAGATGAGCCGCGACGGACAGGTCTACTTCGTGCACAACCGCGTCAAGACGATCGACCGCGTGGCCGATCGGCTGCGGGTGCTGGTGCCGGAGGCCCGCTTCCTGGTCGGTCATGGTCAGATGCGGCCCGACGAGCTCGAAGACGTGATGCTGCGCTTCGTGCGGCGCGAGGCCGACGTGCTGGTGTGCACGACCATCATCGAGTCCGGGCTCGACATCCCGAGCTGCAATACCATGTTCATCGATCAGGCCGACACCTTCGGGCTGGCCGATCTGCACCAGCTTCGCGGCCGCGTGGGCCGCTACAAACATCGCGCCTACTGCTATCTGTTGCTGAGCCCGGACCGACCCATGACCGACGCGGCCGCGCGGCGCCTCAAGGCGATCGAGGAGTTCAGCGACCTGGGGGCCGGCTTTCAACTGGCCATGCGCGACCTCGAAATCCGCGGCGCGGGCAACCTGCTGGGCGCGGAGCAGTCGGGGCATATCGCCGCTGTCGGCTACGAGATGTACTGCCGGCTGCTGGAGTCGGCCGTGCGTCGCATGCGCGGCGAGGCCCCACCGGTGGCCGTCGAGACGCACCTCGAACTGAACTTCGAGGCCTACGTGCCCCGACACTATGTCGCGTCGGATCGGCAGCGCATGGAGATCTATCGCCGGCTGGCCGGCTGCAAGACGCCGGAGGAGGTCGCGCAGGTCGAGGCCGACCTGGTGGACGCGTTCGGCAAGGTGCCGCCGCAGGTCGACACGCTGCTGGCGCTGGCTGACATCCGCGTGCGGGCCGCGCCGTGGAAGATTCGCGCGATCGTCCGCCGCGAGCCCGACCTGATCTTCACGGTCGACGAGCTCAAGCTCGTTGAGCCACTCTTCGCCGGCGCGGCCGGTTCGGTTCGCCTGGCCGACGCCCGCACCATCCACTGGCGCCTGCCGGACACCTACTTCCACGGCCAAACGCTGCTGCGCGTCCTGAAGCAGCGCTTCGCCCGATCCGCCACCGCCCCCGTGGGAACAGCGTAGCCGCGCGACCCCGCGGCCGGATTTCCCCCTGGCGCGGCGGAGCTTCATCGGTCGGGCTGATTTCCGGTGATGTGAACCGTCGGCCGCTGACGCACTGAGGGGAGATGCCGCCGTGGGTGGCGGCCCCTTGGGCGTGGCTCCGGCCAGTTGGCGGGCTTGGAGCGGGTGCGCGGATGTGGATAAGATGAGCGAGCCGAATTCACGGGCCATCGAGAGCGGCAGCGACTTTCCTGAACACGCCGGCGCGTCCGGGCCGTCGTACGCTCGGAGTCAACGGTTGAAGGACGTCACGCGCATTCTCGGCGCCATCGAGGCTGGCGACGCCCGGGCGTCGGAGGAACTGCTCCCGCTGGTCTACGAGGAGCTGCGCGAACTGGCGGCCCGGCGGCTGGCGTCCGAGCGGCCCGGCCAGACGTTGCAGGCCACCGCCCTGGTTCACGAGGCCTATCTGCGACTGCTCGGCGACGACGGCGGGCGCTGGAACAGCCGCGGACACTTCTTCGCCGCCGCGGCACAGGCCATGCGACGCATCCTGATCGACCGCGCCCGCGGCCGCCGGCGCGTGCGGCACGGCGGCGGCCGACGACGGCTCGGACTTGACGATGTCGACCTGTTCGCCGACGAATTGAGCGACGATCTCATCGACCTCGACGCGGCCCTGCGCCGACTGGCGGCCGAGGACAAGAAGAAGGCCGACCTGGTCGAGCTGCGCTTCTTCGCCGGCCTGACGCTGCGCGAAGCCGCCGAGTTCCTCGACATCTCCATTGCCACCGCCGATCGCTACTGGGCGTATGCTCGCGCCTGGCTGTTTGATGAACTCCAGAGCAACGACGGGAGGCATGCCGAATGAACCCGGAACGCCCGAATCTGTCTGAGATCTTTGATCGCGCACGCCAGCTCGCATCGCCCGACGAGCGCAGCCGCTTCCTCGATCGAGTCTGCGGCCAAGACGCGGCCCTGCGGGCGAAGGTCGAACGGCTGCTCAGCGCGCACCAGCAGGCCGAGGCGGGCGCGTTCCTTCAAACGGCCGACGCGCGCAGCGGCAGCCGGAACGCCGCTGCCGGACCCATCCGGGCCGAGACGGAGATGGCCTCCTCCGGCCGGCCGATGACGCCCATCATGCTCGACTCGCTGGAGGCGCCGGCCGCGGCGGCCGACAACACGGTTCGCTCGGCCGACAGTGCGATCGGAACACGGATCGGTCCCTACAGGCTGCTGGGAGTCATCGGGGAGGGCGGCTTCGGCACGGTCTACCTGGCCGAACAGGACCGCCCGGTGCGTCGCCAGGTCGCCCTGAAGATCATCAAGCTGGGCATGGACACGCGTCAGGTCATCGCCCGCTTCGAGCAGGAGCGGCAGGCCCTGGCGATCATGGACCACCCCCACATCGCCCGCGTGCTCGACGCCGGCGCGACCGAGACCGGGCGGCCGTACTTCGTGATGGAGCTGGTGCGCGGCGTCCCGATCACGCAATACTGCGACGAGCACCACCTGGGCCTCGAGGAGCGGCTGCGGCTGTTCGCGACGGTGTGCCAGGCGGTGCAGCACGCGCACCAGAAGGGCATCATTCACCGCGACATCAAGCCGTCGAACGTGCTGGTCACGGAGAGCGACGGCGTCGCCACCGCCAAGGTGATCGACTTCGGCATCGCCAAGGCCACCGGCGGGCGGCTGACCGAGAAGACGCTTTTCACCGAGCTGCGCCAGATGATCGGCACGCCGGCCTACATGAGCCCGGAACAGGCCGGCCTGAGCGATCTCGACGTCGATACGCGCACCGACGTGTACAGCCTCGGCGTGCTTCTGTACGAGCTGCTGACGGGGACGACGCCGTTCGACATCAAGACGCTGCTGAGCGCCGGCTACGCCGAGATTCAGCGCGTCATCCGCGAGGTCGAGCCGCCCAGCCCGAGCACGCGGCTGTCGACGATGAAGGATCGCCTGCCGTCGGTGGCCGCCAGCCGTCACACCGACCCGAACCGGCTGACGCGGCGGGTGCGCGGCGAGCTTGACTGGATCGTCATGAAGGCGCTCGAGAAGGACCGGCAGCGCCGCTACGAGACGGCCAACGGGCTCGCCATGGACCTCGCCCGATTCCTGTGCGGCGAGCCGGTCCAGGCCGCGCCGCCGAGCCGGGCCTATCGGCTGCGCAAGTTCGTGCGCCGCAATCGCGGAGCGGTCATCACCGCGTCGGCGCTGACCATCGCCCTCGTCGGCGGCGTGGTGGGCACCAGCATCGGCATGCTGACCGCGCAGCGCGAAGGCGCCCGGGCGCAGCGCGAGGCCGAGTCGGCCCGGCTTGCCGCGGCCGCCGAAAGCGCGGCCCGACAGTCGGCGGAAACGGCCGAGGCGAAGGCCGCGGCCATTAACAACTTTCTACTGACGATGCTCGGCTCGGCTGATTTGCGCGGCTTGGGCCGTGAGGCCCGGGTCTCGCAGGTGCTCGACCGTGCCGCACAAGACGTTGACACGGCGTTCGCCGATCGCCCCGCGATCGAGGCCGCGATCCGGACGATCCTCGGCTCCACGTATTCCTCGCTCGGCATGCTGGACGAGGCCGAGCCTCACATCCGAGCCGGCCTGAGACTGAATCTCGAAGTGCACGGCGAGCGCTCGCGCGAGTACATCGGCAGCCTCAACGACCTGGCGTACTGGGAGCGGCAGCGCGGCCGCGCCGAGGCGTCGATCGAGCGGTACGAGCAGGCCATCCCGATCGCGACCGAAGTGCTGGGCGCGGAGCATCCGGCCACGCTTTCGCTGCGAAGCGACTATGCCAATGTGCTCGCGCTGGTCGATCGCAACCAGGAGGCCATCGAGATCTTTCGCGAGCTGCGTGCCGTCCGACAGCGCCTCTTTGGGACGGAAACCCGCGATGCCCTGATCCTGACCAACAGCTTGGCCGTGGCGCTCCATCGAGCCGAGAAGCTGGACGAGGCCGAAGCGCTCTATCGCGAGGGCGTGGAGCTCGGTGAGCGCGTCTTCGGCGCGGATTACCCGGACACGCTGACCACGAAGCTCAATTTCGGCAGCATGCTGGTCAGCCGCCGAAAATTCGACGAGGCCGGGCCCATCATGCTCGATACCTACGAGCGCATCCGCCGCGTCTTCGGCGAATCGAACCCGAAGTCGGCCGGCGCGGCCCGATCGGTCGGCGACTACTACTTCGCGATGGGTCGGCCGAAGGACGCGCTGCCTTACTACGAAGAGGCCGTTGACATTCTGCGCGAGGCTCAGCATGAACGCTCGCCGGAGATGGTCGGCGTGAAGGAACGGCTGGCGAGCGCGTTCGCGCAGATGGGCGACGCCAAGCGGGCGCTGGAGCTGCGCCGCGAGGTCTGCGACGCCAGCTCGGCCGTTTACGGGCCTGAGGCGAGGTCCACGCTGGTCTACAAGCTTGATCTGGCAAACGCATTCACCGCCGCTCGTGAGTACGCCGAGTCGGAGCGGGTGTTTCGCGAACTGCTGACTACGTGCGAGCGCGTGTTCCCGAACGACCACCGCCTGCAACTAATCGTCCATAACAGCTTCGGCGTCCTGTTGATGCAGCAGAATCGATTCGCCGACGCGGAACCCTACGTCCGGAAGTCGATCGAGATCGGCCGCATTGCCTTCGGTCCCGAGAACAAGGATATGGTGATATCTACATTCAACCTGGCCGTCGTCCTGCGCGAGATCGGGCGACTCGAGGAATCGGCGAAGCTGTCGCGCGAATCGGTTGAACTTTCCACCAAGCTCAACGGGCCCACGCACCCGAGCACGTCCACCATCCGATCCGGACACGCCGACACTCTCGCGCGACTCGGTCGGACGGCCGAGGCTCGGCGAGAACTGGACGAGGTCCTCGCCATTCGTCGCGAGACGCTGGGCGAGAAGAGCCCGGCGGTCGCCTCCTCGCTGTCGGTGCTGGCGAGAATCCTCAACGACGCGAAGGAGTTCGCGGACGCCGAGCCGCTCGCCCGCGAATGGCTGGAGATTCAACTGAAGATCAAGGGACCGGGCGACCCCATCACGGCCCGGGCCCGAGTGCAGCTGGGACGCGCGCTGACCGGGCTTGGCCGCTTCGAGGAAGCCGAGGACATGGCGACCAGCGGCCACGCGCTGACGCTGGCGGCCGATCAGGGCGGCGTCGACACGCAACGCGCGGAACAGGGCCTGGCGGAGTTGTACACCGCATGGAACGCCGCAGCGCCAAGCCCGGAACGGGAGGGGCTGGCTCGAAAGTGGACAGCGGCAGTCGCCAGACCGCGACCGAAGTCCGCCACCACGCAGCCCAAGGGGGCGGATCGCGCCGCCCGGCGCAAGAAGCCCACCACCCGGCCCACCGACCGCACCCGCAGGCCGACCGCCGCCACCCGCCCGGCCGTGACGACACGGCCAGCCTCGGACTGAGCACGACGAGCGGCTTCAGCCGGCCGATCGAACAGCCTGGCCTTCGAATGCCGGCTCGATCCTGACGAAGAGGACGAAGTCCGGATTCCCATTGTGGGGCGTTCCGTCGATGAGCCTGGCGCCGACCTGATCCGCGAACCGCTGCAACTGGCGATGGAAATTATCGCGCTGTAGCGGCCGCACCTGGATGCCGACCAGGTCAATCGCGATGAGTCGCGGGAACTCCCGGTCCCAGACGACGCTCAACCGCCGAAGCAGGGAGCACAGGTCTCGACCGGTCAGCACGTCGATGCGCGGGCGGGCATAGACCAGCCCGGCGTCGGAAATGGAGATCGTCCACACCGACAGGAATCGCAGGACGTCGCGGTGGACCCCCGACCACCGGCTTCCGATCGCCCACTCGATCGATGCATGCGACATGCCGGACACACCCTCCTTGAAGTGTGGGGGCCCGGGCAAGGCCGGCGCGGTCGGGGCGTGCCATGCGGCCTTGCTTCGGGCCCCAGGATTCGTGGCGACGGTTCGGACTTACCAGCGGGCGGCGAAGCCGGCGGTCATCCACTTGCTCGACTCGACCGCGTGAACGACCACGATCTGACCGGGCTTGAGCTCGCCGCTGCGCGCCATCTGGTCCAAGTGAACCAGGGTGGCGGCGCCGCCGACGTAGCCGGTTCGGGCACAGCGGAACTGGATCTGATCCCGCGTGATCCCCAGCTTGTCGAGAAAGGCCGGGATGTGGTCCTCGTAGAGCTTGAGCGATGGGATCGAGACCACGTAGTGATCCACCTTGCTCGGGTCGATCTTCAGGCGGCTGGTGAACCGGGTGAGACCCTCCAGCAACAGCGGGGCGGCGTATTCGCTCACCGCCGTGAAGTCCTGCCAGAGGTGGTGCTTGCCGTCGGCGTAGAGCTCGGGAATCTGGTAGTTCGCCTGCATCAGGTCGGCCACGGCGCCGCCGGCCTTCATGCCGACCGGCCGACCGCCGCCGACCGACTCGACGAACGTGTCGAGCACGACGTGCGCCGAGGCGTCGTGGTTGTCGCTGGTCCGCAGCAGAACGGCGCCCGCGCCGTCCGCCAGAATCCAGCGCAGCGCCGCGTGCACCTTGTCGATCGTCGGCTGGTTGAAGTAGCAACTCCGCAGGTAAACCGACGAGATCTGGGCGTAGCAGACCAGCGCGGTGCGATAACGTCCGTGACGCAGGGTGTCGAAGGCGACCTGCATGCCCTTGCCGACGCCGGAACAGTTCGAGTGAATCTCCATCTCGGCGCAGGCGCCGATGCCGAGCCGCTCCTGCAGCAACGCGCTGGTCGGCGGCGTGCTCTGGTCATACGACGGGCACGAGATGATGAGCAGGTCCACCTCGTCCGGACGCATGCCGGCCTGCTCGAGGGCGTTGCGGGCGGCCACCTCCGCCATCATGCTGAATGAGTGCGTCAGGTTGCCGCTCTCCGGATCGACCGCGTAGTGCCGCGTCTCAATGCCGCTCTGTTCGAGCATCCGCGGGCCAAGGTTCTCGACGAACCGTCGCACCCGCTCCGGAGCCGCGGTCAGGGGGCCCAGGACCGTCTCGAGTCGGTCGTTAGGTACCGGCCGACCCGGCAGAAAGCTGCCCGTGCCAACAATGTGAACCGACTTCGTCGACATTCGTGATCCTCTTTTTTCAGACCTGATCCGGCGAACGCCTGCGAACTTCTCGCCGGACGCCCGACTCGCCGGGTGCGTGGAATCATGCGGTTGGATGAGGAGGGTCCGGCGCCGGCGGCTCAACGCCGCCGGCGCCGGACGGAGAGCGCGATCAGCCGCCGAGGCCGGGAATCAGGTTCCCGAAGTTCGGCAGGATGTCCTGAATCTGCTGGAGCAGGTTGCAGCCGGCCATCTGGTAGACCACCATGCCGCTCACCGCAAGCAGAACCTTCTTCAGTCGCGCAGACTTCATTCAGAGTCTCCTCTTCACGAGCCGCCGTCGTGGCCGCCGGGCGACACCGAGGAACGTCCTCGGCCTTCAACGGGATCTGCCGTGCCCAGCGGGGTCGGACGAATCGGCCCCGCCATGGACGCGACAACGCCCTTGGCAACCCGCAATGAGAACGACGACGCCGGGCACGACGACTGAACGCGTGTATTCAGCGAGACGGAACGCTGCGCGTAACGTGGTTTGCTCAATGGGCTTGCGATCAGCGATGATGTCCCGGCGCAGCCGGTCGGCGGCGCTTATCGGGGGATGGGAGTCGGCCCGCGGACCGCCAGGCGATACCCGAGCACCGCCACGGTCAATGCCAGCCCGACCGCGAACACGGCGAAACCGCCATGCCATGCTTGCAGGTCGAACGACAGCGGCATCGCCACCAGCAGCTTGGTCATGCCGATGGCGACGATCACGCTGACCAGCCCGAACCGCAGCAGCAGCAGAGTGGCCATCGAGGCGCCGCCCAGCCCGATGAGCAGCCAGGCAGTCAACGGGTGCGTGCCAAGCGGGACGTACAGTGCGGAACAGATCAGCCAGGTCAGCACGGCGGCCGGCAGCGCTCGCCGCATCACGATCCGCGTCAGTACCGCCAGTAGCATCAGCAGCAGACCGGAGTAGATGGCGCTGCGCATCCAATCGGCGCAGCCCGCGAGAACAAAGCGCGTGCCCAGCAGGTAGTCGGCATCCTGCGTGAGTCGCACGGGCTCGCGCGTCCGCCAACCGAGCCAGTGCGGCACCAGCAACTCGAGCGCGACCAGCACCGCCCAGAGCGCACCGAACAGACAACCCACCAGCACGTCGCGCCCGACGCGGCCGTCGCGGATGCGGCCGATCAGCACGCGGCGCCATGCGATCAGTGCATGCGGCCAGAGCGTGCGCACCTGCCGCTCGAGCGCCGCGTAGAACACGACGACGACCAATCCCTCCGCCATCGCGACCAGGGCGGCCTGGGCGAGGAAATCGATGACCGCGGGCAGGTCGTGAAGCTGGCGGGCCGCAAGAATCGTCGCGCCCAGCCGCAGCCCCAGGATGGCCGCCCCGAGCCGCATCGCGCCCAGCGTGTCGACATCGCCGGCACGCCAGTTCCGCCACGCGGCCGGCACGGCCGCGATCAACAGCAGCAACAGCAGCCCGCGACGCAGCGATTGAACGAGTTCGCGGCGCTGCCCGGCCTCGGCGAACAGGGCGGAGTCTGATGGCGGCAGTTCCCGCAGCACGGCGAACCAGCACGGCCGGCCGCCTGCCAGCGCCGCCTCGACCCGCCAGATTGCGCCGGTGTCGTCACCCCCCGCCGGGGTGAACGCCGCGCGCGAGTCGGCGGGGATCAACCCGGCCGCGCGCGGAGTCGCCGGGCGAAGCGTGTCGGGTTCGATGCCCGCGGCCTCGATCAGCGCCGACCAGTCGGGTGGAGCCCCTGCGTCCGGCGGAGGCCCGGAGCCGGACCGGTTGGACTCGAACAGCAACAAGTGCCCGCGCAGGTCGACGGCGACATCCACGGCCTCGCGCGGTCGCGCCTCGAGGCCGAGGGTCCGCGCAATGGATGGATCGAACGGTTGAAATCGCGGGCGATCGCCGGACCGCGGAAGGTCGGCAACCCGGTAGTAGAAGATCGGATCGCCTGGCGGATCGACCGCCAGCGCGAATCGGTATTGGTCGTGCACGCCGCCCCACTCATGGTCGGCCGCGCTTCCGAACTGGCACCACTCGGCGGCGGACAGCGCCTGGCCGGCGCCGAGCCTGGCGAAACCACGCGCCTTCGCCAGCAGGGCCTCCGGAGACAATGTCGCCCGCGCCGCGATCGGATGAGTGACGCCCCCGAACCACGTCGCCAGCGCGAGCAGCGCGACGACGCCCGCCAGCATCGCCCGCAGCGCGGGCGGCCGGGTGCGCCGCGCGGTCTCCGCCTCTGCCACCATCTCCGGCGGCGGCACCTGGCCGGCTGCCAGCGCCGCCGAGAGTAGATCGCTTCCGGGAATCGCGGCCGCGACCGCCAGCACCGATGTCGGCCGCTCCGCGGGCGGCTTGCGGATGCACGCCAGAATGACCGCCTCGATCGCCGGATCGAGGTCCGGGACGACGGTGCTCGGCGGGTCGGGCTGTACGCCCTGGTGCTGTCGGAGGTAGTCGCGGGGCGAGTCCGCGGTGAACGCGGGACGACCGCAGTACATCTCGTACAGCACAAGTCCGAGCGAGTAGATGTCGCTTCGTTCGGTCGAGTCGATTCCGGCCAGTTGCTCGGGCGCCATGTAGCGCGGCGTTCCCGCCCGAACCTCGGACGGATCGACCTCGCCGACGATCGCTGACAGCCCGAAGTCGGTGATGCGAACGTTGCCCTTCGCGTCCAGCATCACGTTGGCGGGCTTCAGATCGCGATGCAGCACCCCGCGAGCGTGCGCGGCGGCGAGCCCGACGCACAACTGCCGCGCGATCTCCCGCGCGCGGTCGCCGGTCAGGCGGCCGACGCGATGAAGCAGGCTCTTGAGATTGTCTCCGTCCACGTATTCCATCGAGATGAACGGCTCGCCCTGGTGCTCACCCAGATCGAATACGCGGCAGACGTAGGGATGCGTAACCTCGCGCGCGAGCCGGACCTCGGCCTCGAAACGCCGCCGCCACGCGGGCACCAGCGCGGCGCGGATGGTCAGAAACTTCAGCGCGACGGTTCGCCCCAGCGTCAGGTCCTCGGCCCGGTAGACCGCTCCCATGCCGCCCGAGCCGAGCAGCGTCACGATGCGATACCGCTGGGCGACGATCGTTCCGGTCGCCAGTCGGGGAGTGCGCGGGTCCGGCGTTACGGTCGACGGGCCTCGCGCGGGCCGATCCGGGACGGGACCGGGCTCGTGGCGCGCGAGCAGCCGCCGAACTTCCCCGGCGAGATCGCCGTCGCCGGCGCAGGCGGCGGTCAGAAACTCATCGCGCCGCTCGGACGGCACCTCGCATGCACGCAGAAAGATTTCCTTGATCCGGGCGTGCCGCTGCGGAGTCAAGATCGCTCATCCGGCGATAGCGCGCTGCGCAGCCAGGCCTTGGCATGCGTCCAGTCGCCCTCGACGGTGCGCTTGGAAACGCTCAGCACCGTCGCGATCTCTTCCATGTTCAGGCCGGCGAAGAGACGCAACTCGACCACTCGGGCCTGCCGCGCGTCGAGCTCGGCCAGCCGTTTCATGGCGTCGCGGAAGTCGATCAGATCGTGGTCGATCAGGCCGAGTTCGGCGGTGACGTGGTCGAACGCCACGCGGCGCCAATCCTGCCCGCGCTTGATGCGCCGCCGGGCGCGGGCGTGGTCGATGAGAATGCGCCGCATCGCCTCGGCGCAGACCCCGTAGAAATGGGACTTGCCCTGCCAGTCGACCCGCGACTGGTCCACCATCTTCAGGAACGCCTCGTGCACCAGCGCCGTCGGGTCGAGCGTGTGTCCGCGCCGCTCGTGACGCAAGTATCGGGCGGCAAGACTGCGCAACTCGCGATAGACCAGCGGCAATAGTTGACCAGCCACCTCGGACGGATCCGACGTGCCAAGCCGGCTCAGGATCTTCGAAGCCTCGGATTCGTCAGGTGAAGGCGGCATCAGGCATCGACGCGTGGTAGTCGGTTTCGAGGCGGCACGGCCGGTGCGCCGCCATCCGCGCATCCGCGCCGCCGAGCGCGGCAACGCGCATCGTATCATCGGCGCACGTTGACGAGGACGCGGCAGCCATCGTGCTTGGGCGATTATGGACCCTGGCGCGGCGGTCCACAAGCCAACCGCACGTGCCGCGCCACAACCCTTGCGGACCCGTGCGGATTTCGACGCGTTTCATGACGGGACCGGCCGCGGTCCCCGAATGAACGTCGCAGGTGAGACTCCGCCATGAAACATGTACGCACCTGGTTCGCTCCGGCCGTCCTCGCGATCACGCTGCTCGTCAGCGGCTGCGGCACGGTCGGCGAGTTCGTCCTTCGAGCCGTCCGGGACGGCGCGAAGCAGGCCATCCGGTCCGCCACCAGCCAGGCGGTCGAAGACGTCCTGACGGGCCTGACAGCCGACGCGCCCTCCTCACTGACGGACCTGGTCAACGGCGGCGGCTCGTGAACCCCGGACGCCGGCCGGACGTCGAGGACGGCGGACGGCGGGAAAACGACCAACTCCGCGGCTCGCGCGGCGGCACGGACACCATGGCACGCTCGCCATCCGGCCGCGTTTGAGTCGTGGCGCTCCCCCGCCCGCGGGGCTTGACACACCAAGCCCCCGGGCGGTCCATTTCGCGGATGAGCCGCCTGCCCTCGCTCTCCATCTTCCTGCCGTGCTACAACGAAGAGGGCAACGTCGAGCGCGTCGTGAAGGCGGCCCTGGCGGCCGGAACGGCCGTGACCGACGACCTCGAGGTCATCGTCGTCAACGACGGCAGCCGCGACCGCACCGGCGAGCTGGCCGACGCGCTGGCCGCCGCCGACCCGCGCGTGCGGGCCGTGCACAATCGTCCCAACCAGGGCTACGGCGGCGCGGTGACGCGCGGCCTGCGCGAATCGCGCAAAGCGTGGATCTTCTTCACCGACGGCGACGGCCAATTCGACATCCACGAACTGCCCCGGTTGGTCGCGCTGCTGGATCGCTGCGACGTGGCCGTGGGCTATCGCATCCGCCGGGCGGATCCGCTCATACGCCGACTCAATGCCTGGGCGTGGGGCGTGCTGGTGCGGGCCCTGTTCGGCCTCAAGGTGCGCGACATCGACTGCGCCTTCAAGCTGCTGCCGCGCGAGCTCGTGCAGCGGATCCCGCTCGAGAGCCGCGGGGCGCTCATCAGCACCGAAATGCTGGCTCGCGCCGGCCGGCTGGGCTATCGCATCGCCGAAGTCGGTGTCAATCACTATCCGCGCGTCGCCGGAACGCAGACCGGAGCGAAGCTGAGCGTCATCGTGCGCGCGTTCTGGGAATTGTTCCGATTGTCGGGGCGGATCAAGCGCGGTGACAGCGCCTCGGCGTCCACCCGACCGGCCGCCTGAGTGCGAGCGAAGCGGGGAGCCGCCCGCGGAGGTTTTCAGCGTGCCCGCGATACCGACCGGCATCAATGTCATCCGCGCCGAGCGCGTGGTCGAGGTCACCTGGGAGCCCGGTCACGTCGGCCGCTACCCGATCCGCGATCTGCGGCTGGATTGCAACTGCGCCGGCTGCGTCGATGAGTTCACCGGCGTCCGCCGGCTCGATCCGCGCAGCGTTCCGGACGACATCGGGATCACCGGCGCCCAGCCGATCGGAAACTATGCCGTCAAGTTCGTCTTCTCCGACGGCCACGACACCGGCCTGTACACGTTCGAAACGCTGGCCCGCCTGTGTCCGTGCGAGCGCTGCGCCGCCGCGCGGTGAGACCGGCCCGACCGCGGCGCTACGGATAGAACCGCCCCATCATGCGCGGGAAGGGGATCGTCTCGCGAATGTGCTTGAGCCCGCACAGCCACGCCAGGGTGCGCTCGACGCCCAGTCCGAAGCCGCCGTGCGGCACCGAGCCGTAGCGCCGCAGGTCGAGATACCACTCGTACTCGGCCGGGTTCAGCCCCTCCTCCTGCATCCGCGCCAGCAGCACGTCGAGGTCGTCCTCGCGCTGGCTGCCGCCGATGATCTCGCCGTAGCCCTCCGGCGCGAGCAGGTCGAGGTTGTTCACGCGCGTCGGGTCCTGGGCGTTGCGCTTCATGTAAAACGCCTTGCACCCGCGCGGATAGTGCGTCACGAAGCACGGGCGGTCGTGCAGCCGACTGATGATGGTCTCGTCGCTGCCGCCCAGGTCGCCGTCCGGATCGAAGTTCGCCGCCAGTTCCATGTGGTGCGGAATGTTCTGAAGGTCGACTTCGAGTTCGTCGATCTCCTCGTTGAGCTCTTCCAGTTCGGCTTGAAGCTTTTCCTTCTGCCATTCCTTAACGCCCTGAGCCGAAAGCTGGGCTTCCTTCTCGCCGATCAGCCGGCGAATCTCGGCCATGCGCGCCGCCTTCGCCCGCAGATCGTTCTCCAGTAGTTCGCGGGCCCGCGGGCCGCGCAAGATGTCGGCCGCCTCGCGATGCGTCAGACGATGGAACGGCTTGGCGACGCGCTCCAGCGCGGCGAGGTCGCGCCCGAGGAACTCGAGATCGGCGCGGTGATCGCGCAACACGCGCTGCACGATCGAACAGACGAAGTCCTCGGCGACCGCCAGCACGTCATCCAGCTCGGCATAGGCGATCTCCGGCTCGACCATCCAGAACTCGGTCAGGTGTCGCCGCGTCTTGCTCTTCTCGGCCCGAAACGTGGGGCCGAAGCAATAAACCTTGCCGAACGCCATGCAGGCCGACTCGACATAGAGCTGCCCGGTCTGGGCGAGATAGACGGGTTCACCGAAGTAGTCGACTGAGAAGAGCGTCTGGCTGCCCTCGCCGGCCGCGGGAGCGAAGATGGGCGTGTCGATCAGCGTGTAACCGTTGCGGTTGAAGTAGCCGCGAATCTCGTCGATCAGCGCGGCCCGCACGCGCAGGATGTGCCACTGCCGGCGCGAGCGGAAGTGCAGGTGCCGGTGCTTGAACAGGAACTCGATGCCGTGCGGCTTGGGGGTGATCGGGTAGTTCTCGGCGCGCTGCAGGATGTCGACGCCGGTGACGGTCAGTTCGTGCCCGCCGACCTGTTTCGGGTCGGCCCGGACCGTCCCGGTGACGCGCAGCGACGACTCCTGCCCGAGCCGCCGGCAATCCTCGAAGAAAGGCTCGGTCTGCGGCGACCGGGCGACCACGCACTGGCACAGCCCCGTGCCGTCGCGGACGACGAGAAACACGAGCTTGCCGCTGTCGCGGCGATGGTAGAGCCAGCCCTGAAGGGTCACTTCGGACCCGACGTGCTCGGCCAGCCGCGCAATCGAAACGATCGCCATGACGAACGCACCTCCGAAGGTGTTGCGAGCGTACGCCAAGAGCGCCCCGCTTCGCAACGCGGCCCGGTCCGCGAGCCGGCCGCGCGCGGCACAAGCCCGCCGAGACCGATCGAAATTGACACCCCCCGTCGCGACCGCTAGAAACCAGCGGCGTACAAGGGGTTCGGGACCACTGCCGTGTCGAGTCGCGCCGCATCGCTGCTGGCTGCCGCGGGAGACCGCACACTGACCGGCCTGGTCGACTTCGGGCGGTTCTGGAGTTTCGCCCTCCAGACCCACTGGTGGATCGCCCGCACCATCCTGACGCGCCGCACCTGGAAGCTGGTGATTCCCGAGTGCATGGACGTGGGCGTCATGTCGCTGCCGGTGATCCTCGTCACCGGCGGGTTCGTCGGCATGGTGCTGGCGGTTCAGGCCATCGAGCAGTTCCGCGCGGTCGGGCTCGAAGAGCAGATGGGCGGCGTGGTCAATCTGTCGGTGGTCCGCGAGCTCGGGCCGGTGCTGGCCGGCGTGATGATCGCCGGGCGGATCGGCGGCGCGCTGACGGCCGAGCTGGGTACCATGAACGTCACCGAGCAGATCGACGCCCTGCGCGGCATGGGCACCGACCCGATCCGCTACCTGGTGGTGCCGAGATTCCTGGCGTGCTTCCTGCTCACGCCCGTGCTGACGCTCTACTGCGACGTGATGGGCTCGGTCGGCGGCTGGCTGGTCACGGTGGTGCTGTCGGGCGTCGACAGCGGCCCCTACTGGGACTACACCCGCGACGCCGTGGGCGTCTACGACGTGTTCAGCGGCACGGTCAAGAGCTTCGCCTTCGGCGGCGCGATCGCGCTGATCAGTTGCTACAAGGGCTTCCATTGTCGCGCCGGCGCCGAGGGCGTCGGCCGCGCCTGCACCGAGGCGTTCGTCGCCAGCTTCGTCGCCATCCTGGTGATGGATTTCTTCCTGGCGCTGCTGCTCCAGACACTCGGGAACTGGATATGGGGCTTTCGGCCGCTGCTGTGAACGCCCCCGACCGCCCGAAGCCGGACTCCCTGGGGCGCGGCGCCCGGCCGGCGTCGGCGGGCGGAGACGGCCTCATCGAGCTGCGCGACGTCTCGAAGCGCTTCGGCTCGTTGCAGGTGCTCAGCGGCCTGACGCTCTCGCTCGAGCGCGGCAAGACGACCGTGGTGATCGGCGAGTCGGGCACCGGCAAGAGCGTGCTGCTCAAGCACATCATGGTGCTGCTGCGGCCGGACGCGGGCGAGGTGCGCTTCCACGGCACGCGCATCGACCAGCTCAGCGAGGCGGAGTTGTCGCCGCACCGGCGGCGGTTCGGATTTCTTTTCCAGATGAGCGCCCTGTTCGATTCGCTGACCGTGGGAGAGAACGTGGCCTTCCCGCTGCGCGAACACACCAGCAAGACCCCTGACGAGATCAACGCCATCGTGGCCGACAAGCTGCGCATGGTCGGGCTCGACGGGCTGCAACCCAAGCGCCCCGCGCAGCTCTCGGGCGGCCAGCGAAAGCGCGTCGCCCTGGCGCGGGCCATCGCGCTCGATCCGGAAGTGGTGCTCTATGACGAGCCGACCACCGGTCTCGACCCGGTGCGGGCCGACGTCATCAACGAGCTGATCAGAAAGCTCCAGCGCGAGCTGGGCGTTACCAGCGTCGTTGTCACGCACGACATGACCAGCGCCTACAAGGTCGGCGACCGCATCGTCATGCTGGACCGCGGGCGGATCATCGCCGACGGCCCGCCCGAGTATTTCCGCACGACGGATGACGAACGCGTGCGTCGCTTCGTGGACGGGCGGGCCTCGCCCGACGACCTCGCCGCGCTGGACGATTGATTCCCGGCCCCGCGCCGGAACCGGAGAACGCAAGGAACCCGGCATGAACGAACGCCGCCAGAACCTGATCGTCGGATTGTTCGCACTCGGCGGGCTGCTGGTGCTGGCCGCGCTCATCATCCTGTTCGGCGACTTCCTGTCGTACGTCGGCACGCCGACCTACGTCGTGATCGTACGCTTCGAGAAGGGCGCGACCGCGGCCCTGCGCGAGGACACGGCCGTCACCCTGGGCGGCAAGAAGGTCGGGCAGGTGTTCGAGATTGATTTCAGAGAGGGGGATCCGATGCTGGGCATTGATGTCAAAGTTCGGATCGAGGGCCGCTACTCGCTGCCGCACGGCACCCGGGCGCAGATCCTGACGTCACTGATGGGATTCGGCCGACCGGCCCTGCTGTTGCAGATTGACAAGGTAGAGAAGGACGCTATTCCGCTGCCGCGCGACGGCTCGGGCATCATCGACGGGTCGATGGTATCCATGCTCGACCAGGTACTTCCCTCGGAAATGCAGCAGACCCTTCAGGACGCCACCGATCACATCGGCGAACTCGCGAAGGCACTCACACCGGTGGCCGAGGACCTGCACATCCTCCTGCAAGCACAAACGATCGACCAGGTCGATCGCGACGACTCCGATCGCCTGACGGCTAATCTCTATACGGCCGTGCAACGCCTCGATCGGGCCCTCAAGAGCCTGAACGCCATTATCGGCGACCCCAACAACCGCGAGAACCTCGCGGCGACGATCGCCAACCTCAAGCAGGTCTCCGACAACGCCGTCACCGCCAGCAAGGGCATCTCCGAGCTGGTCGGCGAGGTCCGCGGCACGCTCGATCGCACCGACGCCGCCATCGACTCGTTCCGCGGCACCTTCGAGACCGCCGGGCGGCGGTTCGTCGACCTGGTCGACTCGACCGATCGCACCGTCCGCGGCCTCGAACGCACGATGCAGCTCATGAACGAAGGGCCCGGCACGGTCGGCCTGCTGCTCAACGACAATCGGCTTTACGAGTCGCTGGTGCTCACCTCGCAACGCCTGACGCAGGCCATCGACGAACTGCGGGACGTGCTGGTGCTGATGCGCCGCGGTGAACTGAAGTACCGCATCTTCTAGGGGGACGCCGCGCGTGCTCGAAACCGTCTTGCTGATCGCGGGGCTGGTGGTTGGCGCGGCCGGCGGATGGCTGTTGGCCGCGGCCCGCCAGCGCGCCGCCGCGTCGGCCGTCGAAGATCTGCGGGTGCGCGCCGCCGGGGCCGAGGCCACCGCCATCGAACTTCGCCGCCAGGCCGAGGCCCTGGCCACCGAAGCCGCCCAGCTGCGGGACGCACTCAAGCGCGAGCAGGTGGCCCGCGCCACCGCCCAGACCCGACTCGAAGAGGCCGACAAGCACCTGCTCGAGCAGCGACGCCTGCTCGAGGACGCCGAGAAGCGCCTCAAGGACACCTTCGCCGCTCTCTCGGCCGAGGCCCTGCGACAGAACGCCGACGCATTCGCCCGCCAGGCGGAGGAGCGCGTCCTGCCGCTCAAGGAGGCGCTGACGCGCTACGAGGCCCACCTGGCCGAGCTGGAGAAGAATCGCGCCGGCGCCTACTCGGCCCTGGAGACGCAGATCCGCGCCATGGGCGAAACCAGCCAGAATCTCCAGAAGGAAACGGCACGGCTGGTCACCGCGCTGCGCGCCCCGCAGGTGCGTGGCCGCTGGGGCGAGGTCACGCTGCGACGCATCGTCGAGCTGGCCGGCATGAGCGCCCACTGCGACTTCAGCGAACAGGTGTCGACCCCCGGCGAGTCCGGCCGGCTGCGGCCCGACCTGATCGTCCACCTGCCCGGCGGCCGGACCATCGTGGTCGACGCCAAGACCCCGCTGAACGACTGCCTCGATGCGCTGGCGGCCGACAACGAGGCCGACCGGCAGGCCGCGATGGCGCGGCACGCCCGCGCGGTCCGCGCCCAGCTCGACGGGCTGAGCGGCCGCGACTACTGGCGGCAGTTCGAGCAGACGCCCGACTTCGTGGTCATGTTCCTGCCGGGCGAGTCGTTCTTCTCGGCCGCTCTCGAGCAGGACCGCGACCTGATCGAGTACGGCGTGTCGAAGCGTGTCCTGCTGGCGACGCCCACCACGCTGATCGCGCTGCTCAAGACGGTCGCGCACGCCTGGCAGCAGCGAGACATCGCCGAGAACGCCGAACGCATCGCCGCCGCCGGGCGCGAGCTGTTCGAGCGCGTCGCCAAGTTCGCCGAGCACCTCGACAACATGGCGCGGCACCTCGACCAGGCCGTGAGAGCCTTCAACGGCGCGGCCGGCTCGTGGCAGAGCCGGGTGCTGCCCAGTGGCCGCAAGCTGGTCGAACTGGGGGCCACGCCGCGCGACGCCGAACTGCCCGAACTGCGCTCCGTCGAGGGGCCGGCGGCCCGAGCGCCGTCGGCCACGCAGGCGACCCCCTGACGCCGGCGAGACGGCCGATTTACCGACAATCGGACCCGAACACTGGACGTCAGGGGTTTCCCGGGGGCCGTCGGCCGCGCCCGCCCATCGCCAGACACCTTGGCCCGGCATACCATGAGCAGTGGATGGGGGCGATCGTGCCGGGTCTCACGCGGGCCGACGCGACGCCCCGACCGGCCCGCCGCCCGGCCATTGTCGCGAGCGTCGGGCCGGCCGATTCGGGTCGGCACGGACGACGTGCTCGTCATTATTCGCGGTTTTCTCTCTCCATCTTCCGGTCCGTGATCGTGCACCCGGACGCCCGCGTGACAGTATCCGGAGCCCGGTGACGACGCAGCGCAAACACGCGTCGGCGCTCGACGCGTCAACCAGCCCGCGCCTCCGATCGCCGATGTTCCGGACGGCGGACGCACGGGCCAGGCGCAACCGCCGACGCCGCACGCGCCGGCGGTTGTCCGTTCCGTCGACACTGGCCAGCCATGTGCCGAATGCTCCCTGATCTGGTGCAGGTGCGCGAGCTGGGGCAGGCCAACACGCGTGTCACGCTCATGCGGAACGTGACCAGCGGCGAACTGGTCTGCCGCAAGTCCATCCCCGCCGATGCGCCCAACTGGGACTCGCAGGTCCGCCAGATGCGGAACGAGTTCGAGGTCGGACGCGGCAACACCCACCGGGCCCTGCGGCGTTCGCTCGACTTCGGCATCATTCGCCGGCGGCTGCGGGCCGTGGAGGCCTGCCTGCTGCTCGAATACGTCGAGGGCGTGCCGCTCGACGCCTTCGCGGTTCACGCCTCGGTCGGCCGGCTCGTGAAGGTCTTCTGGCACGTGGCCGACGGGCTGGACGAACTGCACCGCCGCGGATTCGTGCACGCCGACCTCAAACCGCAAAACATCCTCTGCGCCGCCAACGGCCGCCCGACGCTGATCGACTTCGGCCAGAGCTGCCCCATGCTGCACACCAAGCAGCGCGTGCAGGGCACGGCGGATTTCATCGCGCCCGAGCAGGCCAAGTGCCAGCCGCTCGAGGTCCGCACCGACGTGTTCTGCCTCGGCGCGACCATGCACATGGTCTTTCTCGGCCGGCCGGCACAGACCCACCTGAACGCATCCAGCGTCCGCAAGGGCGGACGCATCGTGCTGGAGCGGCGCACCTTGCAGCGCAACGGCGAAGGCGAACTCGACGCCCCGCTGGCCATCCTGATCGAGGACTGCCTCCAGCCCGACCGCGCCGACCGCCCCGCCAACATGTCGCTGGTGAAGGACCGGCTGGAGCTCTGCTATCGCCGCCTCAGCCGAGCGACCTGAGGCCGAGGCGACCGCCGGGGCATGGCTGAACCCATCCGTTGGGCCGCTCGTCGCCGGGCGATAAGATCGCGTCGCTGCCCGGGCGAGTGGCGAAATGGCAGACGCAGGGGACTTAAAATCCCCAGGGCGGAAACGCCCATGCGGGTTCAAGTCCCGCCTCGCCCATTGGATGTCGGCTATCCGAAATCGGCGCCGCGGGCGACCGACGCGCGCGGAATCGCCCCGTCGGGTTCGGGGCGATTCTCGAGCGGACAGAATGCCGCTCGCTTGAGGGAAGGAAGACCTCGGGAATGGCGACCCGGCGCCCTGCGCCGGCTCACTCTCCCATAACGCCCGGCCGCCCGAATCTATTCCCGCCGCGCCCGAATTCCGCTGCGGCCCGCGCCGACGGCCGCAGACACCACCGGCGGCGGTACAATCCGGCCCTTAGGCGATCAGCCCGGAGCAGCCCCCTTGCCACCCGAACCCGACGGACCATCCGACGCCCTGCTGGTAATCGAAATCGGCAACTCGCACGTGGCCCTGGCCCGACTGGCGGGGGCCGAGGTCCGCAGCGTGCAGCGCTGCCTGCCGGACGAACTCGACGAGTTGCGGGCCGCCCTCGAGCCGGCTTGGGAATCGCTGCCCGAGGACGCCGACCGCCAGGTCGCGATCGGATCGGTCGTCCCGGCCGTGCTCGACCGCGTCATAACGCTCGTGCACGAAGAGCTGCACCGCCCACCGATCGTGATCGGCCGCGACACGCGCCTGCCGCTACCGATGGCGATCGAGCGAGTCGAAACCATCGGCGTCGACCGGGTCTGCGCCGCGGCGGCGGCCTTCGAGCGCTTCGCGCAGGCCTGCGCGGTCGCCAGCTTCGGGACGGCCACCACGATCGACTGCGTCAACGGCGAGGGCGTGTTCATGGGCGGGGCCATCCTGCCGGGGCTGAACATGCAGGCGTCGGCCCTGCACGAGCGCACGGCGCAGCTTCCGCTCGTACGGCCGCACGCCGGCGTCACCAGCTACGGCTCCACGACCGAAGAGGCCATCAACAACGGCATCGTGCTGGGGGCCATCGGCGCGCTGCGCGAGATCGTCGAGCGCTACGCCACCCAACTGACGCGCTGGCCGAAGCTGGTCGTCACCGGCGGTATGAGCCCGCTGGTGGCGGACGCTTGCGAGTTCATCGACGCGGTCGAGCCGCATCTCGTCGTTGAGGGCATCGCGCTGGCGGCGCGGCGGTTTCGTTCGAGTCGCGACGGCACATGATCCCGAACGCCACGGCGGCCGACGCCACCCGGGTCGCGCTGCTCACGTCGCCGAATCCGGGCGCCATCGCCGTGATCGGACTGCGCGGGCCGGATGCGGGCCGGATCGCCGCCGGTGCGACGCGTCGCCGGGCCGGCGATGATCCGCCTGATCTTCCCGACGGCCGCGTGTCGCTCTGCCGCGTAGTTGAGGGCGACGAGACCATCGACGACGCCCTCGTCGTCGCATGGGACGGCGGGCGACGCGCCGAGCTTTCGCTGCACGGCGGCATGCGCGTCGTGCAGCGCGTCACGGCCCTGCTCGAGCGGCTCGGCGCGGTGCGCGCCGCCGCGCTCGACGACGACCCGGTGAACGAGCGGGGGCGGGTGCTGCGCGAGATCGACGCTGCGCTGCAAACCGCCCACACCGGCCGGCTGACGCGCTG
>CAZNUJ010000019.1:0-60686 GCA_964576285.1 uncultured Planctomycetaceae bacterium | reverse complement strand
CCGGCGCCGCCCGTGCCGCCCGGTCCCCCGGCGCCACCCGCGCCGCCGGTGCCGCCAACACCACCACCGCCGCCGCCGCAGCGAACGTCGATGTGCCCATGAATGCGAATGACCGCCGTCGCCTCAATCCGCAACGCCCGCGCCCCGTCAGCGACAAGACTTCGGTCCAGAGGGATGTACAAGCTGTCGGCGAACGAGAACACCGCGATCTCCTGCCCCGGCGACTGCCCGGGTTCGATCGAGATGCTCATGCCCGCCGGCATCTGGAGCACGCCGTTGAGATACAGCCCTGCGTCCCGTCCGACCGGGGGCGGCCCCGGGACACCGGTATCGAAGCGATAGCCGTCGGCGTCGAGTGCGATGATGTTCCCCACCAGGTCGCAGACAGCACTCACGGCCGGTCGGCCGGAACCCTGCCACCCGCCGACCGCAACCAGCGCCGCCAGCAGCACCCATCGAACGCGCGATGATCGCGACACAATCCACTCCCCGCCCCGCTGGGGCGAACCGATGCACTCCGAGGTGCAGCCGGACGAACGCGGCGACCGCGACTCCGGCGCGCGACCGCATCGTCGAATGAACTCTGGTCAACGACAGCGCGGCGAGCCTCAACGGGCGGCGACGCGCATCACAGATCCGCGGGCACGCGGTCGGTCACGGGCTGGAACGCCGTAGACCGCGGCATGGACAGAACCGGGATCTGCAAGGCCGAACAACTCGATGGTAATGAAATCGTGCCGCGAGGATCGAAAAAATCCGCCGCCCGCGACACCGAAAAACCCGGAGGGTGCGGCCCCCCTTCACACGTGCTCCGCACGATTGACATGCGAGGGTAGACGAGGCTCGTCGCACGAGAGGACACTCGCGGTCGATCGGCCACCGCGCATACAGACCAATAGGGATAGTACCTAGGTACTATCCCGTATACTTGGGCTCGCCGCGCTCGCCTGGCGGTCACTTGCTTCGAACGACGATTCTGGGTTGAGCGGCCGCCCTCGATCCTCCCGCGCCTTTTGACGTTAGTGCCCCGCTGACGCCACAATCCGCCATCCGTTCAGGTCGGCGTGTCCCGGCCCGGGTCCCCGAGGTCACCCATGCGCGTATTCATCGCCGATAAGTTCGAGCAGTTCGGGCTCGACGAACTCAAGCGGATCGGCTGCGACGTGCTCTACGAGCCCGGCAAGAAGGGCCCCGAGCTCGCGAAGGCCCTCGCTGACGCCAAGGCCGACGTGCTCGTCGTTCGCTCGACGAAGGTCACGGCCGAGACGCTCGATGCCGTGCCCGGACTGGCGGCCGTCATCCGCGCGGGCGCTGGCGTCGACACGATTGACGTGTCGGCCGCCTCGAGTCGCGGCGTGCTGGTGGCCAATTGCCCGGGCATGAACGCGGTCGCCGTCGCCGAACTGACCTTCGCGCTGATCCTGTGCCTTGATCGTCGCGTGCCCGACGCCGTCGCCCAGCTTCGCGCCGGACAGTGGAACAAGGCCGAGTTCAGCAAAGCCGGCGGCCTCAAGGGCCGCAGCATCGGGCTGATCGGCCTCGGGCCCATCGGCCGGGCGGTGGCGCAGCGAGCCAACGCGTTCGAGATGACGGTTCTGGGCTGGTCGCGATCGCTCGCCGACGGCGCGCCGGTGCTGCCCGGCATCCGGCTGTGCCGCTCCGCGCACGACGTGGTCGCCTACAGCGACATCGTGTCCATCCATCTCGCATCCACCACCGACACGCGCGGATTCTGCAACAAGGATTTCTTCGAGGCGATGAAGCCCGGCGCGTATTTCATCAACACCAGCCGCGGCGACATCGTCGACGCCGACGCGCTGGCCGCCGCGATCGGGAAGAAGGGGCTGCGCGTCGGGCTGGATGTCTACGCATCCGAGCCGCCGCAGGCCCAGGCAGTGTTTCACGATCCGCTGTTTGGACTGGACGGCGTCGTCTACGGCACGCCGCACATCGCGGCCAGCACCGAGCAGGCCCAGATCG
Organism: uncultured Planctomycetaceae bacterium; assembly: GCA_964576285.1. Lineage (GTDB taxonomy): Bacteria > Planctomycetota > Phycisphaerae > UBA1845 > UTPLA1 > SpSt-539. Next base: position 58,706 of record CAZNUJ010000019.1, on the reverse strand, counting down.
CCATCGCGGCCGAAACCGTCCGACTCATCCGCGTCTTCAACGAGACCGGGCGCGTCGAGAACTGCGTCAATCTCTCACCGGCGTCGACCGCCAGCCGGATGCTGCTCGTTCGGCACCACAACCGCCCCGGCGTGCTCGCGCACGTGCTCGGCCGCATCAGCGATGCCGGCATCAACGTCGAGGACATGACCAACGCGATTCTGAAGGACGGGCAGACCGCCATCGCCCGGATTCATCTCGCCTCGGCGCCGAAAGCGAGCGTGCTCGATGCCATCCGAAAGGGCAACGAGAACGTGATCGCCGTGTCGCTCGTGACGCCGCCGGCGAATTGAGGCGCCGCGCATCGCGGGCCGCCCACACGCGCCGCGCGGAGCACGGGGATGACAACCGCGATTACTGGAACGCCTGGTTGCCGCCCGAACCCATCGTCTCCACCAGTTTGATGCCGGCCGGGCCACCCAGCACCACCAGAATCGCCGGGAAGATGAACAGGATCAGCGGCAGCATGAGCTTGACGGCCGTCTTCTGGGCCCGCTCCTCGGCCTTCTGACGGCGTTTCGTCCGCAGCGCGTCCGCCTGGTTCCGCAGCGCCTTGGCCACGCTGGTACCCAGTTTCTCCGCCTGGCTGATGACCGCCACCAGCGCCTTGACCTCCGGCACGCCGGTCCGATCCGCCATGCGCGAGAGCGCCTCGCTGCGCGGGACGCCCATCTGCGTCTCGACCGTCGCGACCTGCATCTCCTCCGACAGCGCCGGGTAGACGTGGCGCATCTCGTCTCCCACGCGCTGCACCGCGGCATCCAGGCCCAGCCCGGCCTCGACCGACACGACCAGCAGGTCGAGCGAGTCCGGCAGCCCGCAGCGAATGCGATCGGACCGGTCCCGAATGGCCAGCCACAGCCACAGGTTGGGCAGCATGAAGCCCGCGCCCGCCGCCACCAGCGCCTGGCCGAGCACGCGCGACGTCTCCCGCCCGGCCGAGAACGCGAAGAACCCGGCCACGATTCCGGCCGCGACGGCCACCACCGACTTGCTCGCCAGGAAGAGCATCGGCGCGTTGTCGCGCCGGAAGCCGGCATTCGCGAGCTTGAGCCGCAACCGGCTCTGCTCGGCGTCGCTCTTGGGCATCGCCGGCTTCGACAGCAGCGGCGCGGCACGCTCGAAGACGCTGGCCCGCGCGGCGTCGCGCGCCTGCCGCGCCAGCGCGGCCTCGTCGATCGAATGGCTCCCGAGACGGCGCTCGATCACCTTCTCTCGCTCGCCGCGGCTGGGCCAGAACGAGTAGGCGATCATCGCGACCGCCACGATCACCATGACGACGACGGTCAGGATTTCCATGTCCGAGCCTCCGTCGCCCCGCGCCTAGACCTTGATGTTCACGATCTTCTTGATCATCAGCAGACCCAGGATCTGCGCGACGATCGCGCCGATCAGCAGCTTCTGGCCGCGCGGGTCCTCCAGCAGCACGCGCCCGTACTCCGGGTTGATGACCTGCTCCATCGCGAACACCGCGAACGGCAGCGCGAACAGCACCCAGCCCGACAGCCGGCCCTCGGCCGTCAGCGCCTTCACCTGCCCGAACAGCTTGATGCGCTCGCGGATCACCGCGCCGATGTTGTCGAGCACCTCCGCCAGGTCGCCGCCCGTGGTGCGCTGGATCAGCACCGCGGTGACGAACATGCGCACGTCCATCAGGCCGACCCGTTCGGCCATGTTGAGCAGGGCCCGGTCGATCTTGATGCCGAGGTTCTGCTCGCAGAACACCCGGGCGAACTCGGTGCCGCACGGATCGGGAAGCTGCTGCGAAACGACCTGGATCGCACTGGGCAGCGAATGCCCGGCCCGCAGCGCCTGGCCCATCATGTCGAACACGTCCGGCAGCTGGTTCAACAGCTTGTTCAGCCGCCAGCCGCGCTTGAACCAGACGAAACCCAGCGGCGCCAGGGCCGCCAGCGCCGCCGCCACCAGCCGCCACGCCAGGCCGTAGCCGAGCAGGAACATCGCCAGGTAGGCCACCGCGCCCAGACCCACCAGGTTCACGAGCATCGAGGTCGCGACCCACGGCAGGTTGGCCTGCTCGATGACGCGCTGCAGCCGCGGCACGAACTTCAGACGGCCCAGCGCGCGGGCGATCGTCGACGCCTCGGCCTTCTGCTGGCGGATGATCGACTCGCGCGCGGCGCGCTCGTTGCGCGATCCCAGACCGCCGACGCCCTCCTTCAGCCGCTGCTCGACGTGCCGCTCGTCCTTGCGGCGCAGATCGTGGACGACCTGCCACACCCCGTACGCCAGCAGCGTGGAGCCCGTCAGCGGCAGGGCGTACAGCCCCAGCTCGCGCACCAGATCGCTTTGTGACAGCACCATGGAACGAACGTCCGCGTCCGACCTGCCCGGCACGGGCGGCGCGCGGCCCCCTCTACTCGTCCTTGTCGGCCAGCAGCACGCGCCGCTCAAAGATGGCTGGATCGATCTTGGCGCCATGCGCGTTCAGCCGCTCCAGAAACGCCGGCCGCAGCCCGGTGGCGATGAAGTGACCGTAGGCTTTCCCGGACGCGTCGATGCCGAGCTGCTCGAACTTGAAGATCTCCTGCATCGTCACCGCCTCGCCCTCCATGCCCTGCACCTCGGTGATCGACATGATCTTTCTCGGACCGCCGGTCAGTCGCGCCGCGTTCACCAGCAGGTGGATGGCCGAGGCGAACTGCTGGCGGATGGCCTTCACCGGCAGATCGAAGCCCGCCATCATCACCATCGTCTCGACGCGCTGCATGGCGTCGCGCGTGCTGTTGGCGTGAATCGTGGTCATCGAGCCGTCGTGACCGGTGTTCATCGCCTGGAGCATGTCGAGCGTCTCCGGCCCGCGGCACTCGCCGACCACGATGCGGTCCGGCCGCATGCGCAGCGAGTTGATCAGCAGGTCGCGGATGGCGATGCGGCCCTTGCCCTCGATGTTGGGCGGGCGCGACTCAAGCCGCACCACGTGCGGCTGGCGAAGCTGCAACTCCGCCGCGTCCTCGATGGTCACGATGCGATCGGTGTCGGGGATGAATGACGACAGGTTGTTCAGCAGCGTCGTCTTGCCCGAGCCCGTGCCGCCGACCACCAGGATGTTCAGCGCGCCGTGCACGCACGCCTGGAGGAACTCGACCATCTCGGGCGCGATGCTCTTGAACCGGACGTAGTCGTCCCAGGTGATCGGGTCCTTGCCGAATCGCCGGATCGACAGGCTCGGGCCGTCGATCGCCAGCGGCGGGATGATCGCGTTGACGCGCGATCCGTCCTTCAGACGGGCGTCGACCATTGGCGTGACTTCGTCGCAGCGGCGTCCCACCGACGAACAGATCTTGTCGATGATGTGCAGCAGGTGACCGTTGTCGCGGAACTTGACGCTGGCGATCGCCAGCTTGCCCTTCCGCTCGACGTACACCTGCTTGGGCCCGTTGATGAGAATGTCGCTGATGCTCGGGTCCTTCAGCAGCGCCTCGAGCGGCCCCAGTCCGAACGTCTCGTCGAGGATCTCCTCGATCAGCCGTTGCCGCTCGTTGACGTTCAGCAGCGCGTTCTCCTGCGAACATAGCTCCGCCACCGCCTGGCGAACTTCGTCGCGGACCTCGTCGCTGTTTCGCTGCGAGAGCGCCGTCAGGTCGAGTTGCTCGACCAGCTTGCGGTGAATGCGGCTCTTGAGGTCGTACCACTGCTCCAGTCCGTCGTCCGTCTGCGGCTCGGCCGGCCGCGAGGCCGGAGCATGCAGCGACGTGCCGGCCGGCGTGGCCGGCGGCAACTTTGCCGGCAGCGCGGCCGCCTTGGGCGGCTTGAGTGTGGTCAGCGCGGACTTTCCGAACATGCCATCCCCCTTCAGCGAAAGACTCGAGCGCGGAATCGCCCCGGAATCGCCCCGAAGAAAGGTACGATTCAGGTTCCGCCCCGACCAGTAACCGGCGAAGCGCCGCAAGCCTTCAGGTCCGAGAAACCTTTGACGGAAACGCCCGTGATCCGTAATCTGCGGCCGCTAACGCGGCGCGGTCGGCTGGGCTCGCTGAATCCCGGATCGTGCTCGCCAAACCGATTCCGGAGGTCCCCGATGAAGCTCCTTGCCGCCGCCGCCGTGGTCGGCACGCTGGTTCTGGCAGGCTATGCGGCCGGCCCGGGCGCACAGCAGCTCGCCCGACTGGCCGCCGGCGTCGCGCCGCTCGGCCTCGACGCCGCGCCGGCCGCGCTGCCGCCCATTCTCGAGATTACCAAGCGTTGCCCGAACGTCCGTTACCTCGGCCGCGAGGCCGTCTTCACCATCACCGTCGCCAATCGCGGAGGCGAGACCGCACGCAACGTCATCGTCACCGACACCCTGACGGGCGGCGTCGAGTTCATCAGCGCCGACAACAACGGCACGCGCGAGGGCAATCGAGTCGTCTGGCGCCTCCCGGCGCTGGAAGCCGGCGCTGTGCGCTCGTTCAACGTCGTCACCCGCGCCAACCAGATCGGCTTCGTCAAGAACACCGCCTCGGTGGCCTACTGCGCCGAGGCCGTCGCCTCCTGCGAGATGGAGGTCAAGGGCATCGCCGCCGTCCTGTTGGAGTGCGTCGACGATCCTGACCCGATCGAAGTCGGCGGCGAACTGACGTACACCATCATTGTCACGAACCAGGGCTCGACCCCGGCGACCAACGTGACGCTGCAGTGCACCATCCCGCCGGAACAGGAGTTCATCCGCGCCGGCGGCGCGACCGGCGGGCGAGCCGACGGGAAGATCGTGAATCTCGCGCCGCTGCCGTCGCTCCCGGCCCGTGCCAAGGCCACCTGGACCGTCACGGTGAAGGGTGTCCGCGAAGGCGACGCGCGCTTCTACGTCACGCTCCGAACCGACCAGCTCACCTCGCCGGTCGAGGAAACGGAGAGCACGCACGTGTATTGACGCTCGCGTTGCCTGTTGTTGACCGGCCACCGCCGACGCGACGGTCGATGGGAGGACTCGATGAGCGCCAAACTTTTTCGCGTCATTCTGCCGACCACCGACATCGCCCGAGCCGCCGAGTTTTACTCAGGCGTGCTGGGCTCACCCGGCATGCGCATTTCCGGCGGTCGCCACTACTTCGACTGCGGCGGCGTGATTCTGGCCTGCTTCGACCCGCGCGCCGACGGGGATCACTACGACGCCCGCCCGAACCCGGAGTGGCTCTACTTCGCGGTTGACGATCTCGAATCGGTCTTCGAGGCCTGCCGTGCCGCTGGCGCGACCTTCGCACCCGGCGACGTGCACGGCGACCCGGCCGGCGCGATCGCCCGCCGCCCTTGGGGCGAACGCTCGTTCTACGTGCACGACCCGTTCGGCAACCGGCTCTGCTTCGTGGATGCCGCGACCATCTATCGAGGCGGCCCACCCTGACGCGCGGCCCGGTTGCGCGGGAAACTCTCGATTCGGCGACTCGGACGGGCGCTGCGGAGGCGTCGCAACCGGATGAATCGCGTCAGGCCGGCGCCGGAAGCGCCTGAGCCGTGCTCGGTGGCGTGCGCGTCGGGCGGGCCCGACCGCCCAGCAGGCGACCCAGCAGGCCGCCCGCGGCCGACGACTCCGACGCGGACGCCGGGTTGTGCAGTTTCATCGCCAACTCGCGCACCGACTGACGCACCCGACTGCGCGGAGCCTCGACCGACAGCGGCCGGCCGACGTTGATGGCCGAACTCACGGTCTTCCATTCGTCCGGCAACTGGTGGAACAGCCGCGCTCGCAACGACTGCTCGACCTGCGCGGTCTCGAGATAGGCCGATTCGCGCCCCACGCGATTGCAGACGTACTGGATGCGTTCGCGCGCGAACCCCTGCGCCGCCAGCTCCTGCACCATGCGGTCCGCGTTGCGGACGCTGGTGACCAGCAGTTGCAACACCATCAGGTTGTAGTCGGCGGCGTCGAGAATCATCCGGCCGCCGGGGTCGCTACGCATCGGCCCGTCGATGACGACGTACGCGAACATCTCCTGAAGCGTGGTGATGACGTTGGCGCAGTGCGCCGCCGTGATGCACTCGGCCTGCTGGAACGTCGCCGGGCGGGCCAGCACGCTCACGCCGCTGGCATGCTTGAGCAGGGCCTTCTCGACCATCTGCGGATCGACCTGCTCGGGCGTCGAGCACAAGTCGGCCACCGTGAACTGCGGCTCGAGGTCCAGCAGCGTGGCCACCTGCCCGAAGCGGAAGTCGAAGTCGAGCAGGGCGACCTTGTGCTCGCCCTCCACCAGCTCGGCCAGTTCGACCGCCAGGCTCGTGGCCAGGAAGGTGGCCCCGACGCCACCGGCACTGCCGACCACCGAGACAAGTTTGCCCGGCTCGCGCGTCACCACGCGATCGGCCGAAATCTGCGCCAGCAGCCCGCGCAGCTCCTCGACGTTGAGCGGCTTGACCAGGAAACCCTTCAGCCCGGCCTTCATCGCCCGCAGCAGAATCTCGCCGTCCGTCGTGTCGCTGATCGCGATGATGGGCAGACGCGGGTTCGCCGCCGCAACCTGCACCAGCACCTCCATCACGACCCGTGCCATCGGGTCGAGATGGGCGACGATCACCTCGCATGGGAACTGGGCCGCGGCCTGCGGCAGCAGGCTCGGCTCGTCCAGTTCGGCCACGAGGCGAACGTCGGCGCTCGACAACAGCGCTTGGCGCAGTTCGGGCGCGCTCGCCTCGTCGGCGTTGAACAGGATGGTTCTGATGGCTGCCCCCATGTCCGGGCCTTCCTTCAGCTCTCGCTCGCGCCGCGGACCGGCCGCGCGGCGCGGATCCATCGACCCGCGCCGCGCGACGGTCGGGAGCGCATCATTTGATGAGCCGCACGGGGCGCTTACCTCCGAGCTGCTCGAAGATCTCGCGCAACTGCGTCTCGTACAGCGGCCGGCCCGTCAGCGGATCGGGCGCGCTGTCCGCATAGAAATACTCCCCGTGGCCGATGGATGCGATCTGCTGGAGCAGGTCGGGATCAACGTCCGCGCCTAGGCCGATCGAGTAGATCGTCATCCCCGCGTTGCCGGCGATGGAAGCCTGCTGGAGAGAGAAGGCTTCGGGTGACATGCCGTCCCCACCGACGTTCGGCTTCCCATCCGTCAGCAGCACGATCACCTTGGCGGCGGCGCTGCGGGCCCGCGCGCTCTGAAGCTCTCGAATTCCCTCGGCCAGGCCGCAGCCGATGCAGGTCGTGCTGTTGTAATGGCCCGCCTGCCGCTGGTAGAGCACGCTCGGAATGACCTGCAACGCCGAGGCCAGCGTCTGGCTGCCGGATGGCACCGACAGGTTCACCTCGTGTCGACCCGTGGTGGCGAAGACTTCAAGCGAGCAGTGATCCTGCGTGTCGAGATCGATGATCAGGTCGATCATCGCCTGGACCGCGTCCTTGGCCGAGCGGATCGGCATCTCGGGCGCCGCCGCCAGCTCCGGCACCTTGCTGTTCTGGGCCTGCTTCTCGAGCAGATAGTTCACCACCGTCTTGATGCCGTATCGATAGCGGACGCGATTGTCGGTCAGGAACATCTGCGAGCTGTTGGAGCTGACGTAGGTGACCCAATCGCTCCACGAGCCGCCGTTCGGCCAGGGCCACGAGACCGCCTGCACAAGCTCGCCCGAGTCGACCGTGTCGTCGCCGTTGCCGCTGCCGCTGCTGTACTTGCCGCCCGACTTCTTGCTGGCCCATCCGGCCAGCCCCAGACAAACACGGACGCGGTTCGAGTACAGCGTGAAGTTGCTATCCTTCGAGCCGGAGAGCAGAGCCGAACGCTCCGCGGACGTGTAACCCGCTTCAGTCAGGTTGGCGATCACGTCCGGATCGGTGCACGTGGCGCTGCGCGGAATGTGGTACAGGCCAAAATCGGCTGATGGATTCCAGGACCCAAGCTGCAAGTCAGCGCCCCAACCCGTCATCCAACCCCAGCGCGGACCGGCCGGATTGCTGCTGCCACCCGGCGGCTCGGAGCCTGGATCCGGGTTCCCGCCCTGGCTTTGGGGTATACCTGAGCCGGTGGAGGGCTGATTGTTGTTGCTCGTCGGGCTGCCCGGCGCGGCGGGATTCTGACCATTGCCGATGCCGTTTCGACCCCTGGAGACCGGCAACGCGGCCCAGACGTCCTTCAGGTTGATCTGCACACCGGGGCGCGTCTGGCCATTCGACTCCGATGCGTAGCTCCGCGAGTGCCGAATCTCGCTGTCGTCATTCATCGAGCCCGACAGATCGAACACGATGGCGATATCGCGCGGCACGAGCATGGCGATGGCACTGGCGCTGACATTGGTGCCCTGCGAGAAGAAGGCCTGCCCGAACATCAGCGGCACTTTGGGATGATTACTGTCGCTTCCGTCGCGCCGCACCGTCACCTTGACCGCGTCATACGGCAATTGCTCGGGCAGAAAGTCGTAGCGGTTCCCATTCAGCACCGCGTGGCCGAACTGGACGTCAACGTTCGGGTCAACGTACGCGGGCAGACCCCGAATCTTGTTCTGCGACGCGATGTGATGCGCGGCCTGCCGCGCGCTGGCCGCGGCATTCTGGTTCGATCCGAGCTCCAGCGCCGCCGCCAGCGCCGCCGCGTCGGCCGCGGCCTGGGCTTCGCCGCGGGCGTTGAACTGCAAGCCGGTGTCGACCGTCAACGCCATCGCCCCGACGCCGACCAGCGCCGAGAACACCATCGTCTGAACCACCGCCGACCCGCGGCGCCGCGACTGCCGTCCCCGCACGAGTTTCGACCCCATGTTGCACCCCTCCCGAGCGCCTCATCGCGCCCGGATGCCCGCTTCCGGTTCCTCGTCCGACGAACCGCCCGCGGCGCGATCCTCTTTCCCCCGTGGCTGCGAGCCTCGGCCTCGCGGCGGCCGAAGATCTGTCTCGCCGGTATCCGCCGCCCCATCGGCGGCCGGAGCGCCGACTCGTGGCCGGCGCGGTCTTGCCATCCGACTCCGACCTAGGGCTCGTCGTCGTCGTAGCTCATGCCGTAAGTTCCGCGCAACGCCATGGCCATCGCCGACGAGGCCCATGCCCGGTCGCCGCCCGTGAACGCGTTTACCGGCGGCCGCGACCGCGGAACATCCTCCATCGGCGGAGCCGGCACGGGCGGCTTCTCAATCTGTCCCATCAGGAACAGCTCGGCGTCGTTCGGGTGCGGCATGTTCTGTCCCGGCACCGGCCCGACCTGCTGCGGATCGAGCGGCCCGACCAGCTCGGGCGTCACCAGGATCACCAGTTCGGTCTCGTCGCGCGTGTACTGCACCGACGAGAACAGCGTGCCCAGCACCGGCACGTCGCCGATGCCCGGGATCTTCGACGCCGTGGCCCGCACCGTCTCGTTCAGCAGGCCCGCCATCGCAAACGTCTGGCCGTTGCCGACCTCCAGCGTGCTCTCAAACCGCCGCGTGCGAAACCCCGGAATCGCGAACCCGGCCACGACGATCTGCCGCGTCGGGTCGACGTCGCTCACCTCGGGCTGGACGTTCATCCGGATCATCTGCCCCGGCTGAAGATGCGGCGTGAACTCGAGCTGGATGCCGAACTTCTTGTACTCGACCGAGAACGTGTTCTGGAGCGCCAGCGGAATCGGCACCTCGCCGCCGACCAGGAAGGTCGCCTTCTGCCCGTTGAGCGCGATCACGTTCGGCTCGGCCAGCACACGCACCAGGCCGTTCTGCCGCAACGCCTGCACGAAGAACTGCAACTCGGCCCGCGGGAATCCGAACGTCAGGTTCACCGCGTTGCCGTTCTGGAACGGGAGCAGGGTGTAGGTCTGCTGCCCGAACAGCAGGTTCGCCAGGCCGTTGTTCTGAACAAACGTCGGGTTGATCTGGTTGAGGTTGTTGGAAAGAAAGAAATCACGTGACCACGACGCGCCGCCCGCGAACCAGTTCATGCCCAGGTCGCGCAGCGCCGTGCGGTTGACCTCGGCCACCGTGCAGCGGATCAGCACCTGCTGAACGCCCGATACCGACATCTGGTTGCGGACCTTGCCCGGGCTGAGCATCTCCGCCAGGTCGGCGATCCGCGACGCCGTGATCGCGTCCGGAACCGAGCCGCTCAACACAATCGTGTCGAACAGCGTTTGGGCGCGAACCCGCGAAGTCGGGGCCATCGACTTGACCATCTCCTCGAGCAACTGCACGTTGACCTCGACCAGCAGATCGAACAGGAGCTGGTCGCCGTCCGCCGTCGCCAGCAGAAGCTGGGTCGTCCCGAACTTCTTGCCGGTCACCACCACTTCGGTCGGCGACAGCACCGCCACGTCGGCCACCTCGGGCGACGAAATCGACGCCTGGCTGATCGCCCGGTTCGTCTTCAGGATGGCCGACTTGTCCTTCACCACCCGCAGCGAACGGCTGCCGGCCTCCGGCGAAAGCATCGACGCCGAGAGCTTCGGCGGAGGCGACGCGCTGCTGATCGGCGTCGCCGCCTGCGGCGCCTGAGCCACCTGCACCGGCGCGGCGACCGTGACGCTCTCGAGTATCTCCACGTCCCCGCGATTCGGGGCCGCCGCCAACCCGAGCGGCGCGCGAGACCCTGACTGAGCGGAGCCGATGTTCGCCCGCGCCCGAGGTTCACCCGCGACCGGCTCGGCCGTCAACCGGCTGACGCCGTTCACGTCCGCCGCCAACAGCCCCGAACACGCGGCCGCCACGAGCAGACAAGCTGCCCATTCCGATCCACGCGGGCCACACCGACCATCATGCCGAAATCCGGCGGCCATCCGTGTCATTCGCCGACCTCCGGCGCGCTGGGCTTCGGAGTCGCCGGGCCCTCGGACGCCGGCGGCGCGCTCCCGGGCTCCGGGACGCGCTCCATGACCGAGCCGGCCGGTCCGTTGAACACGACTCGCTCCATCTGCGAACCGCGATAGACCTCGACCACGTGCTGCCGCGGCGCCGCCTGGGCCACGACCGGCGGCGGCTGGGGCTTCGGCTCCGGTCGCCGCTTCTTCAATGACGAGAACAGCGAGCCGAACCGCTTCGCGGCGTCGCCCATCGCATCGGGAGTCTCACCGCGACCGTTCCGCAGCGCCAGGTGCACATACCCCTTTGAGGCCGCCATCTGGAGCTTCGGAACGTCCTCCGGTCGCACCAGCAGCGTCACCGAGCGCGACAACTGAACCGACTTGCCATCCGGTCCGGTCGAGTTGAGCGACTGACCGACCGCGCCCACGCGGACGTTCTGTAGAATGATGCGGCTACTGGTCAATTCCTTGCCGTTCAGCCGCTGCGTCAGCACCGCCGACACGTCCACGTGGCTGCCCGGCGTGATGAACCCGCCCACGCTCGAAGCCTCGTCGACCTTGACCGCGACGGCCCGATAGCCGTCGGGGATGCGGCTCGACAGGCCCGGCTGCGTGCCGGGCGGCGCGAGCATCGACTCGGTGATCATCACGCCGGCCGGCACCATCGTCGCCGTGACGCGGGTCGTGAGCTTCTTCGGATCGGTGAACGCGCCGGGGGGCACCAGCGAGGCCGGCACATGCCGCTGCTTCAGCGCCTGGAGCGGAATCAGCGCCGCCGAGTCGATCTCCTGGCCCGAGATCACGACGCCCACCTGTTCGCCCTGACTGCCGGATGCGCGGGCCAGCATGTCGCGACCCATGCGGATCGCGACGACGCCGACCCCCAGCCCCAGCAGCAGCGGAACAAAGGTCCGTGGTCTCATGCCATGCCTCGCGCCAAACGCCCGCTCCGTGCGTCAGGGGTCGATGCCCTGACCCGATCCACTCGAGCTCGACCCCTCGATCCGCATCGACGACTTGCCGTGGATGTTGATCGTGCCGCACCCGAACAGGTTGCCGGTGAACGTGGCCCGGTTCAGCGGAATGCTCACGCTCACCCACACCTCGTCCGCGCCCGGCGGAAGCGAACTGATGTTCGACTGCACCGTGTAGCCGCTCAGGCTCGCGGCCGACATGGTGCGCTGCACTGCGGACTGCACGTCGGCCAGGTCCGCGCCCGCCAGCGACGCGGCGCGGGCCCCCTCGCGGGCCGCGTTCGTCACCGTCTGGCGAACCAGGAAGGCCGAGCCCAGCTCGGTCATCCCCAGCATCATCCCCAGCAAGATCGGCGCCATCACCGCGGTCTCGACCACGGCGGCGCCGCGCCGCCCCATCCGTCGCCTGCGTAGCGTCTTCATCTCACACCCTCCATATCCCCAGCAGCTCCACTGCCAGCAGGAGCCACGTCCCCAGCGTCAGCGGGATGCCGTACGGCAGCAGCGAGCTGGTCGCGCCGAAGCTGCGCGCCGAACCAAACTCGCTGAAGGCCGTATCCCACCGACTGACTTTCGTCGCGATCAGGGCCATGTTGGCCCGCGCGTGCATCCACTTGCCCGCCAGCGCGATCATCACCGCCGCGATCACGCCGCCCAGCAGCGCGCCCGCGACAAACGCCAGCAGGCACAGCCACGGTCCGAGCCATGCGCCGATCGCCGCCATCAGCTTCACGTCGCCCGCGCCCATGCCGTGCATCGCCCACGGCACGATCAGCACGCCGAACCCCACCAGCAGACCCGCCAGGCCCATCCCCAGCCCCGACCAGCCGAAGTACGCTGACTGCGCCGCCAGTCCCGCCAGCGCCAGCGCCGCGTTCAGCCAGTTCGGCACGCGCCGTTCGCGGTAATCGATCCAGCTCGCCCACGCCGTGGCCGGTACGACCACCAGAACGAGCAGGTGCATGTACGGCAAACCCCACATCAACTCCGATCCGTGCATGGCTGTGTGCTCCCCCAGTTCGCTCGCGGACGCGCTCGGCCCGTTCCCGGTTCCAAACGCTCCGCGGGCCGGAGCCCGTGGCCCCCGCCCATCGCCCAACGCACCGCCCTCGCCCCGGCACACGCCGGCTCGAGGCCCTGCGCTCGCTGCCTTGTCGCGTCGAAACCATCGCGTCCGGCCGGAACGGCCGGCACATCCCAGGTTTGACCCCCTCGGATCGGGCAGGCGATTCGAAATCGCGCTCCCACGCACCGAAAGGTACACCGCACGTCGCCGCAGTCGGGCAGGCACCGCGTGCCCGCCTTCTCCGCGCGCGACCGGCTGGCGTTGATCGAACCATACGATTGGTTCTCGGCGGCGACCAATCACGCCGAGCCTGCCGCTGGCAACGCTGGTAATAGCCCTGCCCGCGGGGATCGGCCCTGCGCAACAGTGTTGATATCGGTCAGCGCCCCGGCGCGCTCCGCACATTCTGGGCCGCGCCGGCAGGGTTGAGAAATGCGGTCCGCATAATTCGCGTCCGAGTGGCAACGCGAATCAGGCGGGCGGTCGGAGGGAGTGATAACCAACGCACCCGACAGCTCACTGTCCGCGCGGTCGCGCAGTTCCTGCGCACTCGCGTTCTTGTGGCGATGGCGAGAGGAATCCGGGCAAACCTCGCCCGGGGGATGCGCTCACGCATCCGCCGTCACGGAATCCGCGCTCAGGCGCGCAAGCAACTGTTCGAGCCGCTCGCGACGGGCCTCGAGCTCGTGGCGATACTGACGCGACGCCGTGTGGTGAATCTCGGGTCCGAGATCACGGACAGCCTGGCTGACCAGTTGCCGAACCAACTCGGCCTCTTCGGACGTCAACTCCAGCATCATGGCAGACCTCCCGGCGGCGGCCCCGGTCTACGCGGGCGCCTCGCATCCGAAGGCCGTCGTCTTCCTGATCCTAGCTTCGCTACAACCGCGCGGCGACGATTCGCAAGGCAAAACGCGCGGGCGCCAGCGCTCCGGCTGGCGGTTGGACCGCGTCGGCGATTGACGCCCCCACGAAAGAACGCCGGCCCGCCGAGGTTCGGCGAGCCGGGTCGATGAAAGACTGGGATGACTCGTGCCGCAGCAAGCGGCGATCCGCTACGCCGCGCGTCGCCGCAGACGCAGACCCAGACCCGCAAGCGCCAGGAGCGACAGGCTCGCCGGCTCCGGGATCAGAAGGTCGTCCAGGTAGCGCCCGCCGCCGGAGTAGACCAGCGTGCTCGTCTGCGTATTGACGTTATAGACGAACGCACCGGTGCCGCTGGTCCAGAGAATATTGCCGTTGCCCAGCTGATAGACGCCGCGCGCGCCCGAGGCCGTGAACGACCCCAGCAGGGCACCGGTATTCGGATCCAGCCGGACCACATTGTTGGACGAGAAGCCGGCCACGAGGATGTCGCCACTTGCGGCCACGGCCATCTGTTCCGCGAAGTTCAACGATGTCGAGTTATGAAACGTTCCGGCTGACGTGCCCGCCAGGGTATAGCGATGAACGTCATCATTCGCATTGGACGACGACACCAGCATGCCGCCCTGATGCGAGAGGATTCCGAACGGGCTCGATGCATTCGGCGTCGCGAAGAAGCCGCCCGGATTGCCGGCCGTGTCGAATTTCACGACGGCCGCGCCCGGGGCGCCGTTGTTCGTGCCGGCGTTCGTGACATACACCGTGTTGCCGATCTGTTCCATGCCGCGAATATTGTCGAGCCCGGCCGGCCCCATCTGGCCGAGCGGCGTTCCTGTGAAGCTCCAGCGCGACACGCGATCGCCGACCTGCTCCGAGACCCAGATCTCGTTGCCGACCTGCATGGCGTGGATCGGCGTGCCACCGGCCAACGGAAAGAGACTCGGATTCACGACCGAGCCGTCGTTCTTATCAAACAGAACCAGGCGGTTATTGGTGGAGTCCGGCATCATCACGAACTGCGCGTGCGCCGCGGCAACTCCAAGGAATGCACACACCGACAAGGCCAGCGCGACCGCGCGACCAACCCCAATTCGATTCGATTTCATAGTTTCCCAACCTCCGATATAGGCATCATACCACAATCCGATCCGCCGATTCAAGCGTGGTCCGTCACGGACGTGCTAATCATAAAAGCAGACATGGTCACGACTTGGGATCGACTTGACGGACAGGCGCAGGCCGTCGCGTGGACTCGAGTACCGACCGCCCAGACGACCCGTCAGGCTCGACCGGTCGCCGCGGCGCGAATGCGGATCGGATCGCGAATCTCATCGGGATCGATGGCGCGAGCCTGCTCCGTGATCTCAACCACGGCGCGCTTCCCCAGCCGCTCCACGAGCCTCTGCGCACCAAGCCAACCAGTTCGGGTCGCTCGGCGACGTGGACACCCGCGCCGTTTCATTCGCGCAAACATATCGCCGCCCGCCGCCGGCGAAGCGCACGGAAAATCGCTCACCACGTATGCCGCCGAGCCGGCCCGAGCGCGGCGATGTCGCGACCGCCGCGCGCTATCATCCGGCTCCTTCAACAGGAGGATTTGTTGCGTGCGGACGGACCTCTCCTCGGCGACGGTTTCACTCCCCTCACCCATGTCGTATGCCCGCGCCAGATTGTGGCTGGGCATCAGTGGCGTCGGCACATTCGTTGTTCTGTCCGCCGCGCTGCTCGCGCTCGAACTCCCCCGTCGCGTGTTCGCAGCGACCGATCCGAGCCTGCTTTCGGACGCCGCGGCCCTCGCCATGTTCGTCGCCGCGTACATCCTCGTCGCCCTCCCATTCGACCTGATCGGCGGCCACCTGCTGCCCGTCCGTTTCGGTCGGTCGCGGCGAAGTTTCGCGGCCTACCTCCGCGCCTGGCTGCGCGGCGCGTCGATCCACGGACTCGTGCTGGCCGCCTCAGGCCTCACGATCCTGACGGCGGCTCGCGCCTTCGGCCGACCGGGCGCGCTCGCCGCGGCTTTGCTGCTCATGCTGGCCATGCTCGCGCTACAACTGCCGCTGGCGCGCTGCGTCGCCCGACTGCCGCGCCGCCCCGACGAGCGCACGCCCCAACGCGCCCTGCTGGGCCGAACCGACATCGTCCTCGATTCCGACGATGAGGGTTTCGTCGGCGCCATCGCCGGTCTGCCCGGCCGCGAGCGGGTCGTGCTGCCCGGCCGTTGGCTCGATCGACTGCCCGCTCCGCTCCTGCAAGCCCAGCGCGCCCGACGTGAGTCGGCCCGCGAAAGCGGCGCCAGGGCGCGCGGCGTTCTACTCGCCCTGACGTGGAACCTCGCCGGCTTCGCCCTGTGCACGTTCGCCCCGGGCGCGGACGTCGGCTCCGTCCCCGGCCTCGTGACCGTCTCGCTGTGGTTCACGCTCTGGTCCTTCCTCGGTCTCCTGATCTTGCCGACCCCCAGCCGCGCCGGCGTGCTCGAGGTCGATCGCGACGTGCTGCGGCGCGGCATCCGGCCTCACGATCTCCAAGGCCTGATTCAACTGCTCGACCGCTGGCAGGACGACGAGCCCGCCAGGCCGTCGGGCGTCGAGACGATCTTCCATCCGGTGCCGTCGGTCACGACGCGTCTGGCATCGCTCGCCGGCGGACCCGCGCCACGCGGGGCCTGGCACGCCGCCCGCATGGCCTTACCCTTGTCATGGCCATGCCTGGGACTGCTCGCGCGAGCGGTTCACTGCAACAGCGGCCGGCCGGAACTTTGGGTCATGCTGCCCGGCGACTGAGTCGCGGACGCCCGACGCGCCGCCGCCAACCACCGGTGCCCGCCGTGACGCGCAACGACCCCCGAACGCTGTTCGTCGTGCTGGGCAACCAGCTCTTTCCGCCGGCTCTGCTGCTCGCTCGCCATACCGGCCGCGTCTTCATGGCCGAGGACGTCGGTCTGTGCACCTACGTCCGGCACCACAAGCAGAAGATCGCGCTCTTCCTCGCGGCCATGCGGGCCTATCGCGACGACCTTGTCGCCCGCGGCTACGCCGTTCACTACGAACCGCTGGATCGCTCGCGCCCCGACGACGACTACGAGCCCAAGCTGGCCCGCTGTGCGCGCGCCCACGACATCGAGCACCTGATGTGCTGGGAGATCGAGGACAAGTTCTTCGAGACGCGGATGCAGGCGTTCGCGGAGCGACGCAAGCTGCGTCTGACCCTGCTCGCCAGCCCGATGTTTCTCACCAGCCGCCCCGAGTTCGCCGACTGGCTGATCCACCATCGCCCCCACATGGCCGCGTTCTACCAGTGGCAGCGGCAACGCCTCGGCGTGCTCATGGAACCCGACGGCCGGCCGACCGGCGGACGCTGGTCGTTCGATCAGGAAAACCGGCTCGCGCTGCCGCGCACGCAATCCATTCCACCCGCGCCGCGAGCCCGACCCGACCGGCACGTCCTCGACCTGATCCCCCTCGTCCTCGAGCGCTTCGCCGACCACCCCGGCGCGCTGTCCCCGGAGACGTGGTGGCTCCCGACGACGCGCCGACAGGCGCTCGACTGGCTGCGCCGCTTTCTGGCCGAGCGCTTCGACCTGTTCGGACCGTTCGAGGACGCGCTCTCGGCGCGCGGGCCGGTGCTGTTTCACTCCGCGTTGTCGCCGGCGCTCAACCTGGGCCTGCTGACGCCACGCGAGGTGCTCGACGGCGCGCTCGCATACGCCCGCCAGCACGAAGTCCGCATCGGTTCACTCGAAGGCTTCGTGCGGCAGATCATCGGCTGGCGCGAGTTCGTCCGCGGCATCTATCGGCACTACTCCGACCGGCAGGAGTCCGCCAACTTCTTCGGTCACACCCGCCGCCTGCGCCCGTGCTGGTACGACGCCACCACCGGCCTGCCCCCCCTGGATGACGTGATCCGCAAGGCCCTGCGCTACGGGTGGACCCACCACATCGAGCGGCTCATGGTCGCGAGCAACCTGATGACGCTGTGCGAAATCGAACCGCGCGCGGCCTGCCGCTGGTTCATGGAGATGTACGTCGACAGTTCCGACTGGGTGATGGGGCCCAACGTCTTCGGCATGGGGCTGTTCTCCGACGGAGGAATCTTCGCCACCAAGCCCTACATCTGCGGCAGCAACTACCTGCGCAAGATGGGCTACGACGCGAAGGACCCGCCGGCCCCTCTGTTCGAGAGCGGCCATTCGTGGCGAGACGTGATGGATGGCCTCTATTGGCGCTTCGTGCACCGCCAGCGGGCCTTCTTCAGCAAACAGGCCCGCATGTCGCAGATGGTCGCCACGCTCGACCGCATCGACCCGGCCCGTCGCCGACGGTTGTTTCAGGCGGCCGAGAACTTCATCGCCGCGGTCACGTGCTGACCCGCCCGCGCGACGCTCAACCCGCGCCGACGCCGCGCTTGTCGCGGCCGATCTGCCGGCTCAGCGCGGCCTTCATCCGGTCGATGGCCACGTCGATCACGACCAGGAAGTCCTTGCCGACCTCGCGCACGCGCACCTCGCCGGTCCCGAGCTTGACCTCGATCGCGCAGATCTTGTCGACCCGGTGCTGGGTCGGACCGGTCTCGTCCTCGAGACGAACCGTGATTCGCCGCACGTGCGACTCGAATCGCTGCAACGCCGCCTGGAACTTCTCGTCGGCGACGGCCCGCAGCGCCGCCGCGTCATCCACACCGCGAATCACGAACTCGATTTCCATGACCTGCGCCTCCGGTTGGCCCCGTCGTTAGTGTACGCTCCGGCTCACCGGCCGGTTCCCGTGGAACTTGCATCCCACTCCCGATCAGGCCGCCGTCCTTCGCGGCGGGCCCAGAAAACGGCCCAAGAGCCGATAAACCAGCGCGGCCAGCAGCGCCAGCCCGATGAGCTGCGCCCCGCGCCACGCCAGCCGGTCCACCACGTCGACCGCGCTGCTACGCGATGTCTCGACCACGCCGCGGGCCCGGCTCTCAACGTCGCCAAGCGACGCCATCAACTCGCGCGAACCCGCCAGCCCGCGAATCTCGCGCGTCAGTTCGTGCAGCCGCGCCGCCGCCTGGTCGAGCGCCTGTGCCGCAACCGTGTAGTCGTTGATATCGAAACGCCGCGACGCCGCCGGCTCCGACGCTAAGGTCTCGCCGCCGCTCGCGGCCGCCGGCGGGGCTTCGCCCCCGGTCGACATCGCGCCCGGCCGACGGAACGAACCGACCATGTCGGTGATGGCGCGAAAGGTGTGCGTCCAGGCGTCGCCCGCATCCGCCGTGTGGACCGCCGTCCGCTCGACCGCCGACGCCGCCGACTCGACGCGCCCCAGCGCCTCGCTCACGCGGCCCGCGGTCTGCTGAGCCTCGGCCAGCGTGCGCTGCAACTCGGCCTGCCGCGACTCCAGATCGGCCGCCACCAGCGACAGCTCGCGCCGCAGGTCCTGCGGCAGATGCTCCGCCACCGCCGCGATTCGCGCCGAACTGCGGGCCAACTGCTCGATCGCCGCCACCGCCGAGCGCACCGTCTCGAGGTCCTCCATCTCGAGCAGCAGCAGTTGCGTCTGCAACCGGGCGCTCTCGGGCAGGTCTCGCACCGTGTCGGTCATGCGACTGGCGACCGCCGTGAAGCCCTGAATCGCCGCCGCCCCGCGATCGATGCCCTCGAACGCCCGAAACGGCGCGATCGGCGCCGTCAGGATGGCGGTGAGCGCGTCGGGGCTCTCCTCCGCCTTCTGCACGGCCGTGCGAACCGCCGTGCCTGAGAACTCGCCGCGCAGCGGGAAGCGCCGCGCCAGTGATTCCACCGCCGGCCCCGCCCGCTCGAGCACCTCCGGGTCGAGCGCCCGCGACGCGATGCCCTCGAGCTGCTCCAGGGCGCGCTGCGACACCTCCACCACCAGATGCTGCTTCTCGCCGAACATCTCGCGCCCGTCGCCCTCGACCAGGAAATCACGGAAACGCTTCGCCAGGACGTACGAATCCAGCAGACCCGGCAGCGCGTCGTCCTGATCGACCGCGTCCCGCATCATCGGCAGCACCCGCGTCTGCATCAGCAGCAGCAGTCGCCGCGTCCGGCGGTCCGGCTGGGCGGTCTGAATCCGATCCGCCGCGTCCCGCAGCGACGCCTCGAACGTGTCGTAGAACTGCGTCAGCAGTTCATGCAGTTCTTCTTTTGAGAATTGCGTCGGAGTCTGCCGCCAGCTCGCGCGCGACGGCCAGCGCATCAGCCGCGTGCAGCCGGCCGCCGACAGCAGGGCGGCGATCGCAACCAGCCGGACCATCGTGCCGACGCGAACCAAGATGGCGGCGTCCTCCGATCCCGCGCGGCGGCGTGGCAGCGACCGCCCGGCGGCGACTCATTTGACGTAGCTCGACGGTCCGTGATGATATGAGGGACGCATGACCGCGACCATCCCCCGAGGCCGCCGGCTGCTCCTCGCCGCCGCCCTGCTCGCCCTGGGCGGCTGCATCGGCCCGCAGCGCGCCGCCACGCCCACCGAGACCGACGACGTCGTGTTCTACTGCGACGGCGCGGGCGGCGGCGGACCGCTCACCAACTGGGGCAACGGCGTCGAGCAGGGGCTCAAGGCCGACGGATACGAGGGCGACTTCCGCAACTTCCGCTGGCACACCGGACTCGGCATCATCGCCGACCACACCACCAGCGTGGACTACAAACGCCGCAAGGCGCGCGAGCTCATCACCCTCATGCGCCAGCACTGGCGACGCTACCCGGGCGGCTCGGTACACCTGATCGGCCTCTCGGCCGGATCGGCCATCGTCATCTTCGCGCTCGAGCAACTGCCCGCCGACTACCAGGTCGACCAGGTCATCCTGCTCGGCTCGTCGCTCAGCGCCGACTACGACCTGCGCCCCGCGCTGCGCCGCGTCCGAGGGGAGTTGCACGTCTTCTCCTCGCGCCGCGACGGCGTGCTCAACCTGCTGGTGCCGCTGGTCGGCTCGGCCGACCGCGAGCGCGCCGGCCGCCGCGTCGCCGGCCGCCACGGTTTCATCATGCCGACCCCCGCCAATGACGAGACCGAGGCCCTGTATTCGAAGGTGGTGCAATACGACTGGGACGAGGACCGCGCCGCCGCCGGCGACTCCGGCCTGCACACCGGCGCAACCAACCCGCGCTTCGTCCAGGAGTTCATCGCTCCCCTCATCAACCGCGATGGCCCCAGGCACATCCGCCTGCCCGGATCGCCACCTGAGTAAACGGCGTCGCGTGCTGACGCCCCGTCATCGAGCCGCCCGGCCGCTGGCTCGCCGACCGCGTGCGCGCGGCGGCTGGGGCGATTCGTCCGGGCACTCGCAATCGAGCTCGATTACGCCGCCCGGGCCGATCAGCAGTTCGCCCCAGGTCCGACAGCCGTTGAGCTCCAGCAGGCGATCGCCGGCATCGCTCCGCGCCAGCGCACCGGCCAGGCTCGCGAGAAACGTGTCGCGCTCCTTCGCTCGCCCGGCAAACGCCGCCTGCACGTAGCGGCGGCACAGGTCGCCTTGCCCGACGAAGACCAGTTCGGCCACGGCGGCCACCAACTTCGGGTATCCGGCCTCGCCGGCCGGTCCTCCCGCTTCGCGCGACAGTGCCGCCGCCTCGGCCATCAGCTCGGTGGCGCGCTTCGGAGGCATCGGCTGGCGCTGGTTGGCGAACACCCAGCGACGGGCGTCGGCCCGCGCCGGCAGACGCAGCCGCAAACGCGGGGTCGGCGTGTCGGCGATTCGGCCAAACAGCGGCGCCAGCCCCCACTCCACCGTCTCCACGTCCAGCGCCTTGACATGCCCGCGGACAAAGTAGCGGGCGTTCGGGTCCGCGAAGCCGTGCCCGATCGGCTCGTACTCGATCAGTCCGCCGCGCGACAGTCCGAACACGTAGTCGCGCACCATCTTCCGCAAGCCGCCGGAATACTCGCGAATCAGCACGTCCGGCACGCCGTCCCCGGTGATGTCCTGGTCCGGCCGGCGAATCAGCGGTTCGTCGCGGGTCAGCGCGGGCAGAAAGAACGTCGGCGCGCCCAGACTCACCCAGTCTGGGCCGCCCAGCCGCTTGACCACGCGACCGTGGCGGCGAATCTCGACGCGGTTGTCGGCCTCCTCGACCGGCTTCCCGATGATCGCGACGACATAGCCGCCGCTCAGCCGGATCGTCTGCGTGGGGGTCTTGAGGGATTTCTTGCGAGGCGCGGCCCGACCCGCGCTGCCGGTAGGACCGCCCCACGCCAGCGACGCACTGACCAACGCCGACAACACGACCAGCCGACCGCGATGAACCATGTGCGTGCCTCCGCGCGGGTGCGCCGCTGAATCCACGGGTTCATCGGCCGCAATTCGCCGCCGCCTCGCGGGCGAACTCGGCGCGCCGCGCACGCCGGGTGCGCGTGCGGATCGTGCAAGTCTCGACGCCGCCGGAAGCTCCAATAATAACGGTGCTGGTTCGCAAAAAACCGGGAAATCGACGATCGTGGCGCGGTAGAATGCACCCGTCGAGAATCTTCGCGGGGGCAGCGGACGCCGTGGGGGCGCCGGGGCGTCCGCGTGATCGCACGAACGCAGGAAGCGAGTGGACGTCATGCCCATCGCGACGGATGCACTGCCGACGCCGCAGGAGATCACCCGCCGGCTCGATCGCGTGGTCCGCGGCCAGCGGCGCGCCAAGCAGGACCTCGCGCTGGCCGCCTACCGTCACTATCTGGCCGCCGCCTACCGCGAGCGAAACCCCCACGTGCGACATCCGTTCGGCAGACAACACGTGCTGCTGCTCGGACCGACCGGCGCCGGCAAGACCCACATGGTCCGCTCGCTCGCGGAGATTCTCGGCGTGCCGATCGCCTTCGCCAGCGCCGCCAGCCTGGTCGAAGCCGGCTACGCGGGCGAGCACATCGACAGCGTGTTCCGCCGTCTGTACCAAGCGACCCATCGCGACGCCGCGGCCGCCGCCCGGGGCATCGTGTATATCGATGAAATCGACAAGATTCGCCGCCAGGAGGTGGGCGATCAGCGCGACGTGGCGGGCGAGGGCGTGCAAACCACCCTGCTCGCGCCGCTGGACGGCTGTCCGATCGAGTTCCGCTGCGACGATTCGAACGTGACCATCGACACGACCAGCGTGTTGTTCGTCTGCACCGGCGCGTTCGGCGGCCTGGTCGACATCATCCGCCAGCGCCTGGGGGCCGGACGCACGCTGGGCTTCGTGCCGCAGGGCGAGGACGTCGGCGCCCTCTCCGACGACGAGGTGCTGGCCCGCGGCGAGTTGCAGGACCTCGAGACCTACGGCTTCATCCCCGAGTTCCTCGGCCGCTTCCCGGTCATCAGCACCGTCAAGAGCCTGTCGCGCGACGATCTGGTGGCCATCCTCCGCGACGTCGACGAGTCGGCGCTGGCCCGCAAGCGACGCTGGTTCCGCGCGCACGGCGTCGATCTGACCTTCGACAACGACGCGCTCGAGGAGCTGGCCGACGCCGCCATCCGCAACGGCACCAACGCCCGCGGTCTCGAGCGCATGCTCTCCAAGTCGCTGCTGCGGATCGAATGGCGACTGCCCGAGCTGGCCGCCGAGGGCGTCATCGGCGTGACCATGACGCGCGACGCGGTCCGCGGCACGGCCGAGCCGCTGACGACCCGCGGCGTCGCGGCCCGCGGACAGCGCGGCGGCGTGGCGAGCGAACTGCGGCGCACCGCGCAACAGATGCTGTCCGGTCGCGCGCGTGTGGAGATCTGTGCGCCGCCGCCAACGCTCCAGCCACTGTTTCCACCTGCGAGGCGGCGCCCCGGCCCGCGCCGGCACCGGGGCCCGCGGTCGGGCGGCGACTCGCACCTGCCGTTCGACACCACCTGACGAACCGCGCGTCGCCGGCATCCTGCCGAATGGCGCTTAGCAGGGTCCGGTCCCGTCAGCGCGCGCCGACACCCCGGTCGTACGCCGCTCGAACGCAGCGCTCCGCGCGGCCCGTCAGGACATTCGCGATGGCATCGGAGATAGGCAGTCCCGGGCAGCGTTCAAGCCAGAAAAATTCGCCGGACGGGTTGACCTCGAGAAAAACATGCTCGTCGTCGGGCGTCACGACGATGTCGACCGCGCCGTAGTTGAGTTCGAGGCGCGACATCAGTGCCAGCAGTCGTCGCTCCATGTCCGCCGGCAGCTCGTACGGTCGCCACGCATCGAGCATGGCCAGGCCGTCGCGGCGCCAATCCTCGGTCGCGCGCTCGAACGCCTGGGAATCGACCGACGCGGCGAAGACGCGCCGGCCAACGATGGTGACGCGCAACTCCAACTTCTTGGGAAGACGCTGCTGAAACGTCATCGGGGACCAGCGCAGGCCGCCGAGTTGCTCAAGGTGGGCTTCGGTAACGGGCGTCGTGAAGACGACCTTCTCGATGCCATCGTCGAGAACGCGAAACGACGAAAGCATCTTCGCCACCACTCCGTCCGGGCAGTCACGGGCAAAGTCGCGGACACGGTCCGGATCGTTCGTGATCAGCGTCCGCGGCACCGCCAGGCCCGACGCCTGCGCCAGCCGGAGCTGCAGCGGCTTCTGGCCGGCCCAGCGAATGACCGGCAGCGGATCCATCCAGAACGCGTCCAGGCTCCCCAGAAGGCCGAACAGCGCCGCGCGAGACTCGGCCACCGCGCCGGCTCGAAGCTGCGAATCCATGTCGGCCGGCAACGCGGCCGCGATGTGATGCCTCCGAAGCCAGATGCCGCGCACCTCGCTCAGGTCGAGCGCCGCGTCGTCGCCGACCCGCATCACGGTCCGCTGGCCGGCCGGGTCCAGCTCCATGGATAGCCGCACGTCGGTCGGGTATTGGTCGCTGTCGAGGCGAATGACGCGATCGCCCCGCGCCTCGATCGCTCGCGTGACCATCGCCACGCTCTCGTTGTCGTCGCTGCGCGTCAGGATCAGGACGCTCATGCGCCCCTCCCACTCACGAGGGCATCCGCGATCGCCTCGCTGATCGGCAGCCCCAGATCGCGCTCCAGCATGCCCCACTCTCCAGTCGGGTTGACCTCGAGGAACACGTGCTCACCCGTCGGCGTGCGGATCAGATCAATCGCGCCGTAACGCAGCCCCAGGGTGTTCATGAACACTCGCAGCGACTTGGTCGTCTCGTCCGGTACGGTGCCGCCGCGCCAGCTCACGGCGCCCGGCGACGCCGTCCGCCAGTCAATCAGGTCCGGGGCGTCAACCCGCCCAACGAATATCCGCCCATCGACGAACGCAACCCTCAGCTCGTACTGCTTCGCGACCAGCTCCTGGAAGATCATCGGGCTCTGGCTCAGTCCGTCCAATCGCTCGAGGTGCGCGACGGTCACCTGGCTGGTGCGAACAAAGAGCGGCGCGCGACCCATGCTCGCCGAGAGGTTTGCCAGCATCTTCGTGACCATCTTGCCGCCGAGTTCCTCGAAGAACGCCTTCACGTCGGGAGGATGGTTCGTCACCAGCGTCCGGGGGACCGTCAGCCCCGCCCGCTGGGCCGCGAGCAGTTGCCGCACCTTGTTCTCGGCGTCACGCACGCAGCGCGGCTCGCTCAGCCACACGATCCCCTCCAGCGACTCAAAGAAGCCTCGCGCGGCGGCCGCCGCGCTTCGCACACACCCATCGCGAACGACCGGGTCCGCCTGCTCGTCGACCGCCGGCAGGACCCAATGGCGCACCCAGGCGCCCGCCAGGTCCGACTCGTCCAGCGCATGTCCGCCGACGACCAGCCTCCGGCCGTCGCCGGGGCCGCCGATGCGCTGTGAGAGGGACCACTCGCGAGGATAGCAGTCGAGATTCAGCCGCAATGCGCGATGACCGCGGCGTTCAATCGCCGAGCCCACGCGATCAATGACGTCAAAGTCACTGGCGTGCGTCAGCATCAGGATGGTTCGTCGCCGGGAAGACAATCGCACTCCATTCAATACCCATCGACTCGATCAGCGCGGCTCGGTGCTCCGCGGCGCATCCTCGCCAGGTAAACACAGTGCCCGCGGCGTGGACTCCGCGGGCACTGCTGGTTCATCCCGAATCGAATGCGAGGGCGATCACACCACCTCGCCGCCCTCATCGTCATCCGAGGGGTACTTCAGAGTAACGATCGGCGGACCGCCGCCACCACCACCACCACCGCCGCCACCGCCGCCGGGCCGCCTGCCGGCCTTCACGTTGGCCTTGACGCGCGGAAACTCCTGCTCCTCGAGGAACTGCGCGAAGAACGGAACGATCGGCTTCGGATTCTGCATGTCTGCTTCTCCGCATTCGGGTTATTCTCGGGGCGGACTTCGACGCGCTCATCCGCCGCCATCGATGCGCCCGTGCGAAACGCACGGCCATGCCACTCGGCCATGCACGCCCGCAACCTGACGCACCGCTTGGCTGAACCCGCTGACAGCCGAAGAACACGTTAACTCGTTCGGCCGCGCGTTTCAAGAGTATCCGGCACTGGCCGCCGATCCGGGCCCCGCGCAACGGTCATCGATGAGCAATCATGAGGATTGATTGCGGTCGCACTAGAAGAGCGCTGAGGCACTGCCGCAGCGTCACCGGATCGAGTGAGCCGAAGCTCTCATCCAGCACGAGCGCATCGCTCCCAGATAGCAGCGCGCGAGCCACATACACGCGGCTTTTCTCCCCCAGCGAGAGCTGCCAGCCCGCTTCACCCACGAATTCCATGATCCCGGCGGGCATGCGATCCAGAAGCGGGCCAAGCCCCAGCTCACGGCAGGTCGCGACCGCCAGCTCCATGTCGCGCGGTCTCGGCGGCCAGTGGCGCCCAAGTAAAACGTTGAATGCAAGTGGTCCGGACAGAATGTGGTTCTCGTGCACGGCGGGCACGAGATGCACCCGCCGTCGCCACGAATCGAAGCCCACGCTTGGCCGATCGAGCCCGTCCAATAGGACCAGCCCGGCCTGCGGCTCCAGCAAGCCGCCGATGATTTTCGCCAGCGTTGATTTCCCGCTTCCCGACGGGCCCTCGACGAGCACCCGGTCGCGCGGGTGCAGCCGAATGGCGCACTCGCGCAACACCGGCTCGGTCTGGCCGGCGTACTGGAACCGCACGCCCTGCACATCGATCGAGGCATCCCCCGCGGAGGGCGGCAGCTCGAAGGCGGGCGGCGGCGGTTCGTTCCTCGCCGACCGGTACAACTCGCGGATGTGGCCCCCGGCGATCAGGGCGCCGACCAGGCTTCCGACACCGGCGTTGAACCGTGCCAGCGCCTGCGCCGACATCAGAACGCCCCCGATTCCAACCGCGAGAATCGTCGCCGGATGCTCCCCGTGTGCCAAGGCTGGGATGATCCCTGCCAGACCGACGAATACCCAGGTGCGCACCAGCGCGGACATGGCCAACGCGCTGTCATCGAGTCCGGCCGACGCCCGAACGTAATCATCCAGCGCGGTGTCCTCGCCGTCGTGCCACCGGTCCGGGCTCTCCTGGGCGATGCGGGTGCGATGACCGGCGAGGCGCTCGACCAGTTGCTGCGTGACTGAAATCCGCGAAGCCGTCCAGGCGCGTCGATGGACGGAGTACCGCCACGTTCCCATCGCCGCCAGCCCGACCCACGCCGCCAACAGCGGCAGGTGAACGCCCGGCGTCGGACCCAGCGCCAGGACGACGCACGCCGTCACCAACTCGATCAACGACAAAGCGGCGTTGAAGCCGCCCACCAATGTCATCTGCTCGATCGCGCTCGATTCGAGCAGTCGGCCCAGATGCTGGCCGCTACCCTGACGCTGCAGCAGCTCGGCATCCAGACGCAGAATGCCGGCGAGCATGCGGCGCTTCAGCAGACCCCCGGTGAGGTACAGCAACCGACCCGATGTCCATGTCGACTGGACGCGCAGCAGCACCACGCAGGCAACGACCAACCCCCACGCCCACAACCAGCCGGACTCAGGCCGCCCCAGCAGCGCCGATGCCCCCACGATCCACCAGGAGAATATCCAGAAGACCTGCTGGAGCGCGTGCAGACTGATCAAGCCGGCCACCGCGCGAATCAGGCCCGCCTGCCGCAATTGGAGCATGAACGGCGCGCCCGGCGGCAGGCGCAGAATCCAGCAACCACCGATCGTCTCGTGCCCGAGGCGCTCGCGCACAAGGGCTTCACGCACGCAAAGCCTGGCGTGCTCGTCCATGACCGTGCCGTCGAGCGCGGCCGAGACCTCGCGCCGCACGGACGCTTCCATGTCGCGCGTCAACCACTGGCGCAATTCCGCGACGGGAATCCGGCGGAGGCGCAGATCGACATCCAGCACCCAGAGCGATCGGCCCGAGCCGCGCGCCACCGCCACGACGCCGCCGGCCGGCGGAACGTGCCACAACGCCGGCGCCGAGCCCGCCAGCGCGGCGTCAAGATCGCGATAGCCCGACTCGATCGGCTCGATCTCGAGCCCCAGCAGGCCTGCGGCCCGCTCGATCCCGCGCGCCATGTCCGGACCGCCAACCGCCGCAGCGGGCGGGCCGCCGACGCGCACCAGACCGCTCCGCCGGGCCAGCGCTTCCAGCGCCTCGGCGGCACGCTGTGCGGGCCAGACCAGGTCGACCGCGTTCATGCGCGGGGCTCCGCAATCGGCTCCGCCACCAATCGACCGCCCCGCATCCGAAGTCGTCGCCACGCAGTGCTGAGATCGAGCGTCGATCGCAGGGACTCCTGATCCTCGAACATCGCGCGAAACCAGGAGTCGTCGTCCCGCAGCAGCGAGTCCGGCGGGCCGTCCTGAATGATCCGGCCGCCGTTCACCACGATCACCCGATCGAAGTGGCATGCCTCCGCGGCGTCATGCGTCACGCACAGGAGGGTTGCGTCCTTCCATCTCGCTCGGGCCCGGTCCAGCAATCGGCGCCGCTGCGTTCCGTCGAGCCCCCGCAACGGCTCGTCCAGCAGCGCCAATCGAACGCCCGGGCGCATGAACGCTCGGCCCAGCCGGACGCGCTGCCCTTCGCCGGCGGAAATCTGCGCGCCGTTCTCGCCCAGCGAAGACTGAAGTCCGCTTGGCAGTCCCGCCACGACCAGCTCCAGATCGGCGTCGGCAAGCACGTCCGCGATCGCCGACCGTGCGCTGCCGTGATTGCCGAACGTCAGATTCGCCAGGAGCGGCTGGTTCCAGATCTGCACGCTCGGGTCCACCCAGGCCGTCATCGCGCGCAGGCGATCGACGTTCATCTCCGTGAGCGGCTCGCCGTCGATCCGCACTTGTCCCTCGCTGGCAACATGCCAGCCGAGCAGCAGACCAAGGAGGGTCGTCTTCCCGGCGCCGGACGGGCCCACGACGGCAACATGCGCGCCGGGCGCAATCGACAGAGTGACATTCTCGAGAATCGTGTGACCGGCCACACGAACCGTAACGCGATCGAAGTCGATCGCGCAGGCCGCGGCGCTCGACCGCGATTCGACCACCACGAGTGCGTCCGGCGCGTGATCCGCCGACCGCGCCGGACGGACGGATTCGGGCGCGTCCAGCGGCTCGAACACACGTTGCGCCGTGCTGCGCGCCGCCGGGTACTGCAGGGCGATGGAGGCGAACTCCTGCGCCGCGGCGGGCAATAACAGCAGCCAATACGCCACCAGCAGCAGCGATCCGCCCGGCGGCGACGCCACGAACAGGGTGAAGAGCAGCCGAAACAGGAGGCCGAAGACGACGGCGGACCCAAGCAGCTCGACGACCACCACGGCCCGCTGGAGCCGCAGGCCGGCGCGCACCCAGTCCGTCACCGCCGCCTCGTGCTGCCGAAGGACAACGCGCTCCGCACCGCACGAGCGAATCGCCAGGAGCCCGAACATCCCATCGAGATAAAACCGTCCCAAGGCCGCGGAATGCGTGCGGACGCGAAGGTCTCGCTCCGCGAGCACCGACTGCGCCGCCAACGGCGTGCCCACCGCCGACAGCGCGATCGCCAGCACGGACCCGACTCCATCGGGGTACAGCCAGGTGATCCCGGCCACGAGCACCACGACCGTCAGTCCCGATCGGCACAGTTGCACGGCCATCGGGGGAAACGCCCGCAGCAGGTACAGATTGTGGCAGCGCTCCACCATGTCGGAGATCAGCCGGCTTTGCAGATAGCGATCGCCCAGCCGTGTGATCTTGCCGAGAAACGCCACGCGCAGTCGCAATTCGAGCGACCGCCCCGCCCGGAATCCGGCGGCCGTCATCGGCAATTCGAGCAGAACGAGAAGGGCGGCGTAGGCGATGAGCGCCGCCAGGATGAGCCCGCGCTCGGAACCGATGCCGAGCATGCGGCTCGCCTCCAGCAGGCTCCGAAGCACGAGGCCCTCGACAATGACGCCGGTTGACACCGCCGCCAGCGCCAACGCCATCGGTAGCGGCGCCAGCACGCGGTCCTCGCGCAGCAGCCCCAGCAAGCGCCGCAACGGCCCGGGCCGACCTGCGTCCAGATCGAACGCCGACCCGGACCCGACCGCTCGAGGGGTCACGCCCGCGAAGCGCAGCATCAACGCGCCGCGAACGGCCAGCCACTCGCGGTCGTCCGGACCCTTCACGGCGCGCACCGGCCAATACACCGCCGGGACGACCCCCGCCTCGCCGACAGGTTCGATCGACTCGCGGCTCGCTTGCGCCAGAACGCTGGTGAGAAACCGCAGGGCGTCGTGGCCGCGTCGAAGCCCGGCCGACCGGACCGCGGCTTCCGTCATTCGCGCACTGGCGTCCAGCGCGGCCAGGGAGCGCCAGCTCGTGTCCGCCGTCGCCGTTTCGATCAGTGCCTCGCCCTGCGCGCCGATGCCAAGCAGGCGCAACCGCGCTCGCAGGACGTCGAGATACTCGTCCGTGCCGGCCCATGCCCGCCACGACGACGCGCGCACGGCATGAACGTGCTCGTACAAGTCATCCAGCAGCCGTTCGATCGCAACCCATCGGCGCCCGCCGGACGGGTCCATGACCTGGAAGAATCGCCCGAGCCGGCGCCACACCACGACAAAGTGCACCGCGCCACCCGGCAACTGAATCACCACGATGGCCGGCAGGCAGCGCCCCTCAGGCAGCGACAGGTGGTCGGCGGGCAACAACACCTGTTCGGCCGCGAGCCCCAGCTCCACGGCCAGTTCCTCGATCGTGTCGATGGACGTGCCGTCCCGATCCGTCTGGCAGGCCTCTCGCAGCCGCCCGAAGCTGACGTCGAGTCCGAAGCCGTTGGCGACGCTCTTCAACGTCGCCGGCCCGCAGTCCATGCTCGAGACCTGCACCACCTCGGGAACGATGAAGCGCCGACGGCGCCGGTGGACAGCCGAGTGCGCGGACATCAGAGATTCCCCGACCCGAGCATCGCGCGCTGCGGAGGCGTGCGCCCGACGATTCGAAGCACCATTTCGATCGGTGAGACACGCTCGACCTCGATTTCGACCGAGCCGGGTAGACCGTGGCGGACCGGGATCGGCGTCGCTCCCGCCGACTCCAGGCGGCATTCCACCCGCACATCGCCATCGCGAGGTTCGTCGGCCACGCTGGTCACGGTCGCCGGCAAGCTGCCGTACTGACCCCAGGGGAACCCGTGCAGCCGCACGCGCGCCGGCTGCCCCGGCATGATGCGACCCAGCGCAGCGGCGGGTGGGAAGTGGGCGACGACACGCAGTCCGCCGCGCGGGATGATCCGCCCAATGACGTCCCCGGGCCGAACGTAGCTGCCCGGCGGCAGGTCGGCCAACTCGCCGATGCGCCCGTCGCTCGGCGCGCGGACCAGGCGACGCTCCACGGTCAGTTCCAGCCGTGCGATCGCGGCCTCGGCCTGCTGAAGCTCAGCCGCGAGCCGCGCCTGGTCCTTGCGGAGCGACTCACACAATGCCCGTTGCTTCTCGAGCCGCTCCGCCTGCTCGCGCTCCACCCGCTGCACGGTCACGGCCGCGATTTCCTCCGACTTCTCGGCCGCCGCCGCGGCGCCGCGCACCCGCAGCAGTTCCAGTTCGCTCGCGCTGCCGCTGCGACGCACTTTCTCCAGCCGCTCGACCTCCTCGCGGGCGAAAGCGGCGTTAATCCGCGCCAGGTCGTGGCGCTCGCGGGCCTCCACGAGCGTCACCTCAAGCGTCGCCTGCGTCTGGCGAAGCGCCGTCTCCTCGGACGCCAACTGCCGCTCGAGAACCCTCAACTGGCTTCTCAGACCCGCGGCGCGCGACCGCTCTTCCGCCAGCGCCCGGCGCTCGATCGCGGCATCCAACTCGAGCACCACGTCGCCCCTGCGAACCTCATCCCCCGCGCGCGGCAGTCGACGGACGACCAGCCCCGCCATGTCGGACTGCACCGGCACGACGGCATCGGCGACCTCCAGCCGCGCCGAATCGCTGATTTCGTAGATCGCCAGGCGCGAGCCCACGAGCCAGCCAACCCAGAGGAGCGCAAGCACGAAGCTGGCGAGCACGAAGATGCGGGATTCCGTTCGTCCCGCCGTTCTGAGCGATCGCAGGGTGCGCGAAAACGTGGCGGACATGTCGCGTCTCCGCAGCGAGCGAGGTCCGGCGCGCGGCTCGCAGATTGGGCGAAACTCCAGTTTAGCCGACCGTGTCGTGCGTCGGAAGCATCCGGCCGACTCGTTCGCCGTCAAAATCCGGCCAGCGCGCCTGCCGATCGGCGCGCGGCATGTTTATGGGAACTCCTTCACGACGAGAGTGCGCGGCCGATCATCGGCTCGCGTGTTCACGCCTGCCGCCGAGGCGGTACCATGATCCTCCGGCAGCGCACGATCGGAGCGGAGGTACCCCCACCATGTACCGCAGACTGCCACCGGCCCTGCGAGCGATCGTCGCGTGCACGTGTGTCAGCGTCGCCGCCCGCGCGGAACCGCGGGCCGCCGGCGTTGAGCCGGCCACCACACCCCCCGCCGCGAGAATCCTCTTTCTGCACCACAGCACCGGCGAGTGCATCTGGAACGGCGGCGTGCCGGCCTGGTTCGAAGCGTACAACGCCAAGCACCGCACGCACTACGAGATCACCGAACAGGCGTTCCCAAAGGATTCACCGTACGGCTGGAATAACTATCCCTATGACTACTGGAACATCTGGGTGCGGCACGCCGGCGCAAAGCCGCACAAGGGTGAGCCCACGCTCGAGATGCTGAGCGACCAGTACGACGTCATCGTATTCAAGCACTGCTTCCCCGTGTCGGCCATCGATCCGGACACGGGCGAACCCGACGTGGCCAGTGAGGACAAGCGCGCCGAGAACTACAAGCTGCAATACGCGGCGCTGAAGCGGAAGCTGCGCGAGTTCCCGAGGGTGAAGTTCATTGTCTGGACCGGCGCGGCCCTGATCGAAACCGAGACCGACCGCGAGTCGGCCGAGCGGGCGCGCCAGTTTTTCGACTGGGTCCGCAAGACGTGGGACGAGCCCGGCGACAACATCTTCGTCTGGGACTTCCGCGAACTCGAAACCGAAGGCGGTCTGTATCTCAAGCGCGCGTTCGCCACGGACGATTCGCACCCGAACGAGCGCTTCGCGAAATCAGCCGCGCCGCTGCTTTGCCAGCGAATCGTCGACGTGATCCTCGGCCGCGGAGATTCCGGCAGCCTGACGGGTCAGCCAACCGCGCGCCGCTGATCCCGACAGGGGGGGCGACCAGGGGCCGAGTCAGCCCGATCGCGAGAGGTGCGCCTGCGCGGCCGCCAGCACCAGTTCGACGACCTCCTGGATCGGCCTGTTCTTCATGCGCACGCCGGCCGACTGCGTGTGGCCGCCGCCGCCGAACTGCTCGGCGATTTCAATCACGCTGGTCCGCCCCTCGCCGCGGAGATTGACGCGGACGATGCCCGGCTCGCCCTCCGAGAACAGCATCGCCATGCGAATGCCGCGCAGGGCGCGCGGAATCGACACTTGGTCGTCGATGTCGGACGCGCTGCAACCCGATGCGACGATGTCGTCGTGCGACAGCACGCTGTACGCGATACGGCCGTCGTCCGTCAGCCGCGTGTGATCGTAGACGCGCCGCAGCAGCTCAAAGTCCGGCCGGCCCAGCGACCGGCACAACTGCTCGCCGATGTGGGCCACGTCCGCGCCGGCCCGCACCAGCTCCGCCGCCAGATGCAGCGCGTCGGCCGTCGCGTTCGGCAGTGAGAAGCCGCCCGTGTCGCCGTGCACGCCCGCATACAACAACGACGCGGCCGCTCCCGTCGGCTTCCAGTGCAACGCGGCCGCCAGCCGCACGATCAATTCCGACGAGCTGCTGGCGTGCGGATCAACCCAGTTGTGCCGGGCGTAGTCCGGGTTGGTGATGTGGTGATCGATGTTGAAGGTCGCCAGCGCCGACAGCCGCTCGAAGCCGCCGACGCAGTGCACGCGCCGCGGCGTCGCCGTGTCGCAGATGACGGCCGCGTCGGCATCCTCCGGCGGCTCGGTCACGATGGGCACATCCCGCCCCAGTTCCACCAGAAATCTCAACCGCGACGCCACCGGCCGCGGCAGCACGAAACGCGCGTCGATCTCGTGCTGGCGCATCAGCAGGCTCAGGCCGAGGCAGGCCCCGATCGAGTCCGCGTCGGGCTCGACGTGGCCGACGACGACCGGCCGGCGAACCGCGCAGAGCGACGAGAGGAACTCGGCCGGCGGCGACGATGCGGCCGCTCGCCGCCGGGACGTCGTGCTGTCGTGCATGCGATCAGTCTAGCCGCGCGCGCCCGGCAAGTCGCCCCGGCGTCGCCCACGGGTTACGATCACCTCGCGAGGAATCGGCTGATTGATCACGCCCCATCCGCCCGTTGAGGATCCCGCCGCGACTCCGCCGGCCGGGCGAGCCTGGTGGCTCGCTTTCGCCGCCGCGCTGGCGCTTTACACCCTCACCCTGGCGCCCGACGTCCTGATGATGGACAGCGGCGAATACCAGGTGGCCGTGCATCGCTTCCCGCGACTCGACCTGGGCGAGCGACCGGCCGACCTCGTGCGCGTGCATCCGGTCTATCTCGCGACGGCCAAGCTGGTCTCACTGCTGCCGGTCGGGAACCTCGCGTGGCGCGTCAACTTCACCTCCGCCCTGTTCGGCGCGATCGCCGTCGCCAACGCGGCCGTGCTGTCGTTGCGACTGACGCGCCGCCCTTCCGCCGCCCTGCTGGCCGGTCTGACCCTGGCGTTCGGCCACACGCTGTGGGCCTTCTCAGTCATCGCCGAAGTCATGTCGATGCTGGCGGCCCTGATCACCACCGAACTGCTGTGCTGGGAGGCCTGGACCCGCAGCCGACGGGCGCGGCCGTTGCTGGCGCTCGCGGCCGTCAACGGTCTGGGCGTCGCCACGCACCTGCAACTTGGGCTGTGCACGCCGCTGCACGTCGGCCTGCTGCTGTGGCTGGCCGCGCGGCGTCGCGTCGATGTCGGACTGCTGGCGGCATGGGCCGGCGTCTGGCTGATCGGCACGCTGCCCTACAGCGGCATGGTCGCGTATTACCTCCACCAGACCGGAGACATCGGTTTCATCCTTCGCTCGGCGACGCTCGGGAAATTCGGCGCGTCGCCGCGCCAGCTTCAGGCGGGGACGCTGTTGCGCGGCCTGTCGGCCGTTGTGCTCAACTATCCGACCGTGCTGATCGCGCTGGCGGTGCCTGGCGCGGCCCGCCTGCTGCGGACGGCGGCGGTCGAGTTGCGCATCGCCATCCTCGGAGTGGCGGCCGTGCAGTTCTGCTTCGCCGCGACCTACAACGTGCCGGATCAATACTCGTTCTTCGTGCCGTTCTACGCCGTGGCGGCCGTCCTGATCGCGGCCGGCGCCGCCGATCGGCTGGGCCGCCCGGCGTGGCGCGTCGTCCTGCCCGTGCTGGCGGTCCTGCCCGCGCCCATCTACGTTGTCGCCGCGTCGCTGATGCGCCGCATGGACGTTCCGATCGTCAAGCGCAGCCTGCCCTATCGCGACCCGTACGACTTCTTCATCAAGCCGTGGAAGCAGGGCGACACCGGCCAGCGGCGATTCGTCACCGAGGCCTTTGCGCGGCTGCCTGACGGCGCCGCCCTGCTCACATCGTTCACGATGAAGTTCATGTTCGAGTACGCCCAGCGTGTCGACCGACTGCGGCCGGATATCGCGCTGCTGGACGACCCGCGCGAGCTGATGGCGCTCATCGATGTTGCGGCCGATGGCTCGGCCCGCTGGCGTCGGCCCGTATTCGCGGCCGACGTCGAGTCGAGCCAGTTCCCAGCGGCGCTGCGCCGCCAATGCGAAGCCGAGCGCGACGGCGTCATCTGGCGGCTCGCGCCGCCGAGCGACCCGGCCGCTCTGCGACGCGAGCTCGCCGCGCCGAACTCACACTGACCCCGCCATCGCCCATGCCGCGGCCATCGCCACCGCCGCGGTTTCAATCCGCAACACCGTCGCCGACAGCCGCACGCGCCGCGCGCCGGCCGACTCCATGTGGCGCAACTCATCGTCGGTAGAGCCGCCCTCCGGTCCGATCAGCGCCAGCGTGGCGCCGCCGGACAGCGCAGCGATGCCGGCCGAGAGCCACTCCGCCTGAGGCGACGGGTCTGCCAGCAGCACGCGCTCCTGGCGTCCCCACTCGCTCGCCAACTCGCCCGGCGTCCGCGCCGGCCGCACCGCCAATAGAAACGGTGCGCCGGATTGCTTCGCCGCCGCCTCGGCCTTGCGGTTCCATCGCTCGACCCGCGCCGCCCCCGGATCGGACACGCCTCGTGCCGCGCGCAGCGGAATCAGAGACGACACGCCGAACTCGGCCAGCTTCTCGACCAGCCAGTCGGCCCGCTCGCCCTTGGGCATCGCCACCGCCAGGTCCAGCGATTTCGACGGGCGAGTCAGCGCGCGGCGCTCCAGCACCATCAACTCGACTCGATCGGGTCCGCCGCCGATCACGCGGGCCGTCGCGTGTCCGCCCTGGCCGTCGAACAAATCCGCATCGTCACCAACGCGCAACCGCAGCACGCGCCACGCATGGCGGGCCTCGTCGCCGGTCAGCACGGCGGGCGTGGAGCGCAGGTCCGGGCAGAAGAATCGCGGTCGCGACACTGCGGCATCTTCCGCCGCTCAGCCGCGGGCTTCAAGGCGGGCCGCGTCGTGGGCCGATACCACACGGAGGGTCCGTCTGCATGCACCGCTCTCACCGATCGGTCGT
This sequence comes from uncultured Planctomycetaceae bacterium, assembly GCA_964576285.1. GTDB lineage: Bacteria > Planctomycetota > Phycisphaerae > UBA1845 > UTPLA1 > SpSt-539. Next base: position 22,085 of record CAZNUJ010000019.1, on the reverse strand, counting down.
CACCTGATGTCAAGCGAAGCGGATTCAACGCGCACGTCGACCGCGCCGGCCCTCGTCGCCGCGGAGGATGTTGACATCGACGCGCTGCTCGACGAGGCCGAGCGCCTGGTCCATGCCGCCGGGCGCGAACTCGCCGGCGACCTGCTGACCGACGCGGACGAGGCGCCGCCGGCCCTCGACGAAACGGAAGACGAACTTCCGTCAAGCGACGCCGCGCCGAGCGGTGACCTCGAGGCCGCGCACGCACCGATCCCCGATTCCGAAATTGCGCAGTCGGAAGCGCCTGCCATCATCGACTCGTCCATCTCACCGAACCAAGTTTCCGACTCGCTGGACGACTTGCCGCCGGCCACCGAGACCGTTGTCGCGCCACCGTCGGATGAGCCGGTCGGTGTGGCATCCACGATTGAGGCCGAGGCGCCGACGGCAACCGACATGCCTGTCGGCGATTCCGCCGCAAACAGGGCGCCGACGTCGAATGTGCCGCCCGCCGAGAACACGGACGCCGCGCCGGACGATCGGCGGATCGTGTCGTCCGCCGATGAGGCGCGGCTGAGTGAAGATGCGGCGGCCGAGGCGGGATCGCCTCACGCCGAAGCAATGCAAGCGGCAGCCAGTCCGCCGGAATTGTTGACGAGCGAGTCGAGCCCGATCACGTCGACGAGCGGCGCGACGCCGGCCGAAAGCGGCGGGGGCGTCCCGCGGCGCGGCCTCGCGGTTCGAACGCTGCGCGCCCCGCTGTGGCTGCTGGCTGGCGTTCTCTTCGTGTTGAATCTGCCCTTCGCGCGCCTGTCGGACGACACCCGGCGCGTCGTAGGACTGCTCGGGATCGGAACGGCCATCATGGCGGCGGTGGTGTGGCTGCTGCCGGAGCTGGCGCACTGAGCGCGCAAGGGGCAAAGCCGCCCGCGCTGGGGAAGCCGACCGAATTACATCCCGTAGGTGTGCGGCTCGAATACCGAGTCGTCGAGGCCGGCGTCGAGGTTCACGTCGGCGTACTCGTACCGGCCGAGCAGTTGGGTCTTAGCGTCATCCGCGTAGCAGCGAACGCTGACCGGGATGCGCCATTCCTTGTCGAGATGGATGACCGCGACGCGGTCCGGGTAGATGCCGTGAAGGCCTGTATAGGGCAGCCGCCGCTCGATCACCCAGGTTGGGCGGTCGTCGAATCGTGACTCGCCCATGTACTCGAGCGAAAGCTCGCCGCGCTCGCGCGCGATCCGCGAGTACTTGATCAGCAGTTCCAGGCTCGATGCGAAGCCGAACTCGTCGATGTATCGCCGCGAAGCTTCCTTCGCCAGGCTGCCATGAATCGGCTGCTTGATGCTCTTGACGAACAGCCGGGCGATCGCGCCGGGCTGACAGACCGCCAGCTCCGACTCGTCCGGGTTCTTCGCATCCGGGTCGGTCCAGCGGCCCTTCACGTACAGCACCCGCTCGGCCTTGCCGGGGTTGCGAACCCAATGCATCAACACGCTGTAGGGCTGCTGCCGCAGGCTCGCGGCAATCGTCTGCTCCTCGCTCATGCCCGAGGGCAGAAGCTCCTGCTTGATAAAGGTGCAGGTGTAATCCCCGATGCGTCGGTGCTCATCGGCCGCGCGCTCGAGCGCACCGAGAGGATCGGTTCGAACCAGGTGATCGAAATCGTTGTTGAGCGGCGGCGGGGTCACGTCGGCTACCACCGCCGGCTCGCTGGGCAGCAACACCGTCGTGCGCGGCGACATGGTCACCCACTGCACCGCCAGAACACCGAGCAGTACCGCACCAAAGAGCAGACGGAGCCGCGCGGGTGTCAGACGACGTTGGATTTCTGCCATCGAGAAGCTTCCCGGGGACCCTGAGGCTCGCCCGTGAACTACATCGGACTGTCCGCCGTGCCCGCTTGATGACGGACCACAGCCAAGGTCTCGATCAGCGGGACCGCGCCGTCGGCGGCCATAACCGCGCCAGCCCGCGGCGCCTCGGATCCCGGAACTCCGATTTCCAACGCGCCGCGCTCAGGGTCTTGTACCCCGAGGATGAGTGAAGGGTAACACCCGATATCGTGCCGGTCAACCACACCCAGGGTCTGATAAACCGACCGCAAGACTTCTCGATCAGACAACCGAACCATATGCGCGACAAAGAGTTATGTCGTCCGATAAAGCTGATTCGCTGCGATGTATTCCTCCACGCCCGCTGGTACGAGGTACCGAATGGTGCGGCCCGCCGCCACTCTGGCCCGAACGTCCGAAGCACTGATCTCGATCGCCGGGGTCGCCACGCAACCGCGCAGCAGTTGCGCTACGGCCGCGTCCCCGACCGCCTCCCGCAGCGGCCGCAGGTCGACCCCGGCCGGATCCCAACCCGGCCGCGTGGCCGTGAGAATCTCCACCTCCGCCACCAGCCGTTGCACGCGGCTCCATGTCGCCAACTCCGGGAGCGTGTCGGCGCCGATCAGCCAACACAATCGCGCGCCGGCCGGCAGCAGCGCCCGAAACTCCGTCACGGTGTCATAGGTGAAACTCGGCCCGCTGCGCCGCAACTCGATGTCGCTGACCTCGAACAGCGGATCGCCCGCGACCGCGCACCGCGCCATCGCCAGGCGATCGGCCGGCGGCGCCAGCGCCGCGCCGCGCTTGTGCGGCGGCACGGCGGCGGGGATGAGCACGACGCGATCAAGCCCGGCCTGCTCGGCCACGCTGCGAGCGGAGATCAGGTGTCCGAAATGGATGGGATTGAACGACCCGCCGAACAGGCCGATGGCGGCGCTCATGGGCGCGCCGCGGGCTGCGCGGCGGCGGTCTCGTTGGCCTTCCGCCAGGCGAGTTTCATCCGGCAGCTCTTGACCTCGACCGTCGCGAGGCTCTTGCGAGCGCCGCCTGCCGAGGCCTCGGCGCGACCCGCCACCGTGACGAAGTATCCGACGCCCGGCGGCAGAACCACGTCCACGGCGCTGGCCTCGCTCGCCGACCAGCGCCGATTGCCGGTCTCGCTGTTCGCCGCGGCGAGCGTTTCCTTGTGGAGCGTGATGCCGTTGGAGTCTCGCACCAGAAACTGGAGCGTGGCCCTGGCGACGTTGTCCGCTTCGCCGGCCGTCGCCTCGACACTCTGGGCGCACTCGACCGCGACTTCGATCACCGCCGCCACGGGGTGATCGGACAGTTGATCAAACGCGTAGCCGACGTGGAACTCGGCCCAGCCCGAGCCGCCGCCGGATGCATCGACCGATGCCGCTCCGACGCCCCGGTCCGACGCGCTCGACCTGGCCGAGCACGCGCCGGACTGATGCGACGCGAACGGCGATACGTTGAAGGGCGTCGGATCGGGCAGCGACACGGAGGACAGCTCGATGCCCGCGACTTTCACGTCCGGGCGCTCGGCCGCCGGCTTGGCGACCTTGATCTGAAAATCGCCATCGCCGCACGCGCCCATCAGGGCCGGCAGCACGCCGACGACGCCGATCCACGTCCGCCTTCCGACTCGCTGCGACATGGCGGCCTAGCTTACTCGCGCGGGCGCGCCTGTAAAGTCGCGCCGCTGGCGGGTCCCGCGGCCGAATCGTAGAATCCGCCGTTTCGATTCGAACGCACGCACCGCGAGGGTCTTCGTCATGGTCGTCGGCGAGCTGACGCAGGAAGTCGAACTACTCGTCATCGGCGGCGGCCCCGGCGGCTACGTCGCCGCCGCTCACGCGGCCGACCTCGGCGTCGAAACCGCGCTGATCGAATCGGCCGATGTGCCCGGCGGCGTCTGCCTGCGCGAAGGCTGCATCCCTTCCAAGGCCCTGCTGCACGTCGCCAAGATCATCGACGAGGCCGACCACGCCGCCGGGTTCGGCGTCACCTTCGGCAAGCCGCAGGTCGACATCGACCGTCTCAAGAACTGGAAGAACGGCGTCATTCGCCGGCTCGCCACCGGCGTCAGCGGACTGCTCAAGAACCGCAAGGTCGACTACTACAACGGCCGCGCGGTCTTCGAGAACTCGCGCGGCGTGCGCATTGAAGGCGGCGCTGGCGCGCACCTGCGATTCAAGCACTGCATCGTCGCCACCGGATCGCGGGCCCGCACCCTGCCGGAGAAGGTCCTGCCGCGCGACCTCTACTGGGACGCGGCCGACGCCCTGGCTCTGGCCGAAGTCCCGCCCCGACTGCTGGTGGTCGGCGGCGGCTACATCGGCCTCGAGCTCGGACAGGTCTATGCCAGCCTCGGCAGCCAGGTCACCGTCATCGAGATGCTCGACAGCCTGGTTCCCGGCGGGGACCCCGAACTCATCAAGCCGCTCGCGAGCAAGCTCGCCAAGCAGTTCGCCGCGATCCATACCGGCGCGGCGCTCAAGTCCGGCCGCCGCACCTCCGCCGGTGTCGAAATCACCTACGCCGTCGCCGGACAGGATCGCACCGAGACCTTCGACCGCGTGCTGGTCTCGATCGGCCGCCGGCCCAACAGCGACGGGATCGGGCTCGAGAGGACCAAGGTCGTCGTCAACGAGCGCGGCTTCATTCGCGTCGATGCGCAGCGGCGCACCGACGACCCGCGCATCTTCGCCATCGGCGACGTGGCCGGCGACCCGATGCTCGCCCACAAGGCTTCCGCCGAGGGTCGCGTGGCGGCCGAGGCGGTCGCGGGCAAACCCAGCGCCTTCGATCCCGCCGCGATCCCCGCCGTCATCTACACCGACCCCGAGGTCGCCTGGTGCGGGCTGAGCGAGAAAGAGGCCCGCGATCAGGGTCTCAACGTCCGTGTGACCCGCTTCCCGTGGGTCGCGTCCGGCCGGGCGGTCGCGATGGGCCGCACCGACGGCCTGACCAAGCTCATCTTCGACGCCGATACGCGCCGCCTGCTGGGCGTCGGCATCGTCGGCGCGCACGCGGGAGACCTGATCGGCGAGGCGGTCCTCGGTATCGAGATGTCGGCCGTCGCCGACGACCTGGCGCTCTCCATCCACCCGCACCCGGCCACGAGCGAGACCATCATGGAGGCGGCCGAGAGCGCGTTCGGACACGCCGTGCATGGCCCTCCCGACCCCGCCACCAAGGCCCGCGCCGGACAGTCGGCCTGACCAGCCAATCAGTATGTCTATATGTAACATCTTTCTAAAAATGATGTTACATATAATTTTCTGTGAATCGAGCTGCGTTGGTCTGACGCGTCGAACCATCGCGTAGTCATGTACTTCCGATAAAGATCATCGCGGCGACCGTCGATAGGGCTTCAAGAACGGCCCTATTCACAGGCGCCGACGGTTGCCTGCGGCGGAGCCGCAAGGAGCATGCGTCATGGCGGAGCGCGCGATCTCGCGAGACTCGACCAACGGCGAATCACCGAGCACCGTGACCCGAACCGACCCCGCGACGCCCGCCCAGGGTCTGCTTCGCTTCGACGCCGCGGACAACGGTCGGCCGGAGGCCGATTTCAGCAACGCGTCGGACCGTCCGCCCCTGACACTGGTCATGCCGGACGACGCCGAGCGCGCCGCCGACGTCGAGGCGCCGGAGGCCGAGGTCGAGCGGCCGCTGCTCGAACTGGCAGCGCCTACGCTCGCGCTGGCCGACGAACTCGCTGCTCGCGACACGCCCGCGCGCCAGGCCGCTCAGGCGCTGGATATCGCCGAACTCTACGACGGCACCCCGGCCACGCTGTCGTACCGCATCGACGACGACGCGCCAGACGGTGACGCTGACGCCATCGACGACGTTCCCGCGCAGGCCCGAGCGATGCCGGCCACCGGCGTGTTTCCTTCGCATACCGTGGTGATCGCAGCCCCGGGCGACTCGCCGCGTGACGCCGCCACCCGGACCCGCGGCGAGCGCGAGGCATCCGCCCGGCCGGTCACCGAGTCGCCCGCGTCCGCTCCGATGACCACGGCCGACCTGCCTCCCATCTCGCGACCCTCTCGGTTCATCCCGCCGGACTCGACCGCGCGTCCGACGGCCGCCGAGCTGGTGGCGAGACACGAGCGCGAGCGGGCCGAGAGCGTCGCCGCGCTGCGCGCATCGGCGGCGAGCGAACCGTCGCCGATGCCGGCCGCCCCGTCGCCCGAAGTTCGCCCCGTCACATCGGCCGTCGACGCCAGCGACGAGACCCTGCCCGCCCGCAAGGACCCGCCCAAGCGCGTCGGTAGCGGGCAGCTCCAGAACCCGCGCCTGAACTGGCGGCCCGGCGCTCCCTTCGGCGACGGGCCGGCACGAACGCAGACCCGCTTCCGCTGGGAACTGATGCTGACGACCGCTTGCGGAACGGCCGCCTGCGGCCTGGTCGGCATCTGGTTGCTGCGCACCCTGTTGTCCTGACCCCACGAGCGGACCCGACCCGCGCGGCACCAACGCGCCCGTCGCCCCCAGGAGCCCGCGTCATGAACACATATCTCGACAACGAGCAGGTGCGCGGACTTGATCTGGCGCCGGCCGCGACGGTCCGCGATCTCATCGCCACGCTGCAACGCGAACTGAACGGCTCCGGCCGCATGCTCGTCGGCATCCGCACCGACGGACAGGACGTGCCCGACGCCGAGATCGACCGCGTGCTGCGGGCGAACATCGCCGATTTCGACCGCCTCGACCTGACCTCGATCGACACCCGCGCTGCGGTGCTCGAGACGCTGCGCACCGCGCTGGGCCTCTGTCAGGACTCCGAGCAAAGCCGCCACCAGATCGCCGACGCCTTCAACCAGGGTCGCACCGCCCAGGCGCTCGAGGCCCTCGGCGATTGCCTGACAGTCTGGTCGTCGGCGGCAGACTCGGTCGTCAAGTCGGCCGCGCTGCTGCGAATCGACCTGACGGCGCTGCAGACCGTGGACGGGCCCGTGCAGACGTGGCTCGAATCGCTGGCGGCTCAACTCCGCCAGCTCCGCGACGCGCTCAACGTCTCGGACTTCGTGCTTACCGCCGATATTCTGCGGTACGGGATGGAGTCGTCGATGCGCGGGTGGGAGCTCGTGCTGGCGGCGATGATCGACGCCATCGAAGGCGCCGCCGTCGACGCGCCCTGTCGCTGACCCGACCATCCCGCCGATCACCCCCTGAAAGATCATGGGAAAAAAGTGGGGCCCTCGGTCTGAAGGAGGCAGCCAGACCGGGGCCCCGAGCGAAGCTTGAGCGAGCGAGGAGAGAGAGCGATGGTGCCCCCTTCAGGCATATCGCGCCGCCCGTTCGCGCGTCGCGATCGCTTCAGCGATCGTCGTGCACCCCAACCGTAAGATACGCGCGCGGAGCGGGCAAACCGGGCGGCGCGGGCGCCGCGTGCTGATAATCACGCCTCGGAAATCACCGCGGCAGCGGAATCGTGACCTTTCGACCCATGCCGGGAATCGGCAGCGTCACGGCATCGCTGGAGCGCGGCGGCGCGTGCAGATACCGGTAGAGCCTGAGTTCGACCGCGTCCCATGCCGGGTCGCCGCAACGCAGCGACCAGCTTTCCAGCCACTCGAACCGCCCCGTGTCGGCCACGACCTCGCGCAGCAGTCGACGCGGCGGCGGGTCGGCCTCGGTGTAGTGCGTGACCGGCAGCGCCGACTCCATCAACACGTATCGAATCCCGTAGCGGTCGAGCAGCGCCAGCACGTCCCGCGGCTCGTGCACGAACGCCTCGTACCCGTAGCGCTCGCGGGCGGCGCGGGCGTAGAGGAGCTTGCTGGCGCGAAGCGGGATCAGCCGTTCGCGCGCCGCCGGATTCAGCCAGGCGTCGACCACGAACTGGCCGTCGCGGACCGCGTCGACCAGCACGAGATCCGCGTCGCCGCGCGCCACGAGCGACGCCACCGCCGCGTCATAGCGCGGCAGGCGCGGCGGAGGATCGCGCCATGCCGCCACCGCTGATAGACCCGCCACCCACGCCACCAGCACCGCCCCCAGGCTGAACCGCGCCACCACGATCGACGCGCAACTCGCCGCCCATATCACCAGCGGCGGCAACGCGAAGAAGAAGTAACGCGGCTCCTTGGCGGCGATCAGTGTCGAGAACCCGACCCACGCCGCGAACCATAGCGTCAGTAGTCCCGGCAACGGGCCGCCCGGCCCGGCCGCGCCGAACCGGCCGCGCTCGCGAAGCAGCCCGACCACGCCCGCGACAGCCAGCGCAACGGTCGGCCAGCCGACGATCTCGCCCAAACTCGCGAAGTAGTAGAGTGGATCGCCGAGGTCGAGTTGCAACAACTGCCCCGGCAGGGCGGTCACGCGCCGGGCCAGCACGAAGTAGCAGCCGACGATCGCCAGCGCGCCCAGTCCGGCGGCGAGCGTGCCGACTTGCCGAAGCCGCAAGCGCCCGAGTGGATCCGATGCGGCGTGCGCCAGCAATACCGGACCCATGAAGCCGGCCGTCTGCTTGGTCATCACCGCCATGACATAGGCGGCGGCCGCAAGCGCGGCGGTGACGAACCGCCCGTGGTCGCGATGAGCCACATAGAACCGCACGCACGCCAGCAGCCAGAACGTCGCCGGCCACTCGATCATCACGTCCGTCAGCCACAACCGCCCATGCGGCGACAGAAGCAGCAACAGCGCCGCCAGGGCGGCCGTCCGGCGATCGAACAGCCGCGCCGCCAGCAGGTAGAGCATCGCCACCGCTCCGGCCGCCATGCCGACGACGCAGGCGCGCGCCACGGCGATGGACTCGCCTGCGAGCGCAAAACAGATCGCCTCAACCAGCGCGAATCCCGGCGGCCAATAGACGATCAGCCCCAGCGCCGGGTGCCGCAGGTAGAACTGCTCGGCCCAGCTGCGCAAGTCATCGAGGGGCCGCTCTCGCGCCGCCGCCAACACGAACGCGCCGTTCATGAAGTGCTGCGGCGCATCCGACCAGCCCAGCCCGCCGGTGCCGATGCCGCGGGCCCCCACGGCGACGGTGGCGCCGATCAGCAGCGCGACAACGATCGCGTCGACCGCGACGTGGCCGCGGTCGAGACGAACGCGACGCGTTGCTTCGTTTGCCATGCGGTGACCCGCGACGCTAGCCGGGAAACTGGAAATCCTTGATCTGAAGCTCGATGCTGCGCCGGCCGTTGAACTCGTTCAGGATCGGCACGAACGCCAATCGGCAACGGCGATGGTCGCACAACACGCCGCGATGCTTTGCCAGGCCGAACCCGATCCCTTTGCGCTGCACCCCATCCTCGTTGACCACGACCTGGAGATGATCGCCCCCGCTGCCCACCACCCGCGGCTCGCCAACCACGTTCACCCAGCGACTCGACAGCAGCGGGGCCGGGTTGCCGCATCCGAACGGCTCCATCCGGTCCAGATCGCGGAGCAGCGTCTCGTCCAACTCCGACAGCGCGAACTCGCCATCCAACCGGAGGCGAGGCCGCGTGTCCGCGCCGGCGAGCATCCGCTCGGCGCGCTCGTGAAACGCCGCCCGAAACTGATCGACTCGGGCCGACTCGATCCGCAGCCCGGCCGCCATGGCGTGTCCGCCGCACGTCAGCAGGTGCTCGCGGCAGCCCGTCAGCGCTCCATTCAGGTCGAACCCGGGCACGCTGCGCCCCGATCCCTGTCCGACACCGTTATCCAGCGCAATCAGCACGGTCGGGCGGTGAAACTCCTCGACCAGCCGGGCGGCGACGATGCCGATCACGCCCGCGTGCCAGCCCTCCGCCGCCAGCACGATGCCGCGGCAGGCATCTCGATCCTGCCCGCTCGCGCGCACGCGGTCGCGCGCGTCGGACAGAATCTCGCGCTCCAGCTTCCTGCGGGCTCCGTTGTGGCCATCCAGCACCCGCGCGATGCGCGGCGCTTCGTCCGCATCCGCGCGGGTCAGCAGATCCACCGCCAGACGGGCGTGACCCATGCGACCGACCGCGTTCAGCCGCGGCCCAAGCCCGAACCCGATATCGCGGCCGGTCAGCTTCCGGCCGCTCGCCTCGGAGATCTCGATCAGCGCCCGCACGCCCGGAAGCGTGCTGCCCGGCAGTCCCTGAAGGCCGTACAAGGCGATGACCCGGTTCTCGCCGATCAGCGGCACGACGTCGGCCACCAGCCCCAGCGCCGCCAGCCCGGTGGCGTTCACCAGAAAGGTGCGAAACTCAGCCGTGACCCGGTTCTCCCCCGAGGCCAACTGGCCTAGCGCCCACGCCACCTTGAACGCCACGCCGGCCCCCGACAACTCGCGATTGCCGCCCTCGCCGCCGGGCAGATCGGGGTGCACCACCAGCGAGGCCGGCGGCAGCAACGGATGGCCGGACTCGTCCCGCCGCGGGGCGTGGTGGTCGGTGATGATCAGGTCCACGCCGCGCCGCCGGGCCACCTCGGCGGCCTCGAACGCCGTGACGCCGCAATCGACCGTCACGATCAGCTCGGCGCCGGCATCGGCGAGCTGGGAAATCGCCTCGGCATTCAGGCCGTAGCCGTCTTCGAGCCGGTGCGGGATGAAGAAGTCCGCCACGCCCCCCGCCAGTCGCACGGCGTGCCACAGAATCGCCACCGCCGTAACGCCGTCCACGTCGTAATCGCCGTAGATCACCACTTTCCGGCCGTTGCGGATGGCCGTGAAGATGCGCTCGGCCGCCTCGACCGCGCCCGGCAGCGAGGCCGGTCCGGCCAGGTCGTTCAGTTTCGGCGACAGGAAGCGTTTCATCCCATCACCGTCGGACAGTCCGCGGTTATGCAGGATCTGCGCGGCCACCGGCGAGATTCCGATCTGGCGGGCGACGGCGTCGCGGTGGGGCCAGGGCGGGGCGACGTCCCATTCCTTGGGCATGCTGGGCGGCCTCCGAGACGCCTCGTGCGTCGGGGTCGGCATGGTAGGCGCGCCGCGCGCGTCCGTAAAGACGCGGCCGGTCAGTTGAATCGGTTCGTGGCGCGCGCTATAAGCGAAGTGGCGGCGACGGAACCGCGAGCTTATCAGCCCCGCACGACCTTAGGCTCAGTCGCGACGCGGTTCCGCCGATGAATGAGGACGGGAATCCACTCGTCCGGAGACGCGCGTTCATGCCTCGAACGAACCTCGCCGCCGAATCCGACCTGCATCATTACCTCAAGCAGATCAACGAAGTCTCGTTGCTGACCGCGCAGGACGAGCGCGACCTCGCCCTGGCGATCGCCGCCGCGTCGCGCGCCGCCGAGCGCTTCGCCAACCGCGAGATCACCCTGGCCGAGCGCACCCGGCTCGAGGAAACTGGCGCCAAGGCGCGTGAGCGGATGGTCCGTGCCAACCTCCGCCTGGTCGTTTCGATCGCCAAGAACTACCGCCGCCGCGGCATGTCGCTTTCCGACCTGATCGAGGAGGGCAACATCGGCCTGCTGCGGGCGGTCGAAGGGTTCGATCCCAGCCAGGGCGTCCGCTTCAGCACTTACGCCGCCTGGTGGATCAAGCAGTCCATCAAGCGCGCCATGATCAACGCCGTCCAGCCGATCCATATTCCGGCCTACATGGTCGAGATGGTGTCGCGCTGGCGCGACGCACAGAAGCGACTGGTCGAGAAGCTCGGGCACGCCCCGTCGCTGGCGGAGATGGCGGCCGAGCTCCAGCTTCCGGAGCGCAAGGTGCGCATCATCCGGCGGGCCGTGAAGGCGGTCTCGGCCGGCTCGATGTCGGGCGAGGGCGACGGCAACGACGCCCTGGCCGAGATGGTGCCCGACAGCCGCACGCCCGCCCCGCACGACGTGCTGACCGACGCCCACGATCGCCGCCGGCTCGCCAAGGTGCTCGATCACGAGGAGATCACCGAGCGCGAGACCACCATCCTGCGCCTGCGGTACGGCCTCGACGGCAGCGAGCCGCTCACGCTCAAGCAGGTCGGCCAGAAGATCGGCCTGACCAAGGAGCGCGTCCGTCAGCTCGAGGCCGAGGCGCTCGCCAAGCTCCAATTTCTGATGCAGGGCGAACCGATCCCGTCGTCGCTGCGAGCGTCCGGCCGTCGCGGCAAGTCGCGCCGCGAATCAGCCTAGCGTCCACGCGAATCATCACTCTGCGAGGCCGCCCGACGCGCCAGCAGCGCCAGCGTGCCGACGTAACCAAATCGCGGCTCGTAGTTCGCATCCTGCCGCGCCAGGTCGTGCGTCACCTTCCCCAGACGGTAGTACGGGATGCCCGGCTGCCGATGGTGGGTCGCGTGCTCGCCGAATCCGTAGGCGCCGAAGATCAGCCGCGTCAGCGGATTGCACGCGAAGTTGCGCAGCGCCGCCCGTCCCACGCAGGCCGCGCCATCCGGACCGATCTGGTGCTCGGCGATCGCCCGCAGGCTGGCGGCAAACACGGTCAGACTGGCCACGCCGTACAAATAGATACCGCCATAGGCCAGCCCCGCCGAGAGCAGCACCCGCGATCGATCCGGCGCATGCGCCCACCATGCCGCCGCCGCCACCGAGCCGACCAGCACGGCATGCGCGAACACGACCCGCGCGATCCACGCCGGCGACGACCCGGGCGACGGCTCGCCATGCGCATCGGTCTGATGCCGGAACTTGCGGACCGCCTCGATCAGCGTCAGGCAACGCAGCAGCAACCCCGGAAGGTGCGTACCTTGAATGTCGGTGTGATACGTGACCTTCGGGTCATCCGGCTCGCCCAGCCGGCGATGATGGTCCCAGTGCCGCTGGCGATAGCCGTCGAAATCCGCCAGCACCAGCGGCCCGAGCACCCAGCGACCGAGCACATCGTTGGCCCACCGCGGCCGAAAGACATGAAAGTGGGCCGCCTCGTGCATCAGGTTGAGCAATCCATTCATCGTCAGCCCGAGCCACAGCCACAAGGCCGGCAGCCACGGGCTGGGTCCCAGATGGGCGGCGATGAACATCGGTGCGAGCACCAGCGCGAGGTGCGCCGCCACGATCGCCAGCGAGACCGCGTCCGATCGTTTCTCGAATCGCGACGGCGGCATCAGCCGTTCGCTCGTCATCGCCGCTTGCGCCCCACGAAGTTGATGATTCCGCCGGCGCCCGAAAGCAGGTCGATCGGCGACAGCAGCGTCGCCCACGCCAGCCACCACAGCCAACCAGGTCCGGCCCGGCGGATGCCGCGCTGCGGTGAACGCGTCAGCGACGCCAGGCTGACCGCCAATCCGGCGGGATTAAAGCCCGTACGCACGCGGACATCCGCCAATCCGGCCGACTCGAGCAACGTCCGTAGGCCACGGCGTGAGAACACGACCGTGTGCCGCGGCGCGTGGTAGCCGCTCCAGCGCGTCCCGAACACGCGGTGCTCGAGCGAATCGGCCGCCGGCGTCTGCCCGGCGATCGCCCCGCCGACCACCAGCCGTTCGACCAGCGCCGACACCGTCTCGAGCGGGTCGGGCAGATGCTCGATGACATGGTTCATCGTCACCAGCCGGCAGGGCGGCAGCAGGTCCATCAGATCGCGCGGCGCGCCGCGTACGATCGTGACCGCGCCGCCCGCGAGCTGCTCGACCTCGCGCCGCGGGCCGATCTCGTATCCGAACAACGGACGACCTGGCAGGCGATCGGCCGCCCATGTCAGAAACGCGCCGTTGCCGCACCCGTAGTCGAGCAGGGCGCCGTCGCCGTCGAGCAGCGGCGCGAGCGGTCGCAGACGAAGCCCGTGCCGGACGCGGCTCAACAAGCCGTGCGCGGTCGCCGCGTGATACCCGGGCGGATAGAACGCCCCCAGTTCCGCGAACGTCGGCATGGGCGACTGGCTGAGCGACCCGCACGACAAGCACGTCACGTATCTCGCCACGTGCGGCACGCGGTACTCGCGATCAGGCACCGGCGTCGCCGGCGACAAGCGCTCACCCCGGCAGGCCGGGCAATGGGTCGTGCGGGTCAACTCGGACACAAGCGCGATGATACCCGATGCCCTCGGCGACGCGCCGCACACCCACTCGAGGACGCCTATCGGGGAACATCGACGCGCCGCTCGAATCCGCGCGCGCCGGAGCTTGGTGCCGCCGCCCGCGCGGCATACGATGCCAGAGAGGCCGGCACGCAGCACGGCACGACCCGCAGCGCCTGGCCTCGGCAGGAAGTCGACATGCACGTGCTCGTGACCGGCGGCGGCGGAATGGTGGGGCGGGCAATGGCCGCCACCGCGCCGCCCGACCTGCGCGCCACCTTTGCCGCCTCCGCGGACGGCGACCTGCGCGACGCCGGCGAGTGCCGCCGGTTGTTTGAGCGCGTCCGGCCGACCCATGTCGTGCATCTTGCCGCGCGCGTCGGCGGCGTGCTCGAAAACACGCGATATGTGGCCGACTTTTTCCGCGACAACTTGCTCATCAACGTCCACGTGCTGGAGGCCGCGCGGCAGGCCGGCGTCGAACGTGTCGTCAGCCTGCTCTCGTCCTGCGTCTACCCGGATGGCGCGCCGCTGCCGCTGCGCGAGCGCGACCTGCACGCCGGCGAGCCGCACGCGTCGAACTTCGGCTATGCCTACGCCAAGCGCATGCTCGAGGTGCAGTCGCGGGCCTACGCGCAACAATACGGCCTGCGCTACGTCTGCATCATCCCCAACAATCTCTACGGGCCGCACGACAACTTCGACCTCGAGGCCGGCCACGTCATCCCGGCGATGATTCGCAAGATTCACGCGGCCGCCACGCGGGGCGACACCGCCGTGCTGTGGGGTGACGGAGCGCCGCTGCGCGAGTTCACCTACGCGCCCGATCTCGGCCGCGCCCTGTGGTGGGCGGTGCGCTCATACGACGGCCCGCCGCTGAACGTCGGCACCGCGGAGGAGATTTCCATCCGCCACGCCGCCGAGACGATCTGTCGCCTGTTCTTGTACGATCCGGCGCGGCTCGTCTGGGACACGAGCCGGCCATCCGGTCAGCATCGCAAGCCCACCGACACGACCCGATTCCGCGAACATTCCAGCCTGCCAATGACGCCGTTCGCCGAGGGCGTCGCCGCGACCGTGCAGTGGTATCTCGAGCACTTCCCGCGCGTGCGCGGCGTGACATGATCGCGACGCGCGCCCATCGGGCGGATTCCCAACGGGGCGACGCACGACCATGACCTCACCTGACCCGCCAGCCCCGGGGCCCGACCGCGTTCAGCAAGACATCGCCTGCCTGCGCTGCGGCTACAACCTGCGCACGCAGGCCAGCGACGGCTGCTGTCCCGAGTGCGGCGCAGCCGTGCGACGGACTCTCGCCGGGGACGCCTTGGCTGACGCCGACCGCGCCTGGCTGCGGCGAGCGTCGGCCGGCCTCGGGTTGACCATCATCACGATCGCCGCCGTGCTGGCGCTCACGACCCTGACCCATGTCATCTACGCCTTCGGCCTCACCCCGCCGGGACCGCTGCGCGCGTTCGAGATCGCCGCACGCGGCGCTGCCGTGCTGGGCGCGTGGCGCTTCGCCACGCCGCAGCCCGGTGGGCTGCATCGACCCGAGTCGCTCGACGCCCGCGGCGCGTTGCGCATCCTCGCCGTCGCGCAGTTCTCCGCCGCCGTCCTGCACCCGGGCCTCTGCCCCGACCTGATCGGGCGGCGCGCGCTCGCGGTGCTCGGCGTCTCGGCCAGCGTGGGTTATGTCGCCGGTGCAATGGTCCTGGCTCGGAAGCTGGCGCGGCGCATCCCCGCCGACGCCGATGCGCGCATGGCCCGCAACGTCCTCTGGGGCTTCGCCTTCGGGGCCGGCGTGATCGCCTTTGCGGTGGTCGGCGAGTGGGTCTGGGGCCGGCCCGGCCGGTCGATGCTCGTTCCGTGGGTTGGTGTCGGACTGGCATGGATCATGGCCCAGACCTTCACGGCGATCGTCTGTCTTTCGAGGGTCCAGCGGCAGATGGCCGCGCTGGCCGAGTCGCCGCCGACGAATCCGCCCGCCGGGTGATGTCGCACCGCCGAGCGCCCGGCTGATCGCCGCGCTTGTGACGCGCCACGGCGTCCGGTCCAATGAGCATCGCGCCCCGAGATGTTCGCTCGCGGCGTCGGACTTGGAGAAGCTGCGTGGCGATCGAAGCCTACATCCCGTCGTCCGTGACCTTCGACGGCCGCCCGCAACCCGACGCGGCGCTGGTCACGCTCTACGACCCCGAGGGCGTCTCGCCGCGCGGCAGCCTGACCGGTCCGAATGACCTCGAGCGAACGGCCCAGGGAACCTTGGTGCTGATCGGCACCCGCGGCGGGAAGGAGTGGCGCGTCACGCTGCCCATCATCACATTGGTCAACAAGACGGCCGTCGGATGCGAATTCTCGCTGGATGCTCCGCCGACGCGCGAAGTCTTACGCGAACTCGAGACCGATCAGAAGCCGCACGAGAAGGGGCTTGAGGAACGCTTCGACATTCGCTGATCGATCGCCGGCGGTCAGTCGCGGTTGGTGTCGCCGGCCCCCGACGCGCGGCGCGTCGCGGACAGGCGCGAGTCCGGCTCGACCGAGGTGGGCTTGAGCCGGCCGCTCTCGGGCGCCCGCGCCACCACCGCGCGAACGAACGGCTCGAGATCGCCGACCGACGCCTGCTCGAGCCGGCGCTGCACGAACTTCATCCGCAAATCAGCGAACTGCTCGGCCTGAAGGCGGCTGCCGATCTCGGACTGCACTTCCTCGAACGGCCGCGTCACGCCGCCCTGGACCCGGCCGGCCTTGACGATGAAACAGGCCATCGGCGTCTCGACGATGTCGCTGATCTGCCCCTCGGGCATCTGCAGGGCCAGCTTCGACGGCGCCTCGTAGGGCCCGCGCAGCGGCGCGGAGATCGGCCCCCACGCGCCGCCGTCCTCGGCGTGCAGGCCGCGGCACTCACCGCGAGCGACGGCCTCGAACGACTCGCCCGCGCGGATGCGGGCCAGCGCCCGCTGCAGGTGCTCGCGCGCCGCCCGGGCGGCCGCCGCCTTCTCCTCGTCGGTCGGCGGACCGTATCCGCGAATGAACTGCCGCAGCGGCGCCTCGATCAGGAACAGCTCGACCGTGCGCGTCTCGGTGAAGTCCGCCCGGTGCTCCTCGTAATACTTCAGCAGGTCGCGCTTGCGAATCGAGACGCGCGACAGCAGCCGGTCGCGCAGGTACTGCTCGACCACCAGGCGGCGTTTGAGCTTCTGGCGAATCTCGTCGCGCGACCGCCCGTTGTCCTTCAGGTACTTCTCATAACGCGTCTGCCGCCCGCCGAAATCGGCATTGACGCGATCCTGCTCGAGCCGGTCGATCGCCTTGTCCAGCCGCTTCTGGGCTTCGTCGCCCTTCAGATCGCGCGACGCCTCCTGCCAGACCAGCCGCTCGCTGACCTCATCCACCAGTTCGCGCCGGATGGTCGCAAACAGAAGTTCGTAATAGGCGTCGCGCGGCAGTTCCCGCGCCGCTCGCTCCAGCCGCGGCTGGATCGGCTCCAGGATGTCGTTCACTGTGATCGTGTCATTGTTGATGACCAGCACCGACGGCAGAACGCTGCCGGCCGACGGCGGGGAGAGGGCCGTTGGACGCGCAGCCGGGGCATCCGACGCGGCCGACGCCACCGCGACCTCCTCCGCGGCGGGCTGACTGGCCGGCGACATGTCCGCCGATTCGCCGGACCGCGACGTCATCCACCCCCAGCGCCCGCCCTGACACCCGCCTGACGCGAGCACGGCGACAGAAAGCGTGACACCAACCCGGGCGCGATGCATGATGGCGCACTATACGCCACTCGCACCGCCGGTCGCCAGTTCGACGTCCCACCCCCAAGAAAGAGCGAAGCCGGCCTCGATGACCGGCTCCGCTCGTGAAGATCACTCTGTTCGAGAGGCGAACGGTGTTTGCCGAAGCGGCGCGACGCCTAACGCCAGCGCCCCGGCCGGCCCCACGGTCCGCCGATGTAACCGCGCGAGGAGTTCACATTGACCCCGACGTTCACGCCGACACCCCTGCCGCGCCAGCCCGGACCCCACGCGGGCCCGCCATACACGGGGCCGCCATACACGGGGCCGCCCCAGGCCGGACCATAGTACACCGGCCGCGGGTAGTACACGGGATACGGGGCGACGATCGGCGCCGGATAGCAAACCGGCACCGGCGCGCACACCGGCACGGCAGCCGGCGGATAGAAGGGCCCCGCGTAGCCGTACCACGCCTTCGCTTCCGGAGCCGGCGTCGCCAGCACGAGGGCCGCGACCACCAGGCCACCCACCACCAGCGACGTTCGACCGCGTGTCATGGGACTTCCTCGCTTCAGCCAAAGCCTGACGGACTATCGCGCCACGATTCTAGCGTGATCGTGGTCACACCATCCGCACGGAGGATTAGACATCCGGCCACGCAGCACGTTAGACGGCGGCTTCACAATTCTCAAGACCTGCGCGTCCGTTTGTAACTACCTATCTAATACGACCTTACAAATCGTCACTGGACCGCGGTCAATCCGGGGTCGCCCCGGATTTCACCGATGATGCGGCGAGCGGGAGACGCATGCCCAGCGGCGGCCCTTCGCGCACGAACCGCAGGAACTCGCGCACCTCTCCACGCTGGGCAGCGCTCAATGTTCGCTGACCGTACTGCGCATCGTAGTACCAGCGCGTCAGATCAATCACCGGCGCGAAGTTCGGAGCCTGCTGCGCGACGTGCTCCGCGAACTCGGCCGGCGTCAGCGTCGGCGGTTTCCGAAAACCGCGCCGCTCCAGCAGCATCAGCAATCGATCGTAGAAGCGCGCATCCGCCGCGCGCGGGTAGTCGCCCGGACGAAATCTCCGCGGCAGGAACTCGCGCGCGATCAGCAGCAAGCGCCACAGCACATGCAGAATCAGCACCGTCAGCAGCAGGCCCAGCGCCAGCATGACCCAGTATAGCACGCGCTGCCGCGGCGCCAGCTCGGGCGGGCCGCGGAGGAAGGCCTTGATGATCTCCGCCGCCAGGGCCAGCCCGCCACTCGATTCGTCGATGCGCCGAAACCAGCCCTCGAAGGTGCCGAATATTCGGCGGCGATACTCGGCATCGAACGACACCACCAGCGTGGCCCACTCGAATTGCAGGTAGTGCGCCAGTCGGCCGATCGCCGCGAATACCGAGTCCCGCCCGCCGCGACCCCGCGCCGCCGCCGGCGGGCTGGGGTCGAAGATCGTCCAGCCGCGTCCGGGCAGGTACACCTCGACCCACGCGTGCGCGTCCCGCTGCCGGGCGATGTAGAACGACCCGACCGGGTTGTACTCGTCGCTCACGTAACCGGTCGCCAGCCGCGCCGGCACGCCGAGCGCCTGGCACATCAACGCCATCGCCGAGGCGAAGAACTCGCAATGCCCGCGACGCGTCACCAGCACGAACTGCTCGACCCGATCGCCCGGCCCGTAGCCCGCCACCGCCTCGAGCGTGTAATCGAACGCCCCGGAGCGGAAGTACTCGCTGATGCGCCCGGCCAGTTGCTCGTGACTGGCCGGATCGGCCGGGTCGCCCAGTCCGCGCGTCAGCTCGCGCGCCGTGCGCGCCAGTCCCGGCGGGATGTCGGACGGCATGGCGTCCCCCGAGCGCGGCCCCGGCGCGGGCACGCGCGTGGTGTTGATCGCGCCGCGATGCAGTTCGCTCTCGACGGCGCGCAGCGCGTACTCGGTCTCGATCATCTCGACCATGCGCGGCGTCAGGCGCAGCGGCGAGATCGCCACGTAGTGCAGCGCCTGTCCGACGTAGCGCCGCACGCGCAGCGTCAGGTCGTCGCAGGCCTGCTCGATCGCGACCATCTCCCCGGCCGACGCCGCCAGCGGC
This sequence comes from uncultured Planctomycetaceae bacterium, assembly GCA_964576285.1. GTDB lineage: Bacteria > Planctomycetota > Phycisphaerae > UBA1845 > UTPLA1 > SpSt-539. The sequence goes on along the minus strand of CAZNUJ010000019.1, from coordinate 2,555 downwards.
GGCGCCAGCGCGAACAGGTTGGGACCGTAGGTCGGATCGAGCCAGACCTCCTGCCGAACGACCGAGTCCGGCGGCGCGGCCGCCAGTGCCGCCGACAGCACGGTCGGGTCATCCAGCGGCGAGGGGGCCACCCGCCAGCCGTCGCGTTTCGGCCGGGGCATCCAGCGGCCCTGGGCGTAGGTGGCCATCGTGCGCCCGCGCAGATAGAGCGGCAGGTCGGCCGATCCGAACGTCCGGCCGCCGCGCGACAGACGGACGCGCATGACCGGAACCTCGCTCTCGATCGCCCCGCCGCCGAGCGGCTCTACCTGCTCGCGATAGCCGGTGACGGCGGCGGCGATCGGGGCTCGCAATCGCCCGAACAACTGGCGGCTGAGACCGCGCGGCATAACGACGAACGTCGCGACCGCGATCAACAGCATGCCGGCGCCGATCCCCAGCGCCGGACCCGCGCCGATCCGCACGCGCGGCGCCTCGCCGGACGAAAGCGTCACGCTCACCACGTCCCCCGCTTCGAGATTGCGATCGGCCGCGTCGACCGCCTCCCGAAGCTGCTGAAACCGGATCAGCCAGGCGACCCCCAGCGTCAGTCCACCGCCCAGCGCCAGGCCGTACGCCAGGCTGCCGCTCACCAGCCCCCCGATGACCAGCAGCAGCATCACAATCACCAGCAGCAGGCCGAAGTCGCGGTCCCGCATGGGCTCGAACAGCTTGCAGCACGCCAGCAGCACGACAAAGTGCCCCAGCGCCAGCACCGGCGGCGCCGGTTCCGACGACAGCACCGTCTCGGACAGCAGGAAGGCGACCGACGTCAGCGCCATCAAGGCCACGATCGCGCCAGGCAGCGGACGGTGCGGGCGTCGCCAGCGCAGCAACTCCGACAGCAGCACGCAGCAGCCGGCGACGACGAGCGGAGCGACATTCTCCTCGGCCTCGATCATCGGCAGCATCGCGACCAGCAGCATGGCCATCAGGCCGTGTCGCAGCCTGCGTCGAGTCCGCGACAACCCGCTCGTGTCGCGCATCGCCATCACGCCCGGTGCGGCGGTCATGTCCGTGCCCCCAGCGGCGCGACATCGCCGCGATCGATCGAGTCGCCGCGCGTGGCGATCCACCGCCGCGGACCGCGCGACGAATAGATGGCGTCGAACGCCGGCGCACCGGGCAGGTAAGTTGTCACCGCGCCGACGGCGCCGGCCAGCATCCGGCAGACATCGGGCAGGTCGTCATTGGCGCGCGCGGCGAACACAAGGCACGCTCCGCGCCAGCGCGTCGGCCACTTGATGCGGCGCAGGCAGTCCAGCAGCCGCACGTCGTGGTTCGCGGGCCGCAGGGCCAGTTCGCGCAGCACGCGCAGCCGGTAGTCGCGCCCGCCGCCGGGAGGCAGCACCAGCGCCGGCTCGCCGCCGCAGATCAGCCCGACGCTGACGTTGGACTCGATCGCGTCGCACGCCACCGTCGCAACGCAGCTGATCGCCTCCTCGAGCCGCTCATCCAGCTCGGCATCGCCGGCCGGGATGCGGGAGTCGAGCACACACCAGACCTGCTGGGAACCCACCTGGGACATCTCGCGGACGATCAGTTGACCGGCCCGCGCCGAGCGGCGCCAGTGGATGCGGCGCGGGCTGTCGCCGGCGCGGTACTCCCGCAGACCGTAGAACTCGTCGTCGCCGCGACGGGCCAGCGCCCGGCCGTCCGCCGCCGCCTCCGTCCAGCGCCGCGCCTGCCAGCGGCGCTCCCGCACCGTGCCAAGCGACGGATAGATCACGGTCGTCTGCGGGATCGACACCGTCGCCCATCGCCGCAACAGCCCGAACGGAAACGCGGTCGATAGGCGAATGGCGTCGAAGTCCAGTCGCCCGCGGCGCGGACAGATGCGCGTCACGCTCACCGTCGCCGTCTGGCCCGCCGGCAGGCAGGGCACGAAGGCGTCGATCGGCGCGGGACCGCCGGAGCCGACCACTTCGTCGCTGATCCGCAGCGCGTGCAAGCGAAACCAGCGCCGCCGGCTGGTGATCTGGTAGCGAATCTCGCACGCCTGCCCGGCCATCACGCCATCGGGCACGATCCGCGCCACCTCGAGCCGCCGCACCCCGAGCCACGCCGCCGCCGCGCTCAGCAGCAACGCCCCGACGCAGATGCCGAACAGGATCAGAAGCAGATTGGCGTCGGTGTCGATGGCCACCAGCCCAATCAGCATCGTGGCCAGAAGAAACAGCCACGCCGCGCCCGAGAGGCGCAGCCCGGACGAGCGTTGTCGGCGAGCGGACGGACGGCGGCGCGGCGTCGGCACGGTGGCGGGGCTCCGTTCACGGCGCGCGGGGCGCGGCTCAGGTCGGCGGCGGGATCGACTCGAGAATCTCGCCGATGATGCGGTCGTTCGTCACGACCTGCCCGTCGTGCAGGTAGGACTTGCTGACCACGCGGTGCGCGCAGACCGGCGCGGCCAGGTGCTTCACGTCGTCGGGGATGGCGTAGTCGCGGCCCGCCAGCAGCGCCGCCGCCCGCGCCGCCCGCGCCAGCGACAGCGCTCCGCGCGGCGACACGCCCACGTC
>CAZNUJ010000018.1:0-61760 GCA_964576285.1 uncultured Planctomycetaceae bacterium | reverse complement strand
TGGCTCGATCCGAGCAGAACGCCGCCGAAGCGGCGGCCGAGCTGCGGGCGATGATCGCCGCCACGCAGCCCGCGCCGCCCGCGTCGCGCATCGGCCCGCCCGGCGACACCGACCTGGCCGAAGTCACCGCGCGGATGGCCTCCGAAGCGCGTGGCGCGGTGGACAAGCCGGAGCCGACCGAAGACGCCACCGCCAGCGCTCCGACGCAACGCCCCCGACGCCGGGTCGAGACCTACAGCGCCGTATTCACCGGCGGCGTCGTGGTCGAGCAGCGGCAGGGCCTGCGCCGACCTGGACGGCTGAACTGCGACAAGCTCGAACTGATCTTCGACTTCGGCCAGCGTCAGAAGCGGGCGTCGCTGGCGACCGAGACGCAGCCGGGCGCGACCACGCGCCCGGCGGACGAGGCGCCCCTGCTGGGCGCGTCGCCCGATGACGATACGAGGCTGATTCTGACCTGGTCCGGCCCTCTGGAGATGCGCCCGATGAAGGTACCGCCGGCGGCGCAGTCCGGCGACCGGTTCGACTGCATCGCCAGCGGCGAGCGGGTGGAAGTCGACGACGGACGCGGCACCGCCGTGTGCAAGCAACTGGTCTATCGCAACGAGCTCCAGCAGGTGTGGATGTCGGGCACCGAGACCCTGCCGGTCACGCTGGTGAGCGGCGACGAAGCGCCGGTCGCGGCGGAGGGCCCGACGTCGACGCCCGGCAAGGGGCGGCTGGTCGGACGCGAGATGTTCTTCGATCGGCGCCGCGGCCTGGCGCGGATCGAGGGTCCCGGCGAGATGCTGCGCGAGGATGCGGCCGCCGACGCCGATCCGTACGGGCCGTCGGCGGCGAAGCGCGCCCGCGATCCGGCGCGGCTGCGCTGGACGCGCGGCGTGGAGCTCGAACTGAAGCAGGCGCCCGAGAAGCGGACCGATCCGGCCACCGGACGGACGCAAACCGTGTATCGCGACTTCATCCAGCGCGCCTGGTTTCACGGTAACGTACGGGTTACGCGCGGCGATGAATTGATCGCCGGAGAGCATGTCGCCGCTCGCTTCTTTCCGCCACGCAAGCCAGGGGCGTCACTGGGCCCGATCGAGCGACTCGACGCCTCGGGGCGCGTGCGACTCGAGCGGCGGCCGGATCTGATCACGGCTGAGCGGCTGGACGTGATGTTCGCGCTGTCCAATGACGGAAAAGACAGTTACCCGTCGGCCGCGGATGCTCAGGGGCGCGTGCGCGCCCGGCAGGGAGACCGCAGCATTCGCGGCGACCGCGTCTCGGTCAAGATGACGCAGCTCGCCGCGCCGCCCGCCGCCAGCCCGACGACTCGTCCGGCCGAGCCGCAACTGGCAATGACTGAGTTGCACGCCTTCGGGCGGGTCCGCGCGGCCGACCCCGAGCAGGGCTTCCGCGTGCAGGCCGAGGAACTGCACACGCTGGTGCCCGACGGCCGGCGGCTGAAGTCGGCTACCGTGATCGGGCCGCCGCCCGGGCTCTACGCCTTTGTCCAGTACGTCGATTACCAGCTCGCTGGCCACCGGATCGAGCTCGACATGGACCGGCAGGCGGCCGACATCCCCGGTCCGGGCCGGGCCTACTTCTTCAGCGATCGCGACTTCGGCGGCGGCGAATTGAAGAAGGCCGAGGAGACGCGCGTCGTCTGGACGCGCTCCATGCAGGTGCGCGGCCGCGAGAACACGGCCGTGTTCGAGGGCGAGGTGCGATCGAAGACGCCGACGCACTCGATGTGGTGCGACCGTCTGACCGTGCTACTGGCCGACGTGCCAGCGCCGCCGCCGCAGGCGAGGGCATCGCCGCAACCCGGGTCGCTCGCGCAGGGTCGATTCGCGCAGCGGCTTCCGTCGCCGCGCCTGGCCGCCTATTCGCTGATGGCGATGGCGGCGGCCGAGGCGTCATGGCCGACCTGGAAGCAGTTGACCGCGGCCTACGCGCCGGCCCCGGCGGCGAACGTCGCACCCAAGGCGCCGCGCCAGAACATCCTGCTGACCGATGACCCCTCGCGCCGCAAACAGCCGGTGCGGGTGATCGCCGCGGGCAACGCGGTGGCGCTGCGGACCGTCCGGCATGCCCGCAGCGGCCGGCTGATGTCGCGGGCCCAGATCAAGGGGAGCGAGATCGTCGTCGACCTGCGCCGGCAGAGCATGAACGTGCCGGGGCGCGGCTCGCTGCTGATTGAGGACTACGACCTGCCGAAGCGCGGCCGCGGCGCGTCGATGACATCCGGGTCGGCGCGGCCGTCGCTGCTGGGCAGCGGCGAGCGTCCCAGCCAGACGGCCTTTCAATGGGCCAACGGCATGAGCTACTTCGTGGACCAGGCCCTGGTGACGTTTGACCGCGAAGTCGACATGCGACACTTCAGCGGGCAGAACGTCGTCCTGATGGAGAACCTCGCGGCCGCTCAGAACGTGGACCCGTCACAGCTTCGGTTGCCTCCCGGACGGAAGGCCCGGCTGACGTGCGACAACCTGTTGGTGCAGTTCGCGCGAAACGCCGCGCAGCAGGCCGAGACCATGGACGTGCGCGGCGCCGACCTGCGGCAACTGGTGGCGAGCGGCGCGGTCTTCCTGCAGGACTCCGGCAAGTCGCTTCAAGGCGAACGGCTGACCTATTCGCGCGACAGCAATCGCGTCACCATCGAGGGCGCGAACGAGTTCGAGGCCCGTATCTTCGACGAGGACGAGCAGGCCCAGCGATTCAACATGTGGCGAGGCCCGGTGCTGATCTGGGACCGCTCGACCAATCGCATCGAGGCGCCGGGGGCCCGCTTCACATCGGGAGGGCGCAACTGACGCCGTCCGCCGACGCCGGAAACGCACCCTATGGACCACGCCCGCATCAGGAACTTTTCGATCATCGCCCACATCGACCACGGCAAGTCCACGCTGGCCGACCGGCTGCTGGAAGCCTGCGGCGCGGTCGAGCGGCGTGACATGCGCGAGCAGTATCTCGACGACATGGATCTGGAGCGCGAGATGGGCATCACCATCAAGGCCAACCGCGCCACGCTCCGCCATACCTACAAGGGCAAGCTCGCCGCGCCGGGCGAGTACATGCTCAACCTGATCGACACGCCCGGCCACGTCGACTTCCACTACGAAGTCAGCCGGGCCCTGGCGGCGTGCGAGGGGGTGCTGCTGCTGGTCGATGCCTCGCAGGGCATCGAGGCCCAGACGCTGGCCAACGCCTACAAGGCCGTCGAGGCCAACCTGGCGATCATCCCGGTCATCAACAAGATCGACCTGCCGGCGGCGCGGCCCCACGACATCGCCATGGAGCTGGAGAACACGCTGGCGCTGCCGGCCGAGGACGCCATCTTCTGCTCGGCCAAGACGGGGCAGAACATCGAGGCCCTGCTGGATGCCATCGTCGAGCGTCTGCCGCCGCCGAAGGGCGATCCGGCCAAGCCGTTGCGAGCGCTGATCTACGACGCCAAGGTCGATCCGCACCGCGGCGTCATCTGTCATCTGCGCGTGTTCGACGGCGTCATTCGCCGCAACGACCGGGTGCTGCTGATGGGCGTCGGGCGGATCTACCACGCCACCGACATCGGCAAGTTCCTGCCGAAGATCACCAGCCTCGAGTCGCTGGCGGCCGGCGAGGTCGGCTACCTGTTCGCCGGCATCAAGACCATTCACGACGTGAACATCGGCGACACGGTGACGCACGGCGACCGTCCGTGCGCCGAGGCGCTGCCGGGCTATCGTCCGCCGCAGCAGATGGTCTTCTGCGACTTCTTCCCCGGTCCGGGGACGACCAGCATCCAGCTCCGCGAGGCGCTCGAGAAGCTGTGGCTCAACGACAGCAGCTTCGGGTTCGAGCCGACCAGCAGCGCGGCGCTGGGCACGGGCTTTCGCTGCGGCTTTCTCGGCCTGCTGCACATGAAGATCATTCAGGAGCGGCTGGAGCGCGAGAGCAACGTCGATCTCGTGCAGACCGCGCCGACCGTGCCGTACGAGCTGCTCATGCAGAACGGCAAGACCGAGAAGATCGAGTCGCCCGCCGACATGCCCAACCCGGACAAGTTCAGCGAGATTCGCGAGCCGATCATCCGCGCGGAGATCATCGTGCCGGCCCGCGGCATCGGCGGCGTGATGCAACTGGCCGAGGAGCGCCGCGGCACGCACAAGCGCACCGAGTATCTCTCCCCCGAGCGCGTCGTGCTCACCTACGAGTTCCCGATGGGCGAGGTAATCTACGACTTCTACGATCGGCTCAAGAGCATCACCAGCGGCTACGGCACGATGAACTATGAGCTGACCGGCTACAAGGCGGCCGATCTGGTCAAGCTCGACATCCTGGTGAACGGCACGCCGGTCGATGCGCTCAGCGTGATCGTGCACCGCGAGAAAGCGGAGATGCGCGGCCGGCGGCTGATCTCGCGGCTGCGCAAGGAGATCGCCCGGCACCAGTTCGAGATTCCGCTTCAGGCGGCCATCGGCAGCAAGGTGATCGCCCGTGAGACGATCAAGGCGGTGCGCAAGGACGTCACCGCCAAGTGCTACGGCGGCGACGTGACCCGCAAGCGCAAGCTGCTCGAGAAGCAGAAGGAAGGCAAGAAGCGGATGAAGCAGGTCGGCCAGGTCGCCATCCCGCAGGAGGCGTTCATGGCCGTCCTCGATCCGGGCGAATAGCCGCGGCCGACGGCTCCGGTCGCCGACGGCCGCGGTCCGCTTCTGTCACTCACGCCGGTACGGCGGCCATCCCCGGCCGCCTCAGTTCAGCAGCAGTTGGACGAACGGCTGAATATCGAGGCCGTCCACCGCTCCGTCGCCATTGACGTCGGCAGCGCACAGGATGTCCGGATCGTTCGTCGCGCCGGTGACGGCCAACACGAACGGGTCGATGTCAAGCGTGCTCACTTCGCCGTCGCGGTTGCAATCGCCGGCGATGCACGGCAGCACGTGGATCACGTTGAAGCCGGAGCGTCCCTCGCCGTCGATGACGGTGGCAAAGTAGAAATTCAGCGGCGCAGGGGTCGTCGGCAGATTGAATGAACCGAACACCGTTCCATCCGGGTTCACGAACGCCGGCAGAAACATCGTGTCGTCGAGGAACAGCGTCGCCGGGGTGAGCGGCGTGAAGCCGGACCCGAAGTAGAACACACTGGAACCCGGCGCGGCCAGCGGCGGAAGCACGCCAAGCTGCGCCTTGTCGGACTCGTAGTCGACCTGGAACTCGCTGCTCAGGAAGTCGACCGGCAAGTTGGTCATCGGGTTGATGGACACCAGGTGCATCGGCACGAGTTCGGTCTCGATGATCCCCAGCGGCGCGAAGGGCACGCTGTTGCGGAAGCTGGTCTGCCCGGGCGCGGGCGTGTTGGTCAGGTCGAATTCCGGCTCGAGCGTGATCTCGGTCGGCGGCAGCGGGAAGTTGTTGGTGCCGACGTAGTCGCGGAACTGGGCGCTGCTGAAGATGTTGCCGCCGCCGATGTTGATCTGAATCTCAACGCCGCGTTCCACGCCCTGAACGCCGAAAATGAAGGCGCCGGTGAACGGGTTGTTGTCGATGTCGAAGAGCCAGGCGTAGCGCCACTGCATCGGCGGGCCGAACGGATCGATCGGATCCTCGACGGCGAAATGCAACTGCATCTGCGGATCCCCGTGCCGGTGATACGCGTGCATGTAGTCCAGCCCCGAGGGCGGCAGGAGGATGAAGGCGTCGCGCCGCTCGTCCTGCCTGCCGCCGCTGCCGTGCGGCTGCGAAGTCGCCGGAACCGACGTGGCCGGCTGAGACACGGTCCGGCCGAGGTCCTTCGCCTTCTTGCGCATCTCCTCGGCCTGCTGAGTGGTCATGCTGGTCCCCGTCCGCGTGTCGGACGGGTTCATGAAGTTGCCGGGATCAGGGGAGTGGCCGCCCGCGTCGGCGACCTGCGTCGAGGTGATCACGTGCCCGGCGCTCAGCGTGAGAATGTGTCCAACCTCGTGCGCGATCGTCTCGCCGGACAGTTGCGACGTGGCCCGGTTCGAGCACAGCGTGCAGCGGTGGTGGTGAATCGAGATGCCGGGGTTGGTCGAATGGCCCTGCTGCACCGTGGCGCCAAAGGTGATCTTGATACCCTTGCCGCGGCCGACCTCGCCGTCGAGTTCCTTGCCGCCCTCCTCGCGCGCCTTGTCGCGCTCGGCGCGGTCGAAGCTGGAGTTGCCGTCGGCGTTGCCCGCTTGCGCTGCGGCACTGGTCGGGCCATTGACCTTCTTGACCTTCAGGCGAATCTTGGCCTGCTTCAGGATCTCGTTGGCCTTCGCCACCGCGTCCTCGGCCTGCTGGGTGGTCATGACGGCGCCCGACGCCGTCGCGGTGATGTTGATGACCGTCTCGATCTCGATGAACTCCTCGGCCCGCGTTGGCGAGCCGGCCGTGAAGTAGGCGGTCAGGGACAGGATCAGGGCGAACGGAATCAACCGGTACATGCGGCAGCCTCCGGTCTGTCGCTCCGCCGGCCGCGGCGCGGTCGCGCCGGCGGCTGGATGTGAATGGGCGGCGGTCGGCAATCAGACCTGTTAATGAACTTTACTCGTTGGCAGAAGACGAATTCAAGCCCAACTGTGCGAGCCATTCAGTTCGCCTCGCGCGCCGTGCCCGGCGGCGCGGGTTCGAAAACGTCAGGATCCTCCGCTCCGGGATATCACCCGGTGGTCACCGGGAAAGCCCGTAGGACTCACCGGGCTGCTCCGGACCCACGACCCGCTCAACTGCGGCGATACTCCATCGCGTTTACGACATGAGGATCGCCACGAACGGCTGGATGTCGCGCCCGTCGACCACGCCGTCGCCGTTCACGTCGGCGGCGCACAGCGCCTGCGGGTCATCCGTCACGCCACAGACCGCGGCGACGAACAAGTCGATGTCGAGCTGATCGACCACGCCGTCGCCGTTGCAGTCGCCGGGAATGCACGGCAGCACGTGCAGCACGTTGAAGCCGACGCGTTGGGCGCCGTCGATCACCGTCACGAAGTAGAAGCCATGCGACGGCGGCTGCAGCGGGATCGGCAGCAGGCCGCCGACCGACCCGTCGGGGTTCACCAGCAGCGGCGGCAGCGCCAGGGCGTCGTCGAGGAACAGCCGGGCCGTCGTGAACGGCGTGAAGCCGGACCCCGTGAAGTTGACCGTCGCCAGCGGCGGAACGAGTGGCGGCAACACCGTCAGCGCCGGCTGACCCGCGTCGTAGTTCGTGAAGAAGACCGTGTCGATCCGATCGACCACGTTGTTCGTGAATGGGTCGATCGAGACGAGGTACATGGGCACCTGAGGCGCCGACAGGTTGAGCGGCGCGTACGGCGCGGATGCCAGGATCGACGTCGCGCCCATCGGCGGATTGTCCGTGTCGTCGAACTCCGGCTCGGCCTCGATGATTGCCGGCGGCAGCGTGAAATTCGGCCCGCTCGGGAAGGTCAGGAACAAGACGTTCCCGGAGATCGTTCCCCCGCCTGAGTTGATCTGAATCTGTACGCCGCGCTCGACGCCCGGAATGCCGAACATCGGCACGCCGGTGCCGGGGTTGTTGTCGATGTCGAACAACCACATGTAACGCCACGTCATGGGCATGAAGGGATCGAGCGTTCGCTCGAGCATGAAGAACAGGGACATGTCGGGAGCGCCGAAAAGATGGTAGGCCAGGTTGCTATTCAGGCCCGCCGGCGGCGCCGGGTGGGTGGCGTCGTCACGCTGATCCTGCCGGCCGCCGCTGCCGTGCTCCTGCCGCACGGCCGGAACCGACGTGGCCGGCTGCGTCACGGTGTCGCCCAGCTCCTTGGCTTTCCTGCGCATCTCCTCGGCCTGCATGGTCGTAACGTTCGTGCCGGTGCGGGTGTCGGACGGGCTCATGAAGTTGTTCGGGTCGGCGGCGTGGCCGCCCGCGTCGGCGGTTGTTGTGGACGTAATGTTGTGACCGGCGTCCAGGGTCAGGATGTGACCGATCTCGTGCGCGATGGTCTCGCCCGAAAGCTGGGATGTCGTCCGGTTCTTGCAGATCGCGCAGCGGTCATGATGGATCGCGACGCCTGGAACACCGGTGTCCTGAATTGGCGCGTCGCCGAAGGTGATCTTGATGCCTTTCCCGGCGCCGACCTCGCGATCCAGTTCATTGCCGCCCTCCGTCCGGGCCGCGTCGCGTTCATCGCGCGTCATGCTGGAGTTGCCGTCCGCGTTGCCGGCATTGGCGCTGGCGCTGGTCGGGCCGTTGACCTTGACGACCTTCAGCTTGATGCGAGCCTGCTTGAGGATTTCGTTGGCCTTGGCGACGGCTTCCTCGGCCTGGGCGGTGGTAATGACGCCCACGCCGGCCTGGCTCGTGATATTGATGATGGTCTTGATCTCGATGAAGTCCTCGGCCTGTGTCGGCGCACCCGCGGTGAAATAGGCTGTCAACGCCAGAATCAGTGCAAACGGAATCAGCCGGTACACGTCTTCACCTCCGCGATGGCAGGGTCCCGTCGGCAGCGCGCGCCGACGATGACACACGCGCCGATTGGCCCGTACCGGCATCCGTGGCCGGAATAACTCCCGCTTCCATTATGACGAGACGGCCACCCCAACCGACCATCGGAATCCGGAATTCTTCAAACTTCTGGCGCGCGCTCGATATCGGCTCATCGACGTGCCGGATGCACACGCCGACGCGACGAGCAGCGGAAACCCTTACGCGGGCAAGGGATATCCCTTAGTCAGATGCGTGGCTGCGTCGGGGCGCTACGCCCGCGCGGCGGCCAGCGGCTTGGCCGATGTCGAAAGTGCCTCGGACTGCTCGAGGTACCAGCGGATGGTCATCGGAATGCCCTCCTCATAGCCGACCGTCGAGCGCCAGCCGAGCTGCTCGCGCGCCTTGTCGGCCGAGAAAAAGGCGCGGCGGCCCATCAACCACACGGCATAGCGCGTGATCATGGGCGGCCGGGAGGTCCGGAAGAGATGCCCGAAGCATTCCATGAGGAAGGCGGCGCGGTAGGCAACCGCGTACGGCACGCTGCGGGTGATCGGCTCGACACCGAGAGTGTCGGCGACGATCTCGTAGTATCGCCTCGGGGTGATGACACCATCGTTACTGACGTTGTACGCCTCGTGCACGGCCGACGACTTGTCGGCGGCGAGAATGCAGGCTTCGGCCACGTTGCCGGCGTAGACCATGTTGAGCCGGTTGCGGCCGTCGCCCAGCAGCTTGGCCTTGCGCGTGCGCACGAGGTTGACCATGCGGGCGATGGTGGCGCGGTCGCGCGGGCCGTAGAGCCAGCTCGGCCGGATGACGGTGAAGGCCAGCTCGTTGCGGCGGTTCCAGAGCTGCCGCTCCACCTCGACCTTGGCGCGGGTGTAGTACGACCAGCGGTGGACGTTGACGCCGAGCGGGGCCGTTTCGTCGAACACCTGGCCTTCGCCGTCGACGTGTCCGTAAACGCTGATCGAACTGATGTGAATCAGGCGTTCGACGCGCGCGGCGGCGATGCCATCAAACAGATTGCGGCTGCCGTCGATGGTGATGCGTTGGAACTCGCGCCAAGGTCCCCAGTCGCCGACGCGGGCGGCGGCGTGATAGACGCAGCGCACACCCGCCAACGCGCGATCGATCGAGGTGCGATCGGTCAGATCGCCGAGGGCCAGTTCGACGCCCTGCGCCTGGAGCCAGCGCGTGTCGGCCCCGGGACGGACCAGCGCGCGGACCGGACGATCGCGCAGCCGGAGCTGCTCGACGATGTGGCTGCCCAGCAGCCCGGTCGCGCCGGTAACAAGATTCATGAACGGCCTCGCCTCCGCAAGTCGACGCGGAACTTAGAGAGGCCGTCTCGCAGCGTCAAGCCGGGGCGTCAGCCGCGGCGCCACGGGCCGCGCTCGGGTGGCTGCATGCCGCGGGCCTCCATGCGGGCACGCATGGCGGTGAAGTAGGCCATGCGCTGGGCGCGCTGGTTGGGGTCGCGGCTTTCGGAGCGCTCCTTGCGCTCGGCCTGCGACATGTTCCGCATGCGTTCGCGCCACTGCTCGCGCCGCTGCTCGCGTTCCTGCGCCTTGGCCGGATCGTTCGCGGCCTGGGCTTCCTCCTCCTGGCGGCGCTTCTCCCACTCCTGCCGGCGGCGCTCGAACTCGTCGATGTGCTTGTCGAGAATCTGGTCCTTCTGCTCCGGGGGCGCCTGGAAGTACTCGTCCATGCGGGCCTGCATCTCGGCCTCGAACACCTCGCGGGCGTTGTCGCGAATCTGCTCCTTCTGCGCTTCGGTCAGGTCGATGCGCTCGGAGGCCTCGCGGACCTTCTGCCAGACCTGGCCGGGGTCCTCCTTGGCCAGCGCGACGATGTTTTCCTTCTTGAAGTCTTCGGGCACCGCCGGAGCCGACTCGGCGGACGAACCGAGATACGCGGAAACGGCCCACGCACCCACACCAATGGTCAACGCGCCAGCTCCGGCCAACGCTATCCAAGTGGTCTTGGTCGTCATGGTCTCATGCACTCCATGTGCCCGCGCCGGCCGGCGCGGGACGGTCGTCAGTTCTCAAAGTCGCCCACGTGCCCGTCCAGATAGACGTAGCGCCGAGAGCCCGATTTTCCGGGCCGCTCGTGGAAATTGTCGTAATCGCGCATCAGCCAGTACATGCTCTCCTGCAATCGCTCCCCGAGGAACTCCTGACGGCGCTGCAAGACTTCCTCGATGGTTCGCCCGCACAGCGAGCTGCGATACTCGTAACTGCTGCGCTCGGTTTCGAAATAGCTCTTGCCGGCGTTCGGGTCCGGCCGTTCGGCTTCTCCGACGTCGGCCGGGCACTGGAAGATCTTCGTTTCGCCGGCGGCGTGCGGCTGCAGGACATCGGCGACATGGAGCGGCTCGGGCCCGGTGAACGGCGCGGGGCCGAACGAGGGCATGAATGAGATCCAAGGGAAGACATCGCCGCTGGAGTCGAGGTACGACCGCAACGCCAAGCCGATCTGCCGCAGGTTGGTCGCGCACTTGGTCCGCCGGGCCTCGACGCGAGCACCGCGCAGCGACGGCATGATGATGCCGATGAGCGTGGCGATGATGGCGATCACCACGAGCAGCTCGATCAAGGTGAACGCCCGGCGCCCGTACTTGACGGTCCGACTACGAGACATGCGACGTCCGCTCTCCTCGGAAACGACGTGTTCGACAACGCGGAGTCTAGCGCCGGCCGATCGAACCCGCCGTTGCATGCCGGCTGTCGGAATCCTGCGTCGCTCGGCACGAGACGCTGCCCGTGCCCACTCCTCATAACGACCCAGCCTCCAACAATTTAACGCCAGATTGCGGCCGATATTCGCAATCCTCGGCCAAACGGCTGCCGGTATTATTTGTAACTTATTTCTGGATATGGCGTTACAGTCCATAGCTCATCCGGCGGCGTCGATCTCCACACGTCGCGCGGCGTCGCCGCGTTCGCGCAGCGTTGAGATCAGCAAGCCGAGGTAGCTCACGCGGATCGATTCCTCCAACGGCAGTTCCAGCCGGCCGCAGACCTGCTCGACGGATTCGCGCGACGGTCCCTCGACCTCCACGAATCGACCGATCACCGGAACTTCGTCCAATTCGACGAGGCAATCGTCGCAGCGCCAGGTTTCGCGGCGTTTCTGAAAGCAGAAAAACTCGACGAAGCCGAGCAGCGACAGCAGCTCGCCGGCCCGAGCGGCATCGAGAACCTCAAGCTCGCACTCGGGCCGAGTCTTGAGCGGTCCCGCTTGAAGCGGGCCCTTGAAGGTGATGGTGGACGCGCGCGGGGAGCCGTCGAGCACGCGCAACTCCCGCAGCCGCAGGCCGCAGCCGGCAATCTGCAAACTGCCGTCGGAGCGATCGTAGAAGCGGTTCGTTTCGATGACGCGCCCGACGCAGGTCGCGCCGCTCTCCCGCAAGCGGCGACGCACCTGGTCGAAGTCCGCCGCGGCAAACTTCGCCTCGATCTCGACGCCACCGGCGGTCATGACGCTACCCGGCCACGATGTTGACCAGGCGACCGGCCACGACGATGACCTTGCGGACCTGCTTGCCGGCGATGCGCGCCTGAACGCGGGCGTCGGCCAATGCCGCCGACTCGTGCTCTGCCTCGGGCGCGCCGGCCGGGACCCGCACGGTCGTCGCCAGGCGGCCGTTGACCTGAACCGCGATCTCGACTTCGTGGTCGGTCATGAGCTCGGCGTCATAGGTCGGCCACGGTTCGTCGGCCAGGCTGCCGGACCACTCGCCGCCGCGAAGCCGCTTCCACAGCTCCTCGCACAGGTGCGGCGCGAACGGCGAGAGCAGCAGGACGAAGGCCTCGAGCTGATCCTTGCCGACGCGTTCGGCGCGGGTGGCCTCGTTGACGAATTCCATCATGGCCGCGATGGCGGTGTTGAACGCCATCGCGTCGAGGTCGTCGGTGACCTTCCGGATGGTGCGATGCAGGGCCTTCTCGACCTGGGCGATGACGGGATCGGAGCGGTCGTCGTCCAGAACGACGACCTTGCCCGAAAGCCCGCCGGTTTCGGTGTCAACAACCAGCCGCCAGACGCGTTGCAGGAAGCGATGGACGCCCGGCACGTCGCGCGGGTTCCACGGCTTGCTGGCCTCGAGCGGGCCCATGAACATCTCATAGAGCCGCAGTGAGTCGGCGCCATACTGGGCGACCACATCGTCGGGGTTGACGACGTTCTTGAGGCTCTTGCTCATCTTCTCGACCGCGCCGACCAGCGCTTCGCCAGTGGAGCGCAGATAGGCCCCGTCCTCGCGGAAGTCGATTTCGTCATAGCCGACCGCCGCGCCGCGCGAATCGCGATAAGCGAACGCCCGAATCATGCCCTGGTTGAACAGCCGGCCGAACGGCTCCGGCGTGCTGACGTACCCGAGATCGAAGAGTACCTTGTGCCAGAAGCGCGCGTAGAGCAGGTGCAGCACGGCGTGTTCCGCGCCGCCGACGTAGAGATCGACGCCGCCGGCGTGCGCCTCGCCGTCGGCCTTGCGCGAGACCATCCAGTATCGCTCGGCCTCCGCTCCGCAGAAGGCGTCGCGATTCCACGGGTCGCAGAAGCGCAGGTAGTACCAGCACGATCCGGCCCAGTTGGGCATGGTGTTCAGTTCGCGCCGGCCGATACGGCCGCAGCGCGGACACTCGCACCGCGCCCACGAACCGGCCCGCGCCAGCGGAGGCTCCGGGTCGCCGCGCGGATCCCCCGGCTGCGGCTGAAAGTTGTCGAGGTTCGGCAAGAGCACGGGCAGCGCCGACTCGGGCAGGGCCACCGGCCCGCACTCGCCGCAGTGCACGATCGGAAACGGCTCGCCCCAGTAGCGCTGTCGCGAGAAGAGCCAGTCGCGCAGCTTGTAACGCACGCGGCCGCGCCCGACGCCCTGCGACTCGAGCCAGGCGATGATCTTCGCCTTGGCGTCCGCCGTCGGGAGCCCGTTCAGCGGGCAATCGGCGACCGCGCCGGGCGGCGGTGAATTCACCGCCGTGCCGTCGTCAACAAAGCCCTCCCACGGGACGTTCGCGCCCGCCGGCGGCTCGACCACCTGCCGGACGGGCAGCCCGAACTGGCGGGCGAACTCGAGGTCGCGCAGGTCGTGGCCCGGCACGGCCATGATCGCGCCGGTGCCGTAGCCCATGAGCACGTAGTCCGCGACCCAGATCGGAATGCGGGCACGCGGATCACCGACCGGCCAGACCGGGTTGTAGGCGTACGAGCCAATGAAGACGCCGGTCTTGACCTTGGACTCGGCGGTCCGGGCCAGTTCGCTCTTTCGTCCGGCCTCCTCGACGTAGGCGCGCACCGCGTCGCGGTGCTCGGGCGTGGTCAGTTCCGCGACCAGCGGGTGCTCCGGCGCGAGCACCATGTAGGTCGCGCCGAAGAGCGTATCGGGGCGCGTGGTGAAGATGCGCAGCCCCTCGTCCGAGCCTTCGAGACCGAAGGTGACCTCAGCCCCGTGGCTGCGGCCGATCCAGTTCCGCTGCATCAGCTTGACCGACTCGGGCCAGTCGACCCGGTCGAGGTCGCGCTCGAGGCGATCGGCGTAGGCCGTGATGCGCAGCATCCACTGTCGCAGCGGCCGGCGGAAAACCGGATGATCGCCGCGCTCGCTGCGCCCTTCGGAGGTGACTTCCTCGTTGGCCAGCACGGTGCCCAGCGCCGGACACCAGTTGACCGGCACCTCGGCCAGGTATGCGAGGCGCTGGCCGTCGATGATGTCGCGCCGCTCGGCCTCGCTGAGTTCGTGCCAGAAGCGCGTTCCGACCGGCAGCGCGCCCATCTGCTGGAGACCGGGGAGCGGCGCGGGCACGATCTCGCCGTCGAAGCGCACCACGAGCTGCTCGGCCTCGAGCGCCTGCACCAGGTGGGCGATGGGTCGCGCCTTCTGCTCGCTCGCGTCGTAGTAGTGCTCGAAGAGCTGGAGAAAGATCCACTGCGTCCAGCGATAGTAGGCCGGATCGGTGGTGGCCAGCTCGCGCGACCAGTCATAGGAGAAGCCCAGCCGTTTGAGCTGGGTGCGAAAGCGGGCGATGTTCTTCTCGGTGGTGATGCGGGGGTGGGTATTGGTCTCGACGGCGTACTGCTCGGCGGGCAGACCGAACGCGTCCCAGCCCATCGGGTGCAGCACATTGTCGCCGCGCATCCGCCGATAGCGGGCCAGGATGTCGGTGGCCGTGTAGCCCTCCGGGTGGCCGACGTGCAAACCCGCGCCGCTGGGGTACGGGAAGAAGTCGAGCACGTAGTACTTGCGCTGGGTCGAGTCGAAGTCGGGATCGCCGGGGTTAAGGGCGCGAAAGGTGGCGTGCTGCTCCCAGTATTGCTGCCAGAATGGCTCGATCGCTGCTGGGTCGTAGACGTGCTCGCTCATCCGTGCATCCTCGAGTGCCGCTCCGGCGGCGGACCGCATTCTAGGACGCAGGGGCGTTCGTACAAGCCGGACGGCGGCGAGCGGTCGCCGCCATCTCGTTGCGAGACGACCTCCGAACGCGACGGCGTGCGTCGCCGGCGGCGCGTTTGTTGAGCGGCGGCAACACGACGGCACATCCGGCAGGGCGCCCCTTTCGCGGGACGGAGCACGCGCCATCGGCCGCAGGGACGCGCTGGCAATCGCATTCGCGGACGCACGCCGCGGCGGCGCGCGGGGCGGTCGCCGCGCGGCGGACTGGCACCGGGATTGCCCGGAGGGGGAGCGTTCGGATCGCGGCGGCGCGAGCGGTCCCGGCGACTCGATGACGTTCGAGCGCGGGTCGACGCGACGCGGGCGATCCGGGCGACACGTGTCGGGCGCGTCGCCTTCGCTCAACGGAAGCGGGGAGGGGACCGATGGACGAGCACGTTTTTCAGCAGAAGCTGGCGGAGCTGGTGGCGGAGATCGGCACGCTGCCGGCCGACGAACGGGCCAAGCTCGAGCTGCTCGCCCAGGAGACGCGCGAGCGGCACGAGAAGCTGAAGCAGACCGTCAGCAGCCTGCAAGAGAACCTCGACTACCTGCGACTGGCGATCAAGTACCTGCTGTTCGACCTGGAGGCCACCCGTCGCGAGAACGGGTACCTCCGCAAGATGCTCGAGGAGGGTCCCGAGCAGAGCTAATGGACTGATGAAATCGTTGGGGTCCCTCGGTCGCTCGGGGGGAATCGATCCGAACTACTGCCAAGCGGGGAGGGTCGGCGACCGAGTCAGGATCCTCGATTTCCTCCGCTGAGTGCGTCTCGGTCGGAGGGGGAAGCGAGCACGCCCGCCACGCCGGCGGGCGTGCTGCGTTTCCAGCGCGCGCACCGCACGGCCTGTCGTCCGCCGCGCGAGGGTCGGGGGCGATCGATGCACGCGAGAGGCAAGTCAGCGCGCCGCGCCCCATCCCGTGTGGTCGCCACCTGCAGCATCAAATGGATCGCGCCCGCGATCCGGGCGTGGGAGCCCGCGCGTCGCCATAGTAGAATGAATCGATATGGGTGAGCAGCCCGAGCAATCGTCGCACCGTCCGTCGGCATGAGGCGATCACCCACGCGCGCGAGAAGCGCGGCGTTCTTGAACTTGTGGTGTTCGAATCGGCTCTGCGCGTACGATGACGATGACGGAGAGTGAGATGCCCGCGACGACCGACGATGGTCTGATCCCGCAGGCAACGATCGACCGAGCGGCGCGCGTGCTGATCGAGGCGGCGCCGGCGGGATCGGAGGTGATCCTGTTCGGGTCGTATGCGCGCGGGGACGCACGACCGGACAGCGATGTGGATTTTCTAGTGGTGGAGCCCGAGGTGCGCGGTCGGCGAAGCGAGATGGTGCGGCTCCGCGAGGCGCTCCGGCCGCTCAAAATTCCGGTCGACGTGCTGGTCGTCAGCGCGGAGGGCTTTCGGGCCTGGAAAGATCAGATCAACAACGTGATCTTTGAAGCGGCACGAGAGGGTCGCGTGTATGCCTCCTCGTAAGCCGTACGAGACATTGCTGCGCAGAGCCGCGCGCGACACCCGTCACGCGCAGCGTTTCGTCGGCGACGCCGAGGTGGACAATGAGCATATCGGCTTCTGCTGTCAGCAGGCGGTGGAGAAGGCGATCAAGAGCGTGCTGTCCTTCCGCGGCGTGCGTTACCGTCGGACGCACGACTTGTCCGAGTTGATGGAGCTGGCCCACACGAGCGGAATCGAGATACCGGAGGACGTACTCCGAAGTGTGCGGCTGACGCCGTTCGCGGTGGAGTTTCGATACGACGACCTGCCGGAGGCGGATGACGAAATCGAGGAGCCATTCGATCGCGCAGAAGCGGTTCGGTTCGCGTTGGCCGCCGTCGCCTGGGCGAGAAAGATCGTCGAGGGGACGTAGTTGCCCGCGTCAGGACATCGGTCCGTCTCGTCCTGGCGCGAAGCCGGCGATCTACAGCGTTCGCCAGCACGCCTCCGGTCTCATGCGGAGCCGCTGAAGCTCAGATCCAGTCAGCTCAACGCGGCCCGGGACGCCGCCCAACGGTGTCCTTCAGTCATTCCCTTTGTGGCACCGAGCGGGTCGCACCGAGGCGCATACTGTCGGCTCCACGACTGTCCGTCCGTCGTTCGCATCAGAGCCTTGCGCGCGGCCGGTTGCCGCACGAGGGCGCGCCACGATCATTCGTCTCCGAACTCTGTCGCCCGACACCACGACCGGCCACGCGCGGGAGCTGCTGGACGCCGCCCCGGCCAAACCGGGGGTCGTGTCGAACATGGCGCGCGCCATGGCCCATTCCCCGACCGTGCTGGAGGCGCCCCCTCGGCTTGTCCGGGGCCCTCAGCTAGGGGACCCTCGGCGTTCGGACGCGCGCTGCGATCGCGCCGGCGGGTATTCAGGCCAAGTGCCGCGATCGCCGCGTCTGCGTTCACAGCGCACGGGGTCAGAGGGCCGGGCTGAGCGAGTCCGACCCGCCTCCGCGAGCGGGGCTCGAATTCGCTGTTCAATCCGCCCGGGCGGGCGGTATAATCCCACCCTTCAAGCTGCCGTTGTCCACGCAGGTTCGTTCCAGTTCCAAGGAGCATCGCCCATGGCGACCGCGACAGTGACCGAACGGAAGATCAAGGTCGGCCCGACCCAACTGCTGATCAACAACGAGTGGGTCAACGCCGAGAGCGGCAAGACCTTCGACACGATCGACCCGGCCACGGGCGACGTGATCGCGAAGGTGGCCGAGGCCGACGCCGCCGACGTGAACAAGGCCGTCAAGGCCGCGCGGGCCGCCTTCGAGCCGGGCAGCAAGTGGCGCAAGATGTCGGCCACCAAGCGCGGCGAGCTGATGAACCGCCTGGCGGACCTGATCGAGCGCAACGCCGAAGACCTGGCCAAGCTCGAGAGCCTCGACAACGGCAAGCCCTACGCGGTGGCCAAGGCGGCCGACCTGCCGCTGACGACCATGTGCTACCGCTACTACGCCGGCTGGGCCGACAAGATCCACGGCAAGACCATCCCGATCAACGGGCCGTACTTCTGCTACACCCGGCACGAGCCGGTCGGCGTCTGCGGGCAGATCATCCCGTGGAACTTCCCGCTGCTGATGCAGGCCTGGAAGCTGGGTCCGGCGCTGGCCTGCGGCTGCACCGTGGTGCTCAAGCCGGCCGAGCAGACGCCGCTGACAGCGCTGCGGGTGGCCGAGCTGGCGATCGAAGCCGGCTTTCCGCCGGGCGTGCTGAACGTGCTGCCGGGCTACGGTCCGACGGCCGGTGCGGCCATCGCCGGGCACTACGACGTCGACAAGGTCGCGTTCACCGGGTCGACCGAGGTCGGCAAGCTGGTGATGGAGGCGGCCGCCAAGAGCAACCTGAAGCGCGTCACGCTGGAGCTGGGCGGCAAGAGCCCCAACATCGTCTTCGCCGACGCCGACATGGATGCCGCCATCGAGGGCGCTCACTTCGCCCTGTTCTTCAACCAGGGTCAGTGCTGCTGCGCGGGCAGCCGGCTGTTCGTCGAGGAGCGCGTGTACGACGAATTCGTCGCCAAGAGCGTCGAGCGGGCCAAGAAGCGCACCGTGGGCGACCCATTCGACCCCAACACCGAGCAGGGCCCGCAGGTCGACAAGGACCAGTTCGACAAGGTCATGGGCTACATCAATTCCGGCAAGAAGGACGGCGCCAAGCTGCTGACCGGCGGCGGACGCAAGGGCGAGAAAGGCTTCTTCATCGAGCCGACCGTTTTCGCCGACGTGCAGGACGAGATGAAGATCGCGCAGGAAGAGATCTTCGGCCCGGTCATGAGCATCATCAAGTTCAAGGACCTCAACGAGGTCATCACGCGCGCCAACAAGAGCATGTACGGCTTGGCGGCGGCGGTCTGGACGAAGGACATCAGCAAGGCCCACGCCATCGCGAACGGCGTGCGCGCCGGCACGGTGTGGGTGAACTGCTACGACGTGTTCGACGCGGCGGCGCCGTTCGGCGGCTACAAGCAGTCGGGCATCGGCCGCGAGCTGGGCGAGTACGGCCTGGCGAACTACACCGAGGTCAAGACCGTGACCGTGAAGCTGTAGCGGCGCGTCGCTCGCTTGACCGCCGCCCCGGCCGTGCCTAGAGTGCGGCCGATCATGAAACGAACCGCTCTCTACGACGCGCACGTCGGGCTCGGCGCGAAACTGGTCGAGTTCGGCGGCTGGGAGATGCCGCTGCTCTATGGCGGCATCGTCGAGGAACACGTGCATACGCGCAGCGTCGCGAGCGTGTTCGACGTGTCGCACATGGGGCGCCTGTTCTTCGAGGGCGGCGACGCGCAGAAGCTGCTCGACCGCGTCTGCACCCGCAATTGTGCCAAGCTGGCGATTGGTCGGTGCGGCTACAGCCACGTGCTCAACGAGCACGGGGGCATCCTCGATGACGTAATCATCTCGCGCGCCGAGACGCACTGGATCATGGTGTGCAACGCCGGCAACCGCGAGCGGATCGTCGCCCACCTGCGCGCCCATGCCGCCGGCCTGAACGTCAGCCTGGACGACCGCACCGAGCAGACCGTCATGATGGCGGTGCAGGGACCGGCCGCGATGGCGCTGATGCGCGAGCACGTGCCGATCAACTTCGGCGAGCTGAAGCGCTACGCGTTCGTCACCGGATCGTTCGCGGGGACCGATTACACGCTGTTTCGCAGCGGGTATACCGGCGAGGACGGCGTCGAGATCATCATCCCGTCCAAGTTCGGCCGCATGGTCTGGGAGTTCATCATCCAGCCGAGCGAGCCGGGCCAGCCCCAGGTGCGGCCGGCCGGGCTGGGGGCGCGCGATACGCTGCGACTCGAGGCCGGTATGCCGCTGTACGGCCACGAACTGAGCGAACAGGTGGACTCGCTCTCGGCGGCCTGCGGATGGGCGGTGGACCTGACCAAGGACTTCATCGGCGTCGAACCGCTCCGGAAGATCGCCGCCGAAGGTCCGAAGCGAAAGCTGGTCGGCCTGACGCTGGCCGGCAAACGGATCGCGCGGCAAGGCATGGCCCTCACTGACGGCGGCCGGCCGGTCGGCGAGGTCACCAGCGGCACGTTCTCTCCCACACTCCAGAAGTCGATCGCCATGGCCTACATCGACGCGCCGCTGGCGGTCGACGGCCGTTCGGTGGACGTCGACGTCCGCGGCGAGCCGGCAGCGGCGACCGTGTGCAGCCTGCCGTTTTACAAGCGACCCGCGTAGCTCCCCCAGAGATCAAGCCGTCCGCGTGGACGCGGGCGGCACGCGATTCGTATAATCGCGCCGTCTCACGTCGACCGATCGGCTCGCGGCGCGCGAGCGGCGTCGGCGCGAGCCCGACGAACTGCCCAGAGGCGCGGCATGAGCAACCCGACCGACCGCAGGTATCTTCCCACGCACGAATGGCACAAGCTCGACGGCGACCTCGTGGCCGTCGGCATCACCCAATTCGCGGCTGATGAGTTGACCGACATCACTTACGTCAAGCTGCCGCCGGTCGGCAAGACAGTCACGGCCGGCAAACCGTTCGGAGAGATCGAATCGGTCAAGGCTTCGAGCGAACTGATGGCGGGCGTCTCGGGGACCGTCGTGGCAGTCAACGAGCAGCTCAACGACCACCCGGAGCTGGTCAACAGCGACCCGTTCGCGGCCGGATGGATGATCAAGATCCGCCCGACCGACCGAGCGCAACTCGAGGGCCTGCTGGACGCGTCTGGGTACGACGCCGTCGCCGGCCAGCACTGACACACCCGGTCTGGTTCGCTATCATCAGCGATCCCGCGCCGCGTGCGGACGCTGAGCGGCCGCCAGCGCGGGCGACCGCGGAGCCGAACCCGACCATGCGAGACGTCGCCACCGCCCCGTTTCTCGAGCCGTCCGATCGCTTTGATCCGCGCCACAACGGACCCAGCCCGGCCGACGTGGCCGAGATGGTCGCGGCCATCGGCTGCGGCTCGCTGGACGAACTGATCGAGCAGGTCGTGCCCGATGACATCCGGCTGAAGCGGCCGCTCGATCTTCCCGCGGCACGCGGCGAGCAGCAGGCACTTGACGACCTCTGGTCCATCGCCGCGCTCAACCGGCCGATGCGGTCGCTGATCGGGATGGGCTACCACGACTGCATCACGCCGCCGGTGATTCTGCGAAACGTGCTCGAAAACCCGGGCTGGTACACGCAGTACACGCCGTACCAGGCCGAGATCTCGCAGGGGCGACTGGAGGCGCTGATCAATTTCCAGACGATGATCGCCGATCTGACCGGTCTGCCCCTGGCGAACGCGTCGCTCCTGGACGAGGCCACGGCGGCGGCCGAGGCGATGTACATGTGCCGCGCGGCGGCGTCCGAGGACGGCAAACGGCGGGCGTTCTTCGTCGCCGCCGATTGCCATCCTCAGACCATCGGCGTGGTGCGGACCAGGGCGCGGGCACTGGGCATCGAGGTTCGCGTCGGCGACGCGGGCCAGGCCGACTTCTCGGCCGGCGACGTGTTCGGCGTGCTCGTGCAGAATCCGGCCAGCGACGGTCGCGTGTGGGACTGTTCGGGCGTCATCGAGCGTGCTCACGCGGCCGGCGCGCTGGCGGTGGTGGCGACCGATCCGCTGGCGCTGCTGATTCTTCGTCCGCCGGGCGAGTACGGCGCGGACATCGCGGTCGGCTCGGCGCAACGATTCGGCGTGCCGATGGGGGGCGGCGGTCCGCACGCGGCGTTTCTCGCCACGCGCGACGAATTCAAGCGGCAGATGCCCGGGCGGCTGATCGGCGTGTCGCGCGACGCGCACGGGCGGCCGGCCTACCGGCTGGCGATCCAGACGCGCGAGCAACACATCCGCCGCGAAAAGGCGACCAGCAACATCTGCACCGCCCAAGTGCTGCTCGCGATCATGGCGAGCATGTACGCCGTCTATCACGGGCCGACCGGGCTGCGACGCATCGCCGAGCGCGTGCACAGCTTCGCCATCGCCCTTGCCGCTGGATTGCGGCGCGCCGGGCACGTCGTCGTTCACGAGGCGTTCTTCGACACGCTGCGCGTCCGACCGCGCGGGTCGGTGTCGGACGCGCTGCGGGCCGCGCGTCAGGCCGGGTTTAACCTGCGCGATTTCGGCGACGGGACGCTCGGAATCTCGCTGGATGAACGCACGACGCGCGACGAGATCGCGGCGCTGCTGACCTGCCTGGGCGGGGGAACCGTGAAGCCCACGGAAATCGACGGATTCGTGGGCGGCTCGCCGCCCGAGCCGGCCGCGCCGCACGCGCGGCGCTCCGGTTACCTGACGCATCCGGTGTTCAACAGCTACCACAGCGAAACCGAGATGCTCCGGTACCTGTTCCGGCTTCAGTCGCGCGACCTGTCGCTGGCGCAGTCGATGATTCCGCTGGGCTCGTGCACGATGAAGCTCAATGCCACCAGCGAGATGATCCCGGTGACATGGCCGGCATTCGGTCGGATCCATCCGTTCGCGCCGCTCGACCAGCAGCAGGGTTACTTGAGACTCGCCGATCAACTCGAGCATTGGCTGAGCGCGATCACCGGGCTGCCCGCCGTCTCCTTGCAACCCAATGCCGGTTCGCAGGGCGAGTACACCGGGATGCTGGTCATTCGCGCGTATCACGAGAGCCGCGGTCAGTCGCAGCGCGACGTGTGCCTCATCCCGACCTCGGCGCATGGCACCAATCCGGCCAGCGCCGTGATCGCCGGCTTGCGGGTCGTGCCGGTGGCGTGCGACGCGCGCGGCAACATCGACATCGCCGACCTGAGGGCCAAGTCCGAGGAGCACGCTGAGCGGCTGGCGGCGGTGATGATCACGTATCCGTCCACGCACGGCGTGTTCGAGGAAGGTATTCGCGCGGCCTGCGACGTCGTGCATCGCGCCGGCGGGCAGGTGTACATGGATGGCGCCAACATGAACGCCCAGGTCGGCCTCTGTCGCCCGGGCGACTTCGGCGCGGACGTGTGTCACCTCAACCTGCACAAGACCTTCTGCATTCCGCACGGCGGCGGCGGGCCGGGCATGGGCCCGATCGCTGCGGCGGCGCACCTCGCGCCGTTCCTGCCGGGACATCCGGTGGTCGACCCGTTCGCGCGCGGGGCCGGAGGAGCCCGGTCCGACGCGCTCGGCTCGCAGGCCATCGGTCCGGTCTCGGCCGCCCCATTCGGTTCGGCCAGCATTCTGCCGATCTCGTGGATGTACATCGCGATGATGGGACCGGCGGGCCTGACGCGGGCCACGCAGATCGCCATTCTGAACGCCAACTACATGGCCAAGCGGCTCGAGTCTCACTATCAGGTGCTTTACACCGGGAAGTCGGGCCGGGTGGCACACGAGTTCATCATCGACTGCCGCCCATTCGACAAGTCGGCCGGCGTCACGGTGGAGGACATTGCCAAGCGCCTGATCGACTACGGCTTCCACGCGCCGACCATGTCGTGGCCGGTGGCCGGCACGCTCATGATTGAGCCGACCGAGAGCGAATCGAAGGCTGAACTGGATCGCTTCTGCGACGCGTTGATCACCATTCGCGAGGAGATTCGCGCCGTCGAGGAGGGCCGCGCGGATCGGCAGGAAAACGTGTTGAAGAACGCGCCGCACACCGCCGCCGCGGTGAGCAGCGACCGCTGGACGCATCCGTACTCGCGCGAACAGGCGGCGTACCCGGCGCCGTGGCTGCGCGAGCACAAGTTCTGGCCGGCCGTGGGCCGGATCGACAACGTCTGGGGCGATCGTCACCTGTTCTGCACCTGCCCGCCGATGGAGACGCTGGCCGACGCGCCAGCAGCAGGTGCGTCCTGACGACGAATCGAGACGGCACGTCGGCGGCCGCTCTGCCAAGGCCGGTACTGCGCGGCGGGATGAACATGGTCATCGGGGCGCATGTGCCCGCAATCTGACATCGCGGCCCCGCCGACCGAGAGCGTCCTCAACGCTCGTCGGGCCGCCCTGCGCCGCGGGTGGTGGCTGGCGCTCTTGACGATCGTATGGAACGTCGCGGAGTGCGCGATCGCGGTATGGGCCGGGTTGCTGGCCGACTCGGTGGCCCTGATCGGTTTCGGCTTCGATTCGCTCATTGAGACCAGCAGCGCCGTCGTGGCCGCATGGCGGGTGCGCGCGGAACTGTCCGCTCGCGAGAATGACTCGACTGAGCAGACCGAGCGCGTCACGGCTCGAATCGCGGGAACTCTCCTGCTGCTGCTCGCATTCGGAATCGCAATCGAATCGGGCCGGCGCCTGGTGACCAGAGAGTTCGAGACCGTCGCGAGCCCCATCGGGATCGCGCTCACCAGCCTGTCGCTGGTCGTCATGCCGATCCTCGGCCGAGCCAAGCTCCGCGTGGCCACCGCCGTCGGCAGCCGGGCGCTGCGGGCAGACGCGTTTGAGACCATCGCATGCGCCTGGATGTCGCTGACGACGCTGGTCGGGCTGGCGGCGACCGCGGCTTGGGGCTGGTCGTGGGCCGACCCGGTCGCGGCGCTCGTGCTGGCTCCGCTGATCGTGCGCGAGGGGCTGGAGGCGATTCGCGGCGAGTGCCACTGCGCGGAGCAACCATGACGAGCGAGCCGCTCGAGTTGCTGGTCGACCCGCCGCTGCCGGGCGCGGAGAACATGGCCCGCGACGAGGCGCTGCTGGACGCCGTCGGACGCGGCGACCTGCCGCCCTGCCTGCGCTTCTACGCCTGGTCGGCGCCGACGCTCTCGCTGGGGTACTTTCAGGCGTTCGACGAGGTTCGCCGGCAACCGGAGTCGATTGCGAGCCTGCCGGTCGTGCGGCGCACCACCGGGGGTGGCGCGATCCTGCACGACCTCGAGCTGACCTACGCGCTGGTCGTGCCGATCGGCCATCCGTGGTTGCGGCCCAACGCCAATCACCTGTACGAGCTCGCGCATCGCGCGATCATCGGCGCGGTCGGTCCGCCGGCGCGCATGGCCGGGTGCGAGGGTCTGCCCGGCGCTTGCGATCAGCAGGGACCGGCATCCGTTTCACGGACCCATCGAGCGGGACCGTTTTTCTGCTTCGATCGGCGTCACAGCTACGACGTCGTCGTGCCGGCCGAGCACGCCGACGACGGGACCCGAAAGCTGGCCGGCAGCGCCCAGCGGCGAACGCGGGCGGCGGTGTTGCAGCACGGATCCTTGATGCTGGATTCCCGATTCCCGCAGCAGTCCTGCGCCACCTGGCGATCGCTGGGCGGGCCCGGAGAGTTCGGAGCGGCGGTCGCACGCCTGCGCTCGTCGTTCGAGCAGGGGTTGGGCAACGCAACCATCGAACGAACGTGGTCAACGAGATTACTGGACGCAGCAACGGCACTCGTGGCGAAGTACGCCGGAGCGGAATGGACACTTGGGGTACCGCAAGCACCCGCTCAGCGGTGATCTTTCGGTCGGCTCAGCAAATGCAAGCGTTGGGGCTTGCAAAGGTTACAACGCGGGATCGAGGCACGGCCCGGAGCCGACCGTCGATCTTGATTTGCCCGCCCGGGATTGAATGCTATATTGAATCAGGCAGTAGTTCCGAACGACCCTCCACAACGACTCTCCCGCAGGTTCGCAACCTGCGCGCTTCACGGGCGGAGCCTCACCGTCCGCGGGAGCACTACCGATGTCGCCTCCGGCAGGTTCCGCGCGTGATGCGCGGCGTGGCGTCGGCATGACGGGTTGCGAATCCGGGCAACTATCTGGCCTGCCGCTGTGGCCCTTGGAGGTCACGGGAGCCTGGAGAGCATGCGTGCAGTCGGAGATCTCGGAGCTACTGACGCCACCACCACCCCGAACCGGCCGGCCAAGTTTCGGCCGATCGCCGGCTTCACCCCGGCCCAGAACGAGCGGCTGGCCCGCGTCCTGAGCGAACCGATCACCTACGTGGACCACGCATCCTTCCGGCGCGCGGCCGCGGAGCGCGAGCTGTTCGGCCGTCAGGACATCGCCGTGTCGGCGGCCGTGCCGTGGTGTAACGCGCTCGACCCCGACGAGGCTCCGACGCGCCGCGCCGTCGTACTGACGACCGACGAGGAGCGGAGGCTGTTTCGGCAGCTCAACTTCGCGCGATATCGAATCGCCCGAGCGCGGCGCGCCATCCGCGGCCGGCTGACGAAGAAGGTCGCGCTGGAGCTGCTGCACTGGGCGGAGCGGTCCGATCGCGCCCGCGACGCGATCGTGCAGATCAACATGCCGCTGGTGCTGGCGATGGCCAAGCGCTCTCGGCTCGGTGGGGTCGATTACGCCGAGCTGATCAGCGAGGGCAACATGGCGCTGATGCGAGCGGTCGAGAAGTTCGACTTCAGCCGGGGCTTCAAGTTCAGCACCTATTCGTGCCGGGCGATTCTCAAGAGCTTCTCGCGGGTGGCGCTGCGCAGCAGCCGTTATCGCAGCCACTTCCCGACGGAATTCGACCCGACCCTGGAGCGCAGCGACTTCCTGGATCAGTGCCGCGTGGCGGCGGAGGCCGATTGCGTGGACGATCTGCGGACGATCATGGCCCGCAATCTGGCGGCACTGAACGAGATCGAGCGGACCGTCATCGTGCAGCGCTTCGCGCTGGATGCCGACCTGCAAGCCGGACTTCCGCCGATGCCCAAGACGCTGGAGGAAGTCGGCACGATCATCGGCGTCACCAAGGAGCGTGTCCGGCAGATTCAGAACCGGGCCCTCTCCAAGCTGCGCACGGCGTTGCAGGAGAATTTCCTGGCGGCGTGAGACTCACCGCGCGAACTTCCTTCACCCGGCCACGGATTGACTACCGCTTGGGTCATCCGTGACCGGGTGAAACCGGGTCTTCCCCCTGCAAGAGCTGACTGGAGCGCGAGCGATGCGCGGGCCGCTACCGCGGTTCGGCGTGGCGGCGCGCGATCATCAATCCCTGGTGCGTCGGCAGGATCATGGCGTCGAACGCGGGGTCCTCGGCGATGCGGCGATTGAAGCGGTCCACCGCGCGACGCTCGACGTCGGATTCGGGGGTGGTGGCGTGGTCGATCCACCACGAGCCGGCGCCGAGCGCGTTGTGGGCGGCGAAGATGCCGCCCGGCGCGAGATGCGCGCGAGCGAACTCGAAATAATCGGCGTACTCGGTCTTGATCGCATCGGCGAGAATGAAATCAAACGACGCCGGCCCGAATTCGTCGGACAGGCGCGGAAACGCGTCGAGGGCCCGCTCGCGGCGGATCTCGATTCGCTGCGACATCCCGCCGTGGCGAATGGCCTGCTCGGCGAAATCGGCGTGCTTCGC
Organism: uncultured Planctomycetaceae bacterium; assembly: GCA_964576285.1. Classification (GTDB taxonomy): domain Bacteria; phylum Planctomycetota; class Phycisphaerae; order UBA1845; family UTPLA1; genus SpSt-539. The sequence goes on along the minus strand of CAZNUJ010000018.1, from coordinate 34,715 downwards.
GTTGGGCTCGAGCGCGATCAGACGGCCGCCCGGGCACAGGCCGCCAGCGATCCACATGGCCGAGTAGCCGGCCAGCGTGCCGAGCTCGAGGGCGCGTCGCGCGCCGCGGCCGCCGTTGGTGGTGCGCGCCAGCAACCTGAGAAGCCTTCCTGTCTCCGGCGACACCGCGATATCCGGAAGCCCCGCCGCCACGGCGCGCGTCATCAGCCCCGCCAACGGCGCTTCTTCATGCCCGAACAATTCGCGGATGTAGCGCTCGGTGGCCAGCCAGCGCTCGGCCGTCATTTCCATTCGGGGCTCTCCGTCGTCGCGCCGGCGCCGTCGGACGGCGTCCGCCACGACTGCCACGATCGCATCCAGTACGCCGCCAGCGACCACGGGGCGCTCAGGCCGAGTTCCAGCAGATCGAGACCGGACAGGTGGGTGCGCGGGCCGCGCTCCCCGAGTCCGGAAGCGACGCGATGCGACCACTCGCGCAAGAACGCCTGCCAGGTCGCGCCGACCAGAACCATGTCGGCCTGAAAATCGGGCGCGAGGTCCGCCAGTACGCCCATCAACAACCACAGCGTCTTGCGCATGAGCAGCAGCCGCGGCGGAAATCGCACGCCCGCCATTGCCAGGCCGTCGAGCAAGTCGACCAGCAACGCCAGACCCGGCAGCCGGCCGGCCGCCACGCGGCGTAGCGACCGCTCGATGACCGGCTCGATCGCCGGCGGGTTCGGCGGGTCGATGGTCAGCGCGGCGACGGCACGGGCGATGCGGGACGCGTCGAGCGTCAGCGCTCCGGCGACGATCTGGACGATCTGCCGACGCTCATCGCGCTTCAGCCGTCCGGCCAGACTCCAGTCGAGCAGGCCGAGCCGGCCGTCGTCCAGCGCGAACAGGTTGCCGGCGTGCGGATCGGCGTGGAAGACGGCCTCGTCATGGGGGCTGAACAGCACGTCGGCGAGCAAGGCCCGCACCATCACGGCGGCAAGCCGGTCGCGCTCGGCGGGAAGCCCGGCGGAATCCGTCACCTTCATGCCGCGCACGCGCTGCATGGCGATCAGGTTCGGCGTGCGGAATGGAAGCAACTCCGGGACGCAGACGTCTGGATGGGCGGCATAAGCGGCAGCCGCGGCGGCGAGGTGGATCTGCTCGGAGGCCAGGTCGACCTCGTGCTCGAGCAGTACCCGCACGTCGTCGTAGGTCGCGCGGTACTCGAGCGGCGGCAGGCCGTGCGTGCGGCTCTCCGCCTCGAGGAAGTCGGCCACCTCGGCCAGGGCGTCGAGCTCCTGCATGAGATAGTCGGTGACGTGAGGCTTGAGCAGCTTGATGACGCCGTCGCGGGCGGCGCCGCGGTCGTCGCGCCAGGCGACTGACACCACCACGGCGACGCTGGCTTCGGCCAACGGCGTGTCGCTGACTTCGACTTGATAGCGCGACCTCCACGGACCCAGCCCGGCTTCCACTTCGCGCCGAACGCTCTCATCACGCCGGGCAGAGTGGATCGATTCCAGCCCCTGAAGCAACAGCCGCAAACCCGGATCGATATCGCGCCGCCGGGCGATGAGCTGGCCGAACTTGTGGAGCGATGGGCAATGCCGCAGGAACGCCATCAGGCGCGCGTGCGGACCAGCGGCCGGGGCGACTTCGCTCAAGCGTTGCGTCAACTGATTGATTCGCTCGGGCGGGAGACGGCCGACGAAACGCTCCAGCCCGCCGCGGAACACATCGCGCAGGGCGCCGAATTCATCGGGCACCAGTGCGGCCAGGTCGAGGCGGTCAAGGATCGCGGCCTGAGTCAACACACGATCTCCGCGATGCCCGCGGTTCTAGCGCGGTCGAGGGAAGCCCCAACCCGCGGCCAGGTCGTCGGCGGCCAGCTCGGGGTCGGGCTGCTCCGCCGATCCACGATTGCGCAGGAACGCATGGGCCAGCTCGTGCGCGATGACCCAGTGCGCAAAGCGTTCGTCGCACTCGGCCAGGCGCGGTTTAAGTACGACCGATCGACTGCCGTTGGTTTCCGGCGTCGGACAGCGCAGCCAGACGCTCCGGCCGCGCCCGGGTTGATAGTTATCGAGCGCGAGATGAAAACCGGGATCGTCGAGCAGATCGCCACGCACGCGGTCGGGCAGCGACTCCAGGACGAACGCCACGCGGCGCGCCAGGATGCCAACCCCAAGCCAGCGCTCCGCATCGCGGAGCGCGTCGCGATCCGACGCAGGATCGCCGGGCGATGCGTGCTCGGCGCTCACAATCCGGCTCGTTGGAGGGGCCATCCCGTCACGCACGAATCTCCTCGGCCCAGCGCGGCTGGCCGACGATCGGCAGCGAGTAGGCCGACGGGTTGAGGCGCTTCAGCACCGCCTCGGCGCGGCTGGGCTCCTGCGCGCGAATGCGGGCCTCGAACTCGTCGCGGAACTTCTCGACGATGGTGCGAATCGGGTAGGCCGCACCATCGGGCAGGCCGCAGATGCTCTGGCCGCTCATCATGCCCATGTGGTGTGAGACCTCAACCAGGAGGTCGAGGTCCTGGATGCGGCCGGCGCCCAGCGCGATGCGGGCGGCGATCTTGTACATCCAGCCGGTGCCCTCGCGGCACTGCGTGCACTGGCCGCACGACTCGTGCGCGTAGAAGCGCGTCACGTTCATGAGCACCTGGCGAATGTCCGCGTCCTCTGGGATGACGATTGCGCCGGCCGTGCCGAGACCCAGCAGGCCGTACTTGCGGACGGCGTCGAAATCGAGCGGGCAGTCGAGCTCCTTCTCAGTCAGAATGCCGACCGACAGACCGCCCGGAATGCAACCCTTGACGCGCTTGCCGTCGCGCATGCCCTGCGCGAAGGCGTCGCCGAAGATCAGGTCGCGACAGGTGATGCCGAGCGGGGCCTCGTAGCAGCCCGGCCGCTTAACCGGACCGCTGACGGTGTAGAGCTTGGGACCGGCCGAGCCGGGCGTGCCGATGGACTTGAACCAGTCGGCGCCGCGTTCCACGATGTGCTTCACGCACGCCAGCGTTTCGACGTTGTTGACGACGGTCGGCTTGCGGAAGACGCCTTCCACGGCCGGAAACGGGGGCTTGATGCGCGGCCAGCCGCGCTTGCCCTCGAGGCTCTCGATCAGGCCGGTCTCCTCGCCGCAGACATACGCGCCCGCGCCGCGATGGATGTAGCAATCGACGCTGTAGCCGGTGCCTAGCACGTTCTTTCCGAACAGGCCGGCGGCGTAGGCCTCGTCCAGCGCTTTCTGGAGGATATGGAACTGTTCGTGGAACTCGACGCGCATGTAGATGTAGGCCACCGTGGTGCGCGTCGCGAAGGCCGAAATCAGGATGCCTTCCAGCACCTGGTGCGGATCGCGCTCCATGAGCACCCGGTTGTTGAACGTGCCCGGCTCCGACTCGTCGGCATTGACGCACAGGTACGTGACCGTGCGATCCTTGGGGAGGAAGGTCCACTTGACGCCGGCCGGGAAGCCCGCGCCGCCCCGCCCGCGAAGCCCGGACGCGACCACCAGCTCGACCACCTGGTCGGGCGTCATGGTCTTGAGGGCCTTCTCGGCCGCCTGATAGCCGCCGCGCTGGCGATAGACTTCGAGGGTGCGGATGCCCTCCACGTCGAAGTTCTTCGAAAGGATCGGTTCGAATGAGCTCATGTCGGCACTTGGCGGTGGCGTCCCGGGGCGACCTCGGCAGAGCGAGTCGCCGCCGGTTGCGTCACCGTGGTCAAGATTCCTTCATTTCCTGAACGTCACTGGTGCGGTCGACTCCGGCCTCGGGTTGGTCGTCGCCCGCGCCGCGCGGCGCGTCGTAAAGATCGGAGCGTGGCAGGCCGGTCCGGTCGTTGTTCGAATCGGCCAGCAACTTAGTCACGTCGTCGGGCCCGACGCAGCGGTGCAGGCGCTCGTTGACCAGCAGGCAGGGGGCATGATCGCAGGCGGCCAGGCACTCCTCGGTGACGAAGCTGTAATGGCCGTCGTCGGTGGTGCCGTGCTCCTGGATGCCGAGCTTGGACTCGATGGCCGCTTTCACGTCGTCGGCGCCCATGAGTTGGCACGACAGGCTGCGGCACAGCACGATGACCTTGCGGCCCTTCTCGTGCGTCCAGAAGTGGGTGTAGAAGCTGATGGTATCGAGCACCTGCGCGGGCTGAATCTCCAGCACCTCGGCGATTTCGCGCATGGCCTGGTGGCTGATGTGACCCAGCGCGTCCTGGACGACGTGCAGGGCCGGCAGCAGCGCCGCGCGGCGTGTTTCGTAACGAGGGAAGAATGAGCGAATCTTCCCGCGGATGGCCTCGGAGAGAACCGGGCCGGCTGCTTCGTCCGCCACGGGAGTCCGTCGATCCAGTGCCGTCCATGCCATGCCTGCAAGCTCCCTTCTGCTGGTGGCCACAGTATAGGCGGGCGGGCGCGGAAGCTCACGCGCGGCGGGACAACGAAAGCAGGCCGCAAGCGAAGGCGTCAAATCGGGCGAACAGTGAAGCGCAGCAACGCATCAGGGTGGAGCGGCGACGCCTTGCGTGGTCAACCCGGGCGCGCTCGGCACCGGCAGTCGCCGGCGGGCCTCCGCCTCCAGCGAAGCGAGTGGAGAGATCTCCGGAGGCTGTCCGTCCGGGGGAGACCAGACGACCATCAGATCGTCCGGCGGCGTTAACCGTGCTCGCAGTACACCCGCCGCATCGGGGGCGAAGATCGCGACGGGGTGGGACAGCTTCCACTTCCGCGTTCCGCCGATTGTGGCGCCTTGCTCCAATACCACGAAATGCAGCTCGAGTTTTCCGCTTTTCGGACATCGCCCCCACGCGACCTCATGGAACGCAGCGCTGGGCGGCTTGAACTGAGCGAGAAAAGCGATCTTGTTCGAGCGGTCTCCGAGGGAGAGGACCAGGAGGTAGGAACTGTACCATTTTGAAGCGTCCGACGGGTACACGAACGCGGCAACCTCCCATTCGCCATCGCCATCCAAATCGACTGGCGGCAGGAAACTAGTCGACTCACCAACGAAGCGGCCCCGAACGCGAAATTCGGTGTCAGCCACCGTGGTCAAGGCAACGTGCAGGCCTTCCACGTCGGGCGCCCGGACGCTGCCTATCATCGGCACCGTCGAACGGACGATGACCGCGGCGGTGAGGTCGTGGCGCATACCGAGGAACTGAGCGCCGCCCGGGAGCGACGGATTGCGAACTCGCATCGCGGCCTCGATCAGACCCTCTCGCCCGCGGCAGCCGATGCTGCTCGACGCAATGGCGACCAACGCCCGATCCCGGATCGCGTGCCAAGCGACAGACAGGACGGCCGCCACAACCACGACCGCCACGATGCGCCGCAAGTCGCTCGACGTCGAATGCCGGGCATGCCGATGTAGCAGGGACATCACGCCAGTTGCTCCAGTTCGCCGAGAGGAAACAGGACGCGAACCAGCATGTACGCCACGCCGAGCGCGACGGCGTAGCCGAAGGCATCCGGCACGGACCGGGAGCGGGTGAACATTCCGGCCGCCATGCCGATGGACCACCAGATCAGATACGCAACGACCACGATTTCCAGCGGCAGCGGACTAGCGGTGCGCATCTGTGACAGCGCGGCGGCCACGGCGGACGAGCCGGCCCGAGCGACGGCGATAGCCTGCGCCCCGACGAACGCGACAACCGCGAGGGGCATGACGGCGGATGCGTAGAGTGACCATTTCACTCCGGCCCGCCTAGCGGCTGGGTGTCGCCATGGTTGAAGCAGGCTGATCGCGATGCCGATCGCAACGACCAGCACCATGTGGGCGGCATGAACGGCCGCGGTTTGGGCCACCCAGACTGCCCTCCAGCGCGGGGGGCCCCACACTACCCGCCAGAAATCGGGGTAGGCGAGCAGGCCGCTATCCGGCCACACCACGGTCACAATCGCGTTCCGATGAGTCCCCAGCGTCGCCGCCGCCACGGAACCGACGAGGATCCACGCGGCGCACCACGCCGCGCCGCGGCTCCAGCGGTCGGGGATGGAGAGGCCGCGGGCCGCGCGGGTCGGCGTCACGATGATCCACAGCACCGACGCCGCCAGCGCGCGCACGCGACCGCGCCGGTCGGCACGATCCCACGGCAGCCGCTGACACGCCCAGCGACGATAGGAGCGCTCCGAGGTTGGAAACGGGTGGCCGCACTCCGGGCAACGGTCGCCGGTGCTGCCGCGGAGCGAGTAGGCGCACTCCGGACAGACCGGCCGCCAGCGAGTCATCTTTAGGCCCGGCCGGCCGAGGATGAACGAGCGAGTGAGCATGGGAGGATCCCGTCGCGCGCTGCTCGCCGGGCCCGCGAACGGTGCACGTTCGAACGCGGCCGAGCGTTGATGCGGCCGGGATTATATCGCAGCGCGCGGCCGCCGTGCCGGGCTGGGTGGGCGGCCGAGCGCTGCGGTTCTCACTACCCGATGGGTGAAGCGATGCGGGCTACGGCTTCCACGCCGCGGCGCGACGCGCGCACTCCTCCGGCGAGACGTCCTCGACGTGCGTCGCCAGGCCCCAGACGTGACCGAACGGATCAAGCACGCGGCCGTAGCGGTCGCCCCAGAACATGTTGGCCGGCGGCATCAGGGCCACGCAGCCGGCGTCCACGGCCCGGCGGAACCCGGCGTCGACGTCGGGCAGGTAGATCATCAGCGCGCTGCTGACGTGCTTGGGAAGCGGGGCCTTCATGCCCCAGTCCGGCCACTCGCCGCCGAGCATGACGATCGAATCGCCGATCTTCACCTCGGCGTGCATCACCTTGCCGTCGGCTGAACGCAGGCACATGACCTCCTCGGCGCCGAATGCCCGGCCGTAAAGCCGGATGGCGGCGTCAGGGTCGCTGACGATGAGCGACGGCGTGACCGTGTGAAACCCCGCCGGGACGGCGGATACGTTGCTGGGCATGTCAGGCTCCTGTCGTGGATGTCGTCCGATACGTGCTCGCCGGAAGCCGTACCATACAAGAACCGAACTTGTGTGTCAAGCCGTCGGTCCAGTCATCCGTGCGCCCGCGCCCCAGCGGCGGGCGCGTCACGGACGCGTCCACGGCGGCGATTACAACAGGCAGTTCAGGAAGATCGCGATGTCGGCCGCCGTGTTCTGGCAGTCGCCGTTCATGTCCGCGCAGTGGTTGTAAGGGCCGGCCACCACGGCGTTGACGAACGGCTGGATGTCAGGCCCGTTGCAGCGGCCGTCCGAGTTCAAGTCGCCCAAGGCGGTGCAACCGAGCGGCGGACGGATAAGCACGATTGCCGCCGTACCGGAATAGACGTCGACGAACGTGACGCCGTTGCATGGAACGGGATTGGGCGGCACGACGCTTGCGAATTCACCGGTACGTCCCAGCGTGGCGTTGATGGCGATGAACTGCTCGCCGACCTTGGGCACGTAGCCGTTCGGAATGGTGACGCGAATGACGCCGTTGAACGAGGCGGTGCCGGTCACGTTGGCACGGTCGTGAGAGGCCGATGCCTGCGGGCCTCCGATTTCCATCTCGAATGAGCCCGACGGATTCATGACCAGATTGCCGCCGATCGCCATGATCCCGCCTGGCGTCGGTGATCGTTGGGGATTGAGGGCTCCAGACATGACCACGTTTCCAGTTACGGTTCCGCGTCCGGTCAGCCGACCGCCCAACGCGACGCCGATGCCGCCGACGCACGACAACTGGCCCCCTGAATCGATGATCGTTTCACCCCCGAGAACCGCGCCGTTCGAGTCGACCAGGGTGACGACGTGCGAACCGACATGGATATCGCCATTGTAACTCACGCCGCTGGTGGTGTTTCGCCCGAGCGAGAGCGGGCCGGTGGCCGTGATGACGGCGCCGGCGTCACCGGCGATGTCGCTCTGGCACGAGCCCGCGCCCGTATAGCCGCCGGTCGAGCCGAAGGCGATCCGCGTGCCGACCACGTTGTTGTTTGTGCTGGCGAGAATGCCGTTCAGCGTCAGGCCGAGCGCCCCTTGGGGCGTGATGGCGCCGTTGTTGCTGATGTCGGCGCTGATCGTGCCGGTGCCCTCGATCGTCGAACCGGCCAACACCTCGATCGGCTGACCGCCGACGAACGCGCCGCCGCCCATCGTGATCGTGCCGGACCCGCCGTCCGGGTCTCCCAGGCGCGTGGCGGCGGCGACGTTGACCAGGCCGCCGGTATTGATCACGAGCGTACCCGAGCCCGCGATGCCGCCGCTGGACACGTTGCGCCCAAGGAACAATTCGCCGCCGACATCGAGCTGCGCCGAGAAGATCGACGACGAGGTCGCGACGGTCACGCTGCTCACAGACGCAGAGCCGTTGGCGACGATCAGGCGCGACGCGAAGCTGGCCAGCGCGCCATTGGAGACGACCAACGTCACGTCCCCGCTCTGACCGATGCGGGAGTCGTTCGCGCCGAGCACGCGGAGCCTCGATCGGCGGAACGTGGTCGGCGGTATGAAGCTGGCGCCGGAGATCGTGACACTCGCCGAGAAAGCGCCATTGTTGCCGACCACAAGCTGATCCGCGACCTCCACCAACCCGTCGTTCGTGACGCTGAGCTGGGCACTTCCGTTGTTGCCGATGGTCAGATCGGCGCCGTTGCCGACAATGAGTTCGGCATCGTCGTCATCCACGTTGAGCGTGCCCGAACTGCCGCTGGCGTTCGCGACCGTCATGCTCGCGTCCGATCGCAACGTGCCCGTTGTCACGGTCAGCGTGGCTGAGTCGGCGCCCTGGTCGCCGACGATGATGCCCAAGCCGGCCGTGTGCGGGTTGCTCAGAGAGTACGTCACCGTTCCGCGCTTGAGCGTGTGGGTCCGGCTCGCCGTCACCAGCGAGTTCCACGTGACGGTGTAAATGGACGTCACGTTGAACGTGAGGTCGTCGGCGGACGCCGGCATCTGGGCCGGCGTCCAGTTCCCGGGCGTGGCGGCCGCGCCGCCGGCGGCGTTGTTCCAGCTCAGCGCGGCCGCGTTCACTGGTCGAGGGGCGCACGCGGCGACCACGACAGCCAGAAGCGAGACCAACGGTGCGGCTCGAAAATCCACTCGTCTGATCGACATCGAAACGACCTCCAGGGCAGCGCTGCGATTCCGGGCGCACAACGACGAGCGCCCGTCGCTCCGTCCGACTCTTGATGACACGTATTGCGCGTCCAACCCGGCTTTTCTCACGCACGGCGAGCTTTCCGGTCAGCCCGGGCGGAGCCTTCCGCTGGAGCGGCAGGCTTGGCGGCCGATCCGGGTGGTAAGATGGTGTGATCATGGGACTTCCGGGCGGAACATCGGCGGAGTGGCTGACCACGACCACGATCCTGCAGCGTCTGCGGGACTATGAGAACCGCGACGCCTGGGAGCGACTGGCCGAGCGCTTCCGGCTGCCGATCGTCGCCTTCGCGCGGCGGCTTGGTGTCAGCCCCGCCGATGCCGAGGACGTGGCCCAGAACACGTTGCTGGCGTTCGCGGAAGGGTTTCGGCGCGGGGGATACGACGCCGAGAAGGGCCGCCTGAGCCGTTGGTTGTTCGGAATTGCCTATCGCCAGGCGCTGGGACAACGCCGCGCGATCGCGCGAATCGGCGTCCTGGACCATCCGTCCGCCATCGCGGACTGGCCGGACGAGGCCAGTGCGACCGGCGCCTGGGACGAGGAATGGGAACGCTCGCTGCTCGAGCGATGTCTGGAAGCCGCGCGGACCGAGGTGGAGCCGACGACCTATCGCGCCTTTGAACTCGTCGTGCTCGACGAGCGCTCGCCGGCGGAGGCCGCGCGGCTGCTCGGTGTCCCGATCAAGACCGTCTACAACTCGAAGCACCGGCTCCTGGCGCGCATCCGCGAGCTGCGGAGCGATCTCGACGAGTATCGCCCCGGCGCGTGAGGACGTCGCACGGATCTTCGGTCAATTCGACTGGGAGGGCTGGTCGAACCGGCGAACGTGACATGCAGCCCGTATGCCCGGAAATCAGTGATCTGGAAGCACTGGCCCTCGGCCGGCTGCCGGATGAGCTCGCTCATGGCATTGCCGGGCACGTGTCGGCATGTCATTCCTGCCGGGAGCGACTGGCGGAGATCGAGCCGAACCTCCGGCTGGCGGACTCCCTGCGACGCGTGGTGTCGTCGCGCCGTGCGAGCCACGGTCAGCCGCCCTCCCAAGTGGGCGGATTTCGCATCGTTCGGGAACTCGGACGCGGCGGCATGGGCACGGTTTACGCCGCCGAACAGCAACACCCGAAACGGCTGGTGGCCATCAAGATCCTGGATGCGGGGCGGGCGGCCGAGCCGGACTCGGCGCGGCTGTTTCGGCGTGAAATCGACGCGCTCGGCCGACTGAAACACCCGGGCATCGCGGCCATCTACGACGCCGGCTGGATGGAGGATGGCCGCCCCTACCTCGTCATGGAACTGGTGGAGGGCGAGCCGCTTCGCGAGTACGTCGAGCGAAAGCAACTTCCCCTGCGGGCTCGCGTTCAGTTGTTTCAGCGGATCGCCGCGGCGGTGGCGTACGCCCACCAGCGCGGCGTGATCCATCGCGACCTGAAACCGGGCAACGTGCTCGTCGTCAGCGAAGGCGGCGGCGCCACGCCGAAGCTGCTCGACTTTGGTCTGGCCAAGCTGCTGGATCCGTCGGCCGGCGGCGCGATGACGTTTGAGACGGAGGTCGGCCGGATTGCCGGCACGCTGCCCTACATGAGCCCGGAGCAGGTCCGCGGTGATGCGGGCGCGATCGATGTCCGCAGTGATGTGTATTCGCTCGGCGTCATGCTCTACGAACTGCTGACGGGACGCCTGCCGTACGCGCTGGATCGCCGGCAACTGGTCGAGTCGGCGCGGACCATCTGCGAAGTCGCGCCGGCGCGGCCGGGCACGATCGATGATTCGCTGCGCGGCGATCTGGAGACGATTCTGCTGAAGTCGCTCGAGAAGGACCCGGATCGCCGTTACGGCAGCGTCGCGGCACTGGCGGACGACCTCGAACGCTATCTGGCGGACGCCCCGATCCAGGCGCGGCCCGCGACGCTGCGCTACCAGCTCGGCAAGTTGATCCGACGCCACCGCGCGGCGAGCGCGGCCGCGGCCGTCGCGCTGCTGGTGTTGATTGCCTTCGGGGCCGGCATGAGCGCGCTCTATGCTCGCGCGAACGCCGAGGCGCGGCGAGCCGAGCGCGCCGAGCAGGCCGCGCTTCGCGACGCCGAGCGCGCCCAGCGCGAGGCCGCGACCGCCAACCGCGTCCGCGACCTGCTGGTGCAGATGTTCGATGTCGCCCGGCCGGAGGTAGCACAGGGCCGGACGATCTCGGCCCGCGATCTGGCGGACTGGGCGGCCGATCGACTCGAACGGCAGGTGGCGGCCGACCCGCTGATTCACGCTTCGCTGTCGGAGACGCTGGGACTGCTGTATCGCAAACTCGGGCTGCCGGAAAAGAGCAAGACGTTGCTGGCGCGGGCGCTCGCGCTGCGGCGAGAGCATCAGCCGCCGGACGCGCTCGAGATCGGCCGCAACGCCGCGGAGCTTGCAAACACCCTCCGGGATCTGCACGACTGGGACAGCGCCGAGGCACACTTGCGGCTGGCGCTGGGCGTCGTGACCCGTCAGCTCGGGGAGGATAACTGGCACTCGGCGAGCCTGCTCAGCGCGCTGGCGGACGTGGCGTCCGAGCGCGGCGATCACGCCGGCGCCGAGCAGACGCTGCGGCGTTATCTGGTCATCTTGCGACAGACGCCGCACGGGCAGACAGCGGTGAAAGCCTGCGTCAATCGGCTGGCCGGCGCGCTGGAAGCCCAAGGCAAGCACGACGAGGCGATCGTGCTCATGCGCGAACTACTCGCGGCCGAGCGTCACCGCGTCAGCCCGGACGAAGCAGCCGCACTGGAGAACAATCTGGCGTGGCTGCTGCTACAGACCGGCGAGCTGTCCGAAGCCGCACGCATGGCCGAAGCCGGGCTGGCCACCAGACGCCGAATCCTCCCGCCCGAGCATCCGGCGATCGGATCATCACTGACGGTCCTGGGCGCGATCCTGCTGCAACGGGGTGACCTGGCCGCTGCCGAGGAGCTGCTGCGCGAGGCGACGGTCATCCGTCGCCAGGCGTGGCCGGGCGGCAGCCAGCCGCTGGGCGACACGCTGGGTTTTCTCGGCGAGAGCATCGAGCGACAAGGGCGGATCGAGGAGGCCGAGCCGCTGTTGCTCGAAGCGTACCGGATGCTGAACGGGTCGTCCGGCGACGAGTCGCGGAGCACTCGCGGCGCGGCGGAGCGGTTGGCGCGGCTCTATGCGCGAGCGGGGCGAACGCTCGACGTCGAGCACTTCCGGGCCATCGCCGACGGCCGTGCATTGTCGACCGCGCCGGCCCGGCGATGAGCAGAAGTCACCAGCTCAAGTCATCGTCGCGCGGCGCGGGCAGACCGTTCGCCCGGCAGACGTCGCGGATGTAGCGGCGGATCGCATCGCGGCGCTGGTCGTCCGACCAGTCGGCCTGCTGCTGGGCCCACATGACGAACACCGGTTGGCCGCGCGTCATCAGGAACGGCTTCGCGGTCAGCCCGGAGAAGCGCGAAGCCGCGTCGCGGGCCTCGGCCACGGACAGCGACGGCTGCTTTTTGCGCAGGGCCGGGGCAAAGACCTCGACGCCGCACGCCTCGGCCAGCGCCTGCGACGGAAACGTCACCGCCCACGGCACGTCCGGAGCATCCAACCCCAGTCGCCGCAGCCGCGTGGAAGACAGCGGCAGGCTCGCACCGCGCACGGTGGGCGCCTCCGGGATGCCATTTTCGCTCATCTCGCGCCGCACCTCGGCGACCGGCTTCTCCTTCGCAGGCGGCGTTCGCACCAAGCCGGGGTCGTTCTTCAGGTCGTCCACCTCCTCGAGCGTGCGGGCGGCGGGCGTATCATCCGGCTCGCGGATCCACACCAGCCCCTTGCCCAACTCACGCTTGTGGCGGCGCTGCACATAGGCCGCCACCTCCTTGACCACGCGATCGGCCTCGCCGGCGGCCTGTTCGTTGCGGGCGTAGATGTACGCTGAGGGCGTGTTGAACAGCGCGCGACGTTCCCATGTCGCCGGAAACTCGGCCGGCCGTTCCAGCAACACGGCCGGCGGCTTCGGGCCGCCGCACCCGGTCGCGGCGACCGCGAGGCAGAGAGCGGCCCACGCAACCGTTCCAGATACCCGGCGTCGATCAACGGCTGACCGGCGCTGAACGCCGGAAGTCGCCGTCACGGCGCATCCACAATGCCACCCACGAGAGCACATAGATTCCCATCCCGACGAGGTAGAGGTTTCGGAAGCCCACGACCATGGACGCATATTCGCACAGTCCGCCGAGGATGGCGCCCAGCAGGTTGCTGGCGAATGCCGACGGAAGCGAGCGGCAACGCGACAGCGACGTCGCGAAAATGACTCCGGCGAAGAACAAGGGCAGACAGAGCAGACCGGCTGAGGCCAACCCCGCGCCGACCCGGCCCATCGGCAGCAGTCGCTCGACCGGAACGAGGTAGCCCGCCATGAGGCTTGCCAGCAGGGCGACATACGCCGGCCACAGGCGCTGCGGGCGAACGCCCGCGACGAACCAGTTCGCGAGCAGGATGAGCGCGAGGATCGAAACGATCACCACGCTGGTCACGACCCAGGTGGTGCCGAAGACCAGCGCCAGTTCGGTGATGCCCTTGGTCTCGACCAGCAGAAACGCGCCGCCGAGGAAGAAGAAGTGCGGATCGAATCGCTCGACGCGCTCGCGCGCCGCGGCGACCCACGTGACCGAGATGACCGCCAGCAGGCCGATCAACCAGAGATACGAACGCGGGAAATCGGCCCAGCGGCGGCTTTCGAGGAACGGGAAGGGCCAGTCGTCGCATGCCGGGGGCGGGTTGAGCCGGGCGGCGGCGGCGGACACGGTCGCGGTGGATTCGACGACGTCGGCCGGGGGTGTCCACTTGGTGGCGGGGTCCACGGCGATGACGAAGGCCGTGTCGGTGCCCTGCAGGCAGAACGTGCGTGGTTCGTGGCCGAACACCGTCCGCAGCATGTTCCACATGCGGGCGGCGAACACGGTGTCGGGTCCGACGGCGAACGAAAGGCACAGCCGGCCCGTCGGCCGCAGAACACGCCGAGCGTCCCGCAGGCTTTCGATCGTGTACACGAAGTTGTCCAGCCGGATGGCGGCCATGCCGGACAGCAGCGTGTGCGAATCGAGCAGGCCGAAGACCACTAGGTCGTAGACGGCCGGCGGCGCGGACTGAAGAAACGCCCGCGCGTCGCCGACGCGCGCACGCACGCGCGGGGAACCGTAGGGCGACTCGGGGTGCTCGCGACGTCCCAGTTCGAGAATGGCGGGGTCGATCTCGATGGCGTCGACTCGATCCGCCCCACCGCGAATCGCGGCCGCCACGTCGTTCCCGGCACCGGAGCCGACGATCAGCACGTCCGACACCACCGGTCCGATCGCGTAGGGCAGGTCGTAGGCACAAGCGCGTTCCCGCAGTCCCGGAACAAGCTCGCCCCAACGGTCCACGAACTCCGGCGACAGGTCGCTCGCCGCCATATACCAGGTCTTGTTGGCGTTCACCATCGTGCCGAGTCGCACCGTTCGGCCGTCCGCGAGCGGGTACACATCGGCCGTCACTTCCAGTCGCTGGTACGGCGAGTAGACGTTGCGAACGGCCGAGCGCGGTTCGAACCCGAGCCAGCCGACCGCCAGCACGCCGGCCAGCGCCCCCACCGTGAGCCCGAGGCGATCGTGACGCACGAGCCACAGTGCCAACATCACGGCCAGCGCGAACCACAACGACGGCGGCAGCCAGTAGAACGACACCTCCGCGAACAGCAGCACGCCGACGATGCTGCCGACGATGTTGACCGTGTACGAGGCGATCGGCGCGGCTGGCTGCATGAGGCGGCCGGTGAGCTGTCCGATGGGAATGAAGATCATGATCGTGCTGACGAAGAGCGCGGCGAAGAAGCCGTAGAACACCGCGACGTGCAGCAGCGTCGTGATGTGACCCATGCCCCAGTAGACCTCGGTCGCCTGCGGATTGCGGATGGCACGATCGGCGTCGACCAGGCTGAGTACGTCCATCACCAGCACCTGGCCGACCAGCAGCGGGAGCATGATCGGCATCGAGAGGCGCGGGCGATGCGCCCGGGCGAAGCCCAGTCCGAGTCCGAGGAAGCAGGCCAGCAGGGTGACATTCTTGAGGTAGGCACAGGCGCGAAACTCGGTGCCGTGCCAGCGAATCAGCGCCACCTCCAGAAACAGCCCGAGCAGGCTGGCGAGCGCCAGGTCCAACCAACGCGCGCGGGGAGACATGCCATCCACGGCGAGGGCGAAGCCGGTCACGGAGTCGGCGACCGGGCGACGACATCGAATCCAGATCAGCGACGTCAGCGGCGCGAGCGACAGCAAAGCGGCGCCGAGCCAGGTCGCGGTGGCGCGATGATCCACGTCCCCGGCGGCAACGCTCGGGTGCACGCCGACGCCGATCCAGCCGCGGCCCCAGGCCAGGGACGCCAGCCCCGCGGCCAGCATGACGGCGGAGGCTATCAGACCCGGCCAGCGCGGGGGGATCGCTTCATGCGGGACGCCGGCTGCCATTCGGGGTCGAGGATACCCGAACATCGCAGGCCCGGCAGGCGATCGGAGACGAGGGAATCCCCGGATCCAGTGTCCAGCTCGGTATCCGGCGTCGTCTGGACTCTTGAGGGCCGGCGTATTGCGACTCCGACGGTGAGCGCGGTCGTGCGGCTCCGCGTAGGGAGAACGATCATGTGCCAGCCATTCAACCGCAAATTTCGAATAGGGATCAGCATGGCCATCGGCGTCAGCTTCGGTGTGCAGCTGACGGCGCAGGCACAATGGACCGTGCTCGGTCCGGCCAGCACGGTGACGTGGGTGCCGAACTCCGCGGGGTATTTCTTCACCTGCTACTCCGGCGGAGCGGCGGGGCCGGTCTCGTGCGCTGCGCTGGACTTTCCGACGCCCGACGGACACTGGTGGCTTTGCGGCGTGTTTCTCGACGGCGGAGCGAATTGCGGCAGCGCGACCTCGATCGAGGACGGCATCATCCAGGTCAGCGGAGCGAACACGCCCACGCTTCGAGTCCGAGCCCTGAATCTCGCGTACGACGATTACGACTGCAAGTACTGTCCCGGCGGGCCATACGCAGCCGTCAGCTACCAGGATCTTTTCGCACTGATTCTGGTTCGCATCGATGCGCCCGGAGTGCCCCCAGGCGCGCCGGTCGCGGTGAGTTTCCGCTGGTCGGTCCTCGCCGCCGCCCGTGCCGAGGGACCCGTCGTCGGGCCGTCCGGCGGAAACCTGGCGGCGTCGGCCGGCGCCCTGGCCGTCAACGGCGCAACCCAGTTCGCCGGCGACTACGACGTGTGGGACACCAGCGGAGCGCGGTTCGGCGAGGCGACCGGCTCATTCACGGTCGGCAACGGCAGCACGATTCCAATCATGATCGCGCAGTACGTCGACGCATACTGTCTGCCGCCACCCTCGCCGGCGGCATGTCCGGCAGCGTGCTCACCGCTCGGAGACCCATGCATCCTGCCGCACAACTGTGTGCCCGAGAACGACACGGCGTCCGCTCGTCGCGAGACGAACGTCTGGCTCTCCATCGGCGCTGCTCCCGGCAGCGAAGAGCCGCCTCCCCCGCCGCCGGAGTGCCCCATGCCGACGCTGGAGTTCTCGATTGACCTGGGGTCCGACGCGGAGTGGAGCGATCCGACCCCGGATGGCAACGAGGCCTTCGACCCCTTTGACACGTACGTCGCGGGTGGTCCACCCATCCCGTTCCCCGGCGCGCATGGCGTTCGCACCGACATCCTTGCTCGTGGCGGCGACATCCCGCCGCTCGTGCCGGGCGGACCCGGGGCGCCGACGTGCGCCGGCGGCGCACCGTCGGGCGCGACCTTCCTCGACCTCGACGGTACTGATTCCATCGACTTCAGCCTGGCCGGGCTGTTGACGTCCGGACCGCTCAGTGCTCCCGTTCCGCGATTCCCGTCCGCCTGTGTTCAAGAACTCAGCACGCTGCTGATCTCCTTCGACGACGACGGTCCGGCGCACTGGGCCGGCGCACCGCCGGGTGTGCCGTGCCCGATCCCGGTCGGTTCGAGTTCGCCCGCCGGCATGACGTACGGATCGGCGCTCGGCCGCGACGAGTTGTTCTCAGTCAGCCTGATTCCAACCGCGGGCGGATGCATTGCGTCCCAGGCGCCAGCAGGCAGTGAGACGGATGTGCACCCGAGCCTCGCGCCCGATCCGCCGCCCGACTTCCCACCCGCGCCCACGCCGCAGGAGTTCGATGACGACGTGGACGCCATCGATCTGACCGGGCCCGGCTGCGGGACCTGGCTTTTCGGCGCCGACCATGAGGCGCGGGCGACGTTCGGTCCACTCAACGCGATCATCTACGAGTACGCGGGCGGCCCGGTCTCGTCGATTCCACTGCCGGCGGTCCTGGGCATCCCATCCACGACGGACGTGCGTGATTTCGAGCTGGTCTGGGCGCCGTATCCGCTCAGCGGCGGACCGCAGGTCCTAATGTTCATCTTCACCGTCGCGCCCGACGACCCGCTCACGGTGCCGGATGAATCGGGCGGGCTGGATGCGCGCATGATCTACGCCTCCTACCTGACCGGCACGTCCTTCCCGCTACTGGTCGAACCGCTGCCGGACGCCGTCGATGCCGTCGCCAACTGGTGCGGGCCCGTCATCCCGGGAAGCCCGCCGCCCACGCCGCCGTGCGCCACGTGCGACGGGGATATGAACGGCGACTCCCGGCGCGACGGGGCCGACATCCAGCAGTTCGTGGGCTGCGTTCTCTTGGACGAGCGGCGTCCATGCCGCTGCGCGTCCATCGATGGATGGCGACCCTCGTCGACCGTGGCGATCGCGGGGTTCGTTGAGCGGCTGCTGGCGGCGACGACCTGTCCCTAGGCGCTCGCCGCGCGGCACGAAGCGCCGGACGACAACCGGCTTTCCGCCGTGCCCATTTCGGCTATTCTTCCTCGGCCGCGCGGCGACGTGCCGCGCGGCCGATTCGTTGCGAGGGCCGAGCACTCGTGAACCGCGCCGACGCCTGGGGCCTGGTGTGCGAGTACGTCTCATCCGACTCGCTGCGGAAGCACATGCTCGCGGTCGAGGCGGCCATGCGGCACTACGCGGGCCTGCTCGGCGGCGACGCCGAGACGTGGGGCGTGGTCGGGCTGCTGCACGACTTCGACTACGAGCGCTGGCCTGATCCGCCTGCGCACACACGCGAGGGCGCGGCCATCCTGCGGCAGCGCGGCGTGGACGAGGAGATCGTCGGCGCCATCCTCTCACACGCCGACTGGAACGCGGCCGACTATCCTCGCGACCGCCCGATTCGCAAGGCTCTGTTCGCCGTGGACGAACTGTGCGGCTTCCTGGTCGCGTGTGCCCTCGTGCGGCCGAAACGATTCGAGGGACTCGAACCCGCGAGCGTGCGGAAGAAGCTCAAGACGCCGTCGTTCGCGGCCGCGGTCAGCCGGGATGACATCGCCGGCGGCGCGGAACTGCTCGGCCTGCCGCTGGACGAGCACATTCAAAACTGCGTCACCGCGCTGCAATCGGCCGCCGCCGAACTGGGGCTGACGCGTGCCTGAGACCGCGCCGCGCTGGGACCTCGATCGACTCGTCCGTGTCGGCCTGAAGGTCGGCGCGGCGGTGGCGGTGCTGCTGCTGCTGCGCGAGGTGGCTGACATCCTCTTGCCGTTCGCGATCGCCGCCGCGCTGGCCTACCTGCTGAACCCGCTGGTGACGCTGATCGAGCGACGACTCGGCTCGCGGACGGCGGCGGCGGTTCTGACGGTCGCGGCGGTGATCATTCTCCTTACATCGCTGCTGGCCGCCCTGGTGCCGGTGATCGCCGGCGAGATCAGCGGATTTCAGAGCACGGTGGCTCAACTGCGGGATGGCGGTTCGGCGGTCGCACGGCGGCTGAGCCATAGCAGCACCCAGCCGGCCGGCCCGCGCGTCGCCTGGCTGCTGGACACCGCGCGGCAGTTCCTGACCTCCGACGACCTGAAGCAACTGGCCAGCCGCGCGACACGGATCGCCCTGCCGGCGGCCTGGGGCGTGGTCAGCGGTGCGGTGAGCCTGGTTCTGGCCATCACCGGGCTGGTGATCGTCGTCATCTACACGACGTTCCTGCTGATCGACTACCGATACTTCGCCCGGCGTTGGAAGAACTACCTGCCCCCGGCCTACCGCGAGTCGATCGTGGACTTCTGGCTCGAGTTCGAGCGAGCGATGCGCCGCTACTTCCGCGGCCAGTTCATCGTGGCGACGATCAACGCGGTGCTCTTCGCGATCGGCTTTCACCTGATCGGACTGCCGCTGGCGATGGTGATGGCGCTGCTGACCGGGGCCTGCACGATGGTGCCGTACCTTCAGACGGCCGCCTTCGTGCCGGCCGCCCTGCTGGCGGTGGTCGGCGCACTGGAGGGGCACACCAGCGTGGCGACCGCGCTGCTGACGCTGGTCGCGGTGTTCGGCGTCAATCAACTCATCTCGGACATGATCCTCGCCCCCCGCATTCTCGGACAGAGTGTCGGGTTGCGGCCGGTCGTCATCATGCTGTCGGTCTTCATCTGGGGCCGGCTGCTCGGGTTTCTCGGGCTGGTTCTGGCGATTCCGCTCACGTGTCTGGCGCTGGTCTACTACCGCCGCTTCGTGCTGAAGCAATCCGGAGAGGCGCCGGAGGCGAGCGCCGGGGCCGCGGAGCCGTAGGATCGGGCAACATGCCGACAGTGACGCCGGCCGATCCGACGGGGCACGTTCGCCGCGAGCGACGCGAGTTCCAACGGCCCGTCGTCGTGCTTCCGGCCTACAACGCCGAGGCGACGCTGGAGGCGACCGTTCGCGACATACCGGCCGACGCGGTCGACGAGATTATCCTCGTGGATGACGCCAGTCAGGACGGCACGGTCGCGCTGGCCCGGCGGCTCGGACTGACGACGCTGACCCACCCGGTTAATCGAGGCTACGGAGCCAACCAGAAGACGTGCTACGACACGGCCCTTCGCAGCGGAGCCGACCTGGTCTTCATGCTGCACCCGGACTACCAGTATGACGGCCGCCTGATCCCCGCCTTCGCGGAGATCATCGCGCTGGGCGTGTGCGACGTCATGCTGGGATCGCGCATCCGCAGCCGGCGCGAGGCGCTGTCGGGCGGCATGCCGGTCTGGAAGTACCTGAGCAACCGCGCGCTGACCATCATCGAGAACTTCGCGCTCGGGCAGAATCTGGGCGACTTTCACTCGGGCTTTCGCGTCTACACGCGCGCGGTGCTCGAGACGCTCCCCTACCACCGCTTCAGCGATGACTTCGCGTTCGACTCGGAATTCCTCGCGGCGGCGGTGTGGTTCGGCTTTCAGGTCGGCGATGCGCCGATGCCGTGCCGCTACTTCCCCGAGGCCAGCAGCATCAATTTCCGCCGAAGCGTGGTCTATGGGCTGCGTACCCTGCACACGGTGGTGCGGTTCAACCTGCAACGCGCCGGATTGATGCGATTCCCGATCTTCTCGCCGAAGTAGACGCGCGCCGGAGCAGCACGGTCTATCCGCCGCTCTGGACGCGTTCCATCAGGAGCCGGTGCGCCGTCGGCGTACCGACCGCGATGTCGTACGTCTGCTCGTGCGGGCCGCCGCTGGTCGGCCAGCGCGGACGGCCCTGGGTATCGGTGACGCAGCCGCCGGCCTCGGCAACGATCAGCGTGCCGGCCGCGACGTCCCACAGCTTGGTGTCGGGGGAATACTGGGCGTCGATGAGTCCGGCCGCGACCCACGCCTGATGCAGGCAGGCCGAGCCGCAGTTTCGAAACAGAATCTCGTCGAACAACCGCCGCACGCCGGCGGGCACCTGGTGCCCGCGGAACGAGGAGAAGGCGATGGTCGTGTCCGGTCCGATCGGACGATCGGCAAGACGCAGCGGGCGCTCGCCGACGAACGCTCCGCCGCCGGCCGCGGCCGAGAACACGTCGCCGCTCGAGGCGTCGAAGATCGCGCCGGCGACCGGGCTTCCGCGGTGCATCAGCGCGACCGACGTGGCGAACAGACGCAATCCGCGGGCGAAGTTGCGCGTGCCGTCGATGGGATCGACGATCCAGCAGTAATCCGCCGTGACCCCCGCCGCGCCGCCTTCGGGGTGCTCCTCGAGGACGACGGCGTGATCGTCGTGCCGATCGCGCAACGCGCGCACGATGAGATCCTGCACGGCGCGATCGGCGTCGGTCACCGGGGACTGATCGCGCTTTCGCTCGATCACGCGCTCGCCGCGGTAAGCCAGTGCCGCCTCTCCGCCCAGCCGCGCCAACTCCACGGCGGTCAGTCGATACGGGTGCCAATCCGGCGGAGGGGCCATGCACGCCATGTTGCCCGGCCACGGCGTGGTTCTCAAGTGCCGGCCGACGCCTTCGTTCAGGCGACCTCACCCGCCGAAGCGCCGGCTCGAACCCGCTCAGTCCGTGACCGCGACGACCGTGTGCGGGTCGATGACGACGATGCGGTCCTTGCCGCCGGACTTGGCGACGTAGAGGGCCTGGTCCGCGAGCCGCACGAGCGCCTCGGCGGTCTTCGGCTCGCCGTGGGCGCGGCTCGCCAGGCCGATGCTCAGAGTGACGTCGCGGATGTGCGGCAAGCGGCGGATCATCTCGTGCTTGAAATTGGAGACGATCCGCAGGGCGGAGGATCGCGCTTCGGCGGGCGTGGTGCGGGGCAGGAGGGCGACGAACTCGTCGCCGCCGTAGCGGGCCGGCAGGTCGGACTGCCGCAGCGCATGCCGCAGCACGTCGGCGGTGAGCGACAGCACGCGGTCGCCGACCTGGTGGCCGAACGTGTCGTTGACGTTCTTGAACAGATCCAGGTCCGCCATCATGCAGGTGAGGTCGCTGTTGTAGCGGACGGATTCGGAGAACAACTGGCGGAGCAGCTCCTCGAAATGCCGGCGGTTGTAGAGGCCGGTGAGCGCGTCGACGGCCGCCATTTCGCGAAGCTGCTCGTTGAGTCGCTCGAGTTCGGCGTTGCGCTCGAGCAACTCCCGCTCAAGCCGGGCATTGGCGGCGCGAATCTCGCGCATCGCCAGCGCCTTTTCGATCAGCGGCGGGACGACGTGAATGTAGTCGCCATGCTTGACGAGGTAATCGATCGCCCCCGCTCGAATGGCCTGCGCCGCGACCTGTCCGAATCGTTCGCCGGTCACCATGATGACCGGCAGGTCGAAGGTGCTTCGGATGCGCGCCAACAGGTCGAGCCCGGTGCAATCGGGCAGGTGCAGGTCGAAGATGCCGAGGTCGAATTCGCGCGGGTCGAGCCGTTCGAACTCGACGGCGCTGCGGGCATGACCGATCGAGCAGCGCGGGAAGTGCTCCATGAGGATGCTGGTCATCAGCTCGCCCTGGTCGGGATCATCTTCGACCAGCAGAAAGCGGAGCTCGCGCTGCGCGAATGGGACCGGCGCGGCGCCGTGGACGACCTCGAGCGGCACATCAGCCGACATGCGCCGGCTCCTCGACCGTCGCGTACGGCGGGACTGAATCGGGGCCGCGCCCAGCGGCCGCTCGCATGGCCGACTTTGACAACGTGAAGCAGAAAACGCTGCCGCCTCCGGGGTTGTCCTCGACCCAGATGCGGCCGTCGTAGAGCTGGACGATGCTCTTGCTGTACGACAGCCCGACGCCCTTGCCCGGCGTCTGGCTGACGAACCGCGTCCGCGCCCGGCTGAACAGGTTGAAGATGCTTTCGCGATCCTCCTCGCGGACGCCGACGCCGCGATCGGCGATGCGGAACTCGAACTCGTCGGCCGCCTCGACGTAGGTGACGTGCACGTCCGACGCCCCGGGGCGGTCGCCGGATGCCGCGGGCGTGTACTTGATGGCATTGTCCAGCAGGTTCTGCATCAGGTGTCGAATCCGCCGGCGCTCCACCGTCAGGGTCGGCAATGGCCGATCGACGATGACGCGAACGCCCTTGCGTTCCAATTCCGACTCGAGCTGGCGCACGACGCCGCGCACCTCCGCCTCGAGGTCGACTTCGGCCAGCGGCTCGCGCGTGGTCCGCAGGCGCGACAGCTCGAGCAACTCGTCGATCATGTCGCTGGCGTACTGCACGTTATGCTCGATGCGATCGAGGCAGTGGCGGACCGGCTCGGCCAGCTCCGACGTGACGCGGCGCCGCAGCAGCATGGTCTGACCGGTGACGTTGCGAAGCGGCGCGTGCAGGTCGTGCGAGACGGCCCGCAGCAGTTCCTCGCGCTCGGCGATTTCGATTCTCAGCAGGCGATTGGCCTCGCGCAGTTCCTCGGTTCGGCGCGCGACGCGAGTTTCCAGCTCGGAATTGAGCTTCATCAACGTCTGGTGAGAGCGTTCGAGATCCGACGCCATGCGGTTGAAGGACTCGCCTAGCCGGCCGATCTCGTCGTCACGCGCGATGCGCACGCGCGTCGAGAATCGACCGCCGGCCACCTCGCGCGCGGCCGCCGACAGCTCGTTCAGGGGCGAGACGATACGGCGCACGACCTCGAAGCCGAGCGGCACGATCAGCAGCACGACGCCGATCGCGATCGCCATCACCTGCCGCGTGGTCGCGAGCAGCGCCTGGTCCTCGCGTGTCAGGCTGAGGCCAAGCCGGATGAATCCCACGGCCGTGCTGACCCGGCTGGCCTCCCACTCGATGTCGGCTGTGACGGGGTAGACCACGTCGATGCGCGGACCGGACTCGTCATTGATCAGCGTCGGCCGGTCGATCGGGTGGACCAACGCATGCGTGCCGCCGGCGAGCATCCATCGGCCAACCAGCCCGGGCGTGGCCTGCTTGCACGCCAGCACTTCGCCGCCGATGTCGGTGAAAAGAATGTAGACGAGGTTGTTCTGAGTCATAAGCGAATCGACGATTCGCCCCAGGGCTTCGCGGTCGCCGCGCCGAATCGGATCGACGCAGGCCGAGGAGAGCGCCTTGGCGAGGGTGCGGGCCTCATCCTCGGCCCCGCGCGAGATCATCTGGGCCGTGACGCGCAGAAACAGCATCCCGGTCAGGCCGAGCGCAATGGTGACGATCGCCATCAGGAGGATCGTGGCGCGAGCCTGAAGGCCACGCGCTTCGAGCACCAATTGCCGCAGGAAGGCCCGCACAATCCGCTCCCACCGCCAGTCGATTCCGGCGCCGATCCGGGGCTCCGACCCCGGTCGCTGGAGATATCGGCCCGTGCGCGGCGCGCCTTCAGGTACGAATGCCGCCGACTATCGCGGCCGCAGGCTTGAAGCTCTCGAGGCCGGGCGATAACCTCATCTCCGCCGTGGCCGGTCCCGCGCCGACCCCTGCGGGTACGCGCCAGCGCCGCCGGGTTCTGCGCACCGTGCGGCAACCTCAGGAACCTCAACATGGCGATTGCGTTCGTGCTGGCCACGCTGTGGCTTGGACAGGCTGCTTCCCCGACACCGGCGGCCGATAAGTCATCGCGTCCGGCGGAGTTCTCAGCCCGGGCTTCAGCCGACAGCCCCGGCGGTTGGCTGGTGCACCTGGCACGCCATCACGGGCACATCGTCGACCGGGCCGATCCGCGCAGCATCACGCTGCACTGCCTCGCGCTGATGCTGGCTGCGGCGCGCGTGCAACCCGAGTACGCCGAGCCGAACCTCTGGCAGTACGACCTCTATGGCCGGATCGGCCGTGAAGACGATGCGCAGGCGGCGCTGAAGCGGTACGTCGAGTTGGACCCGACCGACGAGACCGCGTGGCTGCAATATGAAGCGCACGAGCTCGCCCGCCGCCAGACGCTCGAACAGCGTGTCGCCTACGTCCGTCAGGAACTGGCCAAACCCGGTCTGCCGCGGGCCGTGGTCAGCGACATGAACGTCCGCCTGGCCGAGTACCATCGGCAGCGCGGCGAACTCGACCCGGCCGGACGCTGCATCGAGAACGCCCTGAGAGCGCAGCCGACCAATGTTCATGCCCGGCAGATGGCGTTTCAGGTCTTCGGCGAGACCGAGCCGGCCTTGCAGCGCGTCGAGCTGGCGCTGGCGATGGTGGCGGCCAATCCCGGGCAGGTAAACCTGCTGTGGGAACTGGGCGACCTGCTGGACTCGATGGGCCTGCATCGCGAGGCCCAGGAGTGGTTCGTACGGGCGATCGAGCTACACGAGCGCGCCACGCGGACGCCGGCTCCGCCCGAGTATTGGTACACGCTGGCGCGCTCGCAGCACGCTTCGACCGACGACAAGGCGGCGGCCGAGTCGATCGACAAGGCCCTCAAGGCCCGGCCCAACGACGGCGCCGCGCGCGTTCTGAAATCGCAGATCCTGGCGCGACTGAATCCAGACGACGCGGACGCCCCGATGAGCGAGGTGGCGCGGCAATACGAGACCGACGCGGAGCAGGTGCTCGCGAGCCGCAATATCGCCAAGGCGGCCGACCTGGCGTGGTTCTACGCCTACCACCGTGCGGACCCGCAGCGGGCCATGAAGCTGGCCACGCTTGCGACCAGCGTCCCCGGCGCGACGACGCTGGGCGACCGCGCGATGGGTTTCGCCCTGCTGCTGAACGACAAGCCGCAGGAAGCCCTGGACCGCCTGCGGCCGATCGCGGGCATCGATTCGTTCGCGGCGCTGGGGGCGGCGCGGGCCCTGCTGGCGCTCAAGCGCGACTCGGAAGCGGTCGAACTGCTCCGCCAGGCGGCGGCCGCCGACCCGGGCGGAGAGGCGTACGAGCCGATCGCCAAGCTGCTCGAGTCGCGCGGCGAAAAGCCGCCCACGAAGCCGGCGCACGAGCGCGTCATCGAGGCGCTCCAGCGGTTTGACCGTCGCGTCTTTGACTTTCATAAGCGGCCGGGCGACTTCCTGAAGCTCACGGTCGCGCTGCCGCTCGATCCGCCGCCGGTCGGACCGTGGTTCGCGTCGGTGCGGCTCGAGAACATCGGGGCGTTTCCCGTAACGGTCGGCGAAGGGCTGATGGCGCAGCCGCTGGTGCTGTTCAGCGCCCGACTCGGCAGCGACCCGGCCGGACTGATGCCGAACTACACGCAGGTGATCCTGAACCGTCGGCCGGTGCTACTGCCCGGCGAGGCGATTGAAGTCTCGACCGCGCTCGACGTCGGACCGATCCGCGAGCACCTGATCCGCAACGCCAGCGCCAGCATGCCGGTCGAGATCACCGCCGTGTTCGACCCGGTGGTGACGCCGACCGGGTACGACAAGGGATTGAGCACGATCGAGGCGACGCCGGTGCGATTCTCGCGCACCGGGCTGCCGCGCGACCTGCCGGGCGTGAAGCGGCTGGTGCTGGCGCTCAAGGACGCCCCGCTGCCCGATCGGCTGCGGGCCATCGACGGACTCGGCGCCTTGTTGGCGGAGAATGAGCGGCTGGGAGCGGCCGCGCCGGCGGACGACGGCGTCAAGGTCGACGCCATCCGCAAGCGCATGGTCGCGCTGCTCGAGGATCCCAACTGGTACATCCGGGCGCGGACGATCGAGGCCCTGCGCTGGTCCCGTCAGCCGCAGGAGATCGAGTCGACCGTCGCCAAGGGCGTGCAGGACTCGGACTTCGTGGTGCAGATGATGGGCATCC
The DNA here is from genome assembly GCA_964576285.1 of uncultured Planctomycetaceae bacterium. Classification (GTDB taxonomy): domain Bacteria; phylum Planctomycetota; class Phycisphaerae; order UBA1845; family UTPLA1; genus SpSt-539. The sequence continues at coordinate 8,183 of CAZNUJ010000018.1, read as the reverse complement.
GCTTCTTCGCGAAGCAGCAGGGCGACAAGTTTAACAAGGTACTGGAGTCGATCGCGAAGAACGCGCCCGAGCACCCAGCGCGGGTGCTAGCCCGCAGCTTCCTGCCGCCGACGGGAGACGGAGACTAGCGCGTCGCCACGGCCCGGGCCCATGTCCATGCAATCCGGCTCGGGTTGGCACAGCCCCGCTGGTGATCGACAGCCTTATCCCGAACCGGTGCCCGTAAGGAGCGACGGCAGGCGCTCCGAGAACGCGGACCGCGCCAGCACTTCGTCCGCCCCGGCGGCTCGGGCAGCGGCGGCCAGGTCCGCCTGGACGTGGGAGAGATAGGCGACGATTTTCGGCCGCCCGGGAATCGCCCGGGCGGCGGCGACCGCGGAGGCCGGATCGAGGCCGGTTGCGTTCAAATCGAGCAGCACCTGGTCCACCGGTCCGGACGTGGCGGCCGACTCCAAGCCCGGCCGATCTCGGACCAGCTCGACCACCGCCCCCACGGCCTGCGCCGTTGAGCGGATTTTCGTGGCGAAGATCAGGTCCGTCACCCAGGCGATCGTCCGCATAGCGTTCATCTCTGCCTCGCCCCCTGCGCGGTCCCGGCCGGCCGTTTCAGTTTAGCCCATGCTCGGCCGATACACCCGACAGAGGGCCCGACAACGCGGGCCGCACGATGCCCGTGGGGAGGCACGATGTCACGACAGAGCGCAGGACAGCGCGTCTTCGAGCTGCTGGTGGTGGCCGGTTGCATCTTCGGTCTGGCCCAGGCGCTGCGCGACGTGCCGCGGGCTAGCGCCGCTTCCCGGAGCGTTTCCGCGCGATCCACGCCCGAACACTCGGCAGGGGTCGCGTATTCAGCACGTCCGACGCCCGCACCCAGCCGCGACGGGCGGTCTTGATTCCGTAGCCCATCTGTTCCAGTTGCACCGGCGCGTGGGCGTCGGTGTCGATCGTCAGCATGACGCCGGCGTCGCGCGCCAGGCGGGCGGCGCGATCGTTCAGATCGAGCCGCTGCCACGAGGCGTTGATCTCCAGGGCCGTGCCCGTCCGGGCGGCGGCCGCAATGACGGCGTCCATGTCCAGGTCGCCGCCCTCGCGACGGTTGATCAGCCGGCCGGTCGGGTGGCCGACGATGGTGACATAGGGGTTCTCCATCGCGCGGAGCAGTCGAGCGGTAATCTGCTCGCGCGGCTGACGCAGCGACGAGTGCAGGCTGGCGATCACCAGGTCGCAGGCCGCCAGGATCGAGTCGGGGTAGTCGAGCCGGCCGTCGGCCAGGATGTCGCACTCGCAGCCGACCAGCACGGTGAGGTCATGCAACGATTCGTTCAGCTTGCGGAGCTTCTCGATCTGCCGCCACATGCGCTCGATCGTCAGGCCGTTGGCGATGGCGCTGCTGCGGGAATGGTCGGTGACGGCGATGTACTCGTAGTGCAGCCGCCGCGCGGCCGCGACCATCTCCTCGACGTCGACCGTGCCGTCGCTGGCGGTGGTGTGCATGTGGAAGTCGCCGCGGATGTCGCTGCGCTCGACCAAATCGGGCAGGCCCCCGGCCGCGTCAAACTCGCCCCGGTCCTCGCGCAACTCGGGCGGTATCAGCGGCAGATCGAGCTTCTGATAGATGGCGGCTTCGTCGGCTCCGGCCAGCATGCGGTCGTCGCCGTCGAACAGGCCCCACTCGCTGAGTTTCCAGTCGCGCCGCGCCGCCAGCTCGCGCAATCGGACGTTGTGCTCCTTGCTGCCGGTGAAGTATTGCAGCGCCGCGCCGAATGACGCACCCGGCACGACGCGCAGGTCGACCTGCATCTCGCCGCCGCCGGGCCGGCCGACCAACACCGAGCCCTTCGTGTCGCCCGACGCCAGCACGCGTTTCACCCCCGGCAGTTCGACGAACGCGCGGACCACCGCCGCGCCGTCCGGCGCTTCGCACAGGATGTCGATATCGCCGATGGTCTCGCTGCCGCGCCGCAGCGAGCCGGCCACCTCGGCTTGCCGCACGCCGGGAATCCCGCGAATCCTCTCGAGCATCGCCTCGGCCAGCGGCCAAGCCAGACCCAGCGGCGTGCGTTCGTGGGCCGTCTCGGCGAAGGACAGGCCCGCCAGAATCTGCTTGGCGCTCTTCTCGCCGAAACCCTTGAGCTTCGCGGCGGCGCCGCTCTGAAGCGCGACTCGCAGCGCATCGACGCCGTCGACGCCCAATTCGCGCCACAGCAGCGCTACCTTCTTCGGGCCCATGCCGGGGATTTCGAGCAGCGCCGGCAGGCCCTTCGGCATCGAGGCCGCCAGTTCCTCGTGCAGGTCGATCTTGCCGGTGCGGACGTATTGTTCCACTTTTTCGATCGTGCCCTTGCCGATGCCCGGCTGCTCCGCCAGCGACCCGTCGGCCAACATCGCGGCGGCGTCGCGCGGCAAGTCTTTAAAGGTGCGCGCGGCGCGGCGATAACCGTTCACCCGGAACGACGACTCGCCCCGGATGTCGAGCAGATCGGCGATGCGTTCGAACAGGCCGGAGAGTTCGGCGTTGCTCATACGAACCAGTCTATCCCGCCCTGCCGAGGCTTTCAGCCACCCTTGGCGGACCGGGGCGTCCAGAAGTCGCCCGGCCGGTGCATCGCGTCCCGCTCCAGGATGTGACGTAATCCGGCGGCGCTCGCGAAGGCGACCTTGGCGTTCAACACGCGACGCCAGCCGGACACGTCGGATCGCCACGGGTACAACCAGAATTGGGCGGCCGAGGCCGCGACGGCCAGGCTCATCAGCACACCGGCCGTGCGGCGGTCGAGGCGCCGGCACATCGTCAGCGCCACGGCGGCAGACGCGGCCGGCAGGTACCAGACGGCGTGGCCGATCTCCGTGACGTGCACCAACAGTTGAAACGCCGCGACCGGCCCCAGCCAGATGAGGAAGAACCGAGCTGCCGACGGTTGCGCCGGACGGACCTGCCGACGAATTAACGGCGCCGAAACCAGCAGCGCGCCCCCGACGCCGAGGCTCCAGCCGGCGTAGGCCAGCAGTTTGACGGCGTTGCGGGCAACGCCGTCGACTAGACCGCGCGACAGAACCGATGTTGAATACACGACCGAGAGCGTGTGGGCGAGACTGGGGCCGCCTTCGCCGCGATAGAGCCAGGCCGAGACACCGGCCCAGATGACCGCGCCGGCCAGCAGCAGCGCGGCGGCGATCACGCCGTGGCGGCGAGCGCCGCGCCACGCGGTCCAGACAACGAGCGGTCCAAGCCAGGTCAGGAGATCCGGACGCAGTCCGGCCGACACGGCGAGCAGCACGGACCCTGCCAGCAAGGGCGTCGTCCGACCGCTCCGCGAAGCGCTCCAGCACATCCCCGCGACCACCGTGGCGACCAGGCCCGCCATGGAGTAGTTCCAGGCGGTGACCCCCAGAAACCACCACGTCGGCTGCACGCCCAGCCAGAGTCCGGCCAGCCACGCGAGGCGACCGCCGCACTCATGGCGCAGCCAGACATACAGCACGGCCGGCGCGACGCACGAAGCCGCGATTGACCAGACAGCGAACGCGGCGTAGTCCGAGAGCCCGGCGCGACCGGCCAGCGTCCCCAGCAGCGCCCAGAGCGGATAGCCCGGATGATGAACCGGATAGGGATGCGGGAACCCCAGGGCGGCGATGAACTCCGACTCGTCCGGATGCACCGGCCAGGGGTGCGGCCAGACGGACAGCCGCAGGAGAAACAGCAGGACCACCAATCCGGCCGCGGCGGACAGCGCGCGGACGCCGCGTCGATCGGGCTCATCGGCGGCATCAACGGAGCGGTGTGCGGGCGCCATCGCCCGGAATCTACGGATCCCGGCCGTGACCGGCAATCGGGCAACGCCCGCGCCGTGCTGGACGAGACCGCCCGGCAATTCTACATTTTCGCCCGACTGAACGACCGCGGTGTCACGCGCAGGAAGGAGACTCGCATGGCCACGCCTCCGATTCATCGCATCGGCATCCTGACGGGCGGCGGCGATTGCCCCGGGCTCAACGCGGTCATCCGCGCGGTCGCCAAGTCGGCCATCAACGACTACGGCTGGGAGGTCTGGGGCATCGAGGACGGTTTCCTCGGCCTCGTGGTCGGCCGCATGCGGCCGCTCGCCTATGCGGATGTCAGCAACATCCTGCTGGCTGGCGGCACGATTCTCGGCACGTCGAACAAAGCCGACCCGCGCCGCTTCGCGGTGGCGACCGACGACCACAACAACCCGATCTTCCGCGATGTGTCGGACCAGGTCATGGAGAACTATCGCAACTTCCGGCTCGACGCCGTCGTGGTCGTCGGCGGCGACGGAACGATGAGCGTGGCGTCGTCGCTGCTGGACCAGGGCTTTCGCTGCGTGGGCGTGCCCAAGACGATCGACAACGACCTGATGCTGTGCGACATGACGTTCGGCTTCCAGACCGCCGTGACGACGGCGGCGGAGGCCATCGATCGCATCCATACCACCGCCTCGAGCCACCACCGCGTCATGCTGGTGGAGACGATGGGTCGCAATGCCGGCTGGCTGACGCTCTACGCCGGCATGGCCAGCGGAGCGGACGTCATCCTCCTGCCCGAGATTCCGTACGACACGGAGAAGATCGCGTCGGTCTGCCGACGGCGGTCGATGCGCGGCAAGGCCGCCACGATCATCGCCGTATCGGAGGGCGCCCGCCCGGCCGGCGGTGAGCAGACGGTGCGGGCCGTGGTGAAGGACAGCACCGAGTCGGTGCGACTTGGCGGCGTCAGCAACGTCCTGGCCGCCCAGCTCGGCGACGTTCTGCACCAGGAGACGCGCGCGACGGTGCTCGGCCACATTCAGCGCGGCGGCACACCGACGCCGATGGACCGCGTGCTAGCCACGCAGTTCGGGAAGGCGGCCACGAACCTGCTGGGCCAGGGTCGCTTCGGTCGCCTGGTCGTGATGCAGAACAACCGCATCACCGACGTCGATATCTCCGAGGTCGCCGGCAAGCAGCGCCTCGTGCCGCGCGATCATCCGCTGATCGCGACGGCGCGGTCGCTGGGCATCAGCTTCGGCGATTGAATCGGGGGCACGGCGGAGCAGCGAGGATCACGGAGCCGACAATCCGCGGGTGAACCGCCGCTCAGCCGTGGGATGGCGCGCGACTGAGGAAGCCCACGCTCGATTGGAAAAGCTGCTCGGTCGGGTCGCCGGCGGCCGGGGCGACTTCTTCGGCGAGATCGTCGCGATTGGCCCGGCAGAACGGGCAGGCGACCACGTCCAGATGGAAGCGGACGTAGGCTTCCCACGCATCGTCGAGTACGCCCAGCAGATACGCCCCGAGCGTGCTCCGCTTCAGGCAGGTCAGCCGATGTCGCCGCCAGACATTGGCGACCGTGGCGTCCGCCGAGAGCGACGCGCGGTCCAGCGCCGCTTCAGCGCCCTGTTCGGCACGCATCTCGTCGATCAGGACCGCCAGGCGCTGCACGGCGCGAAACTTCACCCCGGCCACGGCCTTCTCGTCGCGCGAGAGACGATCGGCCGCCTCCTTGTTGCGCAGGCCGAGGAAGAAGAGCAGTTCCAGCACACGGATGTCTTCCAACTTCTCGCGCTCGCGCAGCTCGCCGATCAGGCGCCGCAGGACCTGCGCGAGCACCTGCTCCTGCCGACGGTCGACCTCGCGCGCTGCCGCCGCGCCGCTGGGCGTCTCGCCGTCAACGGCGAGTATCGCCGCGTCGAAACCCGAATCATCCTCCTCGATGCCGCGTGCAAGTGGAGCTCGCTTGCGGCGCGTCAGGGCTTCGCCCACCTTGTATCGCAGGATCGCGAACAGGTACGTCTCGAGCGGCCGGGTCTCGTCGAAGTGCGGCAGGCTGGTCAGGAAGCCGACGAAGGTTTCCTGCACCGCGTCATCCACCTCGGGGGCCGAGCCCAGCCGGGCGCGAGCGAACGCCGCCAGACGGCCGTGGTATCGATCGATGAGCTGCTTCCAGGCGCGCTGATCCCCGCGGCGAATTTCGCGGACGAGGAAGCGGTCAACGTCGTCCGGGGTCTCGGGCGGCGCGTGCGCGGCATCCGACGAGCTGGCATGCGGCGTCGCCATCACCTTCAGCATAACGCTCGACGGCGCGAGCCGCACGCCGGCGGCGGTCAGGCCGTGGCCGCGGACGCCGGACCGACCGTCGCGCCGGACGGCAGGTCGACATCGCGCGCGCCCAGCAGGTCACGCAGCTCGTCCAGCTCGGACCACAGCGCCCGCAGTTGCTTCTGGTCGGGCGTGTGCCAGGCCGAGGTCTCCACGTCCATGTAACACCGCAATTGCCAGCGGTCGGCCCCCAGGACGTACGCCGCCGCATTCACGCGCGTCAGCAGTTTCCGGTAGTTCGAGTCCCACATCATGGTCATGGCGTTGCCTCGCTCGAACGACCAGTACAACTCGCCGCGCGACGCCGGCGCGTAGCCGAGCGCCGAGAAGTGACGCTCGATCACCGCGCCGAGATCCGGCAGGCCGCGAAACTCGAGCACGCGACGTAGCGGCAGCGCGAGCTTCGGATGCTTCGGGCCGGATCGCGCCAGCCCGATCGACCCGAGCACGATCAAGGCAACGCCGCCTAGGCTGACCGGAACGATCACGGCCGGCATCACCGCGTTGGCCGTGCGACGGTCGAGCTTCCATTCGATGATGCCGACCGCGCTGCCGATGTTCACGATCAGCAGGATGCCGGTCGCCAGCGTCCAGCCGGCGCGGCGACGGGCGCGGGCCTGAAGCTCGGCGGGCGACAGCGGCTCGGCCCGCGCTGCGCCAATCGGCAGCAGCCACACGCCCAGAAACACGACCGCCCCCATGATGATCCCAGCCACGCCGGCCCATTGCTCGTCCGGGGCGTGGGCCATCAATCCGGTCGCGACGCCCGCGGCGCCACAGGTGGCCAGTCCGGCCAGCGAGAGTCCTGGACGCAGGTAGTCGCGCCACAGACCCCGCGAGCGCTTGCCGATGCCGCGCGTAAATCCGAAAACGCTACCGGCGAACGCGAAGATGCCCGCCATGACAAACGCGGCCACCTCGTCGTCGGCGTGCGCCGCCAGCCCCGAACCTGCGAACATGGCCGCCGACAAGCCCAGCATCAGCAGTCCGACGATCGACCAGATCAGTCGGACGTGCGGCGGCCGGTTCTGGAATGAGTGTGGGCTGCCGCCGGACCGACCTCGCGGGACACCAACATCCTCGCCACGACCGGCATGCGCGCGAACCGCGCCAGGCGACCCCGCGGGGCCCGCGTACGGCGCCGAAGGCGTGATGACCGGCGGAGCGCCGTCGATCACCGCGTCCGCCGAAGCCGGCTGGCGCGCATCACTCCCGCGTTCGCGCCGCTTCTGCGGGAGCAGGCCATCCGGCACGTACGTCGCCGCGGAAAGCGGCCACAGCCCCGCGACGGACTGTGTCGCCAGCGAGGCGGCGCCCGCGATCAAGGCGACGGCCATCTTGGGTTCGGTATCCGTCATGGCGGACACGATCAGGGCGAACAGCCAGGCCGAGAAGGCGTTGCCCAGCGAGATCTCGCCGCGCCGGCCCCGGTAGAACCGGCCGGGCCAGTCGCCGAGCAGCAGCAGCGCCAGCAGCGGCAGCGCAATGGGCTGAGCCTCGCGCGTCTTCTTCGCCGCGCTGATGACCAGGCCCGGCGGCCCCATCCGGCCGGCCCGTTCCTCGAGCCGCTTCCAACCGCTCGATCGGCGCTCGACGTCAGGTCTGTTGGCGCTCGGGGCCGCCTGCTCGGTTCCTTCTTGAACGACCGACACGCTCCGCGACGCGCGCGACGGACGCATCGACTCGAGCGGCGACGGCGTCGGGATCACGACGATCCCGACCAGCGCCGCGATCAGGGCCTTGACCAGCCAGACACTTCGGAACTGGTATCGCTCGAATCCGATCCAACAGCCGACCAACACGCCCTGAACGACCGCCGCGATCGTCAGTCCGATCCGCAGACAGGTCGTGGGGACGTCGCCGCCGGCGCCGAAGGCCATGCCGATCCCAAGAGTCGAGCCGACCACCACCAGGGCCGCCAGCGCGACGCGCTCAGCCGACGACCGATGATGCATGGTGCCCGCCACGCGCCGGCCCAGCCGCGTGCCATCAATGCGACCGGCCACGCGGTCCGCGACCTCGTGGACGCGCTCGTAGGTGCGGCCGATGCGCCCCGGCGGGCCGCCGCCCGCGGCGGGGGCCGGAAC
>CAZNUJ010000017.1:0-63190 GCA_964576285.1 uncultured Planctomycetaceae bacterium | reverse complement strand
CGCGCTTCAGCGGGCATGACGCGGCGCTCGGCGACCGCCGCTTCATCGACGACATCAAAGTGCCCGGCATGCTGTTCGCCGCGCCGCGGCTCAGCGACCACCCGCGGGCGCTGGTGCGCCGCATCGACACGGCCCGCGCCCGCGCGCTGTCGGGCGTGGTGCGAGTGGTGACGGCCGCCGACGTGCCGGGGAATCGCCACGTCGGCCTCATCACACCCGACTGGCCGGTCTTCGTCGCCGAGGGCGAGGAGACGCGCTACGTCGGCGACGTGCTGGCGTTCGTCGTCGCCGAAGACATGCAGTCCGCCCGCCGCGCCGCCGACCTGCTCGACATCGACTACGAGGTGCGCCCGCCGATCACGACGCCCGACGAGGCGCTGAAACCCGACGCGCCGCGCCTTCACACGAATGGCAACCTGCTGTCGCGCTCGGCGCTGGTGCGCGGCGAGGTGGATGCGTCGCTGGCGCGCTCGGCACACGTCATCGAGGACACCTGGCAGACGCAGTGCGTCGAACACCTGTTCCTCGAGCCCGAGGCGTGCATCGCCCTGCCCGCATCCGGCGGCGGCCCGCGGCTGCACGTGCTCACCCAAGGGCAGGGTATCTTCGACGACCGCCGACAGATCGCCTCGGTGCTGGGCTGGCCGATCGAGCAGGTCCGCTGCGAGCTGGTCTCGAACGGCGGCGCCTTCGGCGGCAAGGAAGACCTTTCGGTGCAGGCCCAGACGGCGCTGTGCGCCGCGCTGCTCGGCCGGCCGGTCAAGTGCACACTGACGCGCGCGCAGAGTCTGCGACTGCACCCCAAGCGTCACCCGGTCCGCATCCATCTGCGCGTCGGTTGCGACGAAGAGGGCCGGCTGACGGCCGTGCGGGCCCGCATCGTCGGCGACAAGGGGGCGTACGCGTCGGTGGGCGCGAAGGTGCTCGAGCGCGCCGCCGGGCACGCCATCGGCCCGTACAAGTGCGACAACGTCGACATCGAAGCGCTGGCGGTCTACACGAATAATCCGCCGAATGGCGCGATGCGCGGCTTCGGGGCCAATCAGGCCGCGTTCGCCATCGAGGGCGCGCTCGACCGGCTGGCGGAGCGGGTGGGCATCGATGGCTGGGAGATACGCTGGCGGAACATCCTGCGCGTGGGCGATCGCTTCTGCACCGGGCAGAGATTGACCAAGCCGTTCGGGCTGGAGCAGACGTTGCTGGCGGTGCGCGACACTTATCGCAGCGCTCGATACGCCGGCATCGCCTGCGGCATCAAGAACGTCGGCATCGGCAACGGCCTGCCGGAGATCGGCCGCGTGAGCCTGACGGTCGAAGCCGACGGCACCGTCACGCTCCGCACCGGCCACACCGAGATGGGCCAGGGGTTGTTCACGGTCGCCATCCAGACCGCGGTCGAGGAGACCGGCCTGCCGGCCGGCGTGTTCCGCGCCGCGTGCGACACGAGCGATCCGCTCGACGCGGGCCAGACCACCGGCAGCCGCGGCACCGTGCTGACGTGTCACGCGGTGATCGACGCCTGCCGGAAACTCCGGGCCGACCTGTCGGCGCTGCCGAGCGGCGCAAACAAGCCGGACGCCGCGCGCGAACGGCTGCGCGCACTGGCCAGTCGAAAGTATCTGGGGGCGTGGGAGTGCTTCCCGACCGACAAGTTCGGCAGCGACAAGCCCGACCCGAAGACGCACCTGACGTACGGCTTCGCGACGCAGGTCTGCATCCTCGACGATGAGGGGCGCATCGCCCGCTTCGTGGCGGCCCACGACGTCGGGCGGGTGATGAACCCGACATTGCTGGAGGGCCAACTCGAAGGTTCGGTGCACATGGGGCTGGGCTACGCCCTGACCGAGGAGATGGTTTACGACGCCGGCCGACTGGTCAGCGACGACGTGAAGAGCTGCGGCGTGTTGCGTGCCCACCAGATGCCGCCCATCGAGCTGATCCTGGTCGAGGTTCCGGACCCTGACTGTCCGTATGGCGCGCGGGGCGTGGCCGAGATCGGCCTGGTGCCAACCGCTCCAGCCGTGGCCGGCGCGCTGGCCCGGTTCGACGGGATGCACCGCACGCGCCTGCCGATGAAGGACTCGCCCGCCGCACGGGCGATGTTGAAGCCGAGAAGCAAGTAACTCCCGGATTCGGTGCATCGGCTGTCCGCATGAGCGAGCTTCTGCCCGTCATCGAGACGCTGGTTTCCGAGGTCGACGCCGGTCGGTCGATGGCGCTGTGCGTGGTGGTCGGCGCCAAGGGCTCCACGCCGCAATCGCCCGGCGCGACCATGCTGGTGCGGGCCGACGGCACGACGTTCGGGACGCTCGGCGGCGGCTGCGTCGAGGCTGAGGTCCGGCGGCGGGCCAACGAGATGCTGCTGCGGGCGGAGAGCGGCCTGCTCGACTTCGTTCTCGACCACGATTACGGCTGGGATGACGGGTTGATCTGCGGCGGTCGCATGACCATCGGCGTCGCGCCCCTCGGGTCGCCGGGCGGACTGGCGCGCTATCGCGACGCCATCGCCGCGGCCCGCGCGTATCAGCCGGCGTGGTTTCCGGTGGTGGTTCGGCACGAGGGGGTGGAACTCGAGTACCGCGTGTTCCTCGAGGTTCCGCCGACTCTGCTGATCGCCGGCGCGGGCCACGTCGGTCGGGCCTTGGCGAATCTGGCGGCCGATCTCGATTTTCGCGTCGTGGTCATCGACGATCGGGCCGAGTTCGCCGCGCCGGATCGCTTTCATCGGCCGGTTCGGCTGGTGGTCGGCGACATCGCGCGGTCGCTGGCGGAGTGGCCGGTCGACCCGAGCACGTACGTCGCCGTCGTGACGCGCGGCCACCAGCACGACGAAGAGGCGCTGGCGGCGGTGGTGCGACGACCGGCCGGATACATCGGACTGATCGGCAGCCGGCGGAAATCGCGGTTGATCTTCGACGATCTGAAGGCCCAGGGCGTCAGCGACGGCGAGTTGTCGCGGGTGCACACGCCGATCGGCGTCGATATCGGCGCGGTGACGGTGCCGGAGATCGCCGTCAGCATCGCGGCCGAGCTCGTGCGGGTGCGCCGCCGGACCGTTCCAAAGCTGATCGAAGGTCCGATTCGCGCCTGATGTCAGGCGTGGGTTGGACGCGCATTCAGCGCGGCGAAGACGAGTCTTGAGAGGACGGCCAGCCGGTAGGCCGCCGTGGACCGCAGGTCGTCGATGGGCGAGACGTCCCGCGCGACGACATCACGGACCTCGCGAGCGTGTTTGAACACGTGACCGCGGTCGAGCGCGGCTTCCAGGTGTCGACAGCGCACCACTGTTGGGGCGACGCTGTTCGCCACGACGCGCCAGCCTTGCGCGTCGCGCGCCATGGCTACGCCGACCTTCGTGATCGTCTGCGCCGCGCGCGAGCCCACCTTATGCCAATATTCGAAGTCGCGGTGCCGGATCGGCACGCGGATCGCCACGATCAGTTCGTCCGGACGGCGGACCGATTGGCGGTAACCGGTGTAATACGTCTCGAGCGGCACCTCGCGCTGTCCCGCCTGCGAACGTAGCACGACGGTCGCGTCATACGCCATCAGCACCGGAACGCCGTCGGCCGCCGGCGAGCCGTTGCCGATGTTGCCCGCCCACGTGCCGCGGGTCTGGATCTGCATCGCGCCGACCTGCCGGGCCGCTTGCGCGAGCAGGGGCAGGGCCCGCGCGACCGTCTCGGAACGGATGACATCCCAGTACGTCGCCAGCGCCCCGATCTCGAGGCAATCCCCGCGGAGCCGCAGGCCGCTGAGTTCGCCGGAGAGTCGCGAGAGGTCCAGCAGGTCGAGCGCGTCCTTGGGGCGATGATGCCACGAGACCATCAGGTCGGTGCCGCCGGCGATCGGCGTCAGCGGGCGTGCGGCCTCCGCCATCATCCGCGCGGCTTCGTCGAGCGATGCCGGACGCAGGATGTTCATGGGCCGGTCCCGGGGCGGGAGCGCAGTCGCTCAAGTCCCGCGATGATGCCGTCGTAGCCCGTGCAGCGGCACAGGTTGCCGCTCATGAATTCGCGCGCGTCGGTGCTCGGTGCGATTTCGGGATGCGCGACCAGCCAGCGGATCGACATCACGACGCCTGGCGTGCACGCGCCGCACTGCGAGGCGCCGGTCGCGTTCAGCGCTTCGAGCACGTGCGGCGGGGTCGACTCGACGGTCTCGACCTGCCGACCGGCCGCCTGAAACGCCGGCACCAAGCAGGAGTTCACCGGCAGCCCGTCGAGAATCACCGTGCACGCGCCGCACTCGCCCTCGCCGCAGCCCTCCTTGGTGCCGGGCAGGTTGCAGTCGTAACGCAATACGTCGAGCAGACGGGCGTCGAGCGGGACCTGCACGCACGTGTCCCGCCCGTTCAAGCGGAAGCGCAGATCAAATCGCGACATGGCCGGCCTTCTCGAGTGCTTCCATCAAGCGTTCGGGCGTTACCGGGATCTCGTTGAGTTGCACGCCCAGCGCCTGGCCGAGCGCGTTCAGAATCGCCGGCGCGGGTCCATCCATCGGCAATTCACCGATGCCCTTGGCACCGCCGGGACCGGTCGCGGCGCGGCCCTCTTCGAACAAGACGCGGATGGGCGGCAGATCGCCGCTGGTTGGAATGATGTAGTTGGTCATCTGGCAGTTCTTCATGCCGCCCTGCTCGGTCACCACCTGCTCGTAGAGCGCCCAGCCGATGCCCTGCGCGACGCCGCCGGCCACCTGCCCGACCGCGAGGGTCGGGTTCAGCACGCGGCCGACTTCCTGCAGCGCGACGAAGTCGGTCACGCGGGTTGCGAAGGTTCGCAGGTCCACCTCGACCGCCGCGACGTAGGTCGCCCACGAGTACGCCGCGTAGGCGTCGCCGCGATAGTTGGCATCGTCCCAGTGGATGTGCGGCGGCTTCTGGTACTTCGCCCGGCCGATCAGTGTTTCGCCGGAGTGCGCCGCGAGCCGGTCGCGAACGGCCGCGCCCAGCGCCGCGCCGCGTGCGTTGCCGAGCTGGGCCGACAGATCGTCGCACGCCTGTTCGACCAGGTGGCCGACGACCATGGCCGTGCGGCTTGCCACCGTCGGCCCGCTGTTCGGCACGCGCGACGTGTCGGGCTGCGCGACGACGACTTGTGCGACCGGCACGCCCAGGCGCGCGGCCGCGATCTGGTTCAGGATCGTGGTCGTACCCTGGCCCATGTCGGTCTGCGCGGTCAAGACTTCAATCCGCCCGTCCGGCAGCCCCTGCACCCGGACCTCGGATGACAGGTACTGCTCCCCCGCGCCGGTGAACCCGGAACCGTGGTGGAAACAGGCGAAGCCGATGCCGCGCCGCAGGTAGGGGTGCGAGCGGTTGAACGCGGTCGCGGCGGCTGTCTGTTCGTCGTAGCGCGCCTCCGCGAGCGCACGGTCCATCAAGGCCACCAGGTCGGTGCCGTCATTGAACACCTGGCCGGTTGCCATCGTTTGGCCGGGCCGCAGCAGGTTGCGTCGTCGCAGCTCGGCCGGCGCGAGGCCGAGCCGCGCCGCGATCACGTCCATGTGCCGTTCGACGGCGAACAGCGTCTGCGGCGCGCCGAACCCGCGGAACGCCCCGTTCGGCGGTGTGTTAGTGAGGCGGGCTTCGCCGTGCACGTGAACATGTTCGCACGCGTACGGGCCGGCGGCATGGATCGCGCCGCGACTGAGCACCACCGGCGACAGCGTGAGGTATGCGCCGCCGTCCAGCAGCACTTCGACTTCCATCGCCAGCAGCCGGCCATCCGAGTCCAGCGCGGTGCGATGTCGCACGCGACTCGGGTGGCGCTTGGTCGTGGCGGCCATGTCTTCCTGCCGGTCGTAAACGATCTTGACCGGCGCGCCGGCCTTCTCGCTCAACAGGGCCGCGTGCACCGCGATGATCGACGGGTAGTCCTCCTTGCCGCCGAAGCCGCCGCCGACCGGCGTCTGCACGACGCGGAACGCCTCGCGCGGGCGGCCGAACAGGTGCGCCAGCGAATCGAGCACGTAGTACGGGCACTGCATCGAGCCCATCACGACCAGCCGGCCGTCCTCGCGATAGGCGAGCATGCCCTGGGTTTCGAGGTAGACGTGCTCCTGCGATCCGGTGATGTACTCGCCCTCGACGACGTGCGCCGCCCCCGCGAACATCGCGGCCGGATCGCCCTTGCGGATGTCGATGCGCTTGAAAACGTTGTCGGGACCGTACTGGAGCAGGTCGGGCGTGAGGGTCTGGCGCGGATCGAGCACCGCCGGCAGCGGGTCGACCTCGACGCGCACGCTCCGCAGCGCCTCGCGCAGCTTCGAGACCGAGCGGTGGGCGAGCAACACGATCGGTTCGTGCATGTGACGGACTTCAGAGGCCGCCAGGGCGGGCTGGTCGGCCGCGATCAGCTTGATGGCGTTGGCCCCGGGGATGTCGCGGTGATCGACGACGACGAATTCGCTCCACGGGATGATCGGGTCGAAATGCACCCGGCGGATGCGGCCGCGGGCCACCGGGCTGCGGATGGTCGCTCCATGCCAGACGCCGGGAACGGCGATGTCGTCGACGTAGACCGCCCGGCCCGAGAGCTTGTCCCGGCCGTCCAGTCGCGGGATGTCGGCGCCGAGGATCATGCGGAGGCGCGATTATACCCGCACGCGCGCCGGCGTCCCGGCGCGTCGCTCAGACCAGATAGCCGATGGCAGTGTCGGTGTTGCCGTCCATCACGACGCGCAATTTGCGCCCGCCGCAGGCCGCGGGCACGTGCAGGATGCGAATGACCCTACCGAGCGACTCGCCGTCGGGCAGCAGCGAGCCGATCGGCTCGCTGCTGCCGTCAAAGAACGCGCCGTTCCACTGCGTGGCCGGATCATCCGGGTAGAGCGGCAGGTAGAGGATGTTGGCCTCGACGAGATCCTGGAAGAAGTGCGTGCCGAACGACACTTCCGGCACGTAGCCGTCGCGCTCGCGAGCCACCTCGATCAGCATGCGGGCGTGATTGAGATCGGCGTAGGTGACCGGCACGCCCAGCCGCAGGTCGTTGCTGCCCCAGCGACCCGGGCCGACGAGAATGAAGCGGCGGTCGTGGAGGGCATGGTTGATCGACCCGATCGCCCGGCCGACCTCGACGCGGCGCTCGCGCGTGGCCAGCGCGTCGTACTCCTCGGGCGGCACATAGATGACGTACTCGATGTCGTCGATCTGGCCGGTACGGACGTACTTGTTGGCGCGGAACACCACCGCGTCGCGCGGCACGTCGGTCGGTACGACCGTCTTCGACGCCTGGGCCATCTCCGACTGGGCCCGGCATTGCAGCACGTACAGGTCGGTCCCGTCGTGGGCGAACTCGACGTCGACCGGGCGGCGATACGCGCCTTCCAGCCGGCGGAGCATGTCACGCATCGTGGCCGGGAAGTCGGTGTCGCGCAGCAGCTTGTCGAACGTGACCGTCAGGTGGCGAGGGTCCTCGGTCAGGAGCGCGCCGGGCGGTTGATACAGCGCGCCGTCACGGCGGATCGACATGATCCGGTCGAGCATGGGGAAGTCGATGCCCTCGGCCAGCAGCGTATCGATGGGGACGGTCTCGAAGCGGTTGGTGGTGAGATTGATGCAATCGACGCTGCGCTGCGCGTTGCGAATGATCTCCTGCGGCTGCGACTCGGGCCGCAGGGTCGGTTCGCCCAGCGCCACCATGCGCGGGTACTCGTTGCCGACGCGCTCGATCGCCCGCGTGCCCAGTCCCATCACCATTCGCAATAGCCCATCCTCGCGGCGGATGCGCGGCGACCAGCGGTACTCGTTCCGCGAAAAGGCCACGCCGGCGAACGCCGGCAGGTAGTAGTTGCCATGCCGCACGCCGACGACCTTCTGGATCAGGACGCCCATGTCCTCCTGGTAGTCGATCAGGTCATGGGCGCGTCGATACAGCAGCGGATCGGGGCCCAATGCCGACGCATAGACTTCGGCGATGGCCGTCAGCAGCGCGCGCACGCGCTGCTCCAGCCGCCCCTGATTCGAGACCACTCGTTGACGCAGGTCGCCGCGCGCCTGGTTCGGCACGAAGACGCTCGCGTACTTCCCGGAGAAGGCGGTCCCGAAGCGGTCCTCCAGCAGGCTGCTGGAGCGGACGATCAGCGGCACGGTCCCCAGCGACAGCAGCATCTGCCGCAGCCGCTCGACAATCGCCGGCGGAAAGCGGCCCTTGCGGAACTCTTGGCGAATCAGCGGGTACTGCGAACGAATCTCCTCGGGCGACTTGTATTTCTGAGTCTGGTACTCGCCCAGGCCGTTCAGCTCGAGGAACTCGTCGATGACATCCGAGCGGAGGAAGTAGGATTCCGGGATCGACACCTTGAGCGGGTCGCGGGGGGGGGAAGGGTCGGCCGGCTTGGCCGGCGCGCTCGCGGTCCGGGTCGCCTGCGGCTCGGGATCGGCGCTGGGGTCGCTGACGAGGATCTTGTAAGCCAGGAACATGCCGGCGGCCTTGCCGCCAATGCGTCCCATGCCGTGCTCTGGCCCGATGATGTGCTGCATGATGACATCCATGTCGCGAATCGTCAGGAACCGCTTGGCGACGCCGATGAACTCGAGCTGATCGCTCACCAGGTGCCGGATCAGCCCGACGCGGATGCCGATGGCCTCCTCGGGCTCGATCCGCCGCGTGGTGGTGTCGACGCTGCAGAAGCGCCGCACACGATCGGCCAGCACGCGGAAAGAGACGGAGGGCAGGCTGACGATCGATCGCAGGGCGTCGGCCTCCTCGCGCTTGCGTGCCATCGACACCGCTTCGTCGATCTGCTCGCGCGACAGGTAGCGGATGGCGTAGTCGCGGATCAGGCGGTTGGTGGCCTCCACTTCGCTGACTTCGGGCGCGGCGTCGGCCTGCAGGGAGCAGGCCGTCAGTGTCTGCTCGTAGATTTCGTCGACCGTGACGACTTCGCGGCTGTGCAGCTCGTGCATGAGCTGTCGGTAGATGCGGTGGGCCAGCTGTGGCCACGCCGACAAGTGCTCGTCGAGGCAGGCCTGCGCCGCGGGGTCGATGTCGCGAGCCATGTCGCTCCCGTTCTCCATGGTCATTCCGGGCCGGGCAGGAATGGGTAACCTTAGGCCGTCAGGTGAAGCCGGTCAATCCACCGGCCAGCCCCGCGCGTTTATTGACAACATCCTGTTTGACAGAATCTTAGGAAATCTTGGGCGGACTTGCCGAGTCGCCTGGGTGCCGGTAGTATGGCGGATTCGTCGATGTTGTGAAATGCAGCGGTAACGGCTGGTGTCCAAGCGTCGTTCTCTGGAGGTCCGATGATCAAGGTTCGCCCGCGTCCGAATGAGCCCATTCAGCAGGTTCTCCGCCGACTGAAAAAGCTGTGTGAGCGCGAGGGCGTGCTGCGCGAGATGAAGCGGACCGCCTATTACGAGAAGCCTTCCGACCGCCGCCGCCGCAACTTCCGCAAGGCCCGCCGCCGCCTTCAGAAGATGCTCGCCACCGAGACCGTCGGCTGACCGGCGCACACCGCGCGACCCTGTCACTAGTCTCGAATCCGCGCCGGGGAAGCCCCGGCGTCCCGGCGTGAAGTTCCCGCGCGCCGCTCATGTCCGCGCGCCGCCGCGCGCATGCGGCTGAAGCATTTCGATGAACAACCGCGCTTGGCGCGTCAGGGACTGCCCGCGGCGATGCACGATGCCGTAGGTGCGCCGCGGCAGATAGCGGCGCATCGAAATCGCCGCCAGCCGCTCCTGACCCGTCAGGCAGACCGCTGTCACGATCGAGATGCCAAGCCCGAGCTCCACGTAGCGCTTGATGACCTCCCAGCCGCCGGCATGCAGGCTCACGCGGTAGCGCAGCCCGCGCTGTCGAAACGCCGCGCTGATCTGCGGCGTCGTGGTCAGGTGCGGTGGGGGCAGGATCAGCGGGTGCCGGGCGACCGCCTCGAGCGTGATTCGCCGGGATCGCGCCAGCGGGTGGTCGGTCGGCGTGATCAGCATCGGGTCTGATTCAAACAACGGCAGGAAGGCGATGTCGTCGGGCACGTCCGGCATCGGACCGACCGCAAAGTCGACGTCGCCGCGCCGCAGTCGCGATAATCCCTCGCGACCGGTGACGTTCTGCAGCCGCAGGTCGACCGCCGGGTGAGCGCGCGTGAACGCCGTCACGACCGGCGGCAGCACGTGCAGGATGGTGGCCTCGCCGGCGGCGATGTCGAGCGGGCCGCGCACCGCGTCGCCCGCCTCCGCGAACTCCGCCGTTAAGCCGTCGATCCCCTCCACCAGCGGCAGCGCCAAGTCGAGCAGGCGGCGGCCGGCGGGCGTCAGTCGAATCGTCGGTCCGCGCCGCTCGAACACCTTGACGCCCAGCTCGCGCTCCAGCGCCTGGATCTGCAGCGACACCGAAGGCTGCGACAGCATCATCCGGGCCGCGGCGCGGGAGATCGACCCGAGCTGCGCGGCGTGGATGAATCCGCGCAGTTGTTGAAGCCGGTTCTGCTTGTACGGGCCCAGCAGGCGGGAGTCGGTTCGATCCATAGGATAATCTAATACTATTGATTGATGTTATTGTCGTGTCAAATGACCGGCGTCGCCGCTAGACTTGGTGCAGGTGCATCAAGACGCGTCGTGTGGCTGGGCGACACATCCCCGGCGACCGCCGCGCGGATGGGCCGGCATGGAGGGCAGCGCGATGGCGCAGGTCGGCTGGACCAGCTTGCCGGACGGGCTGGCCTATCACGGAGAGTCTCCGCCCCATTTCGGCCGCATCCTGACGCCCGAGGCGCTTCATTTTGTCCTGCGGCTGCACCAAGAATTCAACCCGACGCGCGAGCGGCTGCTGGCCCAGCGCCGCGAGCGTCAGGCCGAGATCGACGCCGGGCGTCTGCCCGATTTCCTGTCCGACACGCGCACCGTGCGCGCAAGCGAATGGACGATCGCGCCGGTTCCGCGCGACCTGCAAGACCGCCGCGTGGAGATCACCGGCCCGGTCGACCGCAAGATGGTCATCAATGCGCTCAACAGCGGCGCGAAAGTGTTCATGGCCGACTTCGAGGACGCGAACTCGCCCACGTGGGCTAACTGCGTCGAGGGCCAGGCCAATCTCTGTGACGCGGTCACCCGGACGATCACCTATGACAGCCCGGACGGAAAGCCCTATCGGCTGGAGCTCGAGATCGCCACGCTGATGGTTCGCCCGCGCGGCTGGCATCTGCCCGAGAAACACGTTCGCTACCAGGGGCAGCCGCTCAGCGGGTCGCTGTTCGACTTCGGATTGTTCTTCTTCCACAACGCCCGCCGACAACTCGAGCGCGGCACCGGCCCGTATTTCTATCTACCCAAGCTCGAAAGTCACCTCGAGGCTCGGCTGTGGAACAGCGTGTTCCAGATGGCGCAGGATGAGCTTGGAATCCCGCGCGGTACGATCAAGGCCACCGTTCTGATCGAGACCATCCTCGCGGCGTTCGAGACCGAGGAAATCCTGTACGAACTGCGCGACCACTCGGCCGGCCTCAACTGCGGCCGCTGGGACTATATTTTCAGCTTCATCAAGAAGTTCTCGAAGCGCCCGGACAAGGTTCTGCCCGACCGCGCGGCGGTCACGATGACCGTGCCGTTCATGCGGGCCTACTGCCTGAACGTCATTCGCTCATGTCATCGCCGCGGCGCGCACGCGATGGGCGGCATGGCAGCGTTCATTCCCATCAAGAGCGACCCGGCCGCGAGCGAGGCCGCCATCGAGAAGGTCCGCGCCGACAAGCTGCGCGAGGTGACCGACGGCCATGATGGCACGTGGGTCGCCCACCCCGGGCTCGTGCCGGTTGCCATGGAAGCCTTCAACCAGCACATGCCGGGGCCCAACCAGATCGCCCGGCTGCGCGAGGACGTGCACGTCACCGCCGCGGACCTGACGGCGCCCTGCACTGGTGACATCACCGAGGAAGGCCTGCGCACCAACATTCGCGTCGGCGTGCAGTACCTCGAGGCATGGCTGGGCGGCAACGGCTGCGTTCCGCTCTACAACCTGATGGAAGACGCCGCCACAGCGGAAATCTGCCGTACCCAGATCTGGCAGTGGATCCGCCACGCCGCCGGCGTCCTGATCGACGGCCGCAAGGTGACCACCGAACTCGTCCGCCGCATGACGGACGAGGAGATGCGCCGCCTGCGGGCCGCGCTGGGACCGCAAAGGTTTGACGGCGGCCGGTTCGATCAAGCGGTCGACCTGTTCCATCGCGTCAGCACGGGCGACGAACTGGTCGAGTTCCTGACCCTGCCGGCGTACGAGGCCCTCGAATAGAAAAGGACGGGCAACCATGAACTACGACAGCCACCAAGAAATCGCCGTTCTCAAGAAGGCCTGGGCTACCGATCCTCGCTGGAAGGGCGTCGCGCGGCCGTACACCGCCGAGGACGTGATCAGGCTGCGGGGCACCGTCAAGATCGAGTACACGTTGGCGCGACTGGCCGCCGAGCGCTTCTGGAACCTGGTTCACACCGAGCCCTTGGTGAACGCGCTCGGGGCGCTGACGGGACACCAGGCGGTGCAGATGGTGCAGGCCGGGCTGAAGGCCATCTACTTGAGCGGGTGGCAGGTGGCCGGCGACAACAACCTGGCCGGCGAGACCTATCCCGACATGAGCCTCTATCCCTCGAACAGCGTGCCGACGCTGGTGCGACGCATCAATCACGCCTTCATGCGCGCCGACCAGATCGACCACTGCCAGGGTCGTAACGGCACGTACTGGTTCGCGCCGATCGTGGCGGATGCCGAGGCAGGCTTCGGAGGCAACCTGAACGCCTTCGAACTGATGAAGCAACTGATCGAGGCCGGCGCGGGCGCGGTGC
Source organism: uncultured Planctomycetaceae bacterium (assembly GCA_964576285.1). Taxonomy (GTDB): domain Bacteria; phylum Planctomycetota; class Phycisphaerae; order UBA1845; family UTPLA1; genus SpSt-539. Next base: position 50,409 of record CAZNUJ010000017.1, on the reverse strand, counting down.
ACTTCGAGGACCAGCTCTCGAGCTTCAAGAAGTGCGGCCACATGGGGGGCAAGGTGCTGGTGCACACCGGGCACGCCATCGAGAAGCTGATCGCCGCCCGGCTGGCGTCCGACGTGCTCGGCGTGCCGACCGTGCTGATCGCCCGCACCGACGCCAATGGCGCGTTTCTGCTGACGTCGGACTGCGACGAGCGCGACAAGCCGTTCGTCACCGACAAGCAGCGGCTGGCCGAGGGCTTCTATCGGTTCGCGGGCGGCATCAAGGCGGCCATCGCCCGCGGCGTGGCGTACGCGCCGTACTGCGACATGATCTGGTGCGAGACGGCGACGCCGGACATCGCCGAGGCCCGTGAGTTCGCCGAGGGCGTCCATCGCGAGTACCCCGGCAAGCTGCTGGCGTATAACTGCTCGCCGTCGTTCAACTGGAAGCGGCAGCTTGATGACGCGACCATTGCGAAGTTCCAGCGCGAGTTGGCGGCGATGGGATACAAGTTCCAGTTCGTCACCCTGGCCGGGTTCCACGCTCTGAACCTCGGCATGTACGAGCTCGCGACCGGCTACCGGACGGAGCACATGGCGGCCTATGCCCGTCTGCAGGCGCGAGAGTTCGAACTGGCCGAGGAAGCCGACTACATGGCCACGACGCACCAGCGGTTCGTGGGCGCCGGGTACTTCGACGAAGTGCTCAACGCGATCTCCGGCGCGACCGCGGCTGCGATCGTGTCCATGCACGGCTCGACCGAGGAGGCGCAATTCGCCTCGGTCGGGCACTGAGAGTCGGCGTCGGCGCCGCCGGCCGATGGCGCGGTCGGCCGGGCGCCAGGTGACGGCGGCCCGCGATCTTCACGTCGAGGCCTCTGTGGGAAGGCAGTCGCGGGCCGCTGGGTCGGGGGGTCGTCTAGGAGACAGGAACACGGCACCGCGCGGCGTCGGCTGGATCGGTTCCGACTCCCCCGGCCCGCTCGCTTGGACTCGGGGCTCGGATCGAGGACGTACCGGCGAAACAGCAGTCTGAGTGACGAGTGTCGGGACGAGTCGGCGCCGGGTTCGGCGGCGGCGTTGGTCGCTGCGCGGGGGAGTACGACGATCCGACGCGCCGTGCGCGTCAGAAGACCTGGCGCTCGCGGGCGTTGGGGATGTTGAGTTGGGCGCGGTACTTGGCGACCGTGCGGCGCGAGATGGGGCAGCCCTGCTCGCTCATCTTGGCGGCGATTTCGTCGTCGGCGAGCGGTTTGTGGGCGTCCTCGGCGTCGATGATTTCCTTGACCTTGGCCCGCAGACGGTCCCAGCTGACTTCCTCGCCGCCGGCCATCTCCTGGCCGCTGGCGAAAAACATGCGCAGCGGCAGGATGCCGCGCGGCGTCTGGGCGTACTTGTCATCCACGGTGCGGCTGATGGTCGACGGATCGCAGCCGAACTCCTCGGCCAGGTCGCGCATCCGCAGGACCTTGATGAACTGCGGACCGTAGTCGAGGAAGTCCCGCTGCCGTTCGATGACCACCTTGGCCAGTTGCAGCAGCCGCTCCCGGCGATAGTGGATGGCGTCGATCAGCGACGCCGCCGATTCGATGTGCTTGCGGAGGAACTCGCGCGACTCTTTGTCGTCGCGGCGCTCCTCGAGCAGCTTGCGATACTGGGGAGAGATGCGCAACCGCGGCGAGTTGCCGCGGGCCAGCCGGACGGTGTATCCGTCGCCGTCTTCCGAGTACTCGACGATGACGTCGGGCACGACCAGCGGCACTTCGGTGGTGCTGACCAGCAGGCCGGGGTGGTGATGCAGCTTCGATAAGAAGTGCAGGGCGTCCTTGATTTCCTCGATGCTTCGACCGGTGGCTCGCGCCACGGCCGGCAGCCGGTTGCGGCCGATGTCGTGCAGGTGGTGGCGCACCAGCTCGGCCGTCAGCGGCGGCGCTTCGGGCATCTCCTCGAGCTGGATCAGCAGGCACTCGGTCAGGTCGCGGGCGCCGACGCCGCGCGGCTCGAGCGTCTGCACCAGCGCCAGGGCCTCCTCGAGGCGATGCGGGTCGATCGGCGGGGAAACGGAGGCGGCAATCTCCTCCATCAGCTTCCGCGTGTCTTCGGGATCGCGGGTGACGATCAGTGCCGGCGCCGCCGCGGCCTCTCCGTCCGGACGCACGACGCGCTCCGGCTCGCGCCGCAGGTAGCCGTCGGTGTCCATCCAGGTCAGGATGATACTTCCGGCGCGCTTGATGTCGTCTGGCGCCTCGATCATGGCCCACTGCGATTCGAGGTACTCGACCAGCGACACGCCGCGCGACGGGGCCTTGGCCATGGCATCGAGCTTGCCGTCGCGCTCGCCGTTGGCGCGCGGCGCTCGTCCGAAGGGGGCGTCGCTGGCGTCGAATTCGTACTCGCGCGAAAGCCGCTCGACCTGCTCGAACGCCTTGGCTTCGCGGGCGGCCTCGTCGGCGGCCGGCGAGGCGTCGGAGTCGTCGGCGGCGGGCTGCGGGCGCTCCGGCGCCTCCGGCTCCTGCTCCTCAAGCACCGGGTTCGAGACCAGTTCCTCGCGGATGCGGGCCTCCAGCGCCAGCAGCGGCAACTGGAGAATCTCCATCGACTGAACGAGCTGCGGCGTCAGCCGCTGCTCGAGCCGCATCTGCTGCGCGGGAACAAGGGAAAACTGTCTCGACATGCCGTTCCTCGGCGCACCAGCCCCCGCACCCGCACGCAACGACCGCCCGAAGCGCGCCTGTCCTGACATCGGGCCGCTGCGGACGTCTCATGAGCGTTCCGAACTCCATAGATACGAGTCCGGCGTCAATAAATCAAGGCGGGCGGTTTCGCGGCGACACGCCCCCCGAAAAGCCGACGGTCGGCCGATTCAAGGATCGACCGACCGCCGACGGTTGTGGAAGGAGCTTTGTTTTCCAGGCGCCGCCGTGCGAGCCGGCGCGGCGGGAATCAATCCTCGTCCGATGAAGGCTCGTCGGTCTCCATCTTGCGCATGCGCTCGTAGCGCTCGAACATCCTTGGATCGCGGGCCTTCAGGTCATCGCTGTTCCTGAACGTCTGCACCAGTTCCTGGTCGCCGTCGCGGCGCGTCACGCGGATGCGGCCGTCGTCCTGCGCTTCGATGCGTACGTCGACCTGCCGCTCGCGGCTCGGCCAGCGCACGCCGGCGCGGGGACGGGCATCTCGGGCCCGCTCGCGCGCCATGCCGGCGTCGCGCTGGGCACGTTCGAGCTGGGCCCGCGCCTGTTCCATCTGCTCGAAGGCGCGCTCCATCTCTCGCCGCAACTGGTCATCCATCCCGCGCCACTGTAAATCGATGTCCAGCCGTCCGACGCCCCGACCGGCGGCGCGGTGCCGCGAGAACAGCTCGAATGCCTTCGGATCGCCGCGGCGAAGTTCGTCTTCGCTTGCGTACTTGCGCGTGGTCGTTTCGGTCTTGCCGTCCTTGGCCGTCGTGCGGCTCACCTTGAAGCGCCCCGACGCATCGCGCTTGACCTCGGTGGTGACGTTGTCATTGGTCTCGACGATCACGACGTTGGAGCTGACGTCCGGCGTAGCGCGGAAGAACTCGTCCCAGTTGGGCGGCCTGGGGGTCGCGGGCGGCGCGGGCGCCGGTGGCCCGACCGGTGGAATCGGGGCGATCGGCGGGATCGGCATGGTGAACGGCACGAACTCCCACTGCCCGTTCGGGCCGCGGCGGAACATGCCGCCGCGCTGCTCCTGCGTGTCGAGCATCACGTCGGGCGTCTCGACCTTGTACTTGTAGCGCAGGCGCTGGCGGCCCTCGCGCACAACCGGTTGCAGTTCGACATCCTTCCGATCGGACCCGCGCTGGATCGTGAGACGAAGCTTCTTGTCGGTCGGGGCGCGGCGGATCGCGTCCGCGAACGCCTCCGGATCGCCGCCGACGGCCTTGTCATTCAGTCGCAGGATCACGTCGTACTGCCGGAGCCCCGCCCGGTCGGCGGGCGAGTCGACGACGATGTTCAGCACCATCAGGTGCTTGTCGTCGAGGTTGAGGTGTGCCGCGAGCATCTCCGGCACGGGCGCCAACTGGACGCCGATCCACGGCTGCCCCTGCACGGGCGCGGGCGAGTCGTCATCGTCGTCGCGATCGGCGTCGTCAGCCGGCTCGTCGTCGGCTTCGTCGCCCTCGTCATCCGGGTCGGTTGACACCATCACTGGCGCTGCGGCCGACGCCAGGACGCTGACCTGAACGCCTGACGCCGCGACCGGCGCGGCTGCGGGCGCGACGCCCGTCAGGCAGCCCGCCCACGTGCCCGGTGACCCGGCAGCGATGGAGACGATCGGTAGCCGATCGAGGCCGCCCAGGCACGTCGCGCCGTCGCTGATGATGCACCACTGCCGCTGGGGCTCCGGGCCCTCGCGGGTGGACGACCGCCCGGAGTCAGCCGGTTGCAGCAGGCTTGACAGGATCGCAATGAGTTTCAGCCAGAGCATGAGAGCATCTCCTTGTACGCAGCGCGGATTGCCGCGCCGCGGTCGACTCAGAAATCCAGGCCGACCGGTTTCACGAGACTGCGTTGCCGCTGCCGCTCGACGACCAAGATGGTGCCGTCGTCCGCCACCAGGCCGATCAGGTCGCGCGACTGCCGCCGGTGCAGATTGCGCGGCAGCACGGCGGGATTCTCGATGTAGTCCACGAAGGCGGCGCCGCCCTGATCACCGCCGGTGAACGGCGGCATCGGGCCGGTCTCGCGGAGCGGATCTGGCTCGCGCTGGACCAGATTGAGCGGCGGTTTGCGTCCCGCATCCTGGCCGGGGGCGACCACCGCCGGAGGATGGAACCAGGGAATCGCGAACAGGGCCAGCACGGCCGCAGCGGCCAGCGCCGTCGGCAGCACGTAGCGGGCCGCCGACCATCGCCGCGCGGCCACGGGCGGCCGTGAGGCCGGTGTCGCGGTGACGCGTCGCAACGCCGCGCGGGCCAGGTCGTCGATGCGCTGGCATTCGGCCAGCAGCTCGCGGGCCCTCGGATCAGCGGCCAGCGCGGCCTCGAGGGCTCGAGCCTCCTCGGCCGTCAACGCCCCGTCCAGGCGGCGGGATATCAGATGTTCCAGCTGTTCGGTATCCAGTGTCATGATCCCGGCCTCAGCGACCCCAAGGCCTCTCTCAGTAATCGCCTTGCCCGCACCAGGCGTGTCTCAACGGTGTCGACCGGAATGTCGAGCGCCTCGGCGATTTCCGCATACGACCATTCCTCCAGGTGCCGCAGCACGAACGGTTCGCGGTAGATGGCCGGCAGGCCGCGGATCGCCGCCAGGACGCGCTCGTGCTGCTCGCGCTCCGCCAGATCGCCTGCCGGCGCTCGGTCGGCGTGCTCCACCTCGCCGAGCGGCGCGTGGGTGCGCCGCTGCCGGGACTGGCGCATGCCGGCGTCGATCGCGGCGTTGCGCGCCAGTCGGAACAGCCAGCTCTGCCAGCGGGCCGGATCGACCAGCGAATCGATCTGCTGACAGACGGTCGTCCACACCTGCTGCACCACGTCCTCGAGCTGGTGGACGCTGCCGAGGGTCGAGTACACCACGCCGCGCACGAAGCGGTCGTGACGCCGGACGAGCGCATCCAGCGCTCGGCGGTCGCCGCGCCTCGCCCCGGCGATCAGCTCGCAGTCGTCGGCGGCCCCGTGGGCCATCAACAAGTCCACCGTCAGGAGAGACGGACCGGACCACCCGGTCCCGTCAGAATCTATCGTGCGGAGTGGGCGACCGGTTCGAACTTCTTGCGATTCCACCAGTTGCGAGAGCCGCCTCTGGGTCCGGATGCGAGCACGCCGGCCCCGGCGGCGGCCCCGGGTCGGATTGCAGGCGGCGGGCCGATTGCGTCGAAGTAAGGTTTACGTTAGGATGCCGGCGCCTCGGCCGCCCGGCTTGTGCCGGCGATCGGGCGTTTCTACACTCGCGCCATCCCGCGGGTGGCTGCCGGACGTTCGAAGGGAGTTCGCACATGAACGTGGAAGTCGATTCCAGGCGCCAGCAGGCGCTCGGTCGGGCCCTTCAGCAGATCGAGAAGGCCTACGGCAAGGGCTCGATCATGCAGCTTGACCCGACGCGGTCGGCCGCCGTCGACGGCATCCCGACGGGGGCGCTCTCGCTGGACCTGGCGCTGGGCGGCCACGGGTTGCCGCGCGGGCGGATCGTGGAGATCTTCGGTCCCGAGTCGAGCGGCAAGACGACGCTGGCGCTGCACGTGATCGCCTCGGCGCAGCGCGGCGGCGGCGTGGCGGCCTTCGTGGATGCCGAGCACGCGCTCGACCCGGTCTGGATTCGGCGCTGCGGCGTCAACGTCGAGAACCTGCTGGTCAGCCAGCCGGATACCGGCGAGCAGGCGCTCGAGATCACCGAGATGCTGGTGCGATCGAACGCGGTTGACGTGATCGTGGTCGATTCGGTCGCGGCGCTGATCCCCAAGTCGGAGATCGAGAGCGAGATGGGGCAGGTGCAGCCCGGCTCGCAGGCCCGGCTGATGAGCCAGGCCATGCGCAAGCTGACGGCGGCCGTCGCCAAGAGCCGCTGCGTGGTCATCTTCATCAATCAGATTCGCGAGAAGATCGGCGTCATGTTCGGGAATCCGGAGACGACGCCGGGCGGTCGCGCCCTCAAGTTCTACGCGTCGGTGCGGATCGACATCCGTCGCGTCACCTCGATCAAGGACGGCGATCGTGCCATTGGCAACCAGGTCAAGGCCCGCGTCGTGAAGAACAAGGTCGCCCCGCCGTTCCGCGAGGCCATCTTCGACATCCTGTTCGACAGCGGCATCAGCCGCACCGGCGATCTGCTCGAACTCGCGACCCGGCTGAACGTCGTGGAGAAGCAGGGCGCGTGGCTGCGCTACGGCGACGTGCAGCTCGGGCAGGGCCGCGAGCACGCCCGCCAGTTCCTGGCCGACCATCCGGATCTCTTCGAGGAGATTCGCGGCAAGATTCTGGAGCGCGAGGGCATCGAAGGCTCGGGCAATGGCCACGTAGCCGTCAAGCCGGTCGCGAAGGACAAGGATGAGCCGGGCGACTCGCGCGCCGCGGCGAAGAAGCCGCTGAAGCCCGCTCGGAAGGGCTGACCGGGTTCTCGAGTCGAGCGAAAGGGGCTGACGCGTGCGCCGTTCCCGACATCACCGCGACTGGCCAGGCTTCGCGCTGGCGGCGCTGGTCCTCCTGTCGCCGACAGTCGCTCACGCGCTCGCCGATCCGCCGACCACGACGCAGGTCTGTGGCGAACTGAAGAACGTCGGCGACATCCGCGTGCTGACGGTCTGGGGCACGGCGCATCAGCGCGGCTTCGCCCAGGGATGGCTGCTGGCCGAGGATATTCGCCACCTCTGGCAGAGCTTCATTGACGACAAGTCCATGAGCGGCGGCCCGTGGGAGTACCATGAGCGTTTCCGTCCGCTGGCTTCGACCATGATGGTCGTGCGGCCGATCTACCAGCGCGAGATGCAGGGACTGGCCGAGGGCTATCGGGCACGCCTGGGCGATGCAGCGGTCATCCGGGGACTCGAACGGGCACTGGATGAGCTCGATTTCTTCGCGTTGAACTGCATGTCCGACCGTTTCGCGCCGTTTTGCTCTTCTTTCGCCGCGTGGGGCGCGCGAACCCACGACGGTGAGACGCTCTGTGCCCGCAATCTCGATTGGCCGCGGCACGACTGGCTGATCGGCCGCGAAGTCGTGTTGGTCGAGCGGGCATCCGATAAGCCTGCTCGCGCTGGTTGGGCGGGGGTGACGTGGCCGGGATTCATCGGCTGCCTGACCGGCATGAACGAGCATGGCCTGACGATGGCGGTACACGACGTGCCCGCCGGCGAGCCCGATGGTTTGCGGCGATTCACGCCGCGCGGACTGGTCCTGCGCGAGGCGCTGGAGCGGTGCGCGGGGCCGGGGGCGTTCGAGTCGGTGGCCGAGGTGTTCCGGCGGCGGTCCGTCGCGCTGGGCACCAACGCTTTCGCCGCCATGCCGCGGAACGGCGGGGGCGAACCCCCGGCGGCGGTCTTCGAGTATGACGCGCGCAAGCAGCGGGACGACGGCGTCACCGTCCGCTCCACGGACGGCGACAACGCGGCGTGGCTGGCATGCAGCAATCATTTTCGTCAGCGAGCCGAGGTCGTTCGTTGTCCGCGTTACGAGCAACTGGTCGCCATGCTGTCCGCCAACGGCGCCGAGCCGCTCGACGTCGACACCGCGTGGCGGATCGCCGCCAGCGTGAACGTGCCCGCGCCGCGCTTTGGCAACATGTGGACCTATCACACCGTGCTGTTTGAGCCGGCCGCCGGGCGGATGCACGTCGCGCTCTCCAGCCCGGCCCGCAGCGCGGGGCATCACCGTCCGACCGTGATCGACCTGCGTTCGTTCCTTCGGTCCAAGTCCGGCGCGGCGGCTGCCGCGAAGTGAGAACCCGCCAGAGGCGCCGCGTCGGATCGCGCCGGCGCGAGGGGCCGCCGCGGCGCTTACAATCGCCAATATGCCGCAGATCAGCGTCAACGGCCTGAGCAAGACCTTCCGCGTGCCGGAGCGCGAAGGCGGCCTGCGGGCCGCCGTCGGCAGCCTCTTTCGCCGTCGCTACAAACAGGTCGTGGCGGTTGACCAGGTGGAGTTCCGCGTCGAATCGGGCGAGATCGTCGGCTTCCTCGGCCCCAACGGGGCCGGCAAGACCACCACGCTCAAGATGCTTTCGGGACTGCTGCACCCCAGCGCCGGTTCGGCGGAGGTGATGGGCTTTGTTCCCTGGCGGCGGCAGCCGGAGTTCCTGCGCCGCATCAGCATGCTGATGGGGCAGCGCACCCAGCTTCACTGGGACCTGCCGGCCATGGACTCGTTCCTCGTGCATGCGGCGGTGTACGGTCTCGAGCAGGGCGCCTTCCGGCAGACGCTGGATGAGCTGGTCGAGCTGCTCGAGCTGGGGGCGGTGCTGCGCAAGCAGGTGCGCACCTTGTCGCTGGGCGAGCGCATGAAGTGCGAGATCTGCGCCGCGTTGCTGCATCGCCCGGCCGTACTCTTCCTGGACGAGCCCACCATCGGCGTCGACATCACCATGCAGGCCCGCATTCGCGCGTTCGTAGCCGAGTACAACCGCCGCTTCGGGGCGACGATCATCCTGACCAGCCACTACATGGCGGACGTGACCGCGCTGTGCCGGCGGATCATCCTGATCGACCACGGAAAGATCTTGTTCGACGGTCCGCTGCCCGCGCTGGCCGCTCGTCTGGCGCCGTACAAGGTCATCACCATCGACCTGACCCGCGACCTGGACGGCTTCGACTTCGCCGCCCTGGGCGACGTGCTGTCGCGCGACGAGCGCAAGGTGACGTTGCGCGTCGCCAAGGAGTCCGCGGCCGCCGTCACGACGCGGTTGCTGGCCGAGCTGCCGGTGCTGGATCTCACCATCGCCGATCCGCCCATCGAGGACGTGATTGAACGGATGTACCGGTCGTCGCCGACCGCGCCGCAGCCCGCCGGTGCCGGCCGATGAACCGGCTCGCGGTATCGTTCGGCGCGTTCCTGCGGGTCGCCGTCGCCCACATGCTCCAGTATCGGGCCGAGATCGCGTTATGGGCGTTGTGGGGCGTGGTCTCGCCGGCCGTCCTGATGGCGGTGTGGTCGGCCGCGGCCGCGTCGGCCTCGCGCCCGGGCAGCATCGCGGGCCGCTCGACCGGCGAGCTGATGGCTTATTTCTTCATGACCATGGTCGTCGGCCACATGGCCACCGCGTGGGACGTGTACGAGATGGGCTGGCTGGTTCGCACCGGGCGGATGTCTCCGCGACTGCTGAAGCCGATCCTGCCAATCTGGGAGTCGTTGGCCGACAACCTGGCGTACAAGCTGGTCACACTCGTCATCCTGATCCCGATCTGGACGGTGATCGCGCTGTTGGTGCGACCCACGTTTCAGACGTCGCTGCGCGACGCGGCCCTCGCCGCGATCGCACTGCTGATGTCCGCGGCGCTCAGCTTCGTATGGGGCTACTGCGTGGGTTGCGCCGCGTTCTTCGTGACGAAGATGGATGCCATCGCCGAGTTGTGGTTTGGCTTCAACATGTTCTTCGGCGGCCGACTGGCGCCGATCGGGCTGCTGCCCTGGCCGTTGGGACACGTTGCGGCGGTCCTACCGTGTCGATGGATCGTCGCGTTCCCGTCGGAATTGATGGCGGGGCAATTGAGCGCTCGCGATGCATGGACGGGGTTGCTCTGGCAGGCGGCGTGGCTGGTCGTCGGGATCGCGATCTTCCGCGCGGTCTGGTATCGCGGGGTTCGGCGTTACAGCGCGGTCGGCGCCTGAACCGGCGTCGATCGCCTCAGGCCGGGTCGTACTGTTCGACGAGACGATCGACCGCCTCGCGCAGCCGAGCCAGGACGCGGTGCTTGGCGATGTAGACCGCGCGAACCGACGTATCGAGCGCGCGAGCCACCTCCTCGGCCGGCGTGCCCTCCAGCACGTGCATTCGGAAAGCCACCAGCGTGCGCGGGCTGACCCGGCTGGTCTCGGCCAGTTCTCGCATGGCCTCGCGCAACGCGGCCTCGCGACACTCGGCGTCCCAGCAGGCCTCCAGTTCGTCCGCCCCGGGCATCGCGGCGATGGCCGATTGACCGCGGTGCTCGCGGCGCGTGGCCCGGCGTCGATTCAGTTCGGCGATGCGGTGGCGCGCGATGCCGATGATCCACGATCGCAATCGCCCCCGAGTTCGATCGTACTTGCCTTCGCGGTAGTCCCGGATGAACTGGGTCAGGGTTTCCTGGGCGACATCGGCCGCATCGGCCGGCTCGAGACCGAGGCGGCAGGCGAACGCCATGATGACCGGCCGGAAGCGGTCGTCCATCTGCCGCCACGCCGCATCGTTCCGGAGGTCGAACAGCCCCTCCAGGAGCGCGGTGGTGGTCACCTGTGATCCCGATGCCATCCTCTCAGCCTCGCCCGAACCGAGATACCGTTGGCAGGCCGGCGGCACGACCGGCGGGCCGTGACGGCGGTATTTCCATTATACGCGTCCCGAGTGGAGTGCCGGCCGGGGTCTCGACCCGAATTTCCGGACCTTGGTCGAGGATTTCCCGATCAAACTGAAACATTCCAGCCCCATCGCCCGCATGTACGACTGGAGAGGGCGAATTCCCGCCGATCGTCTCGGCGACAGCCCGGCCCGTTTCGTGAGGAACATGCCATGTCGGCTCGCGGTCTTTGTGCGCGGACGGTCCTTACCCTGGCCCTAGTGGGCTTCTCGGTCGGCATCACGGCCGCGGCCCCGCCCCCGAACGACGCCTGCTCGACCCCGACGGCGATCTCCGGCACCGGGCTGTTCCCGTTCGACCTCACCCAAGCCACCGACTCTGGCGAGGGCCAGGACTGGTGCATGTGGACCCCCGGCGGAAACAACTTCGTCAACGACGTGTGGTTCTGCTGGACGCCGCCGTGCACCGGCATGGCGGTCATCGAGACCTGCGGCCAGACGACGGTGGACACGCGCCTGTCGTGGTATCGCACCTGCACCTGCCCGACGCCGCCGCCCAGCCAACCTCCGTTCTGTTGTGATGACGATGCCTGCGGCCTTCAGAGTTCCATGAACTGCGAGGTGGAGTGCGGCGTTCCGGTGCTGATTCGCGTCGGCGCCAAACCCGGCACGCCGCCCGGCACCGGCTTCCTCCAGATCACGTGCAACGGCTCGCCTTGTCCGCCGTGCGACTCGTGCTGTGGAAAGCGGCCCGATTTTCTGTCGCGGCCGGGGCCCGGCGGCACGGCGTTCACCGGCGGCGTCGCCGTCATGACGCAACAGGCGGGCATCCTGGCGCGGGTGGTCGACTACATCGACATTTCCAGCCAGCCGCCGACCGGCACCGGGACGAACTGGTACGCGCCATTCTACACGCCGACCGGCCTGCAGGACTGGTCGCAGCCGACGCTCGGAACCGTGTTCGGTGTGACGCTCGACGACCTGGGCAACACCTACGTCGCGCATACGTCCGTTTATGGTGACGTTTACTGGGGTCCCGGCGACGTGCTGGGAATCGGGGGTCCGGGAGCGATCTACAAGATCGACACGGGCACCGGAATCGCGTCGGTGTTCGCAACCCTTCCGAACAATTACATCAATAATTGTGCGACGCCGCCCACCGAGTGCTGGCCGGGGTTGGGTAACCTCTGTTTCTCCTGCGTGCACAAGAATCTCTACGTGTCCAACCACGAGGATGGGCGCATCTATCGGCTCGACACCAGCGGCACAATTCTCTCGACCTATCTGCACGCCACCGGAACGATCCTGCCGGGGCTGCCGCCGCCGGACCCGAACGGCTTTGTGCCGCTCTGGTCGCACCCGATCACCCAGCGCGGCCAGCGCGTCTGGGCGGTGCAGACCAACGCCGGCCGGCTGTATTACAGCGTGTGGCGCGAGGACTGGGGTCGCCCCGCTCCCGGCTACAACAACGAAATCTGGTCGGTGGGGCTGTTCCCGAACGGCGACTTCATCCCCGGATCGGAGCAGCTTGAGCTCACGATGCCGTCGTGGGGCGCCAACAACTGGTCGAGCCCCGTCTCCGACATCAGCTTCAAGCCCGGTTCGTGCTGCATGCTCCTGGCCGAACGGTCGATGCAGGATGACACGACCTCCTACGCGCACCAGAGCCGACTGCTCGAGTACTGCAAGACGAACGGCGTCTGGACGCCGTCGGGCGTGACCTTCCAGTCCGGCGCTCCGGCGCCGGCCCCGCCGGCTCCGGATTCGTCGGCCGGCGGCTGCGACTACGACCACGCCACCGGCGCGGGCGTCAACGTCAACGTGTGGGTCACCAGCGACTACATGAAGTACCCGCCGCTGCTGCCGTTCGGGAACGAGATCATCTACGGGCTCGGCGGCATGCAGTTCACGGGCACCAATCCGTACGCCAACGGCCTCATGATCGACTCCGACAACTTCACGCTCAGCATTGACAAGTTCCTCCAGGGTGAGGTCGAGATCACCTGTCCGCAGGCGACTCCCGCGCCGTGCGAGCCCGACCCGAGCGGGCAGCAGTGCATGAACGACTGCACCATTCCCGGCGCGCAATGCGTTCCGGTCGAGATCACGCGCGGCCCGGACGGCGTCTATCGCATCACCCGCTGCGACTGCCTGACCGACGGCGTCTGTCGACTCCAGTACAACGGGCCGCAGCTGCCGCCGACTTGCATCGACCCATGTCAGAACCCAGGCATGCAGCAGTGCATGCCGATCACTCGCACCGCCATCAATGGCATCACCATCTACACCTGCGACTGCCGCGACACCGCGCCGCTCTGCCAGCCGGTGTCGGTGTGCAACCCGGACCAGCCTGGGACCTGCACGCCGTCCTGCGAGGGGCCGTGCCCCGACGGACGGCCGTGCATCCCGGTTGAGATCCGCGAGTATCCGGCCGGCTCCGGCCTGTTCACCATCACGCAGTGCGACTGCACCGATAGCGGCTGTCACCCGGTCGTCATGGGTCAGGAGGTGCTGTGCGCCGGGTCGTGCCCCGCGCCGAACGGCGGTCTGTGCAACATCAGCCGCACGGTCGAGCCGCCCGGTCCGGACGGCAACTTCGGCGTGATCTATCGCTGCGCGTGCGACTGCCGACCGCCGCCGCCGAACATGGTCGATTGGTGGCCGATGAACAGCCTGATGCCGGTCCGCGACCGGGCCAACTTCCTCAACCACGGCACGCCGATCGGCGGCGTCAGCGTGGTCAGTCCGCCGCTGTCGTGCGCCGGTCAGGGATTGAGCTTCAACGGCTCGACCGGGTTCGTCTCCGTGCCGAACTCGTTCGCGCCGGCCGACATCAACTTCGGCCTGGGCGATTTCTCGATCGAGGGTTGGGTGCGCATCAACCTTCCGGCCCCGGGTTTCCAGCCCATCCTCGACAAGCGCGTCATCGCCCTGCCGAACGTCACCGGCTATTTGTTGTTCGTCTCCAATGGCAACCTCGGCTTCCAGTTCGGCAGCGGGCCGTTTGCCACCTTCATCACGACCGGTCTGCCGAACATCGCCGACGGGCAATGCCACCACGTGGCCGCCACGGTCAAGCGCGGCAATCCGAACCAGATCCGGCTGTACGTCGACGGCGTCTTCCAGGCGTTCAACAACGCCTCCGTGCTGGGCAGCGTCAACAGCGCCGCCAACCTCTTGTTCGGGCGTGACTACGACATCCCGCTGCCGCATTACCTCTCGGGCGTGCTGGACGAGTGGGAGTTCTTCCGCCGCGTGCTGACGCAGCAGGAGATCGTCGATCTCTACAACGCCCGGCACTTCGCCAAGTGCTGCGAGGTGTGCTACACGCCGCCGGTCGTCTTCTGTCGAACGCAGACGTCCGCGCGACTGTGCTTCCAGGTCTGCAACTACTGCGACACGGAGGCCTCGTACAGTTGGAGCCTCAATGGTCCGATCGGCGGCGCCGGCTGCTCGGCCACCGGGCCGATCACCTTCACCCCCGCCAGTGGCGTGACCGGGTTCATCCCCCCCGGCCAATGCCGGACGATCTGCGTCAACGTGCAGTTGCCGACCGGCATGCCGATTCCGCCCCCAGCCGTGACGGCCTGCTACCAGCTCGCGCTGACCAATCTCAACACCGGCCGGCAGTTCGCCTGCACCAACACGGTGTCCCGCAGCCGCTCGGCATGTATCAAGTGCAATCCGCCGTGTGATATTCACACCGCGGTCGTCGGCACGACGCGCACGTTCCTGGTGGGCATCACCAACGAGGCGAACCCCAGCGGCGTGATCGACTACGCGGTGCGGGCCTACTACGCCAATGGCCGCGTGCTTGACGAGCAGGCGATTGCCATCAACGGTCTGCCGCCGGGTGAGCCGGTGATCAACTCGATCGCCATCCCGGTGGGCGACTTGATCAAGTTCCCGATCGAGATCACGGCGCTGGAGAGCGAGCCGTTCCAAGTGATCGAGATTGTGCTTGAGGCCGACACCGACGGCGACGGCGTGCCTGACCCCGGCGAGGTCATCCCGATCCGCGCGGTGGAGTGTGGCTTGGCCATGGGTGGCGACATGAACGAGGATGGCGTCACCAACGCCGACGACGTCCACGCCTTCGTCCGCGCGGTGATCGGCGTTCCGGACGTCCTCTACCACGTCGTGCTGGCCGACCTCAACTGCGACGGCCACGCCGACGGGCGGGACTGCCAGCCGTTCGTCAATGCCATCCTGACGGCTCCGTAGGCTGCCCGCGGCCCGGCACGGGTCGGGTCCGACTGGTGTGCGTTCTCTCGCCCCCCCGCACACGGTCGGGCCCGCGCCCTCGCCGGGCCGCTGCGGCCTCTCCTCGCGCAGCCGCCTGAAGGGCGCGCCTCCCGGTAGCGTTGTCTATGCTTGCACGCCTCAGCGCGGCGAACGATGCTGCTGCGTGATGGCGTGTTCCAAGACGGCCGGGTCGGTCGGTCACTGCAAGGCGTGCCCGGTAGCTGACGACCGCCCAGCGGCGTCGCGGCTGGGGACGCGATGCTCACGGCCTGCCTTCCCCGTTTGCATCGCGCTGCTGCTGGGCGCGTGTGCGCAACCCGGTACACAGACACATCAGAGCGGCACTGCCGAAGAACCGCTGGTCGACTTGGCCCGCGTCGATCCGCGCATCGTGCTCGAAATCCGCTACGCCACCCCGGACAACTTCCTGGGACGGGCGGTCTATCCGCGGGCGTGCTGCCATCTGCGCGCGTCGGTCGCCGGGCGGCTGCGGGATGTCCAGGATGACCTGGCTCGCGACGGGCTGGGGCTGAAGGTGTTCGACGGCTTCCGGCCGCTGTGGGTGCAGCGCGAGATGTGGCGGCTGGTCCCCAACCCGCGCTACGTGGCCGACCCGGCTGTCGGATCTCGGCACAACCGCGGTGCGGCGGTCGACGTCACGCTGGTCGACGCTGCCGGGCGGGAGCTGGCCATGCCGACGGCCTTCGACGACTTCTCGCCGGCCGCGCACCGCGCGTGGCGCGGCGGCGACCCCCGCGCGCTGGCGAACCGCGAGCGGCTTGAACGGGCGATGTTCGCGCGCGGCTTCGTCGGCATGG
This sequence comes from uncultured Planctomycetaceae bacterium, assembly GCA_964576285.1. Taxonomy (GTDB): domain Bacteria; phylum Planctomycetota; class Phycisphaerae; order UBA1845; family UTPLA1; genus SpSt-539. The sequence goes on along the minus strand of CAZNUJ010000017.1, from coordinate 34,422 downwards.
ACAGCGAGTGGTGGCACTTCGACGCCGACAACTGGCGGGACTACCCGATCGTGCCGGACGGCGCGGAGCCGGAATGTCTGCGGCGATAGCCGTCGGGCTCAGACGGCGCGGACGGACATGCTGGAGACGGCCGGCTCCAGCGACTCGATTCGCCAGCGGCGTTCGACGCCCTCCAGCGACAGGTCGATGACCTCGCCGGGCTTGCGCCCGAGCAGGCGGCGAGCCAGCGGTGTCTGGTAGGAGTAGATGTGCCGCGTGAGGTCGGACTCCCACGGACCCAGCAGCGTCATGACCAGCGTCTCGTCGCCGTCGTCAGCCCGCAGGGTGACGCGCTGACCGATGCCGACATGGTCGTCCGGGATTTCCTCGGCTTCGATGATGCGGGCCATCGAGAGCTCGGACTGGATCTGCGCCACGCGGGCGCGCAGCAGGTCGCGCTCCTCGAGCGCGAACTTGTACTCGGAGTTCTCGGACAGGTCGCCCAGTTCCGCCGCCGCGCCGATGGCGCGGGCGTTCTCCTTCATCTTGACGTTGACCAGCTCGTCCAGCTCGGCCTGGCGGACCTTCATGCCCTCGCGCGTGACGTAGAGGACGCCCTCCTCATCCCACGGCGCGACCTTGACCTTGGCGTAGAGCGAAGGGAAGTGCTCGCGCAGGATGGACATCATCTCGTCCTGCACGACCGGGCCGAGCCCGTCGGCGCGTTCGATCTGCCGCCGGAAGGCGGTGGCCATCGACAGGTCGATCTGCTCGAGCAACGCGCGGTAGGCCGCGTAGTTGCGGGCCGACAGGCCGGCCCGCACCTTGGCCCGCAGAGCGTTCACGTCGGCGCCGCGCTCGGCTTGTCCGGTGCGCTGCCGGGCCGTGCCGACCAGCGCGAGAATCTTGGACAGCAGCTCGAGCCGCGGCGGTGCGCTGAGGGCGGCCTTCACGCCCGGCCCGCGCCAGATCCACATGAAGACGTCGACGTGTCGCACCGGGTCGGCCACGGCTTCGTCGATGATGGGCTGCAGCAGGTCGGCGCGGCCGGCGTCCTCGACCGCCTTGCCGAGCGCGTCGAGCTGCGAGAGCGGCGCCAGCCGCATCAGGGCGGCGAAGACCTCGACCCAGCCGTCGGGCAGCGCTTGGCGCACGGCCGGCAGGGCCAGTTCCCAGACGGCGGCGTCGGGCGGCAGATCGAGCACGAGCCGGGCCGGCTGGCGCGATTGCCGGAGCATGTCCAGCGCCACGCCGTGGGCCTCGGGGTGGATCGGCAAGCCCTCCTCGGCCAGTCGCTCGATGACCAGGGCGGTGGCGAACGCGCGGGTCGGCTCGTGTTTGGCGAACTTGCGGGCGTGGACGACCAGCGTGGTCTGAATGCGTTCGAGGAAGGCGTGCTGGCGGGCCTCCGACTTGCCGCGCGTCTGGCGCAGGTAGCCCTCGACGACTTCCAGCCACGCGCGGGGCGAATCAGCCTTTTCGAACGCCGCCCAGGTCTCGTCCTCGAGCGTCATGCCACGCGGCTCGTAGAGAATCATCATCGGCGAGCGGCCTTCGATCCGCAGGTGCTTCGACTTCTTGATGGTGTCGCGGGCCCGGCTCCACCAGTTGCTCCACTGGTCGGCCGGCACATGCCGCGGCACGAGGATGTACTTGAGCTCGTCGCGGTCCACCCGGTTGCGATGGCCGCGGGCGATGCCGATCAGCAGCGTCTCGGGGTCCGACTCGGCCAGTTCGGCGATGCGCTCGGGCCGCAGCGATTGCAGCACGCGGAAGTCGTCCGCGTCGGCCACGTCGTAGTCGTCGACGATCCGTTCGGCCGTCAGGGTCAGCCGTCGCCGCGCGGTACGGACGACGAAGGTGTCGGATGCCAGGTCGGCCTCAACCAGTTCGCCGGCGTCGTCATCGCCGCGGTGCAGCAGGCAGGCGCCCGGCGCGAGCATCAGGCCGACGTCGAGGAAGCGCAGGGCGCGTTTGACCGATTTGCCGCCGGCCAGCCCCGACCGTTCGATCCACTCGTCGAGGTGGGCGGCGTCGGCGTGAGTCTGTCGATAGAGCGTCAGCACTTCGCTGCGCAGTTCTTCTCCGCTGGGCAGCCGCAGGAGCAGTTCGCGGGCGATCCGCAGGGCCTGCTCGGGCGTGAGCTTCGTCTTGGCGGCGGACAGCCAGGCCCAGCCGAGCGTCTCGGCCAGCTCGGACTGCTTGGACTTGACGCACACGTCGATGGGTTCGAGCAGGGACTCGTGCGAACCGCCGTCCGGGTTGGACTCGACGGTCTGAAGCCAGCGCTGCTCCAGTTCCTTCCAGCGGGCTGCCTTGGCGAGTTGAACGAGTTCTTCCATGGCCTTTGGGCTCGGGGGTCGGACAAAAGAGGCATTGTCGCACAATCGCGGGGTCCTGTCGACGCCGAGTGATCGGCCGCGAAGTGCAGGCGGCGCGGCTCTGCCGACGATATGCCCAGTAATGAACGTCGCCACTCTGCCGGCTCCGCCGACGAACGCCAGACCGAGCGCCTCGCGGGGACCGCGGGTCGTCAGCGTCACCCTGTGCTACCCCAGTCGCGAGCAACCACAGTCGGGGGTGTTCGTGCAGCGCCGCCTGGAGCGACTGGCGCAACGGACGGATGTTCGCGTGCTGCGCGTGCGGCCGTGGTTTCCATTGCTGCGGCCGCTGGACGACGGGGGTCGCGATGACCCGAACTCCGCGCCGGCGATCCGCACGGCGCGCATGTTCTACCTGCCCGGAATCCTGAAATCGGCCGACGCCGGCTGGTTCGCGCGTGCCGTTGAGCCGGTGTTGCGCGCCATGGCGCGCGAGCGGCCGATCGACGTGGTCGATGCGCATTTCGAATGGCCGGATGGCGTGGGCGCATGGCGCGCCGCGCGACGGCTCGGCCTGCCGGTCGTGGTGACGCTGCGTGGCAAGCTGGTGAGCCAGTCGCGGCAGCCGGTGCGGCGGCGATGGATGAGCGCGATGCTCCGCGACGCCGACGGACTGATTGCCGTCAGTTCGTCGCTGGCGCGGCTGGCCGAACAAGTGGCCGGTTGCGCGCTCGACGTGCGCGTCATTCCCAATGGCGTCGACGCCGACGTCTTTCGCCCGCTCGATCCCGAGTCGGCCCGGCGGCGACTGGGCTGGCCCGGCGCGCGGGCGTGGCTGGTCAGTGTCGGGCACTGGCAGCGACTCAAGGGCTTTGACCTGCTGGTCGAGGCTCTGCCGCGCGTGCGGGCGCGGCTGGGCGACGTGCGGCTGGCGCTGGTCGGCGGCGACGCGGGCGAGGCGGGCTTCCGGCGGCGGGTGATGGGGCGGGTCGAGCGGTTGGGGTTGCGTGATGCCGTCATCGCGCTCGGCCGGGTCGCGCCGGCGACGGTCAACGACGCCCTGAACGCGGCCGATGCGTTCGTGCTGGCGTCGCGCTCGGAGGGCTGCTGCAACGCGCTGCTGGAGGCGTTGGCGACCGGCACGCCGGTGGTGGCCAGCAATATCGACGGCAATCGCGAGATCGTCGTCTCGGATTCGCTGGGTCGGCGGTTCCGCGCGGATGATCCGGACGCGCTGGCGGACGAGGTGGAAGCATGCCTCGGCGGTGCCTACGACCGCGAGCGGATCGCGGCGGCCGGCCGGGCGCGAAGCTGGGAACAGGTGGCGGCGGAGGCGCTGGGCGTGCTCGCGCGCGCCGCGGGACGCGGGGCGGGGCGGCCATGAGCGTGCCGGCCGATCGCATCATCGTCTGTGTGGCGAGCGACTGGTTCTACGATCCGACCAGCAAGCACCACCTCATGCGCCTGTTGTCACGCGAAAACGACGTGGTGTGGATCAACTATCACGCCAGCCGGCGGCCGTCGGCGAGCGCGGCCGACCTGGCTCGGGCGGTGCGCAAGCTGCGGGAGGTGGCGAGCGGTCCGCGGCGTGCTCTGCCGCGTCTGAGCGTGCTGACGCCGCTGGTGGTGCCGATGCCCGGCAGCGGTTGGGCGCGGCGCATCAACCGCGCATTGCTCGTGCGGCAATTGCGCAGCGCGCTCGCATCGCTGCCGCCACGTCCGATTCAGGTCTGGAGCTTCGCGCCGGACGTCGCCTGGCTGCGCGGCGCGTTGGGCGAAGAGCGGTTCATTTACTACTGCGTGGACGAGTTCAGCGAGTTCGCGGGCTACGACCGCGAGGCGATCCGCGCGGCCGAGTCGGACATGCTGCGGGTGGCGGATGCGGTCATCACCACGTCGGTCGTGCTGTTCGAGACCCGCCGGAAGCTGCATCCACGGACCGCCTTCGTGCCACACGGCGTGGACTTCGACCACTTCGCGGGCTGCGACCAGGCGCGCGTTCCGGACGACGTGGCCGACCTGAAGGGCCCCGTGCTGGGTTTCTTCGGGCTGATCGCCGAGTGGGTTGATGTCGACCTGCTGGCCGACGTGGCCCGCGCCCGTCCGGACTGGACGCTGGTTCTGATCGGCGACGCGCGCACCGATGTGCGGTTACTGGCTGGACTGCCGAACGTGCGGCTGCTCGGTCGGCGCAGCTACGAGTCACTGCCGGGGTACTGCGCGCGGTTCGATGCGGCCATGGTGCCGTTTCGCATCAACCGCCTGACGCGGGCCGTGAACCCGATCAAGCTGCGCGAGTATCTCGCGGCCGGTCTGCCGGTGTGCGGGACGCCGCTGCCGGAGCTCGAACACTACCGTGGTCTGGTCGAAGTCGGCGAGGGCCGGGCCGGGTTCGCGCGGGCCTGCGAGCGGGCGCTGGCGAGCAATGACGCGGCTTCGCGGGCGCGACGCCGGGCGGCGGTGGCGGGCGAGAGCTGGCAGGCCCGGCTCGCGACGTTGAGCGAGTTTCTCGGCGCGACCGCTGCCCCACTGGTGCCGTTGTCGGGTGATCGAGCGGCGGCGCGCAGCGAGCCATCGCCCACCCTCGTGCCATCGACCCGATAGCGGTGAACCGGCGGCCTGTGCGCGGCGCGCGGGTTGCTTGCCCGCCCGCAAATCGGCGGTTATCCCTTCCGCCATGCTCATTTCGCTGAATTGGCTGCGCGACTTCGTCGACATCCCCGCGTCGCTCGATCCGCGCGAATTGGCCGAACGCTTCACGCTCACCACGGCGGAGGTCGAGGGCGTCGAGCACATGACGCGCCTGCCGGACGGCGTGCGTTTTCCCCCCGGCAGCGCGCTGCCGGACTCGGAGCGCGAGGACTGGATCATTGAGGTCGACAACAAGTCGATCACGCACCGCCCGGACCTGTGGGGCCACTACGGCATCGCCCGCGAGGTCGCCGCCATGCTGGGCACGCCGCTGCGGCCGTACCCGGTGATGCCGATCGAGCAGCTGGGCGACCCGGCCGGACCGGAGATCGCCATCGTCATCGATGACCCCGCCAGGTGCCCGCGCTACACGGGACTGGTGATCCGCGGCCTGAAGGACCGGGCCGCGCCCGCGACGATGCAGGTGCGCCTGGCCCGCTGCGGCATGCGACCCCTCGGCCTGCTGGTCGATCTGACGAACTACGTGATGCTCGAACTCGGCCAGCCGATGCACGCGTTCGACGCGGCCGGGCTCGACCGCATCGAGGTGGCCACAGCCGCGCCGGGCGAGCGCTTCCGCACGCTCGACGGGGTCGAACGCGTCATGCCGCCCGGCACGCTGATGATCCAGTCGCACCGCCGGTCGGTCGCCATCGCCGGCATCATGGGCGGCGCGGAAACCGAGGTCTCGCCGACCACGGCCGCGATCCTGCTCGAGTCGGCCAACTTCGACGCCGCCACCATCCGCCGCGCGGCCGCGGCCATGGGCATGCGCACCGAGGCCAGCGCCCGTTTCGAGAAGTCGCTGGACCCAACTTACACCGTGCTCGGCATCGCCCGCTTCGTGCGTCTGGCGCGCGAGCAGATGCCGGAACTCTCGTTCGGCAGCCGGCTGAGCGACTGCTACCCACGCCCGCTCGAGCCGGCGGCGATCGACGTCGACCCGGCGTTCGCCGCCCGCTTCATCGGCCGGGACGTGGCGGCCGACGAGATGGGCCGCATCCTGCGGGCGCTCGAGTTCCGGGTCGAGTCGTCCGGCCCGCGCATGCTTGTGCGGCCGCCGACCTTCCGGGCGACCAAGGACATCTCGATCGAGGCCGACGTGATCGAGGAGGTGGCGCGCTCGATCGGCTACGCCCAGATCACGCCGACGCTTCCGGCGGTCACCACGCGCTTCGTGCCCGTCAACCCGTTGCTGCGGCTGGAGCGGGCGACGCTCGCGCACTTCGCGTCGACCGGTTTCTGCGAGACTCACGGCTACATCTGGTACGACGATGCGTGGCTGGCCCGACTCGCTTTCGAGCCCGGGGAGTGCGTTCGTCTGCGCAACCCGGCCGCGGCCGATTGCAGCCGGCTGCGGCGCACGCTGATGCCCGGCTTGATCGCGGCGGCGGAGCGCAACCGGCACCACTTCGGCTGGTTCCGGCTGATGGAAGTCGGCTCGGTGTTTCACCCGCCGCCAGCGCCCCAGCGGCGGACGGGCGACGACGACGTGACGCGCTATCAGCAGCGACATCTCGGGCTGGTGGTCGGCATGGCCGGCGCGAAGGAGTCGGAGACGGTCTGGTCGCAACTCAAGCAGGCGGTCGAGACGTGGGCGCGCTGCGTGCTGGACTCGGCCGTGACCTATGACGAGGCCGAGCCGACAGCGCCGTGGGAGGATGCCGCGCGGCTGGCGCAGGCGCGCGTCGCCGGCGTCGCCGCCGGGCGCGTTTCGCTGCTGTCACTGGCCTGCCGGCAGCGGATTGACGAACGCCTGCGGGGCTGGTCGATGGCGCTGGCCGAGCTGGACCTGTCGGCGCTGGGCGGGTTGCTCGACCGGCACGAGCCGCTGTCGCGCGTGCCCGAGTTCCCGCGCGTCCGGCTCGACTTCAGCTTCCTGGCGGACGCGCGGCGGCGTTACAGCCAGATCGCGGCTGACCTGGCGGGCTTCGAGCACCAGCTGCTTCGGCGGCTCAGCTACGTCGGCAGCTTCGAGGGCGGGTCGGTGCCGGCCGGTCGGCGCAGCTTCACGGTGCGGTCCGAACTGGGACTGAGCGAGCGCACGCTGACGGAGGCGGACGTGCAGGGATTTCAGTCGGAGTTCACCGCGTATCTCGTCCGGCTCGGACTGGAGCTGCGGACATGAGCGGGGCGCCGGCTCACCTGGCCCACATGGCCGTGCGGGTGGCCGCGCTCTGGCTGTGCGCGGCGGGAGCGGCCCGCGCGCAGGAGGCGCTGCGCGTGTCGGGCGTCATCGATCAGGACGCAACCTGGCGCGGGCAGGTGTTCATCACCGCATCGACGCAGATCGTGGGTGCGAGCGTGTCGGTCGCCCCGGGCTGCACGATCGAATTCGCCGGCGCGGAATCGGACCCGCATCCGGTGCTGGCGGTCGGCGCGCCGGAGAAGGGCGGGCGACTGCTGCTGCTCGGCAGCCGTGAGGCGCCGATCCGTATCGCCTCGCGTCGCGGCACGAAGCCCGGATCGATCCGCGTGTTCGTCCCGGCGCGCGACACCCTGGACTGGCACGACGCGAACTTCGAGTACCTCGGGTACCGCGCCGCCGCGGACGCGGCCGGCGGCGGTCGCTCGGTGGGGCGCAACGCCGCGCCGTTTCACGTGCCGGCGGTGCAGATCGAGGCCGACGCCGGCCGCTGCGACGTGCGGATGGAGGCGCTGACCTTCGCGCGATGCACGCGGGTCACGCTGAAGGCCGGGCCGGCGACCGGCGGCGCGGTGCGCCGCTGCCGGTTCGAGGAGGGCGGCGAGCGGCTCGACCTCGAGCTGCTCGGCGCGGGTCGCGGCGCCTACGCCGTCATCGACAACCGCTTCGGCGGCGCGGTCGAAACGTCCGGCGTCGGCCTGCACTTCGCTGGGAACCGAATGATCGGGCCGCGCGTGGCGGTGGCGATTCAGTCCGAAAGCGACCCAGCGGCGCGGCTGAGCGGCAACTACGTCCACAACACCACGACGGCGGACGACGGCAGCTACTGCCTGAAGAGCCGCGACCCGAGCGCCATCATCGAGGACAACGTCCTGCAAGGCGGCACCTACGTCGTGCTCGAGGGTTCGCGGCAGATGAGCGGCAACGTACTGGTCGCGGCCGGGCGGCTGGCCAGCAACGTGCGCAAGTCGGGCAAGACGCACTACCTGGTGGGCGACCTGCCGGACGACGCGGTGTTCGAGAACAACGTGCTGCTGGGTCCGGCTTACGCCCATGTGGCGATCTCGGGGCATCGCCGGGTCACGATTCGCCGCAACGTGTTCGACGGCATGGGCGACGTGGCCCAAGCCATCCGCCTGAACGTGATGGCGCGCGAAGCGCTGGCGGCGCGGATCATCGAGAACACCTTCCTGCGGACGCCGATGATCGTGCTCGACGAGGCTCGTGTGCCCGGCTCGCTGGCGGAGCTGGACCGCAACCTGATCGCCCCGCGCCCCACCCGGCCGACCGAGGGCGTGTCGCCGCCGGGCGGCGTCGGCGGGCTGGGTCCGGCCGACCGCGTGCTCGACGACCTGCGGGAACTGGGCCTGACCGACCTGCCGGCGGCATTGCCGACCGACTGGGACAACGCCGTCACCGATCGCGGGCGGACGGTGGCGGAAATACGCGCTCAACTTCGCGCGGCGTACGGCTTGCGGTAGCCCGGCCGCAACGAGCCTTTTTTCAGGTCTGTCTCACGACGCGCTTGACGTCGCCGGGGCCGTTCGCTAGGATCCTAACAAACGTTCGTTAGGAAACGTCATGACCGCCATTGCACCTCGTCGCGAGCAGATTCTTGAGGCCGCCGCGCGTCTATTTCGGGCGCGCGGCTTTCACGCCACGAGCGTGCGCGACATCGCCGACGCCGTCGGCTTGCAGGGCGGCAGTCTCTATGCGCACGTCCAGAGCAAGGACGAGGTTCTCTGGGAGATCGTCAAGGAGTCGGCCGAGCGGTTCTTCCGCGCGCTGCGGCCGGTGGTGGCGTCGGACCGCGACACGCTGACCAAGTTGCGCGAGGCGATCCTCGTGCACGTCAACGTCATCACCGAGGACCTCGACGCGGCCGCGGTCTATACGACCGAGTGGCGGCACCTGCCCGAGCCGCGGCGGAGCGAGTTCGCCGCCAGGCGCGACGAGTACGAGCAACTCTTTCGCGGCCTGGTTCACCAGGGCATGCGCGAGGGGCACTTGTCGCCGGTGGACGAGGGTTACGCGACGCTGTTCATCCTGTCGGCGCTCAACTACGTCTATCTCTGGTTCCGGCCGGAAGGCCGGATGGGCTCCGAGGCCGTTGCCCGGATGATGGCCGACTTCATCTTCAACGGGTTGCGGCGACGCACGACGTGAGGCGAGGTGCAAGATGGTGCAGATCGTAAGCGCGGCGCGCGGCGACCGGCCCGGCGACGCCGGATATGAGCAGCGTCTGGCGGCCTTCGAGGCCCGCATCAACCGCGGCGAGAAGGTCGAGCCGGGCGACTGGATGCCGTGGGAGTACCGGCAGCAGCTCATCCGCCTGATCCACGTGCACGCCAACAGCGAGATCTGCGGCGCGCTGCCGGAAGGCGGCTGGATTCCGTACGCGCCGACCTTCAAGCGCAAGCTGGCGTTGTGCGCCAAGGTGCAGGACGAGGTCGGCCACGCCCAGTTGCTCTACCGCGCCTGCGAGACGCTCGGCAAATCGCGCGAGGAGATGATCGAAGAGCTGATCTCGGGCCGATCGAAGTTTTCCAACGTCTTCCACTATCCCGCCGAGACGTGGGCCGATGTGGCCATCATCGCTTGGCTGATCGACGCGGCCGCCATCGTGAACCAGACGATGATGGCCGAGGGCAGCTACGGCCCGTACGCGCGAGCGCTGAAACGCATCTGCTACGAGGAGGCGTTCCACCTCACGCACGGCTACGACATGTGCATCACGCTGGCCACCGGCAGCAAGTTGCAGCGCGAGCTGCTTCAGGACGCCCTCAACCGCTGGTGGAAGCCGATCATGATGTTCCACGGGCCGTCCGACAAGGAGAGCAAGCACACCGAACTGCTGGTGCGCTGGAAGGTGAAGCTCAAGACCAACGATGAGCAGCGGCAGATGTTCCTGCGCAAATACGTGCCCAAGATGCTGCGTCTGGGCCTGAGCATTCCGGACCCGGGACTCCGGTACGACGAGCGCACCCGGACCTGGCACTACACCGAACCCGACTGGAGCGAGTTCCTGGATGTGGTGCGCGGCAACGGGCCGGTCAGCGCCCAGCGGGTCGCCACCCGACGGTTGGCGCACGAGCAGGGCGCCTGGGTTCGCGAGGCACTGGACGCGGCCGCCCGCAATCGGCCGGCGCCGATGCCGCCGGCGGCCGCGCCGGTCGGGGCGTAGGCGGCGATCGCCGCGCGAGTCGCGAGGACGAACATGCCGGACACGCAGTGGCAGGTGTTCGAGGTCTTCCACCAGACGGCCCGCGGCGAGCCGCACGTGCACGTCGGCTCGGTGCACGCGCCCGACCCGGAGTCGGCGTTGATTCTGGCCAAGGAGCAGTTCAGCCGGCGTCAGGCCTGCGTGAACCTGTGGGTCGTGCCGGCCGGCGCGATTTCGGCCACGGAATACGAAGACGCCGACATGTTTCAGCACGGGGTGGACAAGAGTTATCGCGAGGCCTTCGGGTACGAGACGACCAAGAAGGCCCGCGCCATCGGCGACATGCAGGAGATGTAGGATGGGCGCGCACGCCACGACCCCGGGTGTCGGTGACGCGACCGCGACGTTGTCGCGCGAGCATGTTTCCGCCCTGTCGGATCTGCTGCTGCGTCTGGCCGACGACGAACTGGTGATCGGCCACCGCAACTCGGAGTGGACCGGGCTGGGGCCGATCCTGGAGGCCGACATCGCGTTTTCGTCGATGGCCCAAGACGAGATCGGGCACGCGCAGGCGTACTACCAGTTGCTGGCCGATCTCGGGCATCCGCCGCCCGATCGCATGGCCTTTCTTCGCAAGGCGACCGAGTTTCGTTGTGCGTCGCTGGTAAGCTTGCCGCGCGGCGACTGGGCCTTCAGCGTCGTGCGGCAATTCCTGTATGACGCGGCCGAGCACGTGCGCATCGAGGCGCTCTCGACCAGCAGCCACGCGCCGCTGGCGGCGCTGGCGCGGAAGATTTCCGGCGAGGAGAAGTATCATCTTCTGCATGGCCGGACGTGGATGATGAAGCTCGGCGGCGCCACCGAGGAGAGCCGTCGGCGCATGCAGGCGGCGGTGGATGAGCTGGTGCCGCACGCGCTGGGATTGTTCGAGCCGACGCCGCAGGAGGCCGCGATCGTGCGGCTGGGCATCCAGCCGCCCGAGTCGCTGCTGGCGGCCGAGTGGCGGCGGGCGGTTGAACCCGTGGTGCGTGAAGCCGGGCTGACCATGCCGCGCGATCCGACGCCCGCGTACGGCGGGCGGGCCGGACGACACCCCCCGGCGTTGGCCGAACTGGTGACGGCCATGCAGAAAGTCTTTCGCATGGACCCGGATGCGCAATGGTGACACGCATCCCCGCGTGGGGCTCGACGCGCACGCGGACTCGTGATTCGGAGCGATCATCATGACCGCGACCCAGACCGGATCGGATGCTGAACGACGGATCTGGGAGGCGATCGGCGCGGTGACCGACCCGGAAATCCCGGTGTTGTCGGTGGTGGACCTGGGGATCATCGACGGCGTGACGATCGACGACGACGGCGGGGTGGTCGTACGCATGCTGCCGACGTTCGTGGGCTGCCCGGCCCTGGGCGTGATGCGCGAGCAGATCGCGGCGGCGGTGCATCGACTCGGACATCGCGACGTGCGGGTCGACGTCGCGTTCGACCCGCCTTGGACCAGCGACCGCATCACGGAGGAGGGGCGGCGTCGGCTGCGCGAGTTCGGCCTGGCGCCGCCGGCCGGCGCGTGCGGCGGCGCGATCGAGTCCAACTTCCACGCCGTGCCGTGCCCGTGGTGCGGCTCGCGCGAGACCGACCTCGAGTCGATCTTCGGTCCGACGCTGTGCCGCAGCATGCACTACTGCCGCGCGTGCAGCCAGTCGTTTGAGCACTTCAAGCCGGTCGGCTGAACGAGTCGGGGTCGCGTTCAGTTCCGCGCGAGCACGTCGAGCGCACCTTCGATGATCGCGCCGCGTGCAAGCTTGCCCGCTTCGACCGCGCCCACGGGCCAGCGGTCCTTGAAGGCCGGGTTCAGCTCAACGTCGATGACCCCGCTCTTGAGATCGCACACATAGACCTTCGGCGCGAACTGGCCGCGTCGAATGTCGGCCAGCACCAGTTCGAATCCGCGTTCCATGTGGATGACGGCGCTGGCCGGAATGATCCTGGGCGACAGGGCGTTCTGGTCGCTGTTGCAGCCGAACACGAACACGCCGCTCTCGGCGGCGGCGGAGAAGATGCCGCGCGCAGCGGCATCGGTGTTCTGGAAGATGACCTTCACCTTGCGGGTTTCGATCTGGGCGCGGGCCGTCTGCTCGGCCCGGGCCACGTCGTCCCAGCTTCCGACATACTGCGCGAAGGTCGGGTAGTCCGGCCGGACCGAGCGGGCCCCGTTGGCGAAGGCGTCCATCGTCTTGCGGACGGTGACGAAGTCCTGCCCGCCGATCAGGCCGGCCGGTCCGTCGGGGGCGAGATGGGCCGCCAGCACGCCGCAGAGGTAGGTGGCCTCCCACAGGCGGAAGTCGAGCGTGGCGACGCCGTCGCCGGCGTCGGCACTGCCGGTCACGAGAAAGGCCGTGCCGGCGAAGCCGGGGGCGACCTCGCGCGCGGACTTGACGAACTCGCTGCCGTGTCCGACCACGAGCGTGTAGCCCTGGGCGGCGTAGTCGCGCAGGTCGCTTTTGTAGGTCGACTTGTTCGGCGCGTAGGTGTGGCGAATGGTCGCGCCCATGCGGTCCTGGAGGCGCTTGAGGGCGGTGACCGCGAGCTCGTTCCAGCCGCCGTCATTCTCGCGGCCGGGGTGCAGGAGGGCGACGCGCATGGCCGCGTTGGGTCGCGGCGGCGCATCGGCCGGCGCGGTCTGCGTGGCGGGCGTTGACGCCGTCGGCGCGGGCGGCCGATCGCAGCCCTGTCCCAGCGCCGTCGCCACTGCGATGAAGACGACACGGAGTTGTCGCGAGGCGTTCATCGCGTCTTTCCGTTGTGCAGCAGGGAGAAGATCTCGGCGCGGGTGGCGGAGTTGGTGCAGCACTCGCCGCGCACGGCCGACGTGACCATCACGCTGCCCGGCTTTTTCACGCCGCGGCAGGTCATGCAGGCGTGGGTCGCCTCCAGCACGACCGCCACGCCCTTGGCGTTCAGCTCGCTCATGAGCAGGTCGGCCACCTGCGTGGTCAGGCGTTCCTGGACCTGTGGTCGCAGCGCGAAGGCCTCGACCACGCGGGCCAGCTTGGAGACGCCGACCACGCGTCCGGCCGGCAGGTAGGCGACGTGAGCCTTGCCCTCGAACGGCAGGAGATGGTGCTCGCACATGGAGTAGAAGCTGATATCGCGCAGCACGACCATTTCGTCGTAGCTTTCGGTGAAGAAGGTGCGCACGTGCTCGCGCGGGTCGATGCGCAGGCCGGCGAACATCTCGGCGTACATGCGGGCCACGCGAGCGGGCGTCTTTCGCAGCCCCTCCCGGTCGGGGTCCTCGCCGATGGCGGCGAGGATCTCGCGGACGGCGCGGGCGATGCGTTCCTCGTCGACACGCGGACGCGGCTTGTCGTCGTGAGTCATTCGATCACCTGCGAATACTTCTCGGATGTGGCCAGGTCGAACGCTTCGTGGGTCGGATTATACGCCTGGCCGCGGAACTCGGCCCGGCAGCGGTAGCACACCGTGGCGATGCCGGTGAAGCCGTAAAGCGCGGCATCGACCAGCACCGCGCCACCCAGCACCGCCCAGGTCCACAGCAGTTGATCGAAATAGAACAGGACGCAGGATGCCAGACCCGCGGCGACGACGATCGCGAGTCCGAGGCGTTGCGGAAAGTCCTTGCGAACGAAGAACTCGGCCACGCCGCAACGCGGGCAGGACTCGACCGGTCCGCCGGCGGCGAGGGCGTCGGGCACCGTCAGTCGCACCCCCCGCGCGCAGAGCGGACAGGAAACGTCGGCCGTGCCCGGCCTCAACTCGGCGCGCAGAGGACCGCGGCAACCATCCCGGCCGCAGGTCATGCGAAGACGGACGGCCATTACAAGGGCACCCCCGTGGCCCGCCACAGGTACTGCGCGCTCAGTTCGCCGAGAAAGACGAGCACCATTGTCAGGTAGAGGATGCCGGTGGCGGACTGCGTGCTCCGCCGCCGAACGCAGTCGCGGATCATGTACGCGAAGATGCCGACCATCACGACGCCGACGCCGATGCGCACCGCGAGGAGCAGAACCAGCCACTCGCGCGGCTGTCCGGCGGCCGCCAACTCGGCTCGAGACGACATCAACAGGGCGATGATCCACGCGGCCCGCAGGCCGACGGCGACGTTGAGGCTCGTGCTGAAGCGTCGCAGGGGCGCGATGGTCATGCCGGTCTCGGTCAGGTAGCGATGGCCCAGCAGCATGCCGGCGGTCACCGCGCCGATCAGTGCGGCGCCTTGCAGCAGTCCGGCGAGCGCGGCCGCGCCCTTCGCCGTGTTGAACGCGCCCGCGACGGCCAACCGGCCGGCGGTCGCGAACAGCGCGATGCCCGCCGCCGCGGCCCAAGCACGCTGCGAGCCGCGGACGCAATCCGACTGGGCCGCGTTCGTGAACAGGTAGGCGAGCGTCAGCGCCACCCCGATCGCGCCGGGGACGATCACGGCCGGACCGCTGCTCCAGCCGGACTCGCGCACGTGCAGCACGCCGGCCAGCATCGTCGCCGCCAGCGCGACCACGCCCATCAGACGCAGATAGCGCCACGCGATCAGCCGCACGTTGCTGATGGCCAGCATGAGCAGGCAGCCGGACGCGAGTTGCAGGAGGAAGACGACGAACATGAGCGCCGACGCGATCCGCGGTGGCCGGCCTGTCCGGTCCCCGGATCGCCATGTGAAGATTGCGCGGATGCTATAGCCGATGCGCGGCAGTGCCAACTACACTGCGGGGGTTCGCCGAGATCGGCGGGGGAGAGGGATGTGCATGCGACGCTGGACCGTGACGCCGGCCCTGTTCGTGCTTGTGGCCCTGCGTGCGTCGGGCGCGCCGGGTCCGACAACCGCGCCCGCGCCGGATGAGCGTCCGCGACTCGTCGTGCTGCTGGTGATCGACCAGCTTCGCGCCGATTTCGTGACGCGCTACGAGCGCCATTTCGGGGACGACGGATTTCGTCGTCTCGCACTGGACGGGGCGTCGTTCACGAACGCCTATTTCTCGTACGGCGCCACCGTGACCGCGCCCGGGCACTCCACCCTGGTGACCGGCCGACTGCCGCGCGATCATGGCGTCGTCGCCAACCAGTGGTACGTCGGGCCCGACGATCAGAGCCCCGCGTCGGCCTTCACTGATCCCTCCGAGCGGGCGATCGGCATGGACGAGGGCGAAAAGGCCAAGGGGCGCTCGCCGCGGGCGCTGATCGGCCCCACGCTCGGCGATCAGCTCAAGCTGCACGATCGCCGCGCCCGCGTGGTGTCGATCGCCATGAAGGCGCGGGCCGCGATCGCGATGGGCGGCCACCAGGCGGACGCCGCCCTGTGGTGGAGCGACGAGAGCGGCCACTGGCTGAGCAGCACCTACTACGGTCGCGAACTGCCGGCGTACGCGGTGGAGTTCAACGCGCAGCGCCGCGCGGATCGATTCGCCGGCCAGTCCTGGAGGCCGCTGCTCGCGACGCAGGCATACGCCGGTCTGTCGGTCACGCCGCGCCGCGCCGGCATGACGTTGCCGGGCCTGAGCGGTTCCTTTCCGTACGAGCTTCCGGGGCATGCCAGTCGGCCGAAGCCGCCGTATTACGAAGCTGTGCTGGCGTCGCCGTTCGGACAGGAATTGACGCTGGAGCTGGCGATGGCGGCGATCGACGCCGAACAACTCGGGCACGACGAGGTGTGCGATCTGTTGTGCATCAGCCTGTCGAGTTTTGACGTGGCCGGGCACCTGTTCGGGCCGGACGGCGCCGAGATGCTCGACTTCACCGTTCGCACCGATCGTCAGATCGGCGAGCTGCTGCGCGGGCTGGACGAGCGCGTGGGTCGCGGACGTTGGCTGCTGGCGTTGACGGCCGACCACGGTGTGACGACCAGCCCGGTCGTCGCCCAGGCGCATCGTCTGGGCGGAACGCTCCTTAACACGCAGCGCGTGGTCGAGCAGGCGGAGGCGGCTATGCGCGATGTGGCCGGCGCGCCGCGGCTGGGTCGCTATGTGCGCGGTATCGAGGTTCCGTGGGTCTACCTGGGCCCGGCATGGCGGGCACTGGAACCCGCGCAGCGTCGTCGGGCGCTCGAGGCCGCCGTGTCGAAGATTCGGAATGAACCCGGCGTTGGGGCGGTGTTCGCCGCCGACGACCTGCACGGTCCGCCGCCGACGCCGGATGACCTGGAGCGATACCTTGCGTATCGCTCCCATCACCCCGGTCGCTCGGGCGACATCTTCCTGGCGATGGGCGCCTACTGTCACAAACAGGGCGGCGACGTGTGCGGGCACTCGGCCGGTTCGACGCACGATCGGCACGTGCCGATCATGCTGATGGGCCCCGGTGTCCGGGCCGGCCGATTCGCGACGCCGGTCGATCCGCTCGACCTCGCACCGACCCTGGCGGCGCTGCTGGGCATCGAGCCGCCGCTGGGCGCGCGCGGTCGCGTGCTGCACGAGGCGGTCGACATCCCGCGCTACTGAGCGGTCGGACGTTCCGATCGCTATAGTGCGTTCCCATGAACCCTCTTGCGATTCGCCGAGCGCTGATCGCGGTCCACGACAAGCGCGGCGTGGTCGAATTGGCCCGCGCTCTGTCGGATGAGTTCGGCGTCGAGATCGTCTCCACCGGCGGGACCGCGCGGCATCTGTCCGCCGCGGGCGTGAGGGTGACGCCGGTTGAGGCGGTGACCGGCGTTCCGGAGATGCTGGATGGGCGCGTCAAGACGCTGCATCCGCACGTCCACGCGGGCATCCTCGCCGATCGCGATAACGCCGAGCACATGCGGCAGTTGGGCGAGCGCGGCATCGCGCCGATCGACGCGGTGATCGTCAACCTGTATCCGTTCGAGCGCACGGTGGCCGATCCGAGTTGTCGATTCGACGATGCGATCGAGATGATCGACATCGGCGGCCCGTGCCTGCTGCGTGCCGCGGCCAAGAACCATCAGCACGTGCTGGTGGTGTGCTCGCCGGACGACTATGGCGACGTGTTGGCGGCGCTTCGGGCGGCCGACCGAGCCGGGCTGGATGCGCTGCGGCGACGGCTGGCGGAGCGCGCGTTTGCTCACACGGCCGCCTATGACGCCGCGGTGTCCGGCTGGCTGAGCGGCGACGGGCCGCGCTGCCTGCCGCTTGAACCGGCGGGTCCGCCCCCGCGCTACGGCGAGAATCCGCATCAACAGGCCGAACTGCTGCGCGCGCCGCCGGCGTATGGCCCCGACCTGGTGTCGGCCGAGCGGATCGACGGCGGCGCGGCCATGTCCTACAACAACTTCGCGGATGCGGATGCGGCGCTGCGACTGTGCGCCGAACTGTGTCGATCCGGGACGCCGGGTTCGGGCGGCGAACATCCCGTCTGTGTCTTTGTGAAGCACGCCAATCCCTGCGGCGTCGGCGTGGCCGACTCGCCACTGGAGGCGTACCGCCGGGCCTACCTGGGCGACCCGAACGCCGCCATGGGCGGCATCCTCGCCTGCGGCTTCAAGGTGGACGCTGAGTCTGCCCGCTGCGTCATGGAGACCTACGACCGCTTCGGCAAGGCGGCGGGCGCGGGCGGCTTCTTTGTCGAGGTCTGGCTGGCGCCGTCGTTCGACGCGGACGCGGTCGAGATCGTCCGCACGACGCGCAAGTGGGGCGAGAACGTGCGCCTGCTGGCGGTCGGCGACATGCGACGGCCACCCGATCCGCGCGCCCGGGAGTTCCGGTCGATTTCGGGCGGCATGCTGGCGCAGTCCGTCGACACGGCGCTGCCGGACGAGACGCGGTGGAGCGTGGCAACCCGCCGCGCGCCCACCGCGGCGGAGCGGGCCGACCTGCGGCTGGCGTGGCTGATCGCCAAGCACACGCGCAGCAACGCCATCAGCGTCGTTCGGGACGGCATGTTGATCGGCAACGGAGCCGGGCAGATGAGCCGTGTGATGAGCTGCCGCATCGCGACCTGGCTGGCCGGGCAGAACGGCCACGCGGAGCGGCTGCGAGGGGCGGCGGCGGGGTCCGACGCCTTCTTTCCGTTTCAGGATGGGCCGGAACTGCTCATGGAGGCGGGCGTGACGGCGATCATTCAGCCCGGCGGCAGCAAGCGGGACGCCGAGGTCGTGGCGGCCTGCGACCAGCGCGACGTGGCGATGATCTTCACCGGGACGCGGCATTTTCGGCACTGAGCCGCCGCCGGCGATCGTGTCCGAGGCAACAGGATCACCGCGCGTGAATTCGGCCCCGCGCTCGACTACGATACAGCAGGTCGCCGAGGGGGCCGAAAAGGGCTTGTCATGAAGCCGCTTCGCGAACGCGTCGAAGACCGGATTCGGGAAACCATCTGCCGGGCATGCATCTATGAAAAGGTCGGGGGCGGCTGCGCGCTCGACCAGGTGGAGTGCCCCATCCTCAGCCGCGTCGATCGCATCATCGATGTGGTTCGCACGGTGCGGAGCGATAAGATCGATCCCTACGTCGATCGACTTCGCGAGGTGGTGTGCACGAACTGCGCCATGCAGGACTCCAAGGGCTACTGCGCCATGCGCGTGAACTCCGACTGCGCGCTCGACGATTACTTCGTGCTGATCGTCGACCTCGTGGAGCAGGAATTGTCGCGCGAGGCGTCGGCCGCGGTCTAGGCCGCCGTGCCGGTCAGTCGCCGAGGACGCCCGTTACCCAGGTGCTCGGGTCGCACCACCAGTTCAGTTCGTCTCCGACCGTCAGCGGCTGCTTGCCGCGCTCGCGGTCCTCGATCGTGACGAAGAAGCCGATGCGCGGGTGCTCGACCGGGTCGAAGCCGACCAGCGCCGCGGCCGGTATGAACCCTTCCACAAACCACCCCGTGCGAGACACCTTGCCGGCCACCTGAATCTCGCCGGCGCGCGGCAGCGGGGCGTCGTCCTTGGCGCGGGCCACGTGGGCCGCGCCGGCGGCGGGCAGGTCGCCCTTCGCTCCGCCGCCGACCGGCATGAAATAGAACTGCTGGCAGAAGCGAGTGGCTCGCCGGATGTCGCGGGCGTCGCGCATGTCGGTCATCAGCCGCAGGTGGTCGCTGTCGCGGAAGCGGATCGGGTCGCCGCGCGGCGGGACGCGCTTGCCGGCCACGCGGGCGGCGACCAGCAGTCCCCTCTCGTGCCAGGCCAGGTATGCCGCGCCGACGGGGACTTGGTTGTCGAGCCGGTGCAGCGGCGGCAGGCGATATCGGGGCGTCCATTTCTCGGGGTCGCCGTCGATGACGACGCGGTCCGCCCAGCGCCGCACGGGCAACTCGAAGCGGAACAGGAAGCGGTTGGGGACGAGCACGTTCACGGCGGGCTCGCGCGGCATGTTCGGTCCGCTCTGCGGGACGGAGCACTCATCCGTCGTCGGCGCGACCAGCGGATGATCCGTTCGCTGGCCTCGCGCCCACAGGCAGGCGCGTTCGTGGATAACCGCTGCCTCGGGATGGTGGCGTCAGTCATGGCGCAGCGCCTCGATCGGGTTCAGCGAGGCGGCGCGCTTGGCGGGCAACCAGCCGAAAAACACACCGATGCCGGCGGAGAATAGGAAGGCCCCCGAGAGCAGCCAGAACGGCAGCTCGGCCTTCCAGCCGAAGCCGCCGGCGATGATGCGGGCGTTCACCACGCCGATGGCGATTCCCAGCAGACCGCCGAGGGTGGAGATGACGCCGGCCTCGATCAGGAACTGGCGATTGATGGCCCGTTGCGTCGCGCCGATGGCCATGCGGATGCCGATCTCGCGCGTCCGCTCGGTGACGGCCACCAACATGATGTTCATGATGCCGATGCCGCCCACCACGAGGCTGACGCCGGCGATGCAGACCATCAGCAGCGTCATGATGTTCGAGGTGTTGCGGGCCAGCTCGATCTTCTCTTTGAGGGTGACGACCTCGAAATCGTCCTCGTCGTTCGCGCCCAGCCGGTGCCGCTGACGCAGCAGGGCCTTGATCTGTTCAACCGCCTCCTCGACCTGTTCGTCGGAGCGGGCCGAGCAGATCGCCCCGGCCGGGCGGTCGACGCCCATCATCTGCCGCAGCAGGACGTTGAGCGGCACGATGATGGTGTTGTCCTCGTCCTGCCCGAGCGGGTTGACGCCCTTGCGATCCAGCAGGCCGACCACCTTGAAGGGCACGTTAGCGATGCGGATGGTCTCGTTGATCGGGTCGGCCGCGCCGAACAGTTCGCGAGCGGCGGTCGCGCCGATCAGGCACACCTTGTTGGACAGGGCGATGTCGCGCGGTTCGAGGTCGCGCCCGGCGATCACGTCCCAGGTGCGGATGGCGGTGTAGTTCTGGCCGACGCCAGTGACGGGCACTTTCCAGTTGGCAGTCTTGGTCACGGCCTGGAAGTCGAAGCGATGCAGCGGGCAGGACATCGTGACGGCCGGACACTCCTTCTCGATGGCGTCGGAGTCGGCCTCGGTGAAGTTGGTGAAGACGCCCCCGGCGCCGCGCGGCCCGAGCTTGGTGGCGGCGGCGCCTTTGATGATGATCATGTTCTTGCCCTGCTTGGTGATGTCGGCCTCGAGCGAGTGCTTGGCGGCCTGCACGACGCTGACGGTGATGATGACCGCGGCCACGCCGATGATGATGCCGATCGCAGTCAGGGCGCTGCGGGTCTTGTGGCGGCGCAGTTCGCGGAGCGAGATGCGAAACGACTCGGTCCAAAGCGCGAACATGAGCGGTGACGATCACTCCGGCATCGGCCCGCGACCCCGAAGATGGGGGCTCGGAGTTCGATGCCTTTCACGCCGTTAGCGTAGTTCAAGTGTTCGAGCGGGGCCAGCACGCGGAGCCTCGGCGATCACTCGATTCCCCGCGTCGCCAGCCAGCGTTCGGCGTCGAGGGCGGCCATGCAGCCCGTGCCGGCCGCCGTGACCGCCTGGCGGTAGACGTGGTCAGCCACGTCGCCGGCCGCGAAGACGCCTTCAACGTTAGTGTAGGTGCTCGGCGGACGCGGCAGCCGGACGTATTTCTTGTCATCGAGCTCGATCTGGCCCGCGAACAGTTCGGTGTTGGGCGTGTGGCCAATCGCGAGGAACAGCCCCTTGCAGGGCAGGTCGCGGGTCTGGCCGGTCTTGAGGTTCTTCAGGCGCACGCCGGTCAGGGTCTGATCTCCGAGCACGTCCTCGACCACGCTGTCCCAGACCGGTTCCATCTTCTTCTCCTCGACCAGGCGGAAGAAGCGTTCCTGCATGGCCTTGCTCGCGCGGAGCTGATCGCGGCGATGCACCAGGTAGACCTTGGCGGCGAACTTGGTCAGGTAGCTGCCCTCCTCGATGGCGGAGTCGCCGCCGCCGACCACGACCAGTTCCTGCTTGCGGAACATGGGCAGCGCGCCGTCGCACACCGCGCAGGCCGAGACGCCGCCGCCGCTCTTGGCGAGCCGCTGCTCGTTGGGCAGATTGAGCCAGTTCGCCCGCGCGCCGGTGGCAATGATGACGGCGTGGGCCTCGACGTTGTGCTCGTCGTTCTTGACCATGAACGGCCGGCGGCGGAAGTCGACCTCGGCCACGTCCTGCGTGATGAAGCGCGTGCCGAAACGCTCGGCCTGGTCGCGAAAGGCTTTCATCATCTCGGGGCCGAGAACGCCCTTGGGAAAGCCGGGGTAGTTCTCGACGTCGGTAGTGAACATGAGCTGCCCGCCGGGGATCAGTCCACCGGCCGAAAACCCCTCGAACACGAGCGGCTTGAGCGCGGCGCGGGCCGCGTAGATGGCGGCGGTCAGGCCGGCCGGGCCGGAACCGATGATGACGAGCTTCTCGGGCATGTCGGCAACCTCCGCGGCCGCGCGCCCGGCGGCCTCGGCTCATGATAGGGACTGCCGATGCGGACGCCAGAAGCCGCGGAGCGAATCGCGTCCGCGAAATACGTCGCGCGCCGCGGCACTGCGACGGGCGGGCGCTGTTTGAAACCCTCCCATTCGATGCGGATAATCTTGAGCGGAGAGGGAATCCATGCGCCCAGTCTTTCGCGCGCGACCGGCCGTGGTCGCCTGGCAGGTCTGCGTTCTGACCGCCGTGGCGCGCGCCCAGCTGTTGGAGATTCCCTCGCCCACGCCTCAGCCGGGCGGGTTCTTCGGCCGGGCGGTGGCGGTGGTCGATGACGTGACCGGCGACGGTCGCGGCGAGATCGTCGCGGCCGCTCCGAACGAGTCGACGGCGGGCGGCGCGTACGCGGGCCGCGTGCAACTGCTGTCGGGCACCGACGGGTCGCTGGTGCGCACGCTGGTGTCGCCCAATACCCAGGCGCGCGGGCAGTTCGGTTGCAGCGCGGCGCGCGTGCCGAACACCAGCGGGGCCGACGCGATCGCCGTCGGCGCGTACAACGAGGTCGTGGCCGGGCCGGACGTTCGCGCGGGCCGGGCCTACCTCTTCGCGGCCGACAGCGGGGCATTGCTCGCGACCTTCACACCTCCGAATCCGCAGGAGGGTGGCGCGTTCGGCTGGCGCGTCGACGGCGTGCCCGACGCGGACGGCGATGGTCGCGGAGACGTGATCGTCGGCGCGTGGCGTGAGGGTCCGGGCAGTGCTGATCAGAGCGGCCGCGCCTATCTGTTCTCCGGGGCGACCGGCCAACTGCTGGCGACGTTCGTTTCACCCAACACTCAGATTGACGGGCAGTTCGCCCTGAGCGTGGCCGGCGTGCCGGACGTCGACGGCGACGGTCGAGGCGACGTGGTGATCGGCGCGCCGCAGGAGAGCACACCCGGCACGCAGCCGCTTTCCGGGCGCGTGTACGTCTTCTCGGGCGCGTCGGGCGCGCTGCTGCGCACGCTGTCGATTGACCCGGCCAGTCGGCGGCACATGCTGGTGGGACGCGTGGTGGCGGGCCTGCCGGACGTGAACGGAGACGGCCGCGGCGACTTGGCGATGGCGGCGCTCAACTACGACGCGTCGAACGGCGGTCCGGGTCCCGGCGACTGCGGCTTCGTGTTCGTGTTCAGCGGCGCGACCGGCGTGCCGCTGTACGCATTGAGTTCACCGATACCCGAGGCGGATGGCGAGTTCGGATACGCCATCGCCGCGTGCGGCGATCTCAACGGCGACGGCCGGCCCGATATCATTGTCGGCGCTGCCAAGGAAGACCCGACCGTGACCGGTTTCGACGCCGGTCGTGCGCACGTCTTTTCGGGTGCGACCGGCGCGCGACTGGCGAGCCTGTTCTCGCCCCACATTGAGGCAGGCGGCAACTTCGGCTGCGCCGTGGCGGGTCTGCGGGATGTTCCGGCCGGACCGGCGGCGGTGCTGGTGGGCGCGTTCGCGGAGAATCCGGGCGCGTCGCCGCGCAACGCCGGGCGCGTCTATCGTGTGCCGCTCGACGCGGATGGCGACGGCGTCAATACCGGCCTGGATAACTGCCCGTTGATGTTCAATCCGTCGCAGGCTGACGCGGATGGCGACGGCATCGGCGATGGGTGCGACACCTGCACTGATACCGATGGCGACGGCTTCGGAAATCCGGGCTTTCCGGCCAACACGTGCTCGGCGGACAACTGTCCGAACGTCGCCAATCCGACGCAAGCGGATTCCGATGGTGACGGCGTGGGTGATGCCTGCGACAACTGCCCGTTCGTCTCGAACCCGAACCAGGGGAACTCGGACGGCGATACGTTCGGCGACGCCTGTGACAACTGTCCGACGGTGACCAACCAGAACCAGGCTGATGCGGACGGCGACGGCATCGGCGACACATGCGACAACTGCCCGGGGGTAGCGAATCCAACGCAGACGGACAGCGACGGTGACGGCTTCGGCGATGCTTGCGACGGGCCGGGCGATCTCAATCATGACGGCGTCGTGAGTTGCCCGGACTGGCCGCCGTTTCGCGCGTGCCTGGGCACCGGCGGCCCCGGCCTGCCCGTGCCTGGCGGATGCTCGGATGCCGACATCGACAGCGATGGCGATGTCGATTACGCGGACGGCCTCGTGCTACGGAGCGTTTGGCCGGTGAACTCGTTGAGGCCGATCATGTTGAGCTTCGAGGCGCTCTCGCTTCCCACCGTACCGGTCGGGCAGCCGCCCCCCGTTGAATTGACCGTCACCGATCCGGTCGGGCGCGCGATCGGACCCGGCGTGGCCTCATGGTTGGGCGCTACCCGTGCTGACTTCGACGTGAACGCGGATGGCCGGGCGGACACCGTCGTGCACGCCACGACGTACACGACCGGGACGTATCGTGTCGTGCTCAGCGCGCGGCCTGGCGCGAGCCCGACCGCGACGGTGCTGCTGCGGGTCGGGCTGGACGGCGGCTACTCGACGCTGGCGGCGAGCGTCAGCGTGGCGAGCCTGCCGTCAGGGCCGTACACGTTCGCGGTGTCGGTCGCGGCCGACCTGAACCGCGACAGCGTGCGCGACGGCGTTGACCTGGCGATCTTCATCGACGCATTGCTCGGCCGTTCGACGCCGGCCTGCGCGGCTTTCGGCGCGGATTTCAACGGCGACGGCAAGACCAATGGCAACGACATCGGGACGTTCGTGACGATATGGACCGGCCCATGAACCATCGCCTGATATCACGATTCGTGGGGATACTGCTGGCGGTTCTCGTGCACGGCGTCGCCGGGGCCGCGTACATCGAGGGCTACACCGACCGCAAGAGCTACGCCGCGGGCGAGACGATCGGCTTTCACGTCTCGACCGACGCGCCCACCTACCGGATCGACATCTTGCGAGACGGTCTGACCACGCAGACCGTGGCGACATCGGCCAGCCTGCCGGGCGTATCTCAGCCCACGCCGGCACAGGGCTGGCTGGGCGCGAACTGGGCCCGGACCCACACGTGGGTCGTGCCGGGAGCGTGGCCGAGCGGCGCGTATTACGCCCGCTTCACTGCGTCGGACGGCGCCTGGCGGGATCATCCGTTCGTCATTCGGCCGCCCGTGCCGGGCGCGACCGCGCGCATCCTGTTCTGCATGGAGTACAACACGCGCAACGCGTACAACTTTTGGGGCGGCGGCAGCCTCTACGCGCCGAACCCGCCGAAGGTCCGCGTGTCGTTCCTTCGGCCGATATTCGACGAGAACGGCCGGGGCAAGGGCTCGTACCTGCCGCCGCAGTGCTACGGTCGGCTGGAGGCCGAGGGCTTCAGCGTCGAGTACCTGACCGAGCTCGACATCCACAACGATCCATCGGTCCTGGCGGCGTATGACGTGGTCGTGTTCTCATCGCACCTTGAATACAACTCGCTCGAGTTTCGTCAGGCGCTGGTCGCCCATCACCAGCGCGGCGCGCATCTGGTCTTCTTCGGCGCGAACGATCTGTGGTGGCAGATTCGCTACGAAGACGACGGCCAGACCATGGTCGGCTACAAAAGCATCGCCATTCCGGCGGACCCGTTCTACGGCGTCGACAACACGCGCGTGACGACGCACTGGCACGAACCGCTGCTGAACCGGCCGGGTGAAGCGCTTCAGGGCGTTACCTTTCTGACCTATTCCGGCGCGTATCAGGCGGAAAACTACGCCGTCGTGGATGCGTCGCACTGGTTCTTCGAGAACACCGGGGCCCAGAACGGGCAGACCTTCGGCGTGAATCTGGCCGCGGGCGAGACCGACTACATCGGCCGGGCTTCGCCGCCGGTGGTCGACATCCTGCTGGCAGCGCGGCAGTCGCGCCCGCACCACGGCGTCACGCCGACGCAGCCGTTCGACACCGTGGCCGCGGTTTTTTATGCCGATACGCCGGAATACGGCTTCCCGAACGGTCGCGGCGGGCAGGTCTTTTCGAGCGGCACACAGAGCTTCTGCACGGCGATGGCCGACGGCAGTCCGAACGCCGCCATCGCAAGGCAGTGCTTCCGGAACCTGTTCAACCATTTGCTGGCGAATCCGCCACCAGCTGCCCCCCGCCGCCGATGATGGATTGTTAAGACTCTGTTAATGCAACGCCATCCACGTTCGCTGCATTGAACTCGAATCGCGGATTTCGATAGGATGAATTCGGCACGGGTGGGGTGCCCGCCGTCAAGAGCGGCGCGGGGGCCAGTGGCTCGATTCGCCTGCCGGCGTGCTCAGTGAACTGGGCGACGTCGATCGGCCTTGGGCCTTTCGAATTCTGCGCACGGCCGAAGGAGTGGAATCATGACGCGGTGGTCGAACGTTCTCTGCGGGTCGATCGTGTTCCTGGGTCTGGCGGGCGGGATGGCCTCGGCCGGCTCGACGACGCCGACCGCGATCTACTCAAGCTCCGGACTGCTCAGTGCCGTGCCGGGCGAACCCGGAATTCAGTTCGTCAGCTTCGACCGGCCGATTCGGAGCCCGAGCGGCGCGCACTGGGCCCTGCTGGCGCGGACCAACGCCCCCGCCGTCAGCGATGCTCTCTACCTAACCGGTCAGGGCAGGACGGGCGTGGTCCGCATCCGCGAGGGCGTAACGGAGATCGAACCCGGTCGGACCAGCGAGAACGTGGCGGATCGCCGCATCGGCGTCAACGACCTGGGCGACTACGCCGTCAGCGTCAACCTGACCGGCAACACGGCGGATGACGCAGTGATCGTGAAGGGCCTTGCCGCGGGCGGCTTCATCATCACGGCTCGCGAGAGCAGCCTCGTGCCGCCGGCGGCCGGTCTGCCCGCGGGCACGACCTACGGTCTGATTTCGTCCTCGGTCAACTCGGTGCAACTCACGACGATCGGGGACCCGACCTTCACCGCCCCGGTCATCGGAAGCGGCATCACGGCGGCCAACGATCTGTGCTTCTTCCTGCCGAACGGATCGCTCGCCTTGCGCGAGGGGATCAGTCCCTACGGCGAGGGCACTTCCAGCTCGTTCTATGTGGACTCGACCGCCAGCAACTGGCTCGCGATCGCCAAAGTGGCCGGCGCGCCGGCCGCCACCGACGACGCGCTATGGGTGAACGGCGCCGTGGTGCTCCGCGAGGGATTCGAGGTCGCGCCCTCGATGCCGAGCGGCAGCTTCGGGACGATCAGCAGCTTCTTCCTGCCGACCATGGAGAGCAACGGCGATTGGCTGGCCCGCGGCCGCACCAGCAACGGCACGGGCTTTGCCGTCCGCAACGGCTTGGTGCTGGCGAAGACGGGCGACCTCGTTCCCGGCGGCGTTTCGGGCGAGGCCTGGAGTTCGGACCCGTGGACGTTCGCCACCGACCCGACATTCTTCCACCTCAGCGCCAATAACCTCGGCGACTTCATGATCGGCGGCTTCACCAACAACCCCGACGGCAGTCGCAACGCGGCGTGGGTGCTGAACAACAACGAGGTCGTCCTCCGGGCCGGCGACCAGGTCGATCTGGACGGCGACGGCACGCTCGACGACGCCTACATCTGGTTCAGCAACCTGACCGGGGCCAGCCCGACGTCGATCGGCGGCTTCCTGACGGACGATCTGTGGTTCTACTTCACGGCCGACATCCGAAACCAGGCGGGCACGTCGCTGGGCCAGGCCTACATGCGACTTCAGGTCCCGGAGCCGGCGACGCTCGCGCTCCTCGCCGTGGCCGCCGTGGGGGCGCGACGGCGGCGACGCTGATTTGATCCGCCGCCGCGCGGCGCAGCGTGGGGCTCCGTCATCCGGCCGCGCCAGCGCTCGCCTTGCCGGTCTTGCTTCTCGCTTTGGGCGCGGCGGCCCGGTCGCCGGGCGCGTGACCGTACACGTCCTCGACCAGCGCCCGCAGCGGCTCGGCCACCGACCACGCCTGCCAAGGGCATCCATCGGGGCGGTGCGGCTCGGCGGCCTCGGCGATTTCGGACACGCTGCCGAGACCGGCGTCCAGCAGATGCGCTTCGATGCCGGCCAGCACGCCGCGCGCGGCTTTGCACGCCGTGGGGGTGTCGCCTTCGGCACGGATCTGCGCCGTGACGAACGCGCCGATCAGCCACGGCCAGACCGTGCCACGGTGGTAGGCCCCGTCGCGGCTGCGCATGTCGCCGGTGTAGCGCGGCTGGTACTCGGGATGGGCGGGGTCGAGCGTGCGCATCCCCAGCGGCGTCAGCAGCCGTTCGCGGCAGACGCGCACGACCGAGGCGAATCGCGCGCGGTCGAGCACCGGGTGCGTCAGGCTGATGGCGAAGAGCTGGTTCGGCCGGATCGAGGCGTCGCTGCGCCCGGGCACATGATCGCAGTCAACCACGTCGTAGCAGCAGTCCGACACCGCGTTCCAGAAGCGGAAGTTGAATGACTTGGCGGCCTGGTCGGCCAGACCGGACCAGTGGTCGGCCTTGGCGCGCCGCCCGAGCCGCGCGGCGAACGCCGACGCGATCCGCAGCGCGTTGTACCACAGCGCGTTGATCTCGACCGGCTTGCCGATCCGCGGCGTGACGACCCAATCTCCGAACTTGGCATCCATCCACGTCAGTTGCACGCCGGGCTCGCCGGCCGCCAGCAGGCCGTCGCGGTCGGCCTTGATGCGATGCCGGGTGCCGGCCTCGTGCGCGTCGAGGATGTGGGTGATGACGTCGAACAGACGCGACTCAATGAAGGCCCAGTCGCCCGAGTAGGCCACATAGCGATCCATCGCGTGGATGAACCAGAGCGACGCATCGACCGTGTTGTATTCCGGCTTCTCGCCCGAGTCAGGGAACCGGTTGGGGATCAATCCGCCTTCGACGTGGTCGGCGAACGTGTCGATGATCTGCCGCGCCACGTCCAGCCGCCCGGTCACCAGGCACAGCCCGGGAAGCGAGATGAACGTATCGCGGCCCCAGTCGCCGAACCACGGATAGCCGGCGATCACGGTCTTCTTCTCGCCGCGATCGACGATGAACTGATCCGTGGCGCGGGCCAGCGCGATCGCCAGCGGGTCGTCGATGCCAGCGGGCAGCGGCGCGGCCACGCGGTGGGCGGATGCCACGTCACGGGCGCTCTCCCAGTCCTGCCAACGGACCGGGCCGCTGCCGGCCGCGACCACCAGCCCCGTGGCGTCGCCCTGTCGCAGCGTGGCCCGGATCGGTCCCGGCATGAAGAGGTCCTGCCGGTCGCTCTGGCCGCGGGACGTCTCGGTGGTGAGGACGAACTGGTAGTACCAGTCAGGCAGTGGGGCGAACGAGCCGTTGGTGTCGACATGGAGCTGGGGGCGACCGCTCCAGGCAAGGCTGAATCCACCGCGTCTGCCGTCGAGACGCGGCTCGCCGAGGTCGGGGCGTTCCAGCAGATCAAACATACTGCGGCTGGTGCACAGCGGGCGCACCTCGAGGTGCAGGTCGGCGCGGCCCTCGAGCAGTCGGAACTGCACGAACACGCTGTCGGCGCCGGGCGGCATGGCGAGCGTCTGCTCGATCAGCGCGATGCCGGGAATGCGGTATCGCCAGGTCGGCAGCGGCTCGGTCGCAAACGAGTCGAGGTATTGGTAGCCGCTCGGATGCACGACCGACGGGTAGTCGTTGGTCGCCAGCTCGTAGCGCTGCCCGTCGACCACGGCGGTCGGCTCGAGCTTGGCGAGCAGCAGCCAGCGATCGAGCGGGGGCTTGATGGCCGCGACCAGCAGGCCGTGATATCGGCGCGCCAGCAGGTTGGCGGCCGTGCCCATGGCGAACCCGCCGCGTCCGTTGGTGACGAGCCACTCGAGCGTTCGAATCGCCGCCGGGTTCTGCAAGCGAGCGTGATCGAGCACGATTCGCGTCATGGAAGGGGGCCCCTTTCCTGCGTGGCCGTCGGTCGGGGTTGGTCCGGCCGAGTTCGTCGGGCATGTGGTTCCGACGCCGGAAGATTGTCCGCCCGCGTCGGACGGGTGTAAAGCCGCGCGGCCGGCTTGGCGCGGCGCGGCACATTCGCGAGACTACCGGTTCGGCGCGAATCGGCTTTCGCGACGCGGAGCGGCAGGCCAGGCATGAGTTCCGACACGACTCCCATCCGCGTCCTGTTGGCCAAGGTCGGGCTGGACGGCCACGATCGCGGCGTCCGTGTGCTGGCACGGGCCTTTCGCGACGCCGGGATGGAGGTCATCTACACCGGGTTGTGGCAGACGCCCGCCGCCGCCGTGAAGGCCGCGTGCGAGGAGGACGTCGACGTCCTCGGAGTCAGCTTCCACAGCGCCGCTCATCGCACCCTGGTGCCCATCATCCGGCGACACCTGGAGCAGGCCGGACGCTTGGACATCCCGATTGTTCTGGGCGGTATCATTCCGCAGCAGGATTTCGAGGAGATGCGACAGGCCGGCGTGGCCACCGTATTCGAGCCGGAGTCGTCGTTGGCCCAGATCATCGACACTTGCCGGGAACTCGGCCGCCGCACGCAGGCGTCCCGGGCCGAGACTCGGCCGCCCGACGCCGATGCATGGCTCGCCGCCAGCCGGCGCGGAGACCGCGTGGCGCTCGGGCGCGTGCTGACCTGGGTCGAGTCGGGGCGGGGACGCTTCGAGCCCGTCGCCGGGCCGGGGCCGCTCGTGGTCGGCATCACCGGCTCGCCCGGGGTCGGCAAGAGCACGCTGATCGGCGCCCTGCTGCGCGAGTTGCGGCAGCGAAACCAGCGCGTCGGTGTCATCGCGGTCGATCCGGCCAGCCCGATCACCGGCGGCTCGCTGCTGGGCGACCGGGCCCGCATGACGGCGTCGGCCGAGGACCCGGACGTGTTCATCCGCTCCTCCGCCAGCCGCGGCGCGATGGGCGGCGTGGCCGATGCCACCACGCCGATGGCCGCTGCCATGAGCGGCGCGGGGTTCGACGTGCTGATCGTCGAGACCGTGGGGGCCGGCCAGAACGACGTGGCGGTGCGGAAGCTGGCTCGTCCGGTCGTCCTGCTGATGATGCCCGGCGCGGGCGACGACCTGCAGCTCGACAAGGCCGGCATCACCGAGATCGCCGACGTGTTCGTGATCAACAAGTCCGATCTGCCGGGGGCGGATCGTCTGGACGCCCAGATCCGCCAGACGCTCGGCGTCGCGCGGCCGATCGTGCATACCGTGGCGTCGCACGGCGAGGGCGTGTCGGCGCTGGCCGAAGTCCTTCTGAGAATGAGGAAGTAGTGCTGCGATGGCGATGAAAGTTCTGGCGCTGGCGAAGTTCGTGCCCGAGTCGACCGCGACCATCAAGGTCAAGGCGGACGGCTCTGGCATCGAGACGGCCGGCGTGAAGTTCGTGATGAATCCGTTCTGCGAGTTCGCGGTCGAGGAGGCCCTTCGCATTCGGGAAAAGAACCCGTCGGCCGGCGTCGAGGTCACGGCCCTGACGCTGGGTCCCGCGGCGGCGGCCGAGGTGATTCGCACCGCCTATGCCATGGGCGCCGATCATGGCATCCACATCACGGACGACGGGCTGGATGGCGTGGATGAGCTGACCACCGCCCGCATCATCGCCGGGGCGATCAAGTCGCGCGGCTTCGATCTCGTGCTGGCGGGCAAGCACGCCATCGACTATGACAGCGGGCAACTCGGCCCCGCACTGGCCGAGCACCTAACCTGGCCGCACGTCGGGGCGGTGGTGGCCATCGAGTGGGCGGCCGATCTGAAATCGGCCGTCGTGCGGCGGCGCATCGAGGGCGCCGAAGAGTTCGTCCAGATCAAGCTGCCGTGTCTGCTGACGGCCGAGAAGGGACTGAACGAGGCCCGCTACCCGTCGCTGCCGGGCCTGATGAAAGCCAAGAAGCGGCCGATCGAAACGCTGAATCTCGCCGCGTGCGGCCTGTCGAAGTCCGACGTGTCGCCGGACGCGTGTACGACGCGAATGGCCCAGTTCTCGCCGCCGCCGCCGCGTCCGCCGGGACGCATGCTGTCCGGCACGCCCGAGGAGATGGCCGTCGAGCTCGTGCGGATCCTGCGCGAAGAAGAAAAGCTGATCTAAGGCCCCGCTTCGCAACCCAACCGACCGGCTTCAGGGCACGTCGAACGTTTCGATGACGACCTCCTGCGTCGTCGGCGGGGTGTCGGCGTTGCTCGGCATGACGGCCGCCGCCGGCGGCTGCCCCTTTGTT
The DNA here is from genome assembly GCA_964576285.1 of uncultured Planctomycetaceae bacterium. Taxonomy (GTDB): domain Bacteria; phylum Planctomycetota; class Phycisphaerae; order UBA1845; family UTPLA1; genus SpSt-539. Next base: position 2,323 of record CAZNUJ010000017.1, on the reverse strand, counting down.
GGCGCGGCGGTTGCGTGGTACGCGGCCTTTGCCTTGCGGATCCATTCGGCGAACTGGGGCGGCGAGAAAGCCGTGTCACCGATCGACATGCGCTCGATTTCGGTGCCGTCGGGTCGGCAGAAGACGAACGTGCCGGGCGAATTGAGCGTGCGGTATCGCTGCGCCGCCGGTCCCCAGTTGTAGAGCAGTTCGACATTGACCGTGCCGGCCAGCTCTCGGGCCACGGTCGGGTTCTCGAACACCTGAACGACCGTCTCGCGGTGTTCGGCCGACTTCCAGTCCTTGAAATAGAGCAGCATGGGCTTGTTGAGTTGCTTGGCGCGGGCCGAGCCGGCGTCGTAATCGAGATCCCATTTCACCGCGCAGCCAGGCGTTGCCAGCAGCATGGCGAAGCTCGCCACCAGCACGGCCCGCCTGCGTCGGCCGATCCGCTCGTGGGTGCAGCTCATCCGCCGACTCCTTTCAGCCCGCCGCACGAGCGTCATCGCTCGGTCGATCGGCCGCCGCCTTGGGGCGACGTCGAACTGGGCATCACCGCGTGCACGTCGGTGAACGGCACCTCCCGGCCGCGGCGGTCGGTGCAACTGTACCGGACTTCATCGACCGAGAAACCCTCCACGCCGCGCACGAGGATGGTCTTGCGGGCCTCGTGCTCGATTTCCGCCAGCAGGCGGCGTTTGCGGTTCAGCAGATGGTTCGCGACCGCCGGGCTGACCTGCACATCGATGATGGCGACGCTGTCCATCTGCGAGGCCACCTGAATGGCCCGCATGACGTCGAGCGTGACCGACTCGGGCGACTTGACCATGCCGGTGCCGCGGCAGCGCGGGCAGTCCTGGTAGACCGAGCGGCTGATCGACGGGCGTTGCCGCTGGCGCGTCATCTCAATGATGCCGAATTTCGACATCTTCAGGAGCTTGGCGCGTTCCTTGTGGTGCTTGAGCGCGTCGCGCAGCCGCTTCTCGACGGCCCGATTGTTCTTCTCGAGCCGCATGTCGATGAAGTCGCAGATGATCAGGCCGCCCAGGTCGCGCAGGCGAAGCTGGCGGGCAATCTCGTCGGCCGCCTCCAGATTGACTCGCCGGGCCGTCTCGTCGGGATCGTCGGGCACGCGGAAACGGCCGGAGTTCACGTCGATGGCGACCAGGGCCTCGGTCGGCTCGATCACCAGCGACCCGCCGCACGGCAGCGGCACGTGCTTGGAGTGCAGCTTCTCGATCTCGGCCTCGATGGAGTAGAGGTGAAACAGCGGTTCCCGGCCGGTGTAGTGGAAGACCGAGTCACGGCTCTTGGGCGACGCGATCGACAGGAACTCGGCGATGCGTTCGGCCGTGGGCAGGTGGTCGCTGACGATCCGCTTGACGTCGGCGTCAAAGACGTCGCGGATGGTGCGGATCACCAGGTCCGACTCCTGGTAGAGCACGCAGGGCGCCCGCTCTGCGCGGATGCGCTCCTCGACGCTCTTCCAGAGCCGCAGCAGATACTGGAGGTCGCGCTGCAGGTCGCGCTTGGTGCGGCCGATGGCCGCCGTCCGCATGATGAAGCCCATGTTGCCCGGCAGCGACAACTGCGACAGCATGTCGCGCAACGCGCGGCGCGTCTCCTCGTCTTCGATCTTGCGCGACACGCCCAGCTCGTTCATGTCGGGCATCATCACGAGGAAGCGGCCCGGGGCGGAAATGTAGGTCGTCAGCGTCGGCCCTTTGGTCCCGATGCCCTCCTTGGTGACCTGGACGATGACCTCCTGCCCGCGGCGCAGGCAGCGCTGGATCGGCGGACGATCGCGCCGCGGCGTCTTGCGCCCGACCTGTTCGGTCTCGCTCTGGCCGTTGGGGAAGTACTTCGGGTGCAGGTCGCTGATGTGAAGGAAGCCCTGCGTCTGAAGGCCGAAGTCGACGAACGCCGCCTGAATCGACGGCTCGACGTTCGTGACTTTGCCCTTGTAGATGTTGCCCACGTGCGAGGCGGACGAGACGCGCTCCATGTAGAGCTCGTCCAGCCGGCCGTTCATGAGCATGGCGATGCGGCACTCGTCGCTGTCGGCCACGTTGATCAGCAGCTCGCGCCCGTCGCGCACGATCGAGCGGTGCGGCGCGGCAATCGCGGCCACGGCGATGTGGCCGATCGGCTCATCGTCGAGCTCCTCGATCGGCTCCTCCTCGCTCGGCTCGGCGCGCGGCTCGCTGGGGCCCAGGGGCGTGATGGTCTCGCCCAGTTCTTCGAGTTCGTCGCTTCGCCGCCCGCGCCGCCTGCCGCCGCGGCGCCCACGGCGACCGCGCCGCGACGGGCGATCAGCGCTCTCTTCCGCGCGCCCTCGAGCCTC
>CAZNUJ010000016.1:0-66451 GCA_964576285.1 uncultured Planctomycetaceae bacterium | reverse complement strand
CCGCGCGCGTCAACGGCCAGGGCCTCGGCCCGCTGTTGGGGTTCGTGCGTCATGGCCGCGCCTCCCGCTCGGCAAGAAGCGCGACGCGAAGCGCCTCGAGCGCTTCGGGACCGTACACCGGCAGGCCGTCGGCCGTGCCGACAGCCTTGATTTTGTAAGCGCGAACGAGCCGCCGGATTTCGGCGAGTGACACGCCCAGCCGCCGGGCCATTCGGGTTTCTGTTCGCAGCGGGATTGGCATTCTTGAGACTCCGCAGAGCGGCCCAATTGCCGCCTCTAAAAAGCCTCAAGTGTTGGAACCCCACACCCAAAAAACCGCATCCACAACGCGGATTTTGCAAAAGTAAGTGTCGGGGCTTACGGGCCGAAGCCGGTGTAGTCGCGGTCGTCGCGGGCTTGCTCGACGATTAGGTCGTCAACCTGTGAATCGCGAGCCGGAGCGTCGGCCACGTCGCTCCCCTCGACACGCGGGACGCGCGGCGCAGCGTGTCGCGCCTTCCATCCGCGAAGCGCGGCCGATTTTTTGATGATCGCGGACATATCGCCGGGATTTATTCCGTATTCACGAGCCAGCGCGCGCACGCCGGGGAAGCGGGTATGCCGCCTTTTCTCTAGCTCGGCCGTGATTTCCGCGCCGCTTTTTCGCGGCGGAACGGCCGCCAGCCGATCGCACGCTTCCAGCGCGTCGCCAAGTCGCTGCGGGAAGTCTTTCGCGGTCCAGCACGTTGGCCGCGACACGCCGCCGAAAGCTAACGACGGATTCACGCACGCGCCAAGCGTCGCGAAAACATTCGCCAGGTCGGCACACCGTGACGAATCATTATCACGCTCGGCCGCCTCGATCGCGCGCGACCAGACGCACCGCCTTGTCGTGCTGATCCCGTGCCGCAGTGCGTCGAGCGCAAGTGCGGAAACGCCTTCGGAGTGATTCGGCCAAAGCACGTCGGCGTGCTTGAACGCAAGTTGCGCGGCGCGAATCGCGGAAGTAAGTTCGTTCGGCATGTCCGTTCCTTTTTCGCGCCGACCGGCCACGCGCCGGGGAACGGAGTCCGGCGCGGGCCAGTCGGCAGGGTCACGCGGTAATTACTCCGCGTGCGTTACTGTAGTGAGTCGGCGTGAGAGGTCAAGTCGTAAGTGAGTCTAGCCCCTAGGGTTTTTTGCGCTTTTAGGCAACAAAAAAGCCCCGCGCGGGCGAGACACGCGGGGCCGCTGGCGGGCCATGTCCGCCAGCCGCCGCGCGGACACGCGCCGCTCGGTCGGCTGGCGTTTTCCGGGGCGTTTCTCCCCACTTCGTGCATTTTTTCACGATGGTCGCGAAGCCCGACTTAATACAATCCTAACAAAGAACCTACGCGCTCCGCCGCGTCCGCCCGCTTGGCCAGCGCGCGGCCGCGCCGCGCGGAGACCGGAACGCACCCGGATGCGCCCGTCCCTGCGTGGGTCCAACGAATCCACCAGCGGCCGCCCACGCGGGCAACTTCCAGCCGCACGCCGTCGCCCAGGGCGACTAGCCGCCAGCGGGGGGCGTGGGCTTCCGCCGTCTCCGCGAATCGCTTCATCCGCGCGCCTCAACCGCCGCCCGGTCGGCGTCCGTCGCTCGGTCGTCCGTCTTGGTCGCCGTGTCGCTCATCGCCATCGTTCCTTTCATGGTCGGCCGCGTCGCGGGCGAGCGGTGCACCCAGCCGCCCGGCCGTGGCCCTAGTCGATTGCCCGTCATTCCCGCCCCTCGGCCAGCAGTCGCCGGACGGCCTCGGCCTTCTCGCCGTCGGACAGCGGAAGCCGTAGAATGTCCCGGACAAGCCCGGCCATCGGGTCGGATTTCGGGTCGCGCGGTTTTGGAAACCCCGGTTTTGTTGGGGTTTCGGCCATACGTTCGAGTCCTGCCGGGCCCAATCGGACCTTGCCGCTGGAGTTCATCGCACATGATCGACCCGCCGTCGTCGCGTCCGCGCCTTTCGGATCGGGACGAACGCAGTTCGCTGGATGTCGAGCAGGCCCGGTACTTGCGGCGGCGGGTGCAGTTCTGGCGGAGTGTGGCGGGGGCGCTGCTGCTGGGGATCGTGCTGGTGATCGTGGTGGTCGCCGAGAGGCAGTCCACGCTGGGGAATCGCTGCCGCGTCGCGCTCGAACACTACGGCCGCATCGCCGCTCAGCTGCGGCTCGAGGAGGCGGAACCGGCGACGCTGCGGCTGCGCTGGCAATACCTCGATCCCGCGCCGCAGGGCTTCCTGCCGTCGCACTATCAGATTCTGTTCAATAACTGGACCGCGACCACGCAGGAGGCCGAAGCGATCCCGCTGGCGGTGTGCAACGAGCCGCACGGCACCCTGACCGGAACCGGGCGGAACGTGCTGTTTCGGCACGATGAGAAGCTGGAGGCGCGGTGGGTTGACGAAGGGCTCGGCTCCGAACTGGCGCTGCAGGGCGCGACCGCCGAGCGTTCGCTTCTGGCGGACCGATAGGTCTCGGGCTTACACGCGCTCGCGAATCCAGCCGCCGCCGAGCACAAGCTCGCCGTCGTAGAGCACCAGCGCCTGCCCAGGCGTCACGGCCTGCTGGGGCACGTCGAACCGCACGCGGACCGACCGGCCGTTGACGGGCGTGACGGTCGCGAGCACGGGGGTGTGGTTGTAGCGGATGCGTGCTGCCGCCCGCACATCCGCGGTCGGCGGGTCGATCCACCACGTCATCTCATCGGCGATCAGCCCATCGGCCTCGACGGCCGAGCGCGGCCCGATGGTGACCACGTTGGATTCCGGATTGAGATCGGTTACGTACGCCGGTTCTCCCAGCGCAATGCCAAGGCCATGGCGCTGGCCGATGGTGAAGTTCGGCAGGCCCTCATGACGGCCGACGAGACGGCCATCGACGTGCCGCACGTCGCCGGGGCGGAAGCCGTCCGGGCGGTGCCGGCGCACGACGTTGGCGTAGTCCCCATCGGGCACGAAGCAGATATCCTGCGACTCGGGCTTGTCGTGCACCGCCAGGCCCATGCGCCGGGCCGCCGCTCGGACCTCCTCCTTCGGCAGTTCGCCGATCGGGAATCGGGTGCGCTCGCGAGCGGCCGACGGAATCCCGAACAGCACGTAGGACTGGTCCTTGCGGGCATCGCGGGCGCGGGCAAGCCGGGCTCGGCCGGTGGACTCGTCCATGCGGGCGTAGTGTCCCGTGGCGATGCCGTCGGCGCCGATCGCGTCGGCGTACTCGAGCAGGCGGCCGAACTTGAGCCACTGGTTGCAGGTGACGCACGGGTTCGGCGTTCGCGCGCGGGCATATTCGTCGGCGAAGTGGGTCACGAGTCGGGCGAAATCGTCCTGGAAGTTTAGCGCGTAGAACGGGATTCCAAGCTGCCCGGCGACGCGTCGGGCGTCGGCGGCGTCGGCGGCCGAGCAGCAGCCGCGGGCGCGATCGGCGATCGGCAGGAGCGGGTTTTCCTCGGCGTGCAGGCCGACGCGCATGAAGACACCGACCACGTCGTGGCCCTGCTCCACGAGCAGACCGGCGGCGACGCTGCTGTCGACACCGCCGGACATGGCCACCAGGATTCGACCGCGATTCTCCACCATGGGGCAGTCTAGCACGGCCGTGGCGGTGCCGGCACGGAATGGAGACCCAACGAAACGGCCGGCCAACGCGGTCAGGCGCCAGCCGGCCGTGACGTTGTCGAGGCGTTGCGCGGGTTACTCGTCGTCCTCGTCCTCGGACTTCTGGCCGGAAGGAGACTGGGCTTCGTCCTCCTCATCTTCCTCGTCATCGCCGGCCTGGGCGGCCATGAAGGCGTCCTTCAGGGACGTGATGAGTTCCATCGGAACGAACAGGTCGAGCCGCCCAGAGCCGGAGTCGACCGTGGTTGAACCACCGAGCGGGGCGTTGATCTTCCCGAGCTTGATGGGGACATCGGAGTCCTCGCCCAGCGTGGTCATGGTCTTCTGCACGCCGTCGACAATGGCGTCGATGGCGACGTAGAACTCGGCCGTCTTCGCATCCGGCAGGAACTTGTCAACGTTGGTGATGCCGGTATCGCCGCCAAGACCGGCGCCCTTGCTGGACGCGGACTCGATCAGCGTCGCAAATCGCTTCTTGCCGCCGCCGACGCCGAAGACAACGGCGTCCTTCCCGGCCTGGGCGAATCGGAGCATGAAGCCGTCCTTGCCGACCAGCTTCTTGTACGAATCGGCCTCCTCCGCCTCAATGTCGGGCATGAGCTTGGCGAGGTCGATGGAGAGCGTGTCGACCTTGGCGCCGCCGATGTCCTCGGCACCGACCTTGTGAACCACGCCCTCGCATGCCTTGGTGAACTCCTCGGCATCGCTCAGGCCCTTGAACTCCTTGACGAGCTTGCCGAGGCTGCTGATGACCTCCTCGGGGTTGGAGCACTCAACGACCGCGGTGGCTCCGAGTACGCCGTCGCTCCCATCCGGCAGGATGGAGACCGCCACGGCCGACTTCCCGAGCATCTTGGAGAGTTCGCCCAGGTTGCGGGCGAGGCTCTTGACCTTGTCCTCGTCGAAGGTGATCTCGTCTCCGAACTGCTTGAGCTGCGCGGGCAGCGTCTCGGTCAGCTCATCGATATCCTTCGATGTGACCTCCGACGCGATCGCGCCGAACGCGATGGCGAACGTTTCCTTCGGGAGCCGAGCCAGCAACGATTCCTTCTGGGGCTTGCGCTTGCTGAGCGTACTCGCAAGGTCGCTGCCGCCGCGAGGCGTCCCCATGCCCACGATCGAGACACCGCTCTCATCCATGCGAATGCACAGGTCGGTCGATTCGACATCGGCGCCCGACTTCATCAACTGGTCGATCTGGCGAGTGATCTGCGTTGCATCGCCGCCGGCGCCGGCCGCGAGCATCGGCAACATGGCCTTGATCTGCGGCTCGAACTGCTTAAGCCACTTCGAGATCGCCAATGAAATGATGACATCCGACTTGCCGTAGGCGGCCAGACGCTGCTTCTCCATCGCGGCCCCGACGGACTTCTTCGCCTTCACGACCGCGATGCAGGCGTCCCGCGATCGGCCCAGGACGGCGAACTTGCCCTTCTTGGCGGCGAAGACCGGCTGGCCCATCAACATGCCCTTCGTGACATCCTTGTCGGCCGGGGCGTCCTCGTCATCCTCGTCATCGCCTCCGCCGGCGGCGGTCAGCTTCTTAATCAGGGCGTCCGGGTCGGACGAAGGCATCAGCATCGCGATGCCTTCGGGGCTCATGGTCTTGAAGTCGGTGACGACGATGGCCATGCCGCCCGCGCTGTCGAGCAGTTCGCCGAGGCCCAGCATGCCCTGGGCCATGCCAACCAGTGATTGGGCGGGCAGGCCGAGCTTCTTGGACATCATCGCGACCTTGCCATCGAGATTCTCAAGGCTGGGGATGGCGACGTAGGCCCAGGCGTCGGACGGAATCGCGTCGAGCAGGGCCTTCTCCGCCGTGGCGCGGTCTGCGGCCTGCACGGGTGAATGGCCGACGGCGAGAATCGCGGCGCAGAACAGCAACAGGTATCGCATGGATCGCAGCATGAAACGCTCCTCTTGTCTTGGTTGGACGATCTCGACGAGCCGTCTTGATCGAATTACCGGGCTTATAGGATGTTCCCCTCGCAGCGTCAAGAAATCAGCGCGGCTAATGAGGCTTCGTCTGCCCGGCTTTGTCGCGGCGCTCGTTCCGCTCACCGAGATCGACCTGCACGCGGACTCGTCGCCGATGGGTCGCCTGGGCCGGCTGCGTCGTCGCCTGCTGGTGCTCCAGCCGCTCTCCCATGCGCGCCAGCGGCTCCACGCAGCGGGCGACGTCGGATTGCGTCATGAAAAGCTCGCCTTGTATCCAGGTTGGTGCCGTCGTCAGCGACCAGATCGCGAGCGGCCCCGGTCCGTCGCCCGGTGCGGCGGGCATCGAGGGCGAGGTGGGCGGCGGTGCGGCGTTTCCGTTGGCTTCAGCCTCGGACTCGAGAGCAGCGAGGGCCGGCAGCGCGTCCGCCAGGCGCGCGACATCGGCGATCGCGAGCAGCACGGCGTCCTTCGGCGTCTGATCGAGCGTCGCGGCGACCGCAGGGTCGCCGCGGAATTCGCTCTGGCCGGCTTTCAGCCGGGCGGCCATCGCGAGCAGGTCGGAATCCTCATTGGTGATCGTGTACGCGACCGTGTCCTTCGAGATGGCCGCCATGCGATACCGCGCGTCGCCGTACATGCGCTGGGCGATCCGAGCGTTCTTGGAACGATCCGATTTCACGCTCAGCGGTGCCTCACGGATACGCAGCCCGTTGCGTTCCACCATCTCCACCATCTCGGCCGTGCTCCAGGTCGGCATGAAGGTACCGAGCGCCGCGTCGGCATGACTTGCCATGCGGCCCAGGACGTCGAAGGCCCTGTCCGAATCCTCGACGAGGAGCGTCCCCCACGCCTGCATAGTGCCGCAGGGGGTGAAGTCGCAGACGAACGTCGAGCCGCGCGCTTGTCGGTAAAACTCACAGGTGTCGCGCGCCAGCGATTCCAGCGCGGGTTGCGACGTGGCGGCTCGGATGGTCGGCGATCGGGTCACCCGATCGAACAGGTCTTGCTTGATCATGTCGTCGCGCGGATTCTGCCAAGCAGAGACCAGCGCGAGCGAGAACGGTCGGCGGGGCAACCCGGCCCACACGTCGACATCCGTTCGGCGAACCTCGCGCAGGTATGCGGCCACGCTGCCCGAGTCGGCGAACGCGTGGTGATGACGCAGCCGAACGCCCACATCGGCGAGGCTCAGGCTGAGCAGGGTTGAGTTCATCTGACCGACGCACTCGGTGACGCCGTCGAGGAGCCACGCCAGCGCGGCGGCCTCGACTTCCTTCTCAGGCGTGCGTTCACCGACGAGATTGGAGCCGGTGCCCAGCAAGCGGGCCACGACGAGCCACTGCTGAATCTTGGCGCGCCACGCGTTCATCGAGATGCGAATGACCGCGTCCGACGCGTCCAGCAGGGCAGTCTCCGCCGGCGACAGGTCGGCGGCCAGGCTTCGACGGCCCGGTCGAATCGCGGCTTCGACGGCCTTGGCGCCTCGACCGGCCGCCAGCCACTCACCTCGTCGCGCGGTGGCGAGCGGCTCGGTCCCTTCCGATGCGGCAAGCGAGGTCACGGTGGGTCTAAAGACGATCACCGGGCGATCCACGGCCTCGGCCGTTCGAAACACGAGGGCGACCGGTGCGCTGCCATCGACGCAGCCGGACGGCAGGCCCCGGGCCTCGATCATCTGCACGACGTCGAAGCGGTCGGAGTCGGCGCGGATGGCGCGGACAAGCGACGTCGCTCGCTCTGACAGAGCATCCGGATTGGGAATGACGATGACAATCGCCGCGCTCGCCGGAAGCACGCTCGCCAGGTCGTTGACCCGGCCGTCTCCGGCGGCGGCCGTCCGGCCCGCGAAAAGCCACACGGCGAGGATGAAGTTCATCGCCGTCACGGCGATAACTTTAGGTTGCTTCGACGGTTGCGCCAATTCTTTTTGTCCCGAGGCGGTCGTACTGCCGGCGACCGAGCCGGACAGGGCCACTTTCTTCGGGCCCTCGGCCCGACCCTAGCACAACGAGCGAATTCTCGACATTTCACGGGAAGATGGCGGAGTCGCGCGAGCGCGATGCTTCCGGGAACTCGAGGGTCTCGGCGAGGTGGCACGCCACGCGGGCGTCCTCCCGAGTCCCGGGCATGACGCGCAATGTGGGCGGCTCCTCGCGGCATCTCGCGTCGGCAAACGGGCAGCGGGAGTGAAACCCGCAGCCGGGTGGGGGGGACATCGGCGACGGCGGCTCTCCGATGATGGGCGGCGGGATGGGACTTCCACACGGCGAGAGGCTGGGTACCGCGCTGAGCAGTGCGCGGGTGTACGGATGGCGAGGGCGGGTCAGCACCGCGTCGGCCGGACCGGCTTCCACGATCCGACCTAGGTACAGGACCGCCACCCGATCACAGAGTTGGCGGACGACCGCGAGGCTGTGGGCGATGAACAGGCAGGCCAGCCCCCGTTGATCGCGCAGATCGGCCAGCAGATTGACGATCTGCGACTGCACGGAGACGTCAAGTGCCGAGACCGGCTCATCGCAGATCAGCAGTTTCGGGTTGACGGCCAGCGCGCGGGCGATGCCGATGCGCTGGCGTTGCCCCCCGGAAAATTGACGCGGGTACGCGCCGGCGTGCTGTGGTCGCAAGCCGACGCGCTCGAGCAATTCGGCGACACGCGCGGATCGACCTTCGCTCGGCACGATCCCATGTGCATCCAACGGCTCCGCGATGATCTCGCCGGCGGTCATGCGAGGGTCGAGGCTGCCGACCGGATCCTGAAAGACGACCTGAAGGTTGCGGCGAACCCGGCGCAGCTCGGCGGTCGGCAGGGCCGCAAGATCGCGACCCTCGAACAGAATCCGGCCGGACGTGATCGAGACGAGCCGGAGGATCGCGCGGGCGATCGTGGACTTGCCGCTACCGCTCTCGCCGACCAGTCCGAGCGTTTCGCCGGCGGATAAGTGAAAACTCACGCCGTCGACCGCCCGAACGGTGCGACGCCGTCGTCCGAGCCAGCCGTCCTCGAGCGCGAAATGCACCGCGAGATCCCGCACGTCGAGCAGCGGCGGCGGATCGGTCACAACGCGGCCCTCCAACAGCGCACCCGGCGACCGTCTTCGGTTGCCTCCTCCGGCGGATCGTCCGCGACGCAGCGTGAGTCGCCATGTCCGTGCTCGCAACGAGGATGGAACCGACACCCGGGGATGTCGGCACCGACGACCGGAACCGTGCCGGGAATCGACGCGAGCCGTCCGGGCGGAGCATCCAGCCTGGGAACGCAACGCAGCAGGGCGGCCGCGTAAGGGTGTCTCGGGCGGGCCAACACGTCCCGGACCGGACCGCGTTCGACCACGCGCCCGGCGTACATGACGGCCACGTCGTCCGCCGTCTGGGCGACAACACCGAGGTCATGGGTGATCAGCAGCAGGGCCATGTGGTGCCGCTTCTGGAGGTCTGACAACAGCGACAGCACCTGCTGCTGGAGCGTCGGATCCAGGGCGGTGGTCGGCTCGTCGGCGATGAGCAGCCGCGGACGAGCCGCGACGGCCATGGCGATCATCGCCCGTTGTCGCATGCCGCCGGACAGCTCGTGCGGGTACTGGCGAGATCGCCGCGCGGGATCGGAGATGCCGACCTCCCGCAGCAGTTCGACGCCTTCATCCAGCGCCCTGGCGCGCGAGCGACCATCGCGCCGTTGGACGGCCTCGGCGACCTGGGCGCCGATGGTCATCAGCGGGTTCAGCGCCGACATCGGCTCCTGGAAAATCATCGCGATCTGCCGGCCGCGAACGTCCCGCATGCGGCGCTCGGGGAGGGCGGCGAGATCGAGCCCGTCAAAGTCGATGCGGCCGCCGCTGATCCAGGCCGTGTGGTCGGGAAGAAGACGCAGGAGCGACAGGGCGGTGAGGCTCTTGCCGCAGCCGCTCTCGCCGACGAGGGCGAGCGTGCGGCCGGGTTGCAGCTCAAACGACACGCCCCGAACGGCCTCAACGCAGCGAGCGCCGGACCACACGCTGACGTGGAGGTCATCGACCTCGAGCAGCGCGTGTGATCGACTCGTGCGAAGCACGGCGAGCGGCAGTGTCAGCGGAGGGCGTGTCGCGGGTCGCGTCGCCATCGCACGGGTTTCGACGACGTCCCGGAATGCGTCTCCGACGATGTTGAGCGCCAGGAGCGTCAGCGTCAGCAGGCCGCACGGGAACGCGAGCAGCCACCAGAAACTCTGCACACTGTTGATGGCGGAGACGCCCTCGGCGGCGAGATTGCCCCAACTGGGCAGCGGCGGGTTTACACCGATCCCGAGGAAGCTGAGGAACGACTCCTGAAGGATCGCCTGCGGGATGGTGAGCGTGGCATACACGGCGATCGGCCCGGCCATGTTGGGCAGTAGATGGCGTCGCCAGATCGCAAAGGTCGAGAGGCCGATCGCGCGGGCTGCGTCGACGAAGGGCTGGGCGCGGAGCGAAAGCACCTGGCTGCGAACGACCCGCGCCATGGTGAGCCAACTGACGCCACCGATCGCGAGCAGCAGGATCGTTACCTGGGTCAGGTCGTGGCCCCAGCCGAGTCTTTGTCGCAGCAATCCGTCCAATGACACCCTGAGCAGAATGACGAGCAGCACATAGGGGAGGCCATATAGGACATCGACGACTCGCATGAGGGCGGCGTCCATGCGCGGCCCGGACAGTCCGGCGACCGACCCCCACGCGACGCCGAGCACCATGCTGAGGCCGGCGGCCCAGGCGCCGATTCCAAGGCTGATTAGTCCGCCGAGCAGGACGCGCGGTAATAGCGGTCGCCCGAGCAGGTCGCGGCCCATCGGTTCGCCGAAACTTGGCCCGGCGCGGGCAGCCACGAGTTCGACTTCCGCGTGACGGGGCGCAGCCCAGATTGAGCCCAGCGCGCAGGCCAGCAAGACCACGATGATCCACGCCGCGGAGATCCTTGCGGCCGGCCGGGCCAGCACCAGACGCCAGGTGCGGGGTCCGGCGTCGGCGACGTCCGCTTCGCTCGGAAGGGCGATGTGGGTCACGCGGCAACCTGTGCATTGATCCGCGGATCGATCAGACCGTACGCGAAGTCGACCAGCACATTGAACACCACCAGCAGGGTCGAATAGACCAGCACCGTTGCCAGGATCAGCATCTGGTCGCGGTTCAGAACGCTGTTGACGAAATGCGTACCCAGCCCCGGAACATTGAAGACTCGCTCGACGACGAATGAGCCGGTCATGGCGGCCGCGGTGGCCGGGCCTAGATAACTCAGGGTCGGCAGCAGTCCGTTTCGCAGGGCGTGACGCCAGATCACGGCGAATTGCGAGAGGCCCTTCGCGCGCGCGGTGCGGATGAAGTCGCTTTCAAGCACTTCCGCCATCGTCTGGCGGGTCAGCCGGAGGATGTAGGCGAGCGGCGCCAAGGCGAGCGCCGCGGCCGGACGCAGCAGATCGAGCGGGCTGTCCCACGTCCCGGCCGACAGCACCGGCACGGTCACGGAGAACCCGATCAGCAAGACCGCCGCGACCACGAACGCGGGTGTGCTGACGCCCAGCACCGCGACGCCGGTGGCGGCCAGATCGAGCAGACTCCCGCGGCGAACAGCGGCCGTCGCGCCGAGCAGAGTTCCGAGCACGAGGGCGATCAGGATCGCCGCAAGACCGATCGCGGCCGAGACCGGCAGGCTGGCGGCAATGATCTCGTTGCAGCTCCAGTTGTCGTACTGGAGCGACTCGCCCAGATCACCGCGCGCGACTCCTCCCAGGTAGCGCCAGTAGAACGTCCAATTGTCTTGCATCCCGTAGCGCTGCCGTAGAGCCTGCTCCAGCACGGGCGGCAGCGCGCGGCCGCCCTCGCGCTGGAAGGGGTTGCCGGGGATGCTCACCACCATGACGAACGTCACGGTGTAAACCGCCAGCAGGACAAGCGGAATCTGCAGAGCGCGTCGGGCGATTCGGTTCAGCACGCGTCGGAGTTCATGGCGTGACGATGGCCAGGTCCGTCGGGCGGACGTCGGTCGCCGGCGCCGGTCAGGGACCGCGTTCGACCAGCGCCACCTGCCGCATCAACGGCAGCAGCCGCGGGCTGAGCGAGACTCCGGTCAGGCGGCGCGGATTGTACGCATACACGTTGGTGTAATGAAACAGCGGCACGAGGGGCAGCGCCTCGCGCACCAGGTATCGTTCGCAGTCGGCCAGCGCCGCCAGACGCGCGATGTGACCTTGGGTGTGGTCGGCCGCTTCCAGCATCCGGTCGAACTCGGGATCGGCGTAGGCGGAGTCGTTATTGCCGCTGTCGGAGCGGAAGATGTCCAGGAACGAGGTCGGATCGTCGTAATCGCCGTACCAGCTCGCGCGGGCGATCATGAAGTGGTGGCGCTGTTTGTCCTCGCGGTACGACTGGGCCTCCTTTCCGATCAGCCGGACACGCATCCCGAGATGGGTCTTGAGCATGGCCGCGACCGCCTGGGCGATCAGCCCGTGGCCGGCTTCGTTGTTGAACAGCAGGCTGATCTCCGGCAAGCCGCGACCGCGCGGGTATCCGGCATCGGCGAGGAGACGGCGGGCGGCGTCGGAATCGAAGGCCAGCCCGTCCACGCGCGGGTAATCCGCGATCGTTCCCGGCGGAACGAGCGTTGTGGCGGGTGGCTCTCCTCGGCGGGTGACCTCAGCGCAGATGGCGGCCCGGTCGATCGCCATGGCGATGGCGCGTCGCACCCTGACGTCGGCAAGGGGGTTCGGCGAGCCGTCCGGCATTCCGCTCGCACAGTTGAGGTTGTAGAAGTAGGTACCGAACGCCGGAAATGCGTGCACATCGTCGCGCCGCGACGGACCGCCACGAACCAATTCCGGCGTGAAGCCGGCCTCGAGCGACAGCAGCCAATCGACTGACCCAGTCTCGTACATGATCCAGGCCGTGTTCGCATCGGCGACTTCGATCCAATCAATGGATTCGATTCGGACGCTTGCAGCCGAGTGATAGTGCGGATTTCGCTCCAGCCGCAGACCGCGCTTGAATCTCCAATCCACCAGTGCGTAGGCGCCGTTGTAGTGCGTTCGGCCCGGCTTGCACCAGCGCGAGTCGTAGAACACGAGGCCGGACGGGTCACGCCGCTCGTATTCGCGCACGGTCTGGCGGTGCAGCGGCAGGAAGACGGGCCCGGTCAGCAGTTCGCGAAAGTAGGCCACCGGTCGCACCAGGTCGATCCGGAGCGTACGGGCATCCTCGGCGACGATGCGCACATCTCGACGGAAGCGAGCGTCCGCTTCGGCCCAGTGCCGGGCTGCCGCGATTGTTCGGTCTGTCGTAGGCAGTTCGGCCAGCCGCGCGATTTCCGCTCGTCGCCAGGCGAGGTACTCGCTGACGCCTGCGATCTTCTCGAAGAAGTAGGCATAGTCGCGGGCGGTGCCGGGCTCGAGCGCGCGGCGCCATGCAAAGATGAAGTCATCGGCCTCGACCGGGTCGCCGTTGCTCCATCGGGCCTGCTCGCGAATGCGGAACCGGTAGCTGATGGCGGTCTCGTCGGCGTGCGCCCCATCCGCCGCCCATTCCGCGCAGCCCGCCAGCACGCCGCCACCGGACGGGTCGTTTACGCACAGACCCTCGTAGAGTTGAATGGCGAGCCGGATGTCCTGCAGCCAACTGATCTGGGCGGGGTCGAGGGTGGCGATCGAAACCGCGTCGGCAACGCGCAGATCAGCGGTCGGAGGTCGGGGCGTAAGCCGCGACAAGCCGTACGCGCCAGCTGCCAGAGGCAGGCCAACGACAAGGGCGCGCGACAAGCTGCGACGATCCCACATGGCCGGCATGCGGGCGAAGCTTAACGCCGACCTTGGCGACAGCCCACGCGAGTTGCGCTAGTCGCGCAGCCCGACCGGCAGTTTCAGCGGGTCCGCGTTCAACGCCCCCGGCTTGTCGCCGCCGATCCAGGCAGCCAGCGACTGCTGTACGGCCTTGGCGTCCGCGCCAGCGGTGATTCGCGTGGCCACTCGCTGCGGTTCCGGCGGCGGGCTAGGGGCGCCATCCAGCGCTCGCAGCATGGCGGCGAGTGCGTCTTCGCAGGCCTTTGCGACCTCGCGGAGACTGGTACCTCCACCGGCCGGGCCGAGCTGCCCGTACCGATTGGCATAGAACGCCAAGAACCGAGCCAGGTCGGTCGCGAGCCGTCGCTTCAGCGCCGTGCTATCCGCCAGCGCGGCAAAGGCGCGTGCCGCCGCCGCGAAGCCCGGGATGTCCGCCTCGGGTCGCCGGCCTCCCGTCTGCTGAAGCGTCACCAGCCGAGCCTCAAGCACGGTCGAGATGCCCTTCGCCGCCTGCTCCGCACCGGTGAAATCCCGCACGACGGCGAGGAAGTCGAGGGCCTCGTAGATGCGCCTCAACACCAGCGGGTCGGTCTCAGCCGCGCCGGCCTGCGCGAGCGCATCGATCACCGGCTCGTACTCCGCCGGCTGTCGAAGCGAACCGCGCAGCTTCCGAAGCCCTTCGGCCCCGCGATATCGCACGGCGGCGTGCGGCGACGCCAGCGCGGCGATCATCGCCGATTGCGTGCCGCCGAACGGCAGGCGATCGAGCAGGACGACGACGTCCAGGGCGGGATCGAGCTCCGTGCCGCCGATCAGCGGCCGGTATGCCTTCGCCATTTCCGCTCCCAGCCGGGCCTTGAACTCGCGCGTGGCCTTTTCGTCATCGATCAACTTGATCAATTGACCGGTGACCCGCTGACGCTCTTTCAGGTCGCGGGCCTTGGAGAATCGGACGGCCGTCTCTTCAAGCCATCCGGCCAGCCGGCTGATATCCGCCGAGCTGAACTGGTTCTGCGTGCTTATCTGGACGATTTCCGCGGGTTGAGCCAGCGCGCGTCCGACGGTCAGCGCGATTGCGAACGAAGCCAGCCACCACGGCGTTCCACGCATGATTGGTCGATTTCCCGCTGTCGGCTGCCGCTGGACGCGCGCGCCGAGGATACCATCGCTAACGCCCCACTTTGACGCTAGCGAACGGGTCGACGGGGTGTCAAGCCGCGGGTCGGTCATCCAAGTCTCCGTCGAGCGTCCGCGCGCGGACGTGGGCCGAGAACATCGCCGACCTTGACGGAATTCGCAAGCCGCGGCTATATTCGACATCGGTGGGTCACGCGTCAAAAAAAGCGTCCTCGCCGCATCGCGCGGAGCACATTCCCGCGCCGGCCGTCAAGCGCCTCAGTCTCTACCTGCGAGAACTGGAGACCCATCTCAACTCGGGCAGCCGCACCATCTCGAGCCGGCGGCTCGGCGAGGCACTCGGGCTGACCGATGCCCAGGTGCGCAAGGACCTGGCGTACTTCGGCCAGTTCGGGCAGCCGGGCATCGGCTACGACGTGCCACAGCTCAGCGCATCGATCCGGCACATCTTGGGCACCGATCGCGACTGGAACGTCGTGCTGGTCGGCGCCGGGAATCTCGGCTCGGCTTTGGCGGCCTATCGCGGTTTCGCGCGCAAGGGTTTCCATCTGGTTGCCATTTTCGATTCCGATGAACGCAAATGGGGACAGTCAGTGCCGGGCGTGAAGGACGTACCGGTTCTTCCCGTCGCCGATCTGGAGCGCGTCGTGCGTCAGAACGACGTTCGACTGGCGATCATGGCGGTGCCGGCGGCCGCCGCGCAGGAAGTGGCGGATCGGCTCATTTCGGCCGGTGTTCGCGGCCTGTTGAACTTCGCGCCGACGGCCCTTTCGTGCCCCGACGACGTGGCGGTCTCGGCGGTGGACATGGCCGTGCAGCTCGAGCAGCTCAGCTTTCAACTTGGACAACTGGGTCTCCTTCAGCAGCGCTCCCGGCGGCAGGGCTGAACAGCCCGGCCGTGTGGAGCGCGTGAATGAGGCAAGCCCGCCGTTGACTTTGGCCGATAAATGCGTTAAGTACATTGTCGACAAGCCTCTAACGGCGACCAGCGCTTCCCGGGGTGGTCGCCTGAGCAGGAGTCCTCCACGTGCCTGACCCGAAACCTCGCCGCAGCGGTGCGGTTCCCGCCCTCGTCATCGCCGGTCTCGTGTTTGGGGCTATTGCGGCCAGCCCGCTCTATCTGCCGGCGGCCCGGTCTGATCAGGACAAGCTCAACGATCGAGTGGTGGTGGGCGTACAGCGCGTCGCGTCTCGGCTGGCATCGGTCAACGCGAACCTCGCGGCGCTGGCTGATTTGCGGCAGCAACTGTCGGACCACGACGTCAAGCTCACGGCCGACGCGATGGCGGATGCGGCTCGCGACTCGGTCGAAGCCGCCAAGGAGCTGGAGCAACTGCTGTCCGCCACCGCCCGCGCGCTGGGTGAGGTGCAGCGGAAGTACCCCGGTATTGGCGTCGGGCAGCCTGCCCCCGGCGGCTTGGGTGGGGCGTCGGGGCTCTCGTCGGCGGCCAAGTCGACGTTCCCGTCGCTTCAGAAGCTGCTCACGGAGAACGATGCGTCATTGAAGGCCGCGGATCGCGAAATCAAGGAACTGCTAACGCTGTCTGTCGGCCAGGCCCGGGCGCAGGACGACCCGGTCGTCAACCAACTCGCCGCGATTCTGGCCTATCAACAGGGGCTGTTGGCCGCCAATCGTGCCGATCTGCTGAGGCGAATGGCGTCGGATGACTTCGGCGTGGCATCCTCGCTGCTGACGACGGCCCTGCAAGGACGGCGGGCGCTAACAGCGATCGAATCGCGCACGCCGGACGCGCTGGTGCGGGCGCTCGAGCAACGACAGTCGGCCGCGACGGAAATTCGTGGGAAGATGGCGGCCGCGCTCGAGCAGTTGGAGCGGTCAATCTCGAAGCTTGAAAGCGAGGCCAATCAGCTTCGCCGCGACTCGGACGAGGCGCGGCGGCAGATGCATCAGATGGATTCGGACCACGGGCGCGGCGCAGCCGCGGTCGTCTCGATCTCCGACCACCGTCGCCAGTATGCCGATCTCGCCGTGCGTGCCCGGCAGGCTGACGCCCGCGCCGATGCGATCGAGTACGGCACACTGGTCGGCGGTCGGGTCGAGTTGCCGCCCGACGGCGATCTGCTCAGGGCCGCCTATGTCGACGGCCGGCCGGCGCCGGGTCTGGTGACGCTGCGGGCTCAGCGGGATTCGCTCAAGGCCGATCTGGAGGCGGTTGACCGTTCGCTCGATGCCGTCAAGGCGCAGCTCGAGTCAACCATGGCCGCGGGAGACGACCTGCGGCGTCAGCGAGACGCCGTGCAGGATCTTGTGGATCAGGCCGTCGCCACGGCCGACCAGTTCGTCAGCCGTGCGGAGCAGCGTGTCAAGGCGGCACGGGGCGAGGAGGACAAGGCCCTGGCGGCGTTCGAGGACGCCGGGCGGAAGGCGTCCGCGGCCGTGTCGGCGGCGCAGCGCCGCGCCCAGCGGGCCCGCGAGGCCAACGCGAAGAACCCGCCCGACAAGCCCAACCAGCCCTTGAAGGAACTGGCCGACGACAAGGATCGCGAGGCGGCATCCCGTTTCCTGGCCGCGCAGGTATCAGCCGCCGCCGCCGACGTTCTGCTTCAGCGCATGCGCGCTCTCGAGTCGGTCGCTTCGCTCTCGCGGATGCGGGCGTCACTGGTGGGCCGCGAGCCGGAGCCGACGTCGGACGAGGCCGTCGCTGAAGCTCGGACGCGCGGCGTGGCGCTGGCCGAGAAGGCGGCCAAGGAGCTCACCGACGCCGACAAGCTCGTCGGCGGCAACTACAGCTACACCATCGGCGCGACGCGCGTGCAGGGCAGCGCGTATCGCTGGCAGTTCCAGGCCACCGCGGCCGGCGTCCAGATCCTGCTGGCTCAGTTCGCCGAATCGGCGGAACAACGGGCCGAGTTCATGGAGCGTGCCAACCAACTGCTGACGGAGGCCGCCAAGGGTCGCGAGGGCAGCCCGCTGCTCAGTTCGGCGGTCGACGCGGTGCTTTACTTGCAGCGGTCGGCGGAGCAGGAGTAGCCGCGGCTCGATGGAAGGCGATCAGGTGCCTTCCTCGCTCGAGGCGAGGTACTTGCGCTGCTCGTTCGAGAGCTTGTCGATCTTGACGCCCATCGCCTTGAGCTTCAGCTCGCTGACCCAGTTCTCGATCTCGACCGGGACGTTGTGCACGCCGACCTTGAGGCGGCCGTTCTGCTCGACGGCGTAGGACGATGCCAACGCCTGTGTCGCGAAACTCATGTCCATGACGCTGGCGGGGTGCCCTTCGGCGGCGGCCAGGTTCACAAGCCGGCCGTCCGCCAGCAGGTAGATGCGCCGGCCGTCCTTGGTGACGTACTCGTCCACGTTGTTCCGGACGCCGCGGTTGACTTTCTTGGCCAGCCTTCGAAGGGCGGGGATGTTGATCTCAACGTCGAAGTGCCCGCTGTTGCAGACCACCGCGCCGTCCCGCATACGGCGGAAATGGGCCTCGGTCAGGACGTGCTTGTTGCCGGTGACGGTGATGAAGAGGTCGCCCGTGCGAGCGGCATCGTCCATCGGGAGCACCTCGTAGCCCTCCATGACCGCCTCGAGCGCCCGCAGCGGACTGATCTCGGTCACGATGACGTGCGCGCCCAGGCCGCGGGCCCGCGCCGCCACGCCGCGCCCGCACATCCCGAAGCCCGCCACCACCACGCGCTTGCCGGCCAGCAGCATGTCGGTTGCGCGGATGACGCCGTCAAGCGTGCTCTGGCCCGTGCCGTAGCGGTTGTCGAACAGGTGCTTGGTGGCCGCGTCGTTCACGGCGATCACCGGGAACTTGAGCAGGCCGCGCTCCTGCATGGCCCGCAGCCGAATGACGCCGGTCGTCGTCTCCTCCATCGAGCAGATGATGTTTCCGGCCTCGCGCCTGCGGTCCTTGTGCAGCAGGTTCACAAGGTCGGCCCCGTCATCCATGGTCAGGTTGGGACGCACGTCCACCGCCGCGTTCAGGTGCTTGTAGAAGGTGGGCACGCTCTCGCCGCGGCGGGCGAAGGTCGGCACGCCGAAGTCCTTTGACAGGCTGGCCGCGACGTCGTCCTGCGTCGATAGCGGGTTGCTGGCGCACAGGCGGACCTCGGCGCCGCCGGCCTTGAGGGTTCGCATGAGGTTGGCCGTCTCGGCGGTGACGTGCAGGCAGCAGGCCATGCGAATGCCCTTGAGCGGCTTGCGTCGCTCGAACCGCTCGCGCACGAGGCGGAGGACCGGCATGTCGGCGTCGGCCCACTCGATGCGGCGTCGGCCGCCGGCGGCCAGCTTGATGTCCGTAACGTCGTATTTCATGTTCGTTCCTTGCGTCTTGCTGTGATGCGCGGCGGCTGCGGGTGAGGGCTCGGTGCCAATCTCTTCAGTACCATGAGCCGCCGCTCGGATCGCGCCAGCCTGCACGCGATCTGGACCATTTCGAGCCGCGAAGTGTAGCAGCGGTTTTGTGCGTCCGCTACGGGCGCGGTTGCTCGAACAGCGGCAGCACTTCGCGCAGGGCCTGGGGCGACCAGCTCAACACGATGAACTGGTCGCAGACCTTCAGC
Source organism: uncultured Planctomycetaceae bacterium (assembly GCA_964576285.1). Taxonomy (GTDB): domain Bacteria; phylum Planctomycetota; class Phycisphaerae; order UBA1845; family UTPLA1; genus SpSt-539. Next base: position 47,473 of record CAZNUJ010000016.1, on the reverse strand, counting down.
GCCGGGCCGGCGACGCCGACCCGCAGAAACCAGATGCCATCGTTCGTCCGCTGCACCGACATCCGAAGCAAGGAAGACCTGTCCCCGCGCGCCAGTTGATGCTCCCATGCCTCCAGCGCGGCGGCGAGGGCGGCGCGCACCTCCGCCGAATGTCGAATGGGGGCCGCGACCGTCAGCGCCAGCGGCACCCCGAGCGGGTGGGGCGGGTAATCCATGATCAGGAGTTCGTTCCCGAGATTCGCAAGCAGGGCGCCGTCGATGTCGATGCCCTTGTCTTGCTCCCACGCGCTCCACCATCGCTCCATCGCCGACGATGTCCGGCCGGACTGGATGGCCAGCAGCGCTGTCGGCAGGTCGCGGATCAGATCGGCGAGGGGCAGACGGAGAACCGCGAATCGGCGGGCCCCGGCCGGGACGATCGTGGCGAATCGTTCCGCGTCGCCCGGTCGGCCGGCATAGACGCGGAGTCGGTCGCCGCCTTCGGTCTGAGCGACGCGCCGGCAGGTCCATTCGCGGCCATCCGCGCCGAAAATCCAAAGTTCGCGGCTGGTGCGGTTGGACTGAATGGCGCGTTGCCATTCGTCGATTCGCGCGACCGCGGCCGCGCCGAGTCGCGCGCGCGCTTCGTCGAAGTTCATGAAGAACTCGACCCATGCCGTCTGGGGCGCGCAGCGCGCGCGGGCGGGCACGTACCACGGATCGTCGGCAAGGCGGGGGGCACGACGTCGCCGCGCGGCCGCGACTTGTTCGATCGACCCTTTCCCCAGGCCCATGACGAACACCCGATCGAGCTGAGCCCACTCGAAAACGACCCAGTCAGGGGTCCGGCGGTCGACCAGCCGCTGGCCGGTCGTTCCGCCGACACTGAATTCCGAGAGTGACGCCTCGTCGGAGTTGGTGTAGCGGCCGATCACGCGATTCAGCCATTTCAGAGCATCGTCGTTTCGGCCGTTGGTACGCAGCACGATGGCCGCGTGCAGCGAGTTGAGGCGGATGCTGGGTCGGCTGGTCGATCCCGTCGCGTCTGGTACGGCCGAGGTACGGGCGTCCAGCAGGATGACGGCGAACTCATGACTGGACAGCAGCGGCAGGCCGGCCACGGTGTCGGCGAACACTTGGCCGCCGCCGCGAAGCAGGCCGGCGACTTCGAGCAATCCGAGGACCTGCTCAAGCGCCGGCTGCGAGCTGGGTGCGTCGGTTGCCGCCGGCGCGGACGCGCTCGACGGCGTCGCTCCTGGCCCAAGGCTCGGCAGCGGTCGCCCGACAAGAACGGCGAGGCAGTTGGCTGGAACGAATGACTGAATCGCGCCGCCATCGGATGGGACGGGCTCGTCGCGCGGGCGCGAGGTCGGCTCGGCCAGCAAGCGCGCACTCGCGACAACCAGGACCAGACAGATCCATCGGCGACCGCGGCTCGCCGCGAGGGAGGAACTCAGCGGCTGGTCAATGCCAGAAACGCCACTTGGTGGCGGGGCGCTGCGCCCCGGAGCCATTGGGGGGCTGCTCGCCGGCGGCGGTGCGGTGGTGGAGGCGGGTGACTTCAAGCAGGTGGTTCCGCTCGGCTTCGTCGATCAGACGTTCGAGCCGCTGGAGGTCGCGGCGCTGTTCGGGGCTGAGCGATTTCCCCATGTCGCGCATGAGCTTTCGGGTGAGGTCCAGGGCGACTTTGAGCGGCTTCGGACTCGAGTGAATCATGTCCGGACCTCAGAATCCGTGGTGCACGCCACCGAAGACCCAACCCATCGCGGGGAAACTGCCAGTCGGGCATTATCGGGCATCGTCAGGGGCCACACGACGCCATCCTCGCCTTACCCTGCGTATTTATGCGGCGTCGTGGGCGGCTGTCAAGCTGCGGGGCATGCACAACCGCCGCAGGCGCGCGGACCGGCGGCGGATCGAGGACTTGGATCGCGTGGCGGGAGGCCAAGTCCGGTGCCGCAGCGGCCGCCCGACGCTCAGCTCTGTGCGGTTGACTGGACCATTGGCGTGCCGGGCCCAAGTGCGCGCGCTGGCCCGGTGCGTACGCCCGACGCTTCCGCTGCAAGGGGACCGGCGATCGAATAACGCGATCGGATCGGCCTCTGCCGCCGGGCGAGCGGAGCAGCGCGGAGCCCGGCGGCTCCGTCTCCGCCGTGGCGGGCGGGGTGGGTTGGCCGTCGGCCGATCTGGGCGTGACGGTCGGGTCGGCTGCCCCAAGTCATGGGCCGAGCAGCTCAAGGCTAGAGCCTGTCGGGAAAAATCGCGGGTTGACGTCCATGATCTACTATTATATAATTATATAATACGGAAATCTAGACAGCAGTCAGCGGTGCGCGTAGTATGGGCAGGGAGCAGGGATTGACCGTTCCGTTCCGAGCCGCTTGGGAGACCCCGCACTGAGGCTGAAGGAAGTGCGGGCGTTCGACCCGAGCTGGATGTGTGAAAGAGAGGGCGACGCGGACGATGCAAGCGAGTCGTGGAGGCGCTGATTCAAGAGTTCGGACAAGGGGCAGGCGCGGCGCCAGGGCGGTGGGGCGGTCGGCCTTGCGATCGACGCGAGGCGCGCGGGCGGTTCGGAAAGGCGTATCGCAGCCAAGCACGCGGCAAGGTCGGATTGGGGGGGCGGAATCACGCCGTCAGCGGACTTGCTCCGCGATGAGCGCGCCGCCGCCAACGCGACGCATGGGCCAGGCGCCGAAGGGAGGCGGCGGCCGTCGCAAGTCGCGCGCCGATTCCATGGTGCTCCGGCATGTCATGCGGTGCTTCCCGGCTCTGGACGCTCGCCGCGGCCGGTATGGGGCGGCGGTGCTCGTGGCCGTGGTCGAGGCGGCGGGCGGCCGGCCGAACGTACGCGTGAGGCGGCGGGAGTCGATCGCGCGCGGCCCGGGCGGGCGGCCCCGACAGCGGCTGTTGGAGAGTGTCTCCGACGGCTCGATGGGGCTGGTGCTGGTCGGCCTGGCCCAGCGGCAACGGATTCGAATTGCCCGGGCGATCCTGTCCGGCGCGAACACCCACGCCGGGTTGTCGCGGGCGGTTCGGCTCGCGCCCGGACCGCTGTATCACCACCTGCGGACGCTGGAACGCGGCGGCCTAGTGGCGTTCGTGGAGCGCAACCGCTACGACCTGACGCCGATGGGGCGCGATCTGCTCCTGGCGCTGACGACGGTCATCGGGTCAGCAGTCGACGAGCGGGTGCGAACGACCCGTCGTCACCGGTGAACGTACCCGTTGTGCCCCCCCCGGTTGACGTCCCATAACGCATCTTATGATGCACTCGATGATCTATCGGGCACGGGCGACCGTGGCATCAGCGCGAGCGCGCCCCGCCCGGCGCCCGCATGAACCGGGCGAACTCAACCATGTCCACCAGTTCCACGCTGCGCGTGTTGATGTTGTAGAAATATGCCCCCATGCGGCCGACCGCGCCGTCGGTGATCATGGCAACTTCCCAGTTATTCGTGAACTGGCTGGTCACCATGAGGTAGTCGCCGCCGCGGTCCGTCTGGCCGATCGCGGCCGCCGGCTGCGGCAGCGAGATGACCACCACGAGGCCGACGAACAGGATGACGGCCGTGACCGAGAGGATTCCGATGGCGAATCCGTCGCGCGTCAGGCCGGCCGAGGAAGGCGAGATTTCGACGTTATTGATGCGGTTCACGGCTCACCTCCCGCCCCGGAAGTCGCGCAGCAGGTCGCGGCCATCGCGGTGGACGAGTCGCTTGGTCGTGCGGTCCAGCTCGAACACGTGCAGATCGCGATTGGACAGGTCGATCACGTACATGACGTCGTGCTGATTGAGGATCGACCCGGAGACCATCAGGAAGTTGTTGGCCAGCGGCGCAGCTTGCGCGTAGGCGGTCTGCTGACCGCCCGAGACGATGATCAGCGCGGCCGCAAGCAGCACGTTCACGCCGATCAGCAGCGTGATGAGGGTACGCTTGGACATGGGAATCTCCGGGGCGCGGGCGCGCGGCGCGCCGGGGCACCTGGGTTCATTTGGCCTTCTCTCGTTTGCTGGTCTTGAACGCGATGGCCAGCGTTCCGATCAGAAACGCGGCCGCGATGCCCCATGCCGCCAGCGGCGGCTCGGCCTTCAGAAGTGGAATCGAGCCCTGTACCGTGCCGCCCGCATCCTGCGCAACGGCCGCGGTGATCGACAGCCCGAAGACGAGCATGGCGGCTCGGAGACGGAAACGATCCACGACCAACATCCGCGTCCTTTCGGGTACGCTTGCCACCGTTTCACGAATTATACGAGTCGCGCCCGTTCGGTAAAGCCGCGATCGATGCACGTGGCGCGTCACGATCTTCCGCGCCGCCCGGCCAGACTTCCCGCGGCGCGCGAACGATGCACCGAAACTCGCCGCGCGGCACGCTCACCGTCCGCCAGCGTGGAGACCGCCGTCGGCTGTGGGCCAGGTAGTCCTCGAGCAGTACAACGCCGAAGACGTACGCCCGTCCTGCGAATTCGAACGCCTCCGCCGGCGTCGGCCGTTCGACGTTGGCCAGCCAATGCGCGAACACGAAAGCAGCCGTGAATCCGTCGCGAAACGCCGCCTGCCAGCGGCTCAGGCCATCAAGGTCCGCGGCGGTGACCCATGTGTCCCAGCCGCTGGCCCGTGGCGACCGCGTCACCTTGCGTCCCTTGACGTCCACGAGGAAACGACCGGCGGGGTCTGCATGAACGACGTAATCGAACAGCTTGACGCCCGGATGGCCGGGCACGTGACGCCTCGCCTGCTCGGCGGCCACGTACGGAATGCGACGTTCGCGAAGGTAGGCCTCGAACGCCGCTTCGTAGTGGCTGCGACGGCTGATCACGGCAGCGCCACGAGTGCGGAAGCCGGCTCGGTCAGCAGTGCATCAAGCGGCACTTCGCGTTGCAGGCCGGTTCTGAAATCCTTCAACTGCACGACGCCGCGCGTAACAGTTTCGTCGCCCACGATGACCGCCCAGCGGGCGGCACGCTCGGCCCCGCGCGCGAGCTGTTTTCCGATGGCGGCCGGTTCGTAGGCGAACTCGGCTGGGATGCCGGCCCGGCGCAGCGCGGCTGTGAGTCGGAGCACCTCGCCCGTCGGATGCGGCCCGCTCGAGCCTTTGGCCGAGCGGGCGTCGGCCACGACGACCCCCCCGCCGACCTCGATCGCGGGCAGACGGTTCAGATCGCTCAGCAATTCCAGGAGCACCACGTCGCCCATGCCGAATCCGACGGCGGGAAGCGGTTTGCCCCCCATCAGCTCAAGGAGCTGGTCGTAGCGGCCGCCGCCGCAGATGGCCCGCAGCTTCCCGCCGCGGTCATAGGCCTCGAACACGGGCCCGGTGTAATACGCCAGTCCACGCACGATGCGGACATCGAAGCGGCAGTAATCGCCGACGCCGAACCGGGCGAGAATCTCGAACAGGCGGGCGAGTTCGCCGACGGCGTTGAGCACGGCGTCCGTCGCCAGCTCATCCCGCTCGGCGCGTGTCCGCAGGTCGGCGAGCGATTCGGCCGAGAGCATGGACCACAGCCGAGCGAACGTCGGCCGCTCCCCCATCGCCTCGTTCCAGCGCCGCTCGACCTCCTCGATCGGCAGCTTGCCGACCCGGTCGAGGATGGCATACGCGGCCGCGATGCGGTCATCGGCCACGCCCAGCGCCGCCAGCAGCGCCGCCACGAGCCGCCGATCGTTGACGTGCACGGCCACGTCCGCCGGGCCCAGTCCAACCTCGCGGAACAGGTCCGCCGCGACCAGGATGCACTCGGCGTCGGCCACGATGCCGGGCACGCCCAGCAGGTCGATGTTCCACTGGAAGAACTCGCGCAGCCGGCCGCGCTGCGGCCGCTCGCCGCGAAACAGCCGCGGCATGCAGAACCACTTGATCGGCTTTGGCAGCGAGCCCGCTCGCGCCGCCACCATGCGGGCCAGCGTCGGCGTCATCTCGGGCCGCAGGGCGAGGTTGCGTCCGCCCCGGTCGGTCAGCGAGAAGAGTTGCTCGACGATTTCATCGCCGCTCTTGCGCGTATAAAGCTCGACGTACTCGAGCGTCGGTCCCTCGAATTCGCGAAACCCGTGCCGCGCGGAGACTCGTCGCCAGGCGTCGTGCAGCCAGACGATGCGGGCGTACTCGTCGGGGTAGAAATCGCGCGTGCCCTTGACGGCGGGAATCGGTTCTGCCACGGGTGACCATCCGACCTGACGGACCTCGAACTCGTGGGCAATTGTACGAGCGCCGCGCAACCGCCGAAAGCCGCGCCAATTCCGGCTTATCGTATAATCGGTTTGATGCGCGTCATCGTGGGTAAGTATCGCGGTCGTCGCCTCGTCGCCGGGCATGGCGACGCCACTCGGCCGATCCTCGATCGCGTCAAGCAGGCGCTTTTCGATCGTCTCGGGAGCCGCTGGGGCCGGCCGGGCGAGTTGCCGGATATGTCCGTGCTGGACCTGTTCGCCGGTGTCGGAAATCTCGGAATCGAGGCCCTGTCGCGCGGTGCGAGCTACTGCTGCTTCGTCGAGCAGGACCGGGCGGCACTTCAGGCCCTGCGAGCGAACCTGTGCTCGATCGGCATCGCCGGCGAAGCGATCGTTGTGACCGGCGACGCGGCATCGACGCCGATTCCTGCGCCGCCACACGGCGGCTACCGGCTGATCTTCCTTGACCCGCCCTACCCACTCAGCCGGGAGGCGTCTGATGCGTCGCCTCTGGCCGCCGTCTTCCGACGGCTCGGCCGTGACATCGCCGTCGCACACGATGCCCTGATCGTCTGGCGCCTGCCGCTGGACGCGGCTCTGCCGCCGACGTTGCCGGGACACTGGCGTGTGGAGCAACGCCATGATTACGGGTCGATGAGACTGGCACTGCTCGTCAGGACCGCGCCATGACCCGGCCCGCGCCGGTCTCATCCCGCACGGCCGCGCTGTCCATCGTCCGCACCCTGCGACGCGCTGGATTCACCGCCCTGTTCGCCGGCGGCTGTGTTCGAGACGCGCTGCTCGGTCGTCGGCCCGATGACTACGACGTGGCCACGGACGCCCGGCCCGAGCAGATTCTCGCGCTGTTTCGGCGGACTCAGAAGGTCGGGGTTCAGTTCGGAGTGGTCATGGTCGGCGTGGGCGGCCGTTGGATCGAGGTGGCCACCTTCCGTAGCGATACGACCTATTCCGACGGACGGCATCCCGACGCCGTTCGCTTCAGCGATCCTCTGCACGATGCCCAGCGCCGCGACTTCACGATCAACGGCATGTTCTACGATCCGATCGCCCGGCGGGTGATCGACCACGTCGGTGCGCGCAAGGATCTCGCGGACGGCGTCATCCGCGCCATCGGCGATCCGGCCGCTCGCTTCGCGGAGGACCACCTTCGCATGCTGCGCGCCGTGCGCTTTGCCGCGCGGCTGGGCTTCCGCATCGAGCGGCGGACGTTCAAGGCCATCGGCCAGCACGCGGACCGCATCGCGCGCGTCAGCCCCGAACGCATCGCCGACGAACTGGAGCGAATTCTGACGCATCCCCGCCGCGCGGCCGGCTGGGGGCTGCTGGAGCAATCCCGACTGCTGCCGCACCTCTGGCCGATCGCGGTGCGTCTGCCCCCCCACTCGCGGCAAATCGCCGCGCGGCTGGCGGCGTTGCCGCGCCGTCCGTGCTCGTGGGAGCTGGCGCTGGCGTCGATTCTGCTGCCGCTCGAGATGGCCGACGTGCGCGCGTCCTGCCGGCAATTGCGCACGAGTAACGATGTGCAGGCCGACGTGGCATGGCTGTGCGCCCACGTGGAGGCGGCCTGCTCGCCGCGCAACCTGAGCCTGGCTGACATCAAGCGTTTGATGGCTGGGCGGCGCTTCGATGACCTGCTGCTGCTCGTCGGTGCTCATCTCCGCGCTCTGCGGCGGTCCCTGACGCCGCGACGCGAACTGGCGGAGCGAGCGCGGGCCATTCCCGCCGACGCCGTCAGCCCGCCCCCGCTCGTGAACGGCGACGACCTGCATGCCTGGGGCGTTCCGCAGGGGCCGATCTATCGCAAGGTCCTCAGCCGCGTGTACGAGGAGCAACTGAACGAGCGCATCCGAGATCGTCGGGCCGCCCGCGAACTGGCAGCCCGGGCGCTGGCCGAGGCGGGCGTTCGCTTCAGGATTACGTCGGAATTCTGACGCCGCGCTCTCGCGCGACCTCGCGGGCCTGCTCATACCCGGCGTCGACGTGACGGAACACCCCCATGGCCGGATCGCACGTCAGCACGCGCTCCAGCCGCCGGTCGGCTTCTTTCGAGCCGTCGGCGACAATGACCATGCCCGCATGCAGCGAATAGCCGATGCCGACCCCCCCGCCGTGATGGAAGCTGACCCAGCTCGCGCCGCAGGCCGTGTTGGCCAAGGCATTGAGGATCGGCCAGTCGGCGATCGCGTCCGATCCGTCCAGCATGCCTTCGGTCTCGCGGTTCGGCGAGGCCACCGAGCCGCAGTCGAGGTGATCTCGGCCGATCACGATGGGCGCCTTGACCTTTCCGCTTCGGACCAGTTCGTTGAACGCCAGCCCGGCGCGGGCACGTTCGCCGTAGCCGAGCCAGCAGATGCGGGCGGGTAGGCCCTGGAACGCGACGCGTTCCCCCGCCAGCCGAATCCAGCGCGACAGGTGCGGCTTGTCGGGGAACAGCTCCAGGATCGCGCGATCGGTGACGGCGATATCGGCTGGGTCGCCCGAAAGCGCCACCCACCGGAACGGCCCGCTGCCCTCGCAGAAAAGCGGCCGGATGTACTCCGGAACGAAACCCGGAATGTCGAATGCGTTGCGTACGCCGGCATCGCGCGCTCGGGCCCGGATGTTGTTGCCGTAATCGAACGTCACCGCCCCGGCCTTCATGAGGTCGAGCATGGCCTGCACGTGGACGCCCATCGCCTCGTACGATAGGCGCGTATAGCGCTCGGGGTCGCTCATGCGAAGCCGCAGGGCCTCCGCGTACGGCACCTGGTTCGGAACGTACCCGTTGAGCGGATCGTGGGCGCTGGTCTGGTCGGTGAGCACGTCGGGCACGACGTGCCGTCGTACCAGTTCTGGTAGCACGTCGGCCGCGTTGGCCAGCAATCCCACCGACAGCCCGCGTCGGCTTCTGCGCGCCTCGTTCAGCCAGTCGAGCGCTTCGTCAAGCGAGGCGGTGCTGCGATCGAGATAGCGCGTCGCCAGTCTTCGCTCGATGCGCTGCGGATCGACTTCGATGCACAGGACCGCCGCGTCGTTCATCGTTCCCGCCAGCGGTTGAGCGCCGCCCATGCCGCCGAGGCCGGCCGTCACCACCAGCCGCCCCGCCAGCGTGCCAGCGAAGTGTTTCTGACCGGCCGCGGCGAACGTCTCGTAGGTGCCCTGAAGGATGCCCTGCGTCCCGATGTAGATCCAACTGCCGGCCGTCATCTGGCCGTACATGGTGAGGCCGAGCGCCTCGAGTCGGGAGAATTCGTCGAACGTGGCCCAGTGCGGCACGAGGTTGGCGTTCGCGATCAGCACGCGCGGCGCATCCGCGTGCGTGCGGAGGACGCCGACGGCCCGTCCGGATTGCACCAGTAGCGTTTCGTCATTCCCGAGCTCGCGCAACGCGCGCACGATCCGGTCGAAATCGGCCCACGTGCGCGCCGCCTTCCCACGGCCGCCATAGACGATCAACTCGTCGGGCTTCTCGGCCACGTCCGGGTCGAGATTGTTGTGCAGCATCCGCAGGGCGGCTTCCTGCAGCCAGCCCTTGCAGGTCAACTCGGTGCCGCGCGGAGCGCGCACGACGCGGTGGCCGGGGACGGCGGTCGAAGCGGTGGTGCTCATGTTGACGCCCTTCGTGAGGCTCCGCTGTTGCGCTCAGGACTCAAGAATCTGCCGCTCAATCGCCGTCACCACCTCGCGGTATTGCGGGAATCGGCCGGCTTCCTTCTTGCTGAACACGGGCTTGCCGTCAACGGTGACGTCGAAGACGCCGTTGTCGCCCTGCACCAGCTCGCACTGCACGCGGTTCTTGCCGAACGCCTGCTCCAATTCGGCCACCAGACCGGTGGCCTGAGGCAGGTAGTTTCACTTGACGCAGTAGGTGATCCGAACCTTCACGGCCATCCTCCAATCCGGACGAACTCCTTGCGTATCCGCCTCGAATCGTAGCCAGTTCGGCCGCCGAGTGGCAAATCGTCTGTCCGCGCCTCAGCAACAGCGAGCCGCGGAGTGGAGCATTCCCGCCTACGGAACGATAAACTCGGCAGGGCCGCTCGACGGGATGGGCGGCTGGAGCTGCGTGCATGCGTCTGACCATCGTCGGGACCGGGTACGTCGGATTGGTGACCGGGGTCTGCCTGGCCGACACCGGCAATCATGTCATTGGCGTCGATATCGACCGGAGGAAGCTGGAGCAGCTCCGCCGCGGCGAGCCCACCATCTTCGAGCCGGGGCTGGCCGACCTGCTGGCCAACAACCTGCGCGCCGGGCGGCTGACCTTTACCGACGACCTGGCCCGAGCCGTGCGGGAGAGCGAGATCATCTTCATCGCCGTCGGCACGCCGCCGCGCACGGATGGATCGGCCGACCTCTCGCAGGTCGAGGCCACGTGTCGCGGTATCGCCGCCGCCGTGGACGGTCCCCGCATCGTCGTCATGAAGTCGACCGTGCCCATTGGAACGGGCGCCTGGGCCGAACAGTTGATGGCCGGGCTGACCGGCCACCGACTGGTGGTCGTGAGCAACCCGGAGTTCCTCAAGGAAGGCACGGCGGTTGACGATTTCCAGCGGCCCGACCGGGTGGTGATCGGCGGCGAGGATTCAGCCGCCGCCGCGGCCGTTCGAGAATTGTACGAGCCGTTCGTCCGCAACAAGCGACCGATCCTGATCGTCCGCCGCGCGGCCGCCGAGATGATCAAGTACGCCGCCAACTGCTACCTCGCCACCCGCATCAGCTTCGTCAATCAGATCGCCCAGCTTGCTGGCCGGCTCGGCGTCGATATCGACGAGGTGCGGCTGGGGATCGGCTACGACGAGCGGATCGGATTTCATTTTCTCTACCCGGGAATCGGGTATGGCGGCAGCTGCTTCCCGAAGGACATTCCCGCCATGATCCACGTCGGCCGACAAGCCGGGGTCGAACTGACGGTTCTGGACGCGGTGCACGAGGTCAACCAGCGGCAACCGCTGCTGCTGCTTGACGCGGCCCGCACGCATTTTGGCGGTCGCGTGTCCGGCCGCTGCTTCGCGATCTGGGGTCTGGCGTTCAAGCCGCGGACCGACGACGTTCGCGAGGCGCCGGCGCTTCGGATCATCGACGGACTGCTCGGCGACGGGGCCGAAGTTCGCGTGCACGACCCCAAGGCCATTCCCAACACGAGAGACGTGTACGGCGATCGGCTGCGGTATTTCGACGACGGCTACCAGGCGCTGGACGGCGCCGACGCGCTCATCATCTGCACGGAATGGAACGAGTTTCGTTCGCCCGACTTCCACCGCATCCGCGCCGCGCTGAAGTCGCCGGTGATCTTCGACGGCCGCAACGTCTATTCGATCGAACAGATGCGGCGTCACGGTTTCGACTACTACTCAATCGGCCGCCCCCCCATCCGCCGGGGCTGACGTCGCGCTCGACCTCTCGTCGCTCGACGTCGGACCGACCACTCGCTGGCGGATGGCGTGGTACGCGATCGTCAGCACGTTGTTCGAGAAGATCTTCCTGGTCACGGTGACCGGGTCGAGGTACGACACAACTTCGTTCTCGAAGCGGCCGTCGCGGATTCGGCCGGTCTTGTTGAACAGGGCGATGCGACCCTGCCCGATGCGCGAGAGGTCCGGCGACAGTCGCGCCAACAGGTCGACCCCGACTTCGTACCGGGCGTCGCCGTCGGCCCGCGTGTAGCCCGTCGCATAGACGTGATAGACCGAGCCGAAAAACGTCATGTCGTTCAGGTGGGTGCCGTCGTCGAGCTTCTCGAAGCGGTTGATCATGTGGGTGTAGTTGAATTCGGCCAGGTTCAGGCTCGGGAAGACGCTCGTCACCCACAGCGGCGCCGCGCGACCGACGACTTGGCCGTCCTCCAGGATCATCTCTCCCTTGCCCGTGGGGAAATTCGGCTGTCCCCGCAGCGCGAATAGCCGCTGGTGAGACTCGTCGATCAGCGTCAGCCGACCCTTCACCAGCATGCCCGGGAAGAACGCCTCGACGATGGGTCGGGTGTTGGGCGATGCCGTCAAGTCGCGGGCGGTGTATGCCAGATGGAACGTCGGATCGTCCTTTGACAGATCCGTTCGCCACGTTCCGTTCACCGTGCCGTCGTTTGCGGCACAGGCGAACGTTGCCATCACGTGGCCTCGTTGAATCGTCGCGTCGATCGCCAGTTCATCGACCGGGAAGTCGGTCTGCGGCGAAAAGCCCGGAAACTCCGCGTGGGCGGCATGCGCCGTCAGTCGCACGTTGCTGGCGCGCAAGACTCGAAGCGCTTGTGATCGTCGGGCCTCGGCCGCGCTCACCTCGGTCGACTGACCCGACGACGCCGCAATCGCCAGTAGCTCGCGGGCATCGAGTCGCGGCGAAGCCAACACCAGATGGCCGTCCAGCCCGTCGCCCGCCATGCGCAGGTCGCCGCCCAGCGAGACGCGCGAGGCGCCCAGACGGACATCCACGCCGTGAAACCGGATCGCCCGGTCGTCAATTTCGAGGCGGCCATCCAGCTCGATGGGCAGCGAGCTGCCGCTCGCCTTCGCGATGGTAAACGCCGTTCGATCGAACGTGATCGATACCCGTGGGCTTGGCGAACCGTCGTCGTGTCTGCTGAACCCGATGCGACCTCGCATGCCGCCTCTTGGGGCCGAGATCGCTCGCAGCGGACCGTTCCCATCGCGAGGCAGCAATGGCTCGAACCGGGACAGGTCGCTCCACTCCAGGTTTCCGCCGGCGTGCACCAGCCAAGGATGGTCGGCATCCGGACCGCGGAGCGGCCACCGGGCTTCCCCGGCTGTCTGAACGACGCCGTCGGCCAGGTGCAGCGACGCGTTCTGAATCAGCAATGCCAGTTCCGCCGTCGGCTCGTTCGCGGGGCCGCGTGGCTGCACTTGCCCGTTGATCGCGAGGACGGCCGTCATGCCCTCCGGCTTGTGGCCGCCGTCGCGCAGGCGGACGTGGGCGGCGGTGGCATCCACGCGACCCCGGAGCGTCAATCCATCGGGCGAGGCGGTGCAGGTTCCCGATCCGGTGACCTGCCCCCTGAGTTCCGCGATGCCGAGCGCACGCGTCAGCTCCAGCGTCCCGCCGCTTGCGGCGAGCGATCCTTTCGCCTCGAAGTCGCACTTCCAGCGATCCGGATCGGTACGCAGGGATGGCAGGCGGCCGCTCGCCAATTCGTCGAGCCACCGGTGCTCCAGCGCGGGCTCGAACAACAGCCGTCCTCGCGGAACGCCGACGTTGAGTCCGCCCAACTCGAATCGGGCTCTCTCGACATCCCATCGGACCCAGCCGGACTCGTCGCCCGCCACCGGCGCGAGCGGTCGGGCCACACGGAAGGCAGCCTCGAATCGCATCGGCGTGCCGCCTTGCTTGTGCCACTTCGACCCGGCAGAGTCAACCGGCGAGATGGCCGTATCCGTCAGGTCGATCGCCAACTCGCGCTCGCCGAATTCCGGTGTCTCGAGCCATGTGGCGCGAAACGTCGCGGATCCGGCCAACTGTTGATCGGCCGACCATCCAGCCGCCGGCGCGATGCGCCTTGCGAATCTGGCCACGTCGCGCACGGCCCCTTCGATCCCCACGCGCGCCCGGCCTCCGCCCAGCGACGCGCTTCCGTTCAACGTCGCGGAGGGAAGTTCCGCCCGGCACGACAGGCGGTGCACGTCGCGGGGGCGACTGCGATCGAATCGGTAGTCGACTGCCCACCGTGCGGGTTCGCCGCGCGGCTTGCGGATGCCCCCCCCGGTCGTCAGTTCAACCTCGTCGGCGACGCCCTCGGCCGACACCCGGTACAGTTCCGGCCAGATGTTGCCGTTCGCGGCCGAGTGCCGCAGATGGGCGGTCACCGAGACGGTCGCAGCGCCGCGCGCGTCGACGTGGCGTCGCGCGTCCTCGGTAGCCGGCAGCATCGCCAGCCAGTGCTCCATTCCATCCAGCGACAATCTCGCTCGCAGCGACGCGTCGAGGGTGATCGCGCCCGCGCCACGCGGGCTGGGATCGGTTGGATCGGATGCCGCGACGCTCCGCAGATCCCACGACACCGGAGCGCTTGCACCCGGGTCGGATTCGCCCTCCAGCTCGAGAACCGCAGCTCCGCTCCGCGCGGCGAATCGCAGCGCTTGCAGGCAGCGCTCTCGCGATCCGTCCCAGCGGGCGGCTCCCTCGATCACAAGCGGCGCGCCGCTCGGTTTACGGAACAAGTCCGGCACGTCGACGTCACTGTCGGCGTCGATGACCGCGGTGAGCTGACAATCGCCACCGCCATTCCCGCCGTGCAGTCGAAAATCCAGCCGCGCCGGACCGGTCGCGCGCCACGCGGACGGCTTCGTGGGCAGCATGGACGTAAGCTCGTCGAGATCCGCGATCGACGCGGAGAACGCCACCTCGGTCGAGCCGGTTGCGGATGTCGCCCCGCCATCGGGCAGTGTGGCTTGGCCGGACAGGCGGACGCCCCCCAACGCTACCAACAGTTCCTCGATCTTCGTGACGCCTGACCGCTCGATCCGCCGCGCGCGAACGCGCGTCTCGACCGGAGTCGTCTGGCGAAGCCGCAGCGGACTTCCGGAAGCCAGTCGCAGGCCGTCGCTGCGCAGGGCCAGCTCCAGCGACGAACCGTCGCGCTGCGTGAAGACGCCGGCCTCGACTTGAATCTGTCCGAATGCCTCGTCATGGCCCGTTGCACCGAGCAGTCTGTCGGCCAGGCGCAATGGCAACAGGGCGCGAAGCTGCCGAATGTCCGCCAGCCGTCCGGTCAGCGCCGCCTGCAGGATCGTCTCGCCGCCGAGAGACCACGTCAGCACCGGGCCCGCACGGGACACGGGTCGCCCCCGGACCTCAACGCCCGGCATCTCGTAGGACAGTTGCGATAGCTCCAGGACGTCATAGACCGGGTTCCAGGTTCCCGCTGACTGGAGCCGGCACCACGGTAGGTCGTCGACGACCGCGCTGCCGTCGCTCGAGATCGTCAACTTTTTCACCTCGGCGCGCAGGGCCAGACTCTGAGCGAGCATCGGCCCGACGCTTGCGGCGATTTCGCCGGAACTCTGGCCGCTCACGCGCAGACCGGAAAGCCCCGGGATGAGTTCGAGCGGGAGCGATGCCAAGTCCACGTCCGTCCACCGGAAAGCCCCCTCTCCGGAGAGTTCCGGCCCGTCCGAGGTGGCGATCCCCGCATGGGCGGTCCTTGGGGCCAGTGCCGCCCGCAGGGCGGGAACATTCAAACCGGCCGCAATCTCGACGGCGCCCGACGCCGGCGCGGCGGCGCTCGTGCGAATGGCCCGAATGGGCGTCCCGCGGATACGGGCGTCCGCGCGTCCGGATGCTCGATCCAGTTTGAGCGCGATCTCCCCCAGTTGGATCTCGGCCACCGTTTCGGTGCGGGCGTCCTCCAGCGTCAGCCGCGCGTCGATGATCTCGATGGCCTCCGCTGGCGGCCAGCCGCCGGGCTTCTCCGGACGCAGTCGCTCCGCGTTGAGCCGACCATCGGCGCCCACGGCGAGCCGAATCTCCGGGCCGGTCGCCGTGATGCGCCGCATGGCGCGGCCGGTGACGATTCGCCAAGGGTCGAGCTGCGCGCGGACCTCACGCACGACGACCAAGTCATGCGATTCTCCACGGGGGCGGATTCGCAGGTCACGCAGCACGAAGCCCTCGGCCCACGAGAAGGCCAGTGCGCCGACGGCCGCACTTCCGCCGGTCGCTTTGCTTAGCGCCTGTTCGGCGCGCTTTCGCGTCCAATCGAGCGGAATCCACCAAGGCAGGGTTGCGAAGGCCGCGGCCAGGACCGCCACGAGCGATGAGAGCGCAAGTGCCGCCCGTCTCAACCGGGGTCGGCGGACCCTCAGGCTCGTCGGCGGCGCGCTGGTGCGTGCTTGGAACTCGGCCATTCAGTCTCGTCGGGCATTCTACGGCGACGCGCGGCGGCTCAACAGCTTGGGCGCTCCGCGCGGATCGAATACACTCGTCGCCGGTCATCGCGCCGGGGCCGGAAGCCCGGCCAACGGCAACTTCATGACGGGCAAGGCATGCGCGTCCTTTCTGGAATCCAACCATCGGGCAGGCTGCATCTCGGCAACTACTTCGGCGCCATGAAGCAGCACATCGACGATCAGGCGCGATACGAATCGTTTCTGTTCATCGCCAACTACCACGCCTTGACCACCATCCAGGACGCCGAGCGGCTGCGGCAACTGACGCGCGACGTGGCCGCCGACTACCTGGCCCTTGGACTGAATCCGACCCGCGCCTGCCTCTTTCGCCAGACCGACGTCCCCGAGGTCACGGAACTGGCGTGGATCCTGGCCACCGTCACCAACATGGGCCTGCTCGAGCGGGCCCACTCTTACAAGGACAAGACGGCTCAGGGCATCAAGCCATCCGTCGGGCTGTTCACCTACCCGGTGCTGATGGCCGCCGACATCCTGATCTATCGCTCGAACCTGGTCCCGGTCGGCAAGGATCAGGTTCAGCACATCGAAATGACGCAGGACATGGCCGGTTACTTCAACAACACCTACGGCCGCGAGGTGTTCGTTCGTCCGGAGGCCAAGCTGAACGAAGCCGCCATCGTGCCGGGTGTCGACGGCCGCAAGATGAGCAAGAGTTACGGAAACACCATCGAGCTGTTCGAGCCGGCCTCGTCGGCGAGGAAGAAGATCATGGCGATCAAGACCGACAGCACGCCGGTCGATCAGCCGAAGAACGCCGACACCTGCAACGTGTTCGCCCTGCTTCGGCTGTTCGCCGCGCCGGACGAGCTCAACCAGTGGCGCGAGCGGTACGCCCGCCCGGGCATGGGCTATGGCGACGCCAAGAAGCGCCTGGCCGAGTTGTATGAGCAACGCTTCGGTGTCTGCCGCGAGCGCCGCTTGGCGCTCGATCGTGATAGCGCGGTGGACGACGTGCTTCGCGAGGGAGCGCGGCGCGCGCGGGCCGAGGCCCAGAAGACCATGCGGGACGTGCGCGAGGCTTGCGGACTCCTCACCGCCTGAACGCGGCGGAGCGAGCCGAGGTCCTCGCGCCGGCGGCGTTGTCAGGCCAGTGACCCGACATACACGCGCGTCTCGTAGTCCAACGAGACCCGATCGTCACGCCCATACTGCCCGAACAATGCGAGCAACGCTTTCCGCATGGATTCGTAGCGCTCGTGATGCTCGCCGGGCATGTATGATGACGACCGGCATCGACCCAGCAGCCCGTCCCAATCGAGGATCTGGCGGTTTTCAAACGTCGCCTGCCCGGGCCGCACGCCGAAGAAGCGTTGGAGCGTGCCGTCGGTCTCCACCCGTTCGTGCCGGACTTCGGCGTAATCGGTCGCGAATTCGCGCACGAACGCCTCATAGGCCGCGCCAAACGGCGTTTCGTGGCGGCGATTGTTCCAGATCAAGACGACCCGTCCGGCCGGTTTTAGAATGCGGGCGAATTCGCGCCGCGCGTCGGCCGGGTCGAACCAGTGGAACGCCTGCGCCACCGTGACCCAGTCGACGCTCGCCGGTGCCAGCGTCGTCGCCGCGGCAGTCCCGCGCACGCTTCGAAACCCCGCGCGGCCGCCGAGGACGCGCTCGGCGGCGCTTCTCATCGCGTCGTTCGGCTCGACGGCGGCGACCTCCAGTCCCGCGTCGATCAGACGACGCGTCCAGATGCCCGTGCCGCTTCCGACGTCCGCCGCCGACTGGCCGGATCGAAGTCCCCATGTCTCGCGCAGCCATCGGATGACGTCGGGCGGATAGTCGGGCCGGGCGCGAACATAGTCGTCCACGCGGTCGCCGAAGCGCTCGGACGGTTTGAAACGCGGCGGCTCAGCCATGCAAATCGACGTTATCTGACGCGATGTTCCCTCGCAACTTCTCGCGGACACGGGGTGGAAAGTCGCGATCGAAGGCCCCTACCATCACGCAGCAACCGGCAAGTCGGCCGCCGGTCGAGCGAGAGGGGAAATGGGGTTCATCAAGCAGTGGCGCGGATCGTCCGCGCTGCTTGTATTGCTGCTGTTCGGCTGCGATGCATCGACGAGCCTGCCCGGCGTCACCTTTCCGGGACTGGCGCTCAACGGCGGCAACAACCCGCCGATCTTTGCCGGCGCTCTGCTGCGCGCGATCGACAGTCGACAGCTATCGCTCTCGGCCAACGCCTTCGATCCGGACGGAGACGGGCTGACCATAGCCTACTTCCAGGAGGCCGGTCCCTTGGCGACGGAGCGTACCGCCTTCCGCATCGGGGGCGCGCTGAACGCCGTCCTCGCGATTCCGGGGGACGGCACCTACGTCTTTCGCGTCGTGGCCAGCGACGGGTTCTTCCAGTCGGATTTGCGCCTGACCCTGACGGTCACGTCGCCCCCGCCGCCCGGGCTCGATCCGATCGATCCGGTCGGTGTCGGCCTCGTTCGCAACCCGTTCATCGGCGCGTGGCAGGTGACCGTGGCCGGCCAGGTCTTGGACGCGACCGGCAGCGCCTCATTCGCACTCCCCGCGCTGCTGCGGATCGAGGAACGGCCGCCGGCCTACACGGGCCGGAATCCGCTGGTCGTGCGGCTCGACACCTCGGCCCTGCCGACCGCCAGTTTGAACACGTTCGGCGCGCTCGCGCTGACTACGTCAGCCCCACGGGTCGGACTGCCGTCCGACGCCGTCACGGTCACGGCCCGAGGAAACGCGGTCTCGCTGAGCGCCTCTACGCCCGGCGTCCCGCTGGCCGCCGGCGCGATCATCTTTCGACCGGGAGCCATCGCGCTGGGTGCCGTCCAAGTGGCCGAAGTCGATAGTCAGTTTGTGTTTCAGGGCGAGACCGTGTCCGGCCGGCTCGACCTGGTCGACGTGTCGGGGCTGATCCTGTATCGCGCCACGCTGTCCGGCGTGCGGCGGCCTTGATGCATCGCCGCTGCGACGCTTCAAGGGGCGTCGATACGCTCGATCAGATCGGCGTCGACTTCCACCACGACGGATTGCCCCAAGATTTCAACGTTTAGCACGACCCGGATCGGCGAACGCCAGCTTCCGACCACGCCCTCGATCCCCGCCAGCGGACCCGCGACGACACGAACGGCGTCGCCCTGCACCAGGCGAGACGATCGCGCCAACGGCTCACCGGCGCGCAGCGCGCGGTCGACCTGCCGCAATTGCCGCGCCAGTCCGTCCACGTCCGTCACTGGGATGGTGCGCGCGATGTGGTTGGTCGTCATGGCCCGATAGCGCCCCTCGTCGTCGGCCACGAAGAACAGGTACCCGGGGAAGACCGGCACGAGCGACCTGGACACGCGCCGCGTCGCGCGGCTGCGCGTCACCCGCTGGCACAACGGCAGATAGCACGCCAGGCGCAGCCGCTCGAGTTCTTCCGCCAGCGCCTTCTCGTGCCGCGAGCGCGTGTGCGCCACCCACCACCGCTCGCCGCGGAACGCGAGCGCGTCGAGGTTGCCGATTGAAACGGGGTGGCCGGTCAACGTGTCGGGCACGGCGTGATTATATCGCCTCGGCGATGACGTCCCGCAGCGGCGCGAATGCGAAGATTTCGAACAGGCGTCGAAGCCGCGCTTCGGTTTGCGAGCGAAAAAGCGATTGCATCCATCCGAGCCGCCGCGGGATCCGCCAGCCGGCCTCGCGCAGTTCACGAATTTCCCGCACGTCGAGTTCGTACGGATGGAAATAAAGGACCGCCGGAAGTCCGTCGGCATGCACCCTGCGAAGGCCTGCGCGGAACACCGGCCCCGGCAGCAGCCGCGCGTACCCGCCGCCGCCCCACGGCCAGCGCCGCCCCGCCAGAGACAGCGTCGTCGGAGGGGCCTCGATCAAGTCGCAGTCTGGCCAGCGGTGAATGTGCCGCGGGGCATCCCCGATACCGTATCGCCGCCCGCGAAACGGGAACACGCTCGAGCTGTATCGAAATCCGAGTGACGCGAGAATCGGCCCCGCCCAGCGTGTGCCCGAGACGATCGAAAAAGCCGGGGCCCGGTATCCGATGGGCTCGATCCCGGCGGCGGCGGCGATGGCGTCCACGCTGCGCGCGACGTCGTCCCGAAACTGCCCCGGCGACTGTCGCGTGATCAGCACGTGGCGGTGACCGTGCGATCCGATCTCATGACCGGACGTCGCAATCTCTCGCATGAGTTCCGGGTACGTCTCGGCCACCCGACCGAGCACGAAGAACGTTGCGCGCACGCCGTATTCGGCCAGCAAGGCGATGATTCGGCGCGTGTTGTGCACGACCCGATCGGTCAGCGGGGCGTCCGGTCCCAGGACGGCGATGCCCCAGTCGTCGACATCAATCGTGAGCGCGTTCCGCATCGCCCGAGCATGGGCCCGAGCGGCCTGCGCCTTCGCGGCGATCACTGACTGAGCCGGCGCGAGCGTCATTCCGGGGTTGTTATCGACCCCGAGGCGTGCGAACCTTTCATCCGTCGGCCGCGACTATGGCGCCGCGGCCAAACGGGATATGCTCGATTCGTCATGACGTCTGACCCGCACCGATCGTCCGCCGCGCCGTCGCGGCCGTGGCTGCTCGAACTTCAGCCCAGATTCCTGCGGCTCTGCTATCGCCGCGTGGTCGAGAACAACGTGCTCGCCATGAGCGCGGCGCTTTCCTTTCGCACCATCTTCGCGATGGTGCCGGTGCTGATCTTTGCGTTCCTGGTGCTCAAGTCGATCGGCATTGTCGAGGACAGCCGCCGCAGCCTGCGCGAATTCCTGCGGGTCTCCGGGATCTCACAGATCATGGCGGCTCGTGAGGACGCTGCCGACAGCGCAGCCGGCGAGGGGTCGCCGGTGCTCGACGGTTCGCAGCCGCCGCCCGCGTCGCAGGTGTACAACGTCGCCGACGAGATCGAACAGCTGCTCGACAGCGCCGAGTCGAAGCTGACTTTCGCCCGGATCGGCCCGGTCGGCGGCATCCTGCTCATCTGGAGCGCGCTGGCCCTGCTCTCCACGATGGAGGCGTCGCTGAATCGCATCTTCGGCGCGCCGCGCGGTCGCGGGACGTTTCGGATGGTCGCGCTCTATTGGTCGGTGATGACGCTCGGGCCGGTCGTGCTCGCCGTGGCGTCGTACGTCGGCCGCCGCACGATCGATGCCCTCGGAAGTCTCGCCGGCTTCGGATGGCTGCTGGCGCTGGCCGGCTGGGTCGGCTCGGTCTTCATGCTCATCCTGATGTTGGCCGCCATCTACAAGCTCATGCCGAACACAAAGGTGCCCTATCGCTCCGCCATCGGCGGCGCGCTGCTGGCCGTGCCGGTCTGGATGCTGGCGCGCTGGGCGTTCTCCCTCTACATCTCGAACCTGGTCGTCAAGGGCAATCTGTACGGCGTGATCGGACTGCTGCCGCTCTTTCTGCTCTGGCTGAATCTGTCGTGGTCGATCTTCCTGTTCGGGGCCGAGGTGGCGTTCACGGCCACCAATCTGACACGCCTTGAGCAGGCCGAGGCCGCGGCCACACGCTCGCCCGGTCCGTCCGACGTGACGGCCGTCGCAATCGCCCTGGCGCGTCGCTTTAGCGCCGGATCCGGCCCGGCCGACATCGACGATCTGGCCGCCGACACCCACCTGGCGCCGATCATGGTTCAGAAAGTGCTCAACGGCTTCGAACGCGCCGGTGTCGCGGGCCTCGTGGGGGATGAGGACGATCCGCGCTATACGCTCGTGCGCCCGCCGGAGCGGATCGCCGTGGCCGAGCTGCTCGATCTGGGCGATCCTCGTGACGTGCCTGCGGGCGTTAACGGCGACGTCGATCGCGCCGTCACCGCGTTGCGGGCGGACATGCGACGCACCTTCGAGGGCAAGTCGCTGGCCGCCTTGATGCTCACAGCCTGAGGGCGACCCGGGTGCCGCGCGGCCGTGGCGCGCCGTCGCCGCGAAAGAAACCCGAGCGCCCGGTCAGATGTTTCAGGGTTGGCTCGTTGCCGGTTCGGGCGAATCGCCGCGCTTACGCTCCTGCTCGCGCACGTGCTTGAGCGCGTTGATGTACTGCTCTCCGATCACGCGCTCCTCCGGCGTCGTGTCGCTGACGATCAACTTCGTCAGATCCTCGGGGTTGCGCGGGAGCCCCACCGCCATCACGGACGACAGGTCGCGCGTCGGGTCGCCGTGCCCGCGCATCCAGGCCGTGTCGGATGCGGTCTGCCGAATGCGCTCCATCAGAAACTGGTACGCCTGACCGGGGTCGTCCTTGACGCGCATGTACTGCTTGGCGTTTTCGAAGAACTGCCGCCGACCGATCCGATACAAGACGTCGCGAACCGCCGCCCGGGATTCCTCGGGGGCCTTCTCAAGGTACGCCTTCAAGGCGCGCTGCTCGTCGGCTCCCGCGAAGTGCTTCTTCCATTCTTGCAGGAATCGATCCTGCTCGAACAGCGGCAGCCGCGACAACCCGCGCGGATTGACGATGTAGCCGATCAACTGCTCCGGCGTCCCGCCCTGCATGGACGGACGGGCCGGCGTCGCCACCGCGTCGTAAGCGCGCCAGACCATCCAACCCAGCAGGATCGTGGCGCCGGCCGCCGCTCCAATGAGCAGGGGCGTTCGCCGCGCGGCTACCGGACCGCGACTCGTTTCAGTTCTGGTCGATGGTTCATCCATATCAAATCAGACCGTGTTAATCCGAATATTCGCCGGCGGCCCCCCCTCGCCTACCGTTTCTGACCGACGGTCAGGCGCAACTCTCCCCGTTCCGGCCGAGCCTTGAGATCGCCGTACAGGATGTTGAACGCCCCTTTTTCCTTGCCGTGCGCGTGGAACGGCTCGAAGTCCCACACGATTGGCTGGTCGGCCGGACCCATCCCAAGCCCCTCGGCTCGCGCCAGTGGATCGCGACCGACCGCCTGCCCCGCCAGTAACTCCTGAAGGACCCACTCGTAGCTGCTGCCCTCGCTCTCGAAATAGGTCGTCCGCGCGCCGAACCGCTTGCGGAGCGGGTGGTCCTCCGCCAACAGTCGGCGGTCCGCCGGGCATCGGAACACGGCGGATGGCTCCCCCAGGAACGGCGACATAACGGTCGGCAGGCTCGGCCATGCCGGTTGGTGGTACTCAGCCGAGGGCAACCTCGCCACGGCCGGCCAACGCCCGCCGCTGTGGGCGATGTATTCGCCCATCGCGATGCCGATGGTGCTCAGATTCGCCAAGCAACGCGTCCGTCGGCCCTCCCGAGTCACTCGTTGGAGCGTCGGGATTGCGAACGCAGCCGCGGCGGCGAGCACCAGGATCAGCACGATCGCATCCCGGCGTCCGAACGCGGCACGTGTCGCGGCCGTCGGTGTCTTGTCTGGCGTCTGGCAGTCCCGAGACCGCATCGAGCGCACGCCGAAAAAGCCGTCGGGCTCCGTTGGCCCGACTGAGCCACCTCCGGAGCCCGCAGGCGAATGCTAGAGTTTGAAGAGGTTCGCGTCAATTCACGTGATCGGCGACGCGGTATCCCTTCGCCTGGCTGGCTCCCGCGTCGCGAGACTCCGCCGCCTGGGGCGCCTCCGGCGCGTCGCTCGGTTCGGGCGACCAGATACGCAGGTCGGAGATCTCGCACGACACTTCGCGGCCGGAGCTTCGCGAGCAGTACTCGGTTCGGATCTGTCGCGTCGCCCCGGGCATCAATGGGCCGCGCCATTGGTCGTCAATCCCGATGGGCGTGGCCGCATACTCGGTCCACTCCCGGATCGGTCCGCTCTTTGGATCGACCAGCGCGACCCGCAGCGGCAGCAGCGAGACCACCTTGTCGCCGGTGTTGCGCACCTCGACCACCGCTCGGAACACATCCGGGTCCGCCGCGTCCGGCACTAAACGTCCGGTGACCTCGAGCTTTTGGGCATAGTCCGGCGCGCGCCGGTCCGAAGCTGCGTCCGCCAGGATCGGCGGCATCTTCGCCATGAAGTCCGGCAGCCCGGCCACGAGCTGCCGGCCGAGGTCGACCACGCTGCGCGTCTTTTTGTCGAAGATGAACATGCCGTAGCCCGTCAGGGTGGTGACGCACACGACACCCGTGACGAGCAGGGCCGTGGCCCCCCGCACGAACGCGGTCAGGAAGGATGGCTGCGGTCTCTGTACGAGATATTCCGGTCGCGAACTCATGGTCCTGCTCCATTCCAGCCGACTGCACGAGCGGCTCTGCCGACGTATTGCGTTCCGCCCGGTGAATATTCGCTGTCGCTCGTGTGCCGCGGCGGGAGCAGGCAGAATCTGCCGCATCAAGGTCGCGCGAGTTGTTGTCCGATAAGCACTTAGGTTTGCAAGCGGCGCGTGGTCCCGCGCCGCTGCGGAGTCACTGGCCATGGCCGACGTGCTCGACCAGAGTGAAGTGGATGCCCTGCTCGCCGCCGTGGCCGACGGTCCCCCCGAGGGCGCGTTCCCAACCGGTGACGCGGAGGCCCAGGCCGACCGCGACGTGCACCACTATGACTTCAAGCGCCCGGAGCGGGTCAGCAAGGACCAGATGCGGGCGCTGCACACGCTCCACGACGTGTTCTCACGCAACTTCGGAGCGTCTCTGTCCGCCTTCCTGCGAACCATCATCGAGGTGCGCGTCGCCACCGTGGAGCAGCTCACGTACAGCGAGTTCATCCACTCGCTGCCGAGCCCGACCGTGTTCAATCTGCTCGGCATCCCGCCCTTGCAGGGGCAGATGTGTCTCGAGCTCAGCCCACTCATCGTCTACCCGATCATCGATCGCCTGCTCGGCGGCGGCAACGCAGAGATGTTCATCCCCCAGCGACCGCTGACCGACATCGAGCACCGGCTGGTGCAGCGCATCACCGACCGCGCGCTGGCCACCCTGACCGAGGTCTGGTCGGAACTGGTCGAGGTCAAGTTCGAGCTGCGCGGCGTGGAAAGCAATCCGCACCTCGTTCAGATGGTCGCTCCGAACGAGGTCGCCGTCGTGATCGGGTTCGAGATCAAGATGGGATCGCGCGGCGGCACGATGAGTCTTTGCATGCCCTTCAACGCGATCGAGCCGGTCATGGGAAAGCTGGCGGCGCAGAACTGGCTGGCGTACAGCCGCCGCGGCACGTGCAGCGATCAGATGCTCCGCGTCAGCAAGTCACTGACCAAGGCACGCGTATCGCTGCGGGCCAGTCTGGCCCGCGCGCGGATTACGTGCGGCGAATTGCTGTCGCTGGCGCCCGGGGACCTGATCACCACCGAGAAGCCGGCCAATAGCGAGTTCATCATCGAGGTCGAAGGCCGGCCGAAGTTCCGGGGCAGCCTCGGGCAATGCCGAGGCAACCGCGCGCTTCGCATCTCGCGGCTCGCCGCCCCCGGCGAAGCCGATTGAGCCCCGGGGCTTACAGGAAGTAAAATACCAGATTCATCACCGAGATGACGACAGCCAGTATCAACTCATACAGGCTGCCGCCGAAGAACCCGAAGATGTTGAGCCAATCAAGCATGGGTCACAATTCCCTTCCACGAAGCGGCGACTGCCCATCGCCGTCCAGGTGCTAGGACACGCCTCGCGCTCCCGAGTTAGTATAGGCGCCTGGGATCGATCGCGCCGCACCCGGATCAGCCGCCGCCTGATCCGATATTTTCCGCGCTCGGCATCGTCATCGACCACGGGTTCAGCAGCTTCGTGAGCTTCTCCGCCGGCAGGATGTTCTCGTCAACGCAGACCTGCCGCACCGTCTTGCCTCCCTTGAAGGCCCGCTTGGCGACGTCGGCCGCCTTGTCATACCCGATCACCGGCGCCAGGCTGGTGCACATCGCCAGACTCTGCTCCACCAGATCGCCGCAGCGCTGCTCGTCGGCCTCGATGCCCGCCGCGCAACGCTCGGCGAAGACGGCCGTCGCCTTGCTGACCACCCGGATCGACTCCAGCAGGCTGTGCACCATGACCGGCATGCCGACGTGCAACTCGAACGTGCCCAGCATCGCGCCGGCGTAGGTCACCGTCGCGTCCGCCCCGACCGCGAAGGCCGCCGCCTGCAAGACCATCTCCGACATCACCGGGTTGACCTTGCCGGGCATGATCGAGCTGCCCGGCTGGGTCTCGGGGATGCGCAGCTCGCCGATCCCGCAGCGCGGTCCGCTCGCCAGCCAGCGGATGTCATTGGCGATCTTCGTCAGGCTGATGGCGATCGTCCGAACCAGGCCGCTCGCCTCGATGATGGCGTCCTTGGCCGCCTGCGCCTCGAAGTGGTTCGCGGCCTCCACGAAGTCGATGCCCGTCTTCTTGGAGAGCAGCGCCGCCATCCGCCGGCCGAACTCCGGATGCGAGTTGATGCCCGTGCCCACCGCCGTTCCGCCGATCGGCAGTTCGCGCAGCGCCGCGATGGCGCGGTTCGCCCGCACGTCGGCGTGCGCGATCTGCGACGCGTAGCCCGAGAATTCCTGGCCAAGTCTGATCGGTGTGGCGTCCTGAAGGTGGGTTCGGCCGATCTTCACGATCTGGTCGAACGCCTTGGCCTTCCCGTCCAGGTGCGCGTGCAATTGCCGCAGCGCCGGCGCGAGGTCGTGTCGCAGCGCTTCGGCCACCGCGATGTGCATGGCCGTCGGGATCACATCGTTCGACGACTGCGCCATGTTGACATGGTCGTTCGGGTGCACCGGCGTCTTGCTGCCGATCTGCCCACCCGCGAGCTGAATGGCGCGGTTTGCGATCACCTCGTTGGCGTTCATGTTGCTCGACGTGCCCGAGCCGGTCTGGAACACGTCCACGACGAAGTGTTCGTCCAGCTTGCCCTCGATGACGTCCGATGCGGCCTGCACGATGAGCGTCGCCAGCTTCTCCGGCAGAATGCCCAAGTCGCGGTTTACCTCGGCTGCCGTCTGCTTGATCAGCCCTAGCGCCCGGACGAACCGCCTCCCGAGGCGATAGCCCGACACCGGAAAATTCTCGACGGCCCGCTGAGTCGACGCGCCCCACAGCGCGTGGCTCGGAACCGTCATCGGCCCCATGGAGTCCTTCTCGATGCGTGTTGCTTCAGGCATGGTGAGCCTCCTTCTGTGCGATAGCTTAGAGTCGCCTCCCCCCACCGGCAAAGCTCGCGCCGAGCGCCTACATCCGCAGCCGGATCGGCTGGGTTTCGCTCAATCGTTCCAGGGCCGCGCTATCCACGTGGACGCCCCACCCCGGGCCTCGTGACGCCGTCCAGCCCCCGCCGTAGCCGAAGCGGATAGCCGGGCGAACTGGATCATCCCGCAGCAGGAATCGTCCGAAGCTCCCTTCGGCGAATCGCACCCCGGGAACCATCGACAGGAACCACCGCCCCGCCGCCGAAAGAATGCTCGTCTCGCCCACCATGCAGCCGAGCTGGATGCCGATTCCGTGTTTCTTGGCAAGGCCCGCCAGCCGCAGCGCCGGCATCAGTCCGCCGTTCTTGCTGAGGCGGATGTTGAAACCGTCGCACACACGGTGCCGCAGCAGGACCTCCGCGTCGTCGGGGGTGACCAACGACTCGTCCGCCATCAGCCCCACTGGGCTGATGGCGCGCAGCCGATGCCACTCCGATTCGGTTCCGCGCGGCAAGGGTTGCTCGACCGAGACGATCGGCAGTCCGGACCAGTCGGCCAGGCGCCGTCGCGCCTCCTCGAGGCTCCAGCCGCCGTTGGCATCCAGGCGAAGCGTCCGGCGGCCCTGTCGCAGGGACCGCTCCCCCAAGGCGGACAGCGCCGCCCGCAGCCGCGAATCGTCGTTGGCATCGCCGACCTTCAGCTTGAAATCGCGCAGGCCGAAGCATCGCATCTTGCGGACTGAGGCCGCCACGCGCCCCGGGTCGTCCCCGCCGATCACGCCGCTGAACCGCACCTTCGGCAGACCATCCGTCGTGCCGAGGCCCGGCAGACCGAGCCAGCCCGCCACCTCGTCGATCGGCCGTCCGAATCCGCGCGCATATGCGTCGATCAACGCCAACTCGACTCCCGCCCGCGCCGCCGTGCACGTCCGGCCGGGTTCGAGCTTCAACGGCAGCGCGTCAATGGTTTCGAGGGCCTCTGGGAAGCAGGTCCCGCGCACGCTGCTGATGTGAGGCGCCAGTCGATCGCGAATGTCGGCGATGGCCGAGTCCGTCGTCTCGCCACTGACATAGGAACGTGGGTGGGTCTCCCCGAGGCCCACCGCCCCGTTCGAGAGCTCGGCCTGGACGACCAGCGGCTCGGCTTCGGATCGGGATGCGGTCGCGTGCTCGAATGCGCGCCGCAGCGGAATGCTCAGTCGCCAGAGCGTCAGTTGACGCACGCAGACGGTCATGCGCCGCGATTCTATCTGAATCCGCCGCGGACCGTGCTTTCAGCGGAGGGCCGCCCGCTCCGCGCGCCACGCCGCCTTTGAAGTCGCGGGCGTCCTTCGGTTACATTCCCGCGACTCGCAGCCGGCCGATGGCCGCGCGGCAGTGTGTATGAAGGTTTCGCCACGCTGACCGCCACGCCGTGAACGGGTCGCGTCGCGGATGGATGACGCATGCACGACGCCTCGAGTCCGTCCGCGGCCCCCATCCAGCACCCGCCCGGCTTTCGCGCCCGCCGCGGGCGGAACTGGTTCTTCCTCGGGCTCACCTACGCGTCTTACTACCTCTGCCGCTACAACCTCAGCCCGATCGCCCCCGAACTGAAGGCCGATCTTCACCTCGACAACACCCGGTACGGCGCCGTCAGCTCCGGTCGCGACGCCCTCTACGCCGTCGGTCAGATGGTCAACGGTCTGCTGACCGACCGGCTCGGCGGCAAGTCTGCCATGACGATCGGCGCCATTGGCACGATCATCCTGAATCTGGCGTTCGGACTGACCACCTGGTCCGGGCTCGGGCCCGCCGCCATGCTCTACACACTCGTCTTCATCCGCTCGGCCGACGGCTACATGCAGGCGTTCGGCGCGCCGGGCTTCATCAAGATCAACACCGCCTGGTTTCGTCGGAAGGAACGCGGCACCTTCGCCGGTGTCTTCGGAGCCATGATCAACCTCGGCGCGGTCGGCGCGGGTCAACTGGCCAGCCTGCTGGCAACCGGCTTCGTCATCCCGCTCTACTTCTTCGCGATCAGTGTTCCATCGGTCAACTGGCGTTACATGTTCATCATCCCGCCGGTGGTCGTGGCGGTCGTCGTCGTATTCATGAACCTGATGGTGAAGAACACGCCCGAGGAAGCCGGCTTTCGCATCGTGCACGACGACGAGCCGGCCGGGGAGGAGCACTTCACCCTCTGGAGCGTCCTGAAGCGGATCGCCTCGAACCCCACGGTCTGGCTCGTGGCCGGGGCCTACTTCTGCACCGGCTTCGTCCGCCGAGGCGTCGAGAACTGGTGGGCGATCTACCTCAAGGACGTCTGGAGCTTCACGCGCGGCTCCTGGCCGTATACGGCATTCGTCTGGGGCCTGCCCGTCACGGCGACGCTCGGGTCGCTGCTTTCCGGTGTGATCTCGGATCGCTGGTTTGCCGGCCGTCGCGCGCCGGTCGCCGCTCTGCTTTACGTTTCGCAGACCGCGTTCTGCATCGCGGCGCTGTTGATCCCGCACGGGACGGACGGTTCCGTAGGGCTGGCCGTCGCCGTCATCATTGCCATCAGCATGATGTGCAATTCGACCCACTCGCTACTTGGTACCGCCGCCGCGATGGACCTCGGCGGGCCGAAGATGGCCGGCTGCTCCTCCGGCATCATTGACTCGTTTCAGTACTACGGATCGATCCTGAGCGGAATCGGGCTCGGCGCCTTTTTCGACCTAATCGCCGGGCAGCACGTGGGCGGCCCCCCCACCGACGGCGGCGCGAAGATCAACCCCACCGTCTGGGTCGGCTCCATGATTCCCTTCGGCTTGATCGGTACATCGCTAATGACGTACGTCTGGCTGAAGCATCGCGGAACGGATGCCCGGGGAACCTGACCGTCCGCGCCGCGCCGACAGCGCTACTTGGTCGGAATCTTCATGGCGGTCAGCATGGCCTTGGGCGACACCTCGAATTCCCCGAGGCACCCTTTCGTGCAGAAGCGCATCTCGTAGCCGGCGAACTTCATGGTGTGTTCCGCCTTGCCGTCCATCCCCAGGTTGCACTTCGGGCACTTGCCGATGACTTTGTCGACCTTGCCGTCGACCGCATCGGCCTTCGCCAGGATCAGCTCGATCGCCGCATCGGCGAAGGCCTCCTCTGCCGGCTTGGGAGCCGGTTCCTCCGGCTTGCAGCCGGCCGCCAGCGCGCCCACGCCCAGGGCCACGATCACGCATCCCGAGATCCATCGTCGCATCATGTCGCTGTCTCCTCCGGCGGCCCGGCGTCGAATGCCGGCCGCGGCGCAAGGAATCGTTCAAACGCCCGCCGGTATCTATCCGGGATCGGGCACGTCTTCCATGATCGCGTGTCGGCGAACGCGACCGAGTGCTGCGCGGTGCAGGTGCGCCGTCCGCTGCCCGTGTGCGTCACCTCGTAGTCGAAACGGGCGCTCCGCGTGCCGATTCGTCCCACCGTCACCGCGATCTGCCCCTCGTCCTCGTACTTGAGCGGGTGGTGATAGCTCACTTGCACGTTGACGGTCGGCATGACCAGGTGGTCCTCGTCCAGCATCCGCTGCCACGGCAGGCCCAGCCCGTCCCGGAAGAAGTCCTCCAGCGCCACCATGCAGAAATGGATCTGCCGCGCGAAGTAGAGCACACGGGCGTAATCCACGTCGTCGAGCCGCACCCGAAACGTCGTTCGAAACACCTCCGCCATGCCCCCATCCTAGCCCGCCGGCCCGTCCACGCCACGCCCGCGTTCTCGGACGCGCCGCACGTCGCATCGGCCGCCGATCGAGGGTATGATGTATCAAGCCTCGCCCGGCCACCGGGGTCAACTGCCCCGTGGGGATTCGCTTGAACTGGAATGACCGCCGTTCGGTGAACGGAGTCCGCCCCCGAATGCACCTGAACCCTGTCCCAATCACGCGTCGCCGCGGCGTGGCGGCTCTCGCCTGCATCTGCGCGGCCGGCATCGCCGCGGCCGAGACCCAGCGCATCAGCCTGACCAGCGCTGGCGCGACCATCCGGGGCGAGTTCGCCTTCCTCGCCGGCGACAGCTCTCGCGCCGCGTTCGTCACCACCTCCGGGCCGGCGGGTGAGAGCTACGCCAATACGCAGGTCTGTGTGCGCGAGTTCGCGACGAACACGACCCTGCTGGCATCGATCGGCGCCGACGGACAGCCGGCGGACGCGGACTGCTCGTTTCCGATTCTCTCCGGAAACGGGCGCTTCGTTGTTTTCGTTTCCGCCGCCACGAACCTCGTCAGCCCCGGCGGCGCGACCAACGGCCACACCAACATCTGGGTTCGCGACCTCGTGCTTAACACCACCACGCGGCTGACCGTGGCCGACGGCGGCGGTCCGCCGGACGGCCCATCGGGCGCGCCGGCGGTCTCCTCAACCGGGCAGTTCGTCGCCTTTGAAAGCCGCGCCACAAACCTGCTGGCCGGGCTCTCACCGACGGTGACGCAGGTTTACGTTCGTGATCGCGGCGCGCCGGGTGGCGATGGCAGCTTCGGCGCCGGCGGGACGACCACCCTGGTCAGCTTCCGCACCACCTTCAGCCCCGCGACCCTGGCCTGTTTCCAACCGGCCATCTCAGGCGACGGGCGATTCGTCGCGTTCACGTCGCAGGACAGCGGGCTGGTCGCCAACGACACCAACGGTCAATTCGATGTCTTCGTCCGCGACCTCCAGACCAACACGACCGCCCGCGTCAGCGTTCGGCCGGGCGGCGCGCAGACCGCCGGCGTCAGCCAGCTCCCGTCGATCTCCGCCGATGGCCGGTACGTGGCATTCCGAAGCGCGGACAACGGTCTCGATCCGACGCGTCAGAACACCACGTTCGCCGTCTTCGTCCGCGATCGCGGTCCGGGCCTCAACGATGTCGGCGCGGTGACGCGGAACGTCGCCGTCAACTCGGCCGGCATTCCCGCCAACGGCTCGGTCGCCGCCGATATCAACGAGCGTATCGCCATGACGCCCGATGGCCGATTCGTGGCGTTCCGGAGCAGCGCGACGAATCTGGTCGCGGACGACACGAACACGTTCGCAGATGTCTTCGTTCATGATCGCGACTTCGACGCCGACGGCGTGTTCGACGGAGACGGCGCCATCCGAACGTCGCGCGCCAATGTCGCGTCCGACGGCGGCCAGACCATCAACGCCGACTCGTTCTACCCCAGCCTGTCGAACTTCGGTGCGCGGGTCGCCTTTCACACGCTGGCGGGCGGATTGCTGCCCGGAGATCCGCCCCTGGCGCCGCAGGCCCGTGCCTACGTGCATTGCTCCGGTCCGGTCCTCGAGCCCGGCCCGGCCGACCAGACCGTCCCACTCGGCAACCCGGCCCAGTTCACGGTGCAGCTTGCTCGCGGCATCGGCGTACGATTTCAATGGCGTAAGAACGGCGGCGCGATCAATGACGACGGCCGGATCACCGGCACGCAAACGCCGACGCTTCGCATCAACCCCACACAGGCCGGAGACGAGGCCGCCTATTCGGTCGAAGTCGAGAATGAGTGCGGTTCGGCGCGGAGCGATGAGGGCATGCTGGCGTTCGGTGACGACTGCGACGCGCCGCAGGTGACCAGCCAGCCGGCCGGCCAGACGCTTTGTGCCGGGGACTCACTCTCGCTCACGGTGACGGCCGTCGGCACCGCGCCGCTGACGTACGAGTGGCGGCGATCGGGCACTCTGATCCCTGACCAGACCGGTCCCATGTTGCAGATCAACGCGACCACGCCCGCCGACTCGGGAACCTACCAGGTCACGGTCCGGAACGCGTGCGGCAGCGACCTGAGCGCATCCGTCAGTGTCGTCGTCCGCGCCCTGCCTACCATCCTTGTGCATCCGACCTCGCAGTCGGCATGCCCGGGCGCATCCGTGACCTTCAGCGTCTCGGCCACCACCACCTTCGGGATGCTCGGCTACCAGTGGCGTCGCAACGGCATCAACATCGCGGGAGCGAACGGCGCGACCCTGACGCGATCTGGCATCTCGACGGCCGACGTCGGCGAATACGACTGCGTCGTATCCAACCCCTGCGGATCGATCACGTCCGACGCCGCTTCGCTCACGATCGCCGGCCTCCCCAGCATCACGTCGCAGCCGGCCGGCCAGACCATCTGCGTCGGCCGGCCGTTCACGCTCGCGGTGACGGCCACGGGTCTCGGCACACTGCGTTTTCAGTGGTTGCGCAACAACACCGCGGTGTCCGGTGGTTCGGCTGCAACGTTCACACGAGCGTCCGCCACCGCCGCCGACGCGGGCAGCTACACCTGTCGCGTGTCGAACAACTGCGGCTCGGTCGTCAGTGACGCTGCCGTGCTCGTCCTCGGCCAGGCCCCCGCCATCACCGCGCAGCCGCGCGGAACCTCCGCGTGCCCGGGCGGTTCTGCCAGCTTCACGATCGCCGCCAACGGTCAAGAGCTCACGTTCCGCTGGCGCCGCGGCACGACCGAGCTGGCCGACGGGGGCCACATCAGCGGAGTAAACTCCCCCGAACTCGTCATCAGTCCGGTGTCGCCCGCCGATGCCGCGATCAGCTACAACTGCGTCGTCACCGGCGTCTGCGCCAGCGTCACCAGCAACAACGTCGCCCTCACCGTCGCCAGCGCGCCCAGTATTCAGACGCAGCCGACCAACCGCACCGCGGCCATCGGCGCTTCGGTCACGTTCAGCCTGATCGCCACCGGCACCGCGCCGCTGACTTTTCAGTGGCGAAAGGACGGTTCGAATCTGCCCGGCGCGACGACGTCCTCGCTCACCATCAACCCGGTCCAGCAGGCCAGCGCCGCCGGCTACGACTGCGTGGTGACCAACAACTGCGGCTCCGTCACCAGCAATGTCGCGACCCTGACGATCAACACGTCGCCGCCCCCGGGCAACGGTTCCGGCCCGCCGGTGACGCCCCCGTCCACCACCTGCGGCGTCTGCGGCGCGGCGGCCCCTCAGGGCGCGATCGCCACCGTCGTGGCGATGATCCTCTCGCGCAGCCGCCGCCGGCGTCGCGGCCGCCGCCACGACCGCGATTGAAAACGATTCCCGAGCAACTATCATGCCCTTGCATCACGTTCGGGTGATGGCGGGAGATCCGGCATGAGTTTCGAGATGCGAGGGGAAACCGTCGCCGCGGCGCACGACCTCGATGAGCTCAAGCTCGTCTTCCGCGCGCTGCACGGCGTGCTGCCGCGCTACCCCGAGCTGCTCGACACGCACTTCATGACCGAACTGCAAACCTGCCTGCACGCCCAGGCGCGGCGCGACGGCGTGGATATCGCCGATCACTCCGCATGGGATCGCTGGCTCGACAGCCGTTCGTCGTCAGACTCCGGCGTCCGATCGGCGGGCGTGCCCCTGCCCCCGGAGCGGCCGTGAACGCGCCGGCCGCCGGCAGCGTTCGATCCGCCGCTGCCGACGCTCATCGCTCCATTCGCCGCCGAAACCCGCCCGCGTGGCTGTGGGCTCTCGGACGAGCCGACCTCCCGCCGCGCGTCGATATCGCAGGTCACGCCTACGCCTGGATTCGCACCTTCAAGCATGACTTCTTCGCCGCCACCGGCCTCTACGACGGCCCCCTCGGGCCGGCTGTCGTCAAGTTCGGACGCCGCGCATCCATGCTCGGCTTTCCGACGGCATGGCTCGGCCGCCGCATGGTCGCGCACGAAACGCGGATGCTCGCGCGCCTTGCCGGACTGCCCGGCATCCCGCCGCTCTTGGATCGCATGGACGCTCGCACGTTTGCGCACGGCTTCATCGCCGGGCACGACCTGCAAAGAAACGAACGCGTGCCCGACGAGTTCTTCCCGCGGCTCGCCGCGTTGCTCTCGGCCATGCACGCTCGCGGCGTCGCCTATGTCGACCTCGAGAAGCGCGAGAACATCATTGTCGGCGATGACGGCCAGCCGCATCTAATCGACTTCCAGATCGCCTTTCATTGGCCCGACCGCAGCGGCGGACGCACGGCGCTGGCGCGCTGGGTTCTGTCGATCTTGCAGGCCGCCGATCGTTATCACCTGCTGAAGCACTGGCGGCGGCTGCGGCCGGATCAGTTGACGGCCGACATGCTGGCGCAGGCCGAACCGCCCCCGTGGATCGCGGCGCACCGGGCCGTGTTTCGTCCCCTGATCCAGATGCGCCGCCGCCTGCTGGAATGGCTGGGCGCCCGGCGGCGCGGCCAGATCGGCCGATCCGAGGAAGCCCGCGACCCCATCACCACGGAGCCGACGACATGTCCCTGACCGAGACGAACCTCCGGGTCGTCGACGAATTCCGCGACTGGATCGATCGCGCGATCCAATCCGACGGCCGCTTTGCCGAGCCGGTTCGCGACGACCGTCCCGACCGCTCGACGCTGGCGACGCGGTACCCCACGCGCGCAAATCCGCGGGTCATGATCGAGATCGCCGTCCGCCCCTACCTGCCGCAGCTCCGCGTCGGCATCGTGACCGACGATCGCTGGAAGAGCGAGGATTTCGAGGAGAAGATCCAGGAATCGGGCGACTCGATGAGCGAGTTCGTCGGCCTCGCCCTCGAGGAGTGCGGCGTGGATTGGACCGAGCCGCCGGTCGAACACTATCGCGATCAGATGAAATACTTCTATTTCGCCACGCCGGTGGAACTCGAGTCCCTCGAAGAACTTGGCCGGGAGGCGATGCGCGACAAGGCGCGTCGCATGGTCAGCGGCTACTACTTCGCCTTCGAGAAGTTCCTCGCCTAGTCCGGCGTCACTTCGTCCACGAGTCGTCGTCCCGCGAGTCGTCCGACGACGCCATCGTCGGCTCCGCGATTTCCCGCACGTGGTCGAGCAGCCGGCCGCCGAGGCGGTAGGTCTGCATGTAGATCACGCCGCCGATCAGCGCCACGGTTCCGGCCACGGCAATCTGTCGAGACGACCGCCCCAACCGTCCGCGCAGCATCGGCCACGCCGCGATGATGGCCAGCATCGTGGCCGCGATGACGACGGCGTCATAGCTGGCACGCTGCCAATAAGAGCCGCCGACATTGACCAGCATGCCGAACTCGTCGAACACCAGCGCCAGGGACAACCCGTACAGCGCGGCCAGCGCCGCATTCGGAATCGTCCTGCGGTCCGAAAGCAGCAGGTACAACCCCAGCCCGGCCATCAGCAGAATGCCCCAGACGTGATGGTGAACGTGCGTGCCGCCGACGCGGACGTACAGGTCGGTGGCGTCGTGACGCATGATGAGGAAAACGACGACCCGCGCGACGATGAAGGTCGCGAGGAACGACGCGAGTAGGATTAAGCCGCTGGCGCGGACTTGCCCCGGCTTGGTGTTCGATACCGGCACGGACGACCCCTTCCCTCCGGCCGCGCGGGCGCGGCGAGATCGTGCCATTGTATCGCTCAAGCGGATTGGATCGCCGCGCGATGCTCGCAATCAGACGGTAATGTTAGTCCTGACCGCACGTTGCGCTACTTCTTCGCGGCTCCTCGGGCGGCCGCGACGATCTCTTCCTGCAGGCTGGTCGGCACGCGCTTGTACTTGAGAAACTCCATCGCGAACCCGGCCTTGCCCTGCGACAGCGAGCGGACATCGGTCGCGTAGCCGAACATCTCCGAAAGCGGGATCTCGGCCTGGATCACGGTCGCCGATCCCCGCCGCTCGACGTTCAGGATCAGTCCGCGCCGGCTCGACAGGTCGCCGGTCACGCTGCCCTGGAACTCGGTCGGCGTCTCGACCTCGACCTTCATGATCGGCTCGAGCAGGACCGGACCCGACTTCAGAAAGGTCTCCTTGAAGGCGTCCCGCGCGCAAATCTGAAAGGCCAGGTCGGACGAGTCGACCGCGTGGCTCGAACCGTCCTCGAGGATCATCTTGACGCCGACGATCGGGAATCCGGCCAGCGGGCCTTTCCCGAGCACCTGCTTGAAGCCCTTGTCGACCGACGGGATGTACTCGGTCGGGATGCGGCCGCCGAAAACCTTGTTCTCAAACTCGTAGGGCTGCTCCGCGCCCTCTGGGAGCGGCTCGAGGCGACCGACCACGTGGGCGTACTGCCCGGAGCCGCCGGTCTGCTTCTTGTGCTTGTAGTTGTACTCCACCGTTCGCGTCGGCGCTTCGCGGTAGCTTACCTTGGGGCGGCCGACGTTCAGCTCGACCTTGTATTCGCGGCGGATGCGCTCGGTATAGATTTCGAGGTGCAGCTCGCCCATGCCCGCGATCAGCGTCTCGCCGGATTCGTGGTCGACGCGCACGTGGAAGGTCGGATCCTCCCGGCAGAATCGCGACAACGCCTTCGACAGCTTGTCACGGTCGCTGGTCCGGGCCGGCGCGATGGACAGCTCGATGACCGGCTCCGGCACGTGGATCGACTCGAGCGAGTAGTTGACGCCATCCGAGCAGAACGTGTCGCCGGAAGCACACTCCATGCCGACCACGGCGATGATGTCGCCGGCGCTGGCCGACTCGATCTCGGCCCGGCTGTTGGCATGCATCCGCACCAGTCGGCTGAAGCGCACCTCCTTGCCGGTTCGCGTGTTGGTGTAACGCTCGCCGCGCTTCACCGTGCCCTGGTAGATGCGAATGAACGTCAACTGGCCGAAGGTCTCGTCCACCAGTTTGAACGCCATGGCCACCATGGGCGCGTCCGGGTCGGCCGACAGCGGCGTCTCCGCGCCGTCGTTGCTGAGATCGTCGGCGAAGACCTCACGGTCCAGCGGGCTCGGGAGATAGCGCACGATCGCGTCGATCAGAAGCTGCACGCCCTTGTTGTCGTAGGCACTGCCCATCAGCACGGGTGTGATGTCGTTTGCGATGGTGTGGTGGCGGATGATCTTGTGAAGATGCTCGATCGGAATCGGCTTGTCCTCGAGCATCAGCTCCATCAGGCTGTCGTCGAACAGCGAGAGCGAGTCGAGCATGCCCGCCCGAGCCGACTCCGCCGCCGACTTGAATTCGTCGGGGATCGGCACGCGCTTGATCGTTTCGCCGTTCTGGCCCTCGAAGTAGACGGCCTCCATCGTGATGACGTCGATCAACCCCTTGAACTCGGCCCCGGTGCCCATCGGAAGCTGGAGCGGCACAACGTTGAGGTCGAGCTTCTCCTCCATTGCGGTCATGGCGGCCACCGGGTCGGCGCCCGAACGATCGAGCTTGTTGATGAAGGCGATCCGCGGCACCTGGTAGCGCTTCATCTGCCGGTCGACCGTGATGGACTGCGACTGCACGCCGGCCACGCCGCACAGCACCAAGATGGCGCCGTCCAGCACGCGCAGCGACCGCTCGACCTCGATCGTGAAATCCACGTGGCCGGGCGTGTCGATGATGTTGATCTGCTTGTCGGCCCAGTGAACCGTCGTCGCGGCCGAGGTGATGGTGATGCCGCGCTCGCGCTCCAGGTCCATGTGGTCCATCGTGGCTTCGCCTTCGTGGACCTCGCCGATGGCGTGCGTCTTGCCGGAATAGA
This sequence comes from uncultured Planctomycetaceae bacterium, assembly GCA_964576285.1. Classification (GTDB taxonomy): domain Bacteria; phylum Planctomycetota; class Phycisphaerae; order UBA1845; family UTPLA1; genus SpSt-539. Next base: position 9,035 of record CAZNUJ010000016.1, on the reverse strand, counting down.
ACAGAATGCGCTCGGTCAAGGTAGTCTTGCCCGAGTCGATGTGAGCCGAGATTCCGACGTTTCGAATGTTCGCTAAGGCTTCCATGGTCCTGTCCGCTCTGACTGCAACCCTGCTGCCGGCCGTCGTGGCCGGTTCTTGAACACCTTCGTTTCGCGACGCCCACCGGGCGTTGCGTCATCTGTCTTATAATCTGTCGGAGTGCAGCTCCGCCAAATCCTGAATTAAATTCCCGTCAAGGCTTCCGGTCGCCGGGGCGCCCGGTCCGGCCCGACCTGCCGCTCCGATCGGTGAAACGCCCCACACAAGGCCCGTCCGGCGACGGTCCTGCCATCCGTGCCCGTGGTGGATCGGGGAGCCGCGACCAGCCCGCCGCTCGCCCGATGCCGCGATCGGCATGCTCAACGGGTCGTGGTCAACCCAGACGCTGGTCGATTCCGGGATGTCCGTTTGTAGTCACGCCGGCCGCGCTTCAGACGGGACGGCTGATGACTAGGCGGCCGAACGCTTCAAACCCGAGCGCGCGAGTTCGACCACCTTGTCAAACGCGGCCGGATCCGCGATGGCGATCTCGCTCAACATCTTGCGGTTCAGGTCGCAGCCAACCACCTTCAGCCCGCGCACGAGCTGGCTGTAGGGCAACCCACGCTCGCGGCATGCGGCCGTCAGCCGCGTGATCCACAGCGACCGAAACTCCCTCTTCCGGGCCCGCCGGTCGCGCGTGGCATAGACACCCGCGCGTCGCACGGTATCTCGGGCCGGACGCAGCAACTTGCTTCGGCCGCCGTAGTAGCCTTTCGCGCGTTTCAGAACGCGCTTGACGCGCTTGTGGTGGGCGACGTGCGTTCGTGTTCTTCCCATGATGCCTGACTCCGCCTATTCGCCCAGCGCCCGCAGCGCTTTCTTCAGATCCGGTCCCGTGATGACGCCGGGGCGGCGCAGCCGCTGACGCCGCTCACCGCTCTTGCCGCTCATCAGGTGCCCCGTGAACGACCGGCGGTGCTTGATCTTGCGGTTTGCGGTGACGCGCACGCGCTTCTTCAGCCCCTTGTGCGTCTTCATTTTCGGCATCGGTTCGGCTTCCTCCGCGGGCCCTCTCGGCGCGCGAGCCAATCATAGTAACGCACCCCGTGCGCCCCTTCAAGCCCATTCGCGTGTTCCACAACTTCTTTTGAAGAAACACGTTATGTTTCGAAGCCGGCAATCGTCCCGGCGTGCACGTTCGACTCGGTCAGGGCGACGAGACGAGAAGCACCGTCCGGCGAACCCTCAGGCGGTCGGCGCGGGGCCGGTCTCCGCGGCCGATGCCGCCTTCGCCTCGCCCGCCGGCTTCGGCGCCGCCGGCTTGGGCGCCGATGGCTTCTTCGGCGTCACCGGCTTGGCTGGCACGAGCAACATCGACAGACGGTTGCCCTCCATGCGCGGCGGGCGCTCGACCTTCGCGTGGGCCTCGAGCTCGCGGAGAATCTCCGAGAAGGCCGAATGACCGAGGTCCTGATGCTGGCGCTCGCGCCCGCGGAAGATCATCGTGAACTGCACGCGGTTTCCGTGATCGAGCCATTCCTTGGCGTGCGCCACCTTGATCTCGCGGTCGTGCGCATCCGTTCGGGGGCGCATGCGCACCTCTTTGATCTTCTCCGTCTGTGGCTTGTGCTTCTGCTTGGACTGGCTGTACTTGTACTTGCCGTAGTCCATGATCTTGCACACCGGCGGACGCTCGGTCGGCGAGACCTCGACCAGGTCGAGGCCCAGGTCGCGGGCACGCCGCAAAGCCTCGTCGGTCGGGATCACGCCCAGCATGCCGCCGTTCTCGTCGATCACCCGGATGGGCGAAAGACGAATCTGCTCGTTGCATCTCAAATTCTTAATGGCCGTCACCTCCCTTTCTGATTCACGTCCGTATCAACCCGCGCTCGACGGCGCCGCTCCCGCGGACACCGCTCGGCCGGGTACGCTCTCATTTCGGAGCAGTTCGATCAGGCTTGCGACGCTGACGTCGCGCGTGGTACCGTCCCGCGCATTCAGATTGACCCTGCCGGCCGCGGCCTCACGCTCGCCCACGACGCCGATGTACGGGACCTTCATCGCCCGTGCCCGGTGCTTCTTCGGGCCGATCTTCTCCGGCGAGTCATCGACCTCCGCGCGGATGCCCGCCGCCCGCAGCTTTTCGCCCAGCTCGCGGGCGTACGCCGCGCTCGGCTCGCTGATCGACGCCACGACGATTTGCGTCGGCGCGAGCCACGTCGGAAAGGCGCCGGCGAAATGCTCGATCAGGATGCCGATGAAGCGCTCCATGCTGCCGAACGGCGCGCGGTGGATCATCAGCGGCCGGTGAGCGCGGTTGTCGCTGCCGATGTACTCAAGCCCGAATCGCTCCGGCAGGTTGTAGTCCAGCTGCACCGTGCCGAGCTGCCACTCGCGGCCAATGCAGTCCTTCACGACGAAGTCGATCTTGGGTCCGTAGAACGCGGCCTCGCCCTTCTCCTCGGTCGCCGGCAGCCCGGCCTGCGACGCCGCCCGTCGCAGCGCGTCCTCGCACAGCCGCCAACCCTCCGGGTTGCGGATGAACTTCGGGTCGTCCGGGTCGTGCAGTCCGATGCGCACGCGGTAGTCCGTCAGGCCGAGCATTTCCAGCACGTAGCGCGTCAGACTCAGGCAGCCTGCCAGCTCGGGCTGCACCTGCTCCGGCGTGCAGAACAGGTGGGCGTCGTCCTGCGTGAAGCCGCGCACGCGCGTCATGCCCGACAGTTCGCCCGATTGCTCGTATCGGTACACCGTTCCGAACTCCGCCAGGCGCACCGGCAGGTCGCGGTAGCTGCGCGGCTCGCTGGCGTAGATCCGCACATGGTGCGGACAGTTCATCGGCTTGAGCAGGAAGCCGTCCTCGACCCGCAGGTGCTCGCGGAGCAGTTGCAGGTTGTGTTCCTTCGCGCCGGGCGCCCGCACGTACCGGCGCCGGCCGTCCGCGCCCCCGTCGCCGCACAGCTCGCTCCACAGCATCGGGTTGGCGATCTTGAGCTCGGCCAGCAGTTTCTCCTCATGACCCGTGAGCGGTTGATCGTCCGGCCTCTCCAGCGTCGCGATCCACAGTTCGTTGAGCAGCCGCGCCGAGTCGCTCTCGTACAGCGGCGGGAACTGCGCGTCGCGGTAATAGGGAAAATGCCCGCTGGTGCGATACAGCTCCAACCGGCCGATGTGCGGCGAGAAAACCGGCTGATAGCCCTGCTCTCGCAACTTGCCGCGCAGGTGCTCCTCGAGCAGCAGGCGGATGATCGCGCCCTTGGGTTTCCAGAGCACGATGCCGCTGCCCACCAGCGGATCAATCGTGAACAGCCCCAGTTCCTGCCCGATGCGACGGTGATCGCGCTGCCGGGCCTGCTCGAGCTGTTGCAGGTAGGCGTCGAGCTCCTTGCGCGTCGGGAACGCCGTGCCGTAGACGCGCTGAAGCTGCTGCTTGGTCGCGTCGCCGTGCCAGAAGGCCCCCGCCACGTTCAACAGCTTGAACGCCCCGATCCGACTCGTGCTGGGAACGTGCGTGCCCATGCACAGGTCTTCCCAATAACGCCCCGGTTCGGCGCCGGTGACGTAGAAGCTCAGCACGTCGCCCTCGGCCCGCTCGGCGTTGTCGATCTTGTACGGATTGCCCTCCGCTTGAAGCTTGGCCATTGCCTCGGCGCGCGACATCTCGTACCGAGTGAACGGCCGATCGTCCGCGACGATCTGGGCCATGCGCTCCTCGATCGCCGGAAAGTCATCAGGGGTCAGTCGCCGTGGCAGATCGATGTCGTAATAGAAACCGTTCTCCACCGGCGGGCCGTATACCAGCTTGGTGTCAGGGAACAGCGCACAGATCGCCTCCGCCATCACATGGGCCGTGCTGTGGCGGATGATTCTGAGCGCATCCGGGTTTTCGCTCTTGGCGGTGATGATTTCGATTCGACAGTCGCCCGGCAGCCGCGCCGACAGGTCGATCACGCGCGGCGGCTGATCGCCCACGATTATGCGCGCGCCGATGGCCGCCTTCGCGAGACCCGGGCCGATCTTGGCCGCGACGTCGCTCGCGCGGCAACCGTCGGGCATCGACAAGATCGTTCCGTCAGGCAGGGTGACTTGAGGCATGAACACTCAGGCCGTCGATGGTAGCCGGCCGGCTGCATCGCGCGCGTCGCGCCTTCGGAATGAGGGGCGATTCATGAACAAACGTGCTGCCGACTCCAGAACGAATACACCATCGGCGGACAAGCCCCTCGCGCACCGCGACGGTCGGCTAAGGCAGGGCTGTCTGCCGCCGTCCACGTCACATCTGAGGGTGGAATGTCTTCATGCGCCGCGTATCTTTACCCAGCTTGATGCGTTGACAATACCCGCGTGCCGCCGCGGGCGTCAAGCCCCGGTTCCAAGGGTCGGCGGATCAGACCGGCAGGCTGAACGCGAACTCCCGCGGCCGCGCCAGCCGTCGGTAATCGACCACCCCCATCACGATCGAATCCGTCAGCGACCCGGCGTTGAACGCGATCCGTTCATGCTCAAGTGTAGACGGGTCCACATGCAACTCGAACGGCAGGAGCGGCTCGCCGAACGGCGGCACCGACCCCGGAACCAGTCCGGTCAGCTCCAGCAGCTCTTCGGGCGTCGCGAACCGCGTGCTGCGAGCACTGAAATGCCGCCGAACGGCGTTCGAATCCAGCTTCCGGGCCGCGCTGAGCACAAACAGCCGATACTGGTCGTCGACCCGCAGCAGCAGCGCCTTGCCCCCCACGCGCAGTTCCTCCCCCCGCGCGCGGGCAGATTCCTCGCTCGTCCGCGTCGGAGCATGCCGGACGTGACGGTACGCCACGCCTTCGCGGTCGAGCCAGTCGCGCAGTCGAGTGAAAACGTCCGACACGTCAAAGCCCTCCCCGATCAGTATCGCGCGTGGCCCCGGCACCGTCCAACCCGAGCGACGGCGGTCGCGCCCGTGGTGTATGCGGATATAATGTCCTGTCCATGTGGTGGCAGTACCTCATCGTCGCCGTCCTGATCGCCTGGGCCGTCCGCCGCATCCTTCGGCCGTCCGGTCGAGGAGCCGCGGGTTGCGCCTCGGGGGATTGCGGCTGCGCCCACGAATCCGACGCGTTGGCGGACCGTCGAGCCGTCGCGCGGGAACTTGTGGCACTCCGCGTCGCGCGGGCTCGCGCGCCGGCGAGCGCTGACAGTCACCCGGTCCGAGGCGCTTCGGAGTGTTGAACGGTCGCACGATCATCGTCACCGGCGCGGGTCGGGGCATCGGCCGCGCTATCGCGCGGCGCTTCGGGGCGTCGCGGGCGAACGTCGTTGCCGTTGCCCGCAACGAGCGTGAATTGGATGAGACCCGGCGGATGGTCGAGCGCGATGGCTCGCGCTGTCTGGCCGTGCGCGCGGATGTTTCCAGGACGGAAGATGTGGATCGAGTGGTGGAAGAGGCCGTTGAGGCGTTCGCGCGCATCGACGGTCTCGTCAACAACGCCGGCCTCGCCGCGCTGTCCTCGATCGACGCGCTCGAGCCCGAGCAGTTCGACACGCTGGTTGCCAGCAACATCCGGTCCGTCTTCCTCTGTTGTCGCGCGGTCTGGCCGAACATGCGCGAGTCCGGCGGCGGCGTGATCGTCAACGTGTCCTCGCTCGCGGCCGACGATCCGTTCCCCGGCTTCGCCGCCTACGGCGCGACCAAGGCATTCGTGAACACGTTCTCGCAGGCCCTTCATGCCGAAGGTGCTCCGGCCGGTATCCGCGTCTATTGCGTGGCCCCCGGGGCCGTCGACACGCAGATGTTGCGCGGGCCCTTTCCAGATTACCCGGCCGAACGCACGCTCGACCCCGACGATGTGGCCGTGCTGATCGAGAGTCTGTTCGCTCCGGCCGCCCGGCACGTCGGCGGTCAACCCATCCGTATCCGACGCACCTGAGCTCGCCCCGGCCGCTCGGCGATTGCTGCCGGTCCGGTTGCAGATTTCGGCCGACGGCTCCCGATATGCCCGATAATGAACCCGACACGACCCGCCATCAGCGAACTCGCGCGCCGAACGGTATTGGGGTTGACATTCTGGGCGGTCCTGGCCGTCACGGTCACCGAAGCGGCCTCCCCGGTCACCCCTCCTTCCGCCGACCAGGTGCAGTGCATCAAGGGCACGGCGGTCCGTCTGGATTTCGACCTGTGGGCCGGTCGCGGTCCGCTGACATCGGTCGATCTGTGGGTCACGGGGGACCAATCGCTGTCGTGGAAGAAGGCCGACACGCCGCCGGTGACGGAGTCGCCGGTCGTCTGGACGCCGCCGCGCGACGGTCTCTACGGCCTCTACCTGGTGGTCGCCAATGCCGCCGGAGCATCGTCCGACGCGCCGACGCCTGGAACCGCGCCCCAGCAATGGATTCTCGTGGACCGCGCGCCGCCGCGCGTCACCGCGGTGTCGGCCCACGTCGATCGCGCCTTCACGTCCAACCGCCGCGTGGATGTCCGCTGGCGCGCCACCGACGCCCATCTGGCCGAGCGTCCGATCGCCTTGTTCTACCAGACGGCAAGCGAATCGCTTTTCGTCACGATCAATCCGTCGCTGCCGAATGACGGCGTGTACGCCTGGACCGTGCCCGAGCACGTCGCCGGGCCGATCACGTTTCGGGTCGTCGCCCGCGACCGCTGCGGCCTGGTCGGTGAGGCACTCAGCGGCCCGGTGTCGCTGCCGGACGCCGAGCCGACCTTGGCAAGCGCCGGTCCCGGCACCGATCTGCTTGCTCAAACCGATTCGTTCGGAGGCGATTCGAATCGCCCGCCGGCGGCCGCTCCAATCGCGCGCGATGTCGACCGCGACAGCCTGCTGGATGCCGCAGACTCGGCCGCCGGACGCCGGCGGAACGACGCCCAGATTCGCTGCAAGCTCGGAGATCGCTGCGCCGAACGCGGCGAGTGGGACCTCGCCGAGGAGCGTTATCGCGAAGCCTTGGCGATCGACGCCCAATCGAACACCGCCCGCCGCGGATTGGCCCGCGCCCTGCTGCGGCAACGGCGTTACGAGGCGGCCCAGAACGAGTATGATGCCATCCTCGCCGTGGACGGTGACGACATCGAGGCCCTGCGCGGACGCGCCACTGCCCAGATCGGACGGAGGCAGTATCGTTCCGCGGCAAGCACGCTCGAGGCGTTGCTGAAGCGGCGACCCAACGACGCGGAAGGCCTGCTGGCGGCCGGCGACGTGGCCATGTTCTCCGGCGATTCCGCCGCCGCACGACGGGCGTGGGAGCGAATTCGCTCGCTGGAGAACGTGCCGCCCGAGGTCACGGATCGCGTCAACAAGCGGTTCGCGCTGCTGACCGCCGACGCGGCGCGCTGACGTCTCCGCCTCGTACGCCGGCATCACGGGCGAGGAATCGGCGACGCCGGAGGGATTCGAATGGCCGCCAAGCGTGGCACCGCGTCGCCGACGGGGTCCTCCAAGGAGCCGTTCCCGATCTACGCGATCGTCGGCACCGATTCCTATCTCATCAGTGAGGCCCGGCGCGATATTCTCCGAAAAGCGCTCGGCGGTGATCCGGACCCGATGGCCGTCTGCGAGTTTGAAGGCCGGACCGCCGCGCTGGCCGACGTGCTCGACGAGCTTCGCTCGCCGTCGCTGCTCGCGCCGCTGCGAGTCGTGATCGTCCGCGAGGCCGACCCGTTCGTGTCGGCCGCCCGTGCTAACTTGGAGGCGTACCTCGAAAACCCGAGCAAGACCGGCGTGCTCGTCTTGCAGGTCCGCACGTGGCCTTCGAACACTCGCCTCTACCGAGCTGCGCAAGCCATCGGCCGGAACATCGCCTGCGAGGCCCCCAAGCGCGCCGCGCTGCCCGGCTGGATCAAGACGCGGGCCACCGAAGGCTACCAGTGCGCGATGGCGCCCGGAGCGGCCGAGCGCCTGGCTGATCTCGTCGGCAGCCAGTGCGGACGGCTGGACGCGGAGCTCGCCAAGCTCGCCTCCTACGTGGCTCCCGCCACCCAGATCACCCGCGCCGACGTGGATGCGCTGGTCGGCTCGAGCCGCGAAGAAAAGGTCTTCGGCATCGCCGACGCCATCGTTGAGCGCAAGCCCGCGACCGCGTTGGCGATGTGGCATCAGGTGCTCGCCACCGACCGCGACGCTCCCTACCGAGCGATGGGCGGCCTGGCCTGGGGCTTTCGACGGCTCACCGCGGCGCGGCGCATGCTCGAATCGGGCGAGAACGAAACGGCGATCGCGCGGTCGGCCGGTTTCTGGGGGTCGCCCGGCGAGTTCTGCAAACAGATCAAGCGCCTCAGCGTCGCGCAGTGGGAAGACTCGCTCACGGCCCTGCTGTCGGCCGACATCGGAACCAAGACCGGCCTGACCGAGACCGAGCGGGCCGTCGAACGGATCATCGTGCAGATGTGCGCGCCGCCTGCGCGCGGCCGTCCCTGAGAGAACCTTGCCATGGATGGGTTTCGACGACTGGCGATCGGATGCGCCCTGTGCCTGACCGCGTGCAGCCAATCCTCGCGGCCGGAATGGCTGAACCGCCTGTTCCATCGCGATCAGACGCCCCCCGACACGTCGTCGGCTCAGGCTCCCGCGCCCGCCGCCGTCGATGCGACCGCGAACGACGATCTCGAACAGCGCGTCAACGCATACACGCAGGGCTTCGAGCCGGACGACTTCAACAGCAAGATCGCCCGCCAGTCCGCGCCGCATCCAGCTGCGGCGAAGGTTCGTTCGCAGCCGCCGGACGAGACCGGAATCGACGAGGCGCCCGTCGAGCCGAGCCCGCGTTCGGTTCGGCGAGTGCCGCGCCCCGCGCCGATTCGCATCGAGTCGCAAACGCCACCCGACCGCCCGGCCGTGACTGATGCCGGTACAGAACCACCGTCCACGCCGATCCATTCCGACCCTCCCCCGACGGACGCCGTGGCGGCCGACCGTCGCGAGACGCGCGCCCCCGCTTCCGCCGTTGACTCGCCGGCCATCACGGTTCGCGATCCCGCCGCTCCGGCCGCTGCACCGATCCCCGCGCCCGCGCCGGTCGCCGCCGCCGAGCC
>CAZNUJ010000015.1:0-69492 GCA_964576285.1 uncultured Planctomycetaceae bacterium | reverse complement strand
GGCCGGCCCGTACCGCAGCGTCGCCGAGTTGGCGCGACGCGGCCGCGCGGCGCGCGACACGCTCGTACGCCTGGCCGCGGCGGACGCGTTCCGCTCGATCGGGCTCTCGCGCCGCGAGGCGCTGTGGCAGGTGCTGGCGCTGCGCGACGAACCGGGCCTGCTGGACGGGCTGGAGCCGGACGAGCCGCCGGCACGCCTGCCCGTCGAGGAGCTGCCCGAGCGGGTCGTGGCGGACTACGACGCGATCGGTCTTTCGCTGACGGCGCACCCCATCTCACTGGCGCGCGACGAACTGCGACGGCGCGGCGTGAGCGAGAACCGGACTCTGGCGACGGAGCGAGCGGGGCGCGGCGTGGCGGTGTCTGGTCTGGTGCTGGTGCGTCAGCGTCCTGGGACCGCCAAGGGCGTCGTCTTCATCACACTGGAGGATGAGACCGGGACCGCGAACCTGATCATCCGGCCACAGGTGTGGGAACGGTATCGAGCCACCGGCCGCGGTGCGGTGGCGCTGGTGGCGCAGGGCCGCGTCGAGCGCCAGGGCGCGGTCGTGCACGTGATGGTGCAGCGCCTGGAGGACCTGTCGGTCTGGCTGGGCGGCCTGGCCAGCCAGTCGCGCGACTTCCACTAGCGGCGCGAACCGCTCGCCCAGCCCGAGCGACGAACGTTCGGAACAGCAGCCCACGCCTGGGTGAACGACAAGCGGCGTGACCTAACGCTCTCATTCGACAGCGATTACAGAGCCATTTCGAAGCGATGACCGCCCTCCGGGAGTATCCATGAAACCGGAGCGGCCACCCACCGACCGCGCTTCAACCATGCGGATCGATTGGAGAATTTAATTGACTTCCGAGTAACCTCGTTGTTATACCTCGCCATTGAAGCGGACCACCAGCTGCCCTCCTGCTTCGCAATGAAAGGCGCAGAGCATGCGCGCACCGTGGAGAAACCCCATCGTTCTCCTGTGTGTTCTTGTGTGGCCGTCCTTGGGGGGCGGCCCGCACCAGATCCCGATACAAATCACGATCGGATGCGAGACTTGCATCCGGGTGGCGAGCGCTGCGACTCCCTGCGGCTGCATCCCCGGAGCCGGCTGCACTCCATCGGGCCGATCCTGGTACCGCGTCGGGTGTGTTCGACAGTCCGGCGGCGGCTCGGAGTGGTGCGACGAACTCGTCGGACCAATCGGCTGGACTGCTCCCTGCGTTCCGACCGCGATCGACAACGGTCAGCTCTTCTTCTGTCTGGGTCTCACATCACTTTGCGGCTTTCCCTGTGCAGGGTGCGTCGCCGCGCCAACTCCTCCCACTTGCGGGCCCTGCGTCGCGTGCCTGGCCTCGATTCTCCTCACGTCGTGCGCCGACCCGTGCAGCTACTACACGCAGGGATGCATTCCAGATCCGACTCGTGTCACCATACTCGAGGGCCCCGGCTACGCGTGTGAAACCGGCCCACCGTGCCCGCCCTTGAATCGACCCGACCTCGAGTAACGAGGCCGGCCTCATGCTCTGGAGAGCGGGCAATCGGAAGCGAATGGTGCTGATCGGCATAAGACCTGCCGCGCGTGAAGGGTCGAAAATGAGTCGTCCAAGATGCTCTTGCGGCCGCCTTCGAACGCTTCGCGACCGGGAGAGAGCAACCGAAGGAAGACGACAAAGGAGAGCGAACATGACGGTAGCGACCAGAACCTCAGCTTGTCGGCTGCGGGCGATCGGCATGATCTTGCTGTTCACGGGGCGCGGCGTAACGGCCGACCCGCCCCGGACGAAAGCCACCCGGCCGGCCGCCGGTCAGTCCGTCGCGTCACTGGCGAATCCGAAACTCGGCGAGGCGGTCGTTGTGGAGCTCGTTCGTCACATCAGCGAGGCGGGTCGCCGGCACAACGAAGTGCTCACGGCTGACGGTCGCCCCATCGACCTGGCCGAATCGGTACGCGCGAACATCCGGGCGCGATTCGGGGATCGTACACCGCCACCGGACGATCCCGACGTGGTGACGCTGAAACTGATCGAGAAAGGTGAGATCTGGACATCGGCCTCGAGCGGTCGTCGAACGCAGCGTGAACGTTGGTTCATCGCGTCGGATGGCCGATTCCGTTTTGATCTGACCGAGGAAAAGCCGAACGCCGGCGCCGAACCGGTCTTCAAGCGAACGTTCACCTGCATTCCCGCCGGATCGGCTGCTCGTGTCGGCGCGCCAGGGATGCATGAACTGGACTGGGCTCGCCGACTCTACTCCCATCATTCCTCCATGCAGTTCCGTCTCTGTGACTTCTCCGCCATCGGTGGCGTCGACTTCGAGCAACCGGTAGTGGCCGCGGCCATCGCCGCCGGGCAACGGCGCCCCGAGGACGGCTTGCGCGTGAGCGCGGTGTCGACGGAACCGCTGGTCGAAGGCGGACCGTCCCGAACCGTCATCACCGTGGATGGGACGAGCGGAAAGCGAGTGTTTGAGCTTGTGGTCGACGCGGCCGAGCCGAGCCGCTGTCTCGAGTCTCGCGTCTACGATGAGTTCGGGCAGCCCGCTCGCACGGTGCTGAACCGAGACTTCCGAGCAACGCCCGACTGCCCCCGAAAGGTGCCGCACGAGGTCGAAATGACCGACTACAAGCAAGGTCAGGTGGTGCGGGTGGACCGACTCGAGATCACACGGATCGCCGTCGATGCCAAGGCCGTCGAAGACGCGCTGCGAGAGGGCGCGCAGTGTCCGGAAGGATGGACGCGAGCCGACCATGCGGCCGAGGCCTCGAAGCGATAGTCGTTCGAACCCAGCCACCGACCGACCTCGCCGAAGAATCCGGCGCGTTCGCGAACACTCGGCCGCACCGCTAGAATCCGTCGAACGGCAGCTCCCTCGGAGTCGTCACATGCCGGTTCGCTCACCCGTCGTCGCCGGGCGCTTCTATCCATCCGATCCGCGCCGTTGCCGATCGGAACTTGAGTCGTGTCTTCCGCCGACGCGCGACCAGCCGGCCATCGAGGGCGAGGTCGTGGGCGGCGTCGGTCCGCACGCCGGCTGGATCTGCAGTGGGGCGATCGCGGCCCGGGTGGCGGCCCTGTGCGCGCGCGAGGGGCCGCGGACCGCGATTCTGTTCGGCGCGGTGCATGTGCCGCACGTCGATCGGCCGTCGCTCTACGCGCGCGGCGGCTGGCAGACGCCGCTCGGAACCGTCGACATCGACGAGCCGCTGGCCGAACGCATCGCCGCCGAATCGAGCCTGATCCGGGTCGACGACACGGCTCACCGCTACGAGCACAGCATCGAGGTGCACCTGCCGTTTCTTCAGCACTACCTCACCCCGCTGCGCATCGTGCCGATCATGGTGCCGCCCGACGAAGCGGCCGCGGCCGTCGGCGATGAGGTCGGCCGCGCGGTCCGCGCCGCCGGCGGTGACGTTCTCGTGCTGGGTTCGAGCGATCTGACGCACTACGGGCCGGCGTACGAATTCACCCCGTACGGCGTCGGCATGGCCGGACTGCGCTGGGCCAAGCAGGAGAACGATCGCCGCATGATCGACCTGATCCTGCGACTCGATGCGACCGCCGTCGTGCCCGAGGCCCGGGCCCACGGCAACGCGTGCGGCTCCGGCGCGATCGCCGCCACGATCGCGGCCTGCAAGCAACTCGGCGCCGACCGCGCTGTGCTGCTCGACCATGCCACCAGCTTCGAAGTGCTCTCGGCCCGCTTCCCGGAAGAGCCGACCGACGCCGTCGGCTACGCGGGCATCGTCTTCGTCCGATCGGCGGCCTGACGGCCGTCAAGGCCCGGCGGCGCGGACAAACGCCACACGGCCGCCCGGCCCAACGCGGACATAGCGCGGCATCTCGCGGATGAGCTGCGCGACGGCCGGCAGGTGCACGTGCTCGGCGGCCGACTCGAGCGGCAGCCAGCTCCGCACGCGCTGGTCGCGCTCCGCGAAGTCGTCGATCAGGTGAATGACTCGCAGCAGGAATACATGCACGAGCCGATCGCGGCCGCGCTTGCGGTAGGTGAACTGCGCGACCGACGCGGGTGACATCTCGCCGGCCGCGCCGGCCTCCTCGATGGCCTCGGCCTGTGCGGCGTCGAACGCGGACTGCCCCGGTTCAATCCATCCCTTGGGAATCCCCCAACGCTCCTTCGCGACCCGGCGAATCAGCAGAATCTCAAGCCCCGCCGAGCTCGCCGGGCGGAACGGGATCACCGCCGACTGGAGCAGGGGCGCATCTTCCGCGGCCATGCGGAGATTATCGGCCCGCCGGGCGAACGCCCGTGAGCCGGCCGGGCCATCACTTCCGCGCCAGGTTCCGCAGCACCATCTGGAGAATGCCGCCGTGGCGGTAGTACTCGACCTCGATCGGCGTGTCGATTCGAACGACGACGGCGAACTCGCGACGGCCGCCGCCCGGGTCCGTCGCCGCCACCGTGAGTGACTGCCCCGGCTTGAGCTGATCCGACAAACCGATGATGTCGAACGTCTCGTGGCCGGTGAGGCCGAGCGATTCGCGCGTCTGCCCGGCCTGAAACTGGAGCGGCAGCACGCCCATGCCCACGAGGTTGCTGCGGTGGATGCGCTCGTAGCTGACGGCGATCACTGCCCGGACGCCGAGCAGCATGACACCCTTGGCGGCCCAGTCGCGCGACGAGCCGGTGCCGTACTCCGCGCCGGCGATCACGAGCAGCGGCGTGCGCGTCTCGCGGTAGCGCTCGGCGGCGTCGAAGATCGGCATCTTCTGACCGCTGGGCAGATGAAGGGTGACGCCGCCCTCGGTGCCGGGGGCGAGCAGGTTGCGCAGCCGGATGTTGGCGAAGGTGCCGCGCGTCATGATGCGGTCGTTGCCGCGGCGGGCGCCGTAGCTGTTGAAGTCGGCCTTGGTCACGCCGCGCGACTTGAGGTACTGACCGGCGGGCGAGTTCTCGGAGATGTCGCCGGCCGGCGAGATATGGTCGGTCGTGACCGAGTCGCCCACCATCACCAGGCAGCGGGCGCCGCGTATCTCGCCGATCGAGCCGGGCTGGGCCGGCAGGTTCTGGAAGAACGGCGGCTCCTGGACGTAGGTGCTGTTCTCGTCCCAGCGATAGACGTTTCCCGCCGGGACCTTGATCGATTGCCACTCGGGGCTTCCGGCCAGCACGTCGGCGTAGCGGCGGCGGAACATCTCCGGCGTCACGAACCTGGCGATGTGCTCCTCGATCTCGCGCGAGGTGGGCCAGATGTCGCGCAGGAAGACCGGCTTGCCGTCGGTGCCGATCCCCAAAGGCTCGGTGGCGAGGTCGAGATCGACCGTGCCGGCGATGGCGTACGCCACGCACAGCGGCGGCGACGCCAGGTAGTTGGCCTTCACCAGCGGATGGACGCGGCCCTCGAAATTGCGATTGCCCGAGAGCACGGCCGAGACGACCAAGTCGGACTCGGTCACGGCCCGGGCGACCGGATCGGGCAGCGGCCCGCTGTTGCCGATGCAGGTCGTGCAGCCGTAGCCGACGGTGTAGAAGCCCAGCTTCTCGAGGTACGGCGCCAGACCCGAGGCGCTGAGATACTCGGTGACGACGCGCGAGCCGGGCGCCAGGCTGGTCTTGACGTGCGGCTTGACCTTGAGTCCGCGCTCGACCGCCTTCTTCGCGAGCAAGCCCGCGGCCAGCATGACCGATGGGTTGCTGGTGTTGGTGCAGCTCGTGATGGCGGCGATGACGACGGCGCCCTGGCCGATCGTGCTCGATCGACCGTTGTCGCGGACCGTGGCCGTTCGCGTGGTCGCGTCCTCGGGTAGCGCGAAGCCGCGCTGATCGGCCGGGGCCCGCAAGGCGGCACGGAACGACGACTTCACCTGCGTCAGCGGCACGCGGTCCTGCGGGCGCTTGGGTCCGGCCAGCGAGGGCTCGACGGCGGCCAGGTCGAGTTCGAGCATGTCGCTGAAGATCGGATCGGGCGTGGCATCGGCGCGAAAGAGCCCCTGCTCCTTGCAGTAGCGTTCGACCAGGTCGATCTCGTCGGCGGTCCGGCCGGTGCGGCGCAGATAGTCGAGCGTCTCGGCGTCGACCGGGAAGAAGCCCATGGTCGCGCCGTACTCGGGCGCCATGTTGCTGATGGTGGCGCGGTCGGGCAGGCTCATGCTCGACAGGCCGCTGCCGTAGAACTCGACGAACTTGCCGACCACGCCCTTCTTGCGAAGCATCTGCGTGGTGGTCAGCACGAGGTCGGTGGCGGTGGCGCCTTCGCGCAGCCGGCCGGTGAGCTTGAAGCCCACCACCTCGGGCATCTGCATGTAGATCGGCTGGCCGAGCATGTTGGCCTCGGCCTCGATGCCGCCGACGCCCCAGCCCAGCACGCCGAGGCCGTTGATCATGGTGGTGTGGCTGTCGGTGCCGACCAGCGTGTCGGGAAGGGCGACCGTCGCGCCCGCCACCTCGCGGCGGATCACGACCTTGGCGAGATACTCGAGATTGACCTGGTGCACGATGCCGGTGGCGGGCGGGACGATGCGCAGGTTGGCGAACGCCTGCGCGCCCCACCGCAGGAACTCGTAACGCTCGCGGTTGCGGTTGAACTCGATGCGCGCGTTCAGCTCGAGCGCGTCCGGGCGACCGAATTCGTCGACCTGCACCGAGTGATCGATCACCAGGTCGACCGGCACGAGCGGGTTGATGCGGGCCGGGTCGCCGCCGAGCTTCGCGACGGCCGAGCGCATGGCGGCCAGGTCGACGATGCAGGGCACGCCGGTGAAGTCCTGAAGCACCACGCGGGCGGGCAGGAACGGAATCTCGGGGGGGTTGGGGTCCTTGGGCTTCCAGTTTGCGATCAGCCGAACGTGGTCCTGCGTGACGACGAAGTCGTCGAGGTTGCGCAGGGCGTTCTCGAGCAGCACCTTGATCGAGAACGGCAGCCGGTCGATCGGCCCCAGCGAACGGAGTTGATCCAGCCGCCAGATGCGAACCGGGCCGGCCTGGGTGTTCAGTGAGACGATCGCCTGGAACGGGTCTTTGGTGGCGTCAGCCATCGGAATGCCATCCCTCTCATCGCAGCGGGCGGCGGCGTGGCCTGACCGCGCGACTGACGTGAAGTCTAGCGGATGTGTATCTGTCCGTCACGCAGCCGCACTATGACAGCCGCTGCGTGCGCACCGAGAGGAGGTGGACTGGCGCCGGTCATCGCGAGCGGCGCCGGCACGCGGCACCGCCGAGGAGAAGAAGCCCTCCCATCGAAGCTCGCTAGGGCGAGATCGCTGCACCGAGCATGGTCGGCACGTCGGCCGGCAGGGACTCGTAGAACTCGACGCCGAGGAGATCCCAGATTCCGCCTCCGGCCGCGCCGGTCGCCAGCTCAAAGGCCAAGACATCGCCACGGCCCAGTGCCGCGCCGCCGAGTCCGGCGGGCAGAGGCACATCAATCGGCCGGTCGACGATGCGGAATTCGTTGCCAAGCGAGACGGCATCCGGCGTGATGGTACGACCTCCGCTGAGGTAATCCTCGATCGTGCCGCTGAGACTTCCGGAGGCTGGCCGCGCGGACGACGGTGGAGCAGCCGTTGGCGTTCCGCGGGAAAGTGGCGGGCGCGTGGGCGCAGCACCATAATGAACCGCGGGCAGGATGCGGACATGGCGCGGATCAATCCCGACGAGCTGAAAAAACTGCATGACGACGTGCGGACCCACGAGCATCTTCGGCGGATCGTCCGGGAACTCGAGCGCATGCACCGGCTGGTCTTCCATTCCCACGCCGCCGACGGCGAGCGTGTGCGACGATCGGCCGAGCAGATTCTGATCGCCGACATCGTCATGCGACACCGCGGCAACATCGACGGCGTCTACTTCGCCATTCGAGCCGCGGAGGCGCAGGGAAAGACGTGGGACCGTGCGCTGAGCGACTACGCCGCGGCCGCCCACGCCTACTACACCACGCCGCTGGGGCTGCTCATCCGCCGCGATCTATTCGGCGAAGAGGCGCAGTTCATCTCCCCGCTGGCCGATAACCTGCTGGCCGGCGTCGAGCGAAGCCCGCCGAGCAAGCCGCAACCTCCTGCGTAATGAAACGCGGAGCACTGGGCGTGCGGGCATTGACCCGGACACTCGGGAATCAGCCGGGATTGGAATCCGGCGCGGCGCTTTCGTCGGAATCCGCCTCCGCCGGCGGCGTCTCCGGGGAGGCTGCGGACTCGGCCGGCACGATGTGGGGGGCGGTGTTGCCGGCGCCCTTCATGCCATCGCGGAGCGCTTCGACCTTCGGCAGATCATCGAGGCTGGCCAGACCGAACACCTCGAGAAAGCGTTTGGTCGTGCCGTACAGCAGCGGGCGGCCGACGTCCTCGGCCCGACCGACGATCTTGACGAGGTTCATCTCGCGCAGACGATTGAGCACGTCGCCACAGGCCACGCCGCGGACGGACTCGATGTCGGCCCGCGCCACGGGCTGCTTGTAGGCCACCACCGCGAGCGTCTCCATCGCGGCGGGCGACAGGCGACTCTCCTGGCGAACGCGGAGCAGCTTGGCCAGCCAGTTGTTGTACACCGGCATGGTCAGAATCTGGTAACCGCCGGCGATCTCCTCGACGCGGAAACTCGCGCCGGCCGCCTCGTAGCGCTCATTGAGCGCTGCGATGTGCCGCCGCACGTCGCGGGCGTCGCCGACGCCGAGGATGTGGGCGATGCGCGCGGCCGGCAGCGGCGTATCGGTCGCCAGCAGCAGGGCCTCGATGATCTGAGGGGGCGTCACCGACGCGGGACCGGCGTCGCCTTCGCCGGCAAGCCGCGGCGCGGCCGGATCGACGAACTCGGGGTCAGGCGCGTCAGTCACGAGCGTGAGGGTACCATCCATGGCAGAGTACTCCATCCTTGGCGGCAGCGTAACGCGCCGACGGCCGCGGCTCAATCGCGGCGCGTCCGCTCGCCGATAAGACGCCAGGACGATCGGCGGCCGGGCGTCCGACGCCGCCGTTCTTTGACTTTTCCGCGCCGCGCGCTTGGGATACCGGCTTTCCGGGAAACGGCGTCCGGGGATGGTCCGTGTCGTTCGACGATCGCTGCATCGGTGTCTTCGATTCCGGCCTGGGCGGTCTGACCGTGGTGCGCGAGCTGCGCCAGCGTCTGCCGGCCGAGCACGTGATCTACTTCGGCGACACGGCCCGCGTGCCCTACGGCAGCAAGAGCTCGCAAGTGGTCACGCTCTTCGCGCGGCAGATCAGCGAATTCCTGCTGCGGTTCGACCCGAAGCTGATCGTCGTCGCCTGCAACACCGCCAGCGCCACCGCCCTGCCCGACCTCGAGAAGCGGCTCGACGTGCCGGTCCTCGGCGTCGTCCGGCCGGGGGCGCGCGAAGCGGTTCGCATCGCCGACGGCCGACCGATCGCGGTCATCGCGACCGAGGCCACGATCAACTCCGACGCCTATCGCCGCGCGATCCAGGCGCTGCAGCCCGGCACGCAGGTCCACCAGCGCGCCTGCCCGCTGTTTGTGCCGGCGGTCGAAGAGGGCCGGGCCAGCGACGATCCGATCGTGGCGGCGCTGGCCGAGGAGTACCTGTCGCCGCTGCGCCAGCTCTCGCCCGGCGTGCTGGTGCTGGGCTGCACCCACTACCCGCTGCTGCGAACGGCGATCGCCCACGCCATGGGCGATGGCGTGTCGCTGGTCGATTCGGCGCAGCAGACGGCTGAGTCGGTCGCCGCCGAACTGGCCCGACGCGACGCGTTGACGGCGAGGCGGTCGCCGGGCAACCTAACCTGCTATGTCAGCGACAATCCGCAGCGCTTTCGCGAAATCGGCCAGCGATTCCTCGGGCATCCCGTGGTCAGCGTCACTTCCATTTCGCTCGAAGAGCTCAGCGGCGCCGAGACGCACACGCTGCCGTAAGGGCGGGTTGCTCGTCCTCCTTGGAATCGCCGCCTTTTGCACCGGCTGTGATAGCGCGCGGCGAAATTGGGAAGATGCGAAACGTTCACCGAGCGACTGGCTGGATGTGGCGCTCGAGTCTCCGCTGCCCGACGATCGCCGCCGGGCGGTGGATGCCATCGCCGCGTCGCGCGAGGGCAGGAGCGAATGGGCCGC
This sequence comes from uncultured Planctomycetaceae bacterium, assembly GCA_964576285.1. Classification (GTDB taxonomy): domain Bacteria; phylum Planctomycetota; class Phycisphaerae; order UBA1845; family UTPLA1; genus SpSt-539. The sequence goes on along the minus strand of CAZNUJ010000015.1, from coordinate 59,478 downwards.
GGCCGCCTTCGATTCGATCGCGCGCACCGATGTCGACGCCACCGTCCGCGTGGCCGCGCTGCGGGCCCTGCGCCGTTCGGCCGGGGCGGCCACCGTACCGCTCACGGTCAAGCTGTTGCAGCCGGCGCCGACGCCCGACGACGTGCGGCCCGCGCCCGGCATCGTCCGCTGGGAGGCGGCGCTGCTCCTGCGGGATCTGGCGCGTCGCGGCGACGTCGCGCCGGACATGCACGAAGCGGCGTTGACCGCGCTGTTGCATCGCGCGGTGCTCGACGAGGACCGAAACGTCCGCATCGCCGCGCTCGAGGGTCTCGGCAGTTTCCGCGACGGTCGCTCGCTGCGCGCTCTGGTCGCCGCCATGCAGGATCGCGACTTCGCCGTGCAATCGGCCGCCGAGCACTCGCTGGCCGCGCTGACCGGCGAGCGTCGCGGCTGTGACGCCGACGAGTGGGCCGCCTGGCTGGCCGCCAATCCCAATGCGCTGGACACGCAGCCGCCGGCGGCCAGCCCGCAACCGGTCGGCGCGAAGGGCTGATCCCCGCCCGTGTCCACAGTCTCGCTTGTGAGGCCGGACGGCCGCGGCCTATACTCCGCCCCGATGAAACGCTCCCTGGCACTTCTCTCGCTCGTCTTGCTCTTGTCGGCCGGATGCAAGGACACTCGGCGGCGACCCAACGAACAGTGGACCTACCAGGCCAAGCCGGTCACCGTCGGAACGGCGCTGCTCGACGAACAGGCCGAACCGACGGACGTGGTCACGGCGCTGCTCGGGCTGCTCAAGCGCGTTCACGAGGTCCGGGGCGAGGGGCTCGGCGATCCGGCCCGCGCGGCCGAGTTCGAGTCGCTGCGGTCGCAGATTCGCCAACTTGCGGCTGGGCAGACGATTCACGAACTCGCGCTCAACGACCCGTATCATTTCATGCCGAAGAACGTCAGCGTCGAACGGGCGATCGAGATCGTGGCCGACCAGTGGCCGTCGATCGTCGCGTACTACATCGAGGGGATCGATCCCGATTCGATCACGCAGGAGATTCCCGAGCCGTCTGCGGCGCGCGTCAGCGTGCGCGCGTGCAACCCGCGCGATCGACAGATCGTCAGCGAGATCGAACGCTCGCTGGCCGATCAGCGCGACGTGCGCGGAGAACCGTTGCGGCCGGGAACATCGGCGTATAACGAGGAACTGAAGCGGTTGGCCATCGCGCGCGGCGTGTGCCCGCCGGTCGACGCGAGAATTGACTTCGGCATGGTGCGCGAGGGCAACCTGTGGCGCGTCGTGGCCATCCGGGTCGGCGACGACGAGCCGTCGGCGACCACGCAGATCGCCGTGCGACGCACGCCCGGCGCGAAGCCCGCCACCGCTCCCGGCACGCCCTGACTGCCTGGCAAGCGAGTCCTAACGACCTCCTCGCATCTCAGGCCGCGTCGATTCCCGGACCACACCTATCGCACGCGCAGAATCTGCGCGGGACGCGCGGAAAACCGACAACGCCTCAAGCTCCGCGAAACACCATGTCGATTGTGTATTCTGCCTATGTTTACCAGACAACCCAGTTTGACAGCGGCGATGCGACGGGGCACGACCCGCCGCTTTTCGCCGAGTCGGACGCCGATCGTCTGGGTTTCGAACGGTGCCGTGTCCGGAGGACGCGGTCGGACCATCACCAGCGACCCGGCCCGGCAGCGACGCGCGGAGCGCGCGGCTCGCCGCCGAACGCCCGGCGAAACCGGGTCGCCCGTGCGGAGCTGATCGTCATGCCGAACACCACCACCGACCGTCTGCTGCAACTCTACATGGAGCCGCTCATCCAAGGGCGGCGCGAAACGTGCCGCCAACTTGTGCGCGAGGCCGTGCGCGAAGGCATGCCCGCCCGCGATCTCTACTCGCGGCTCATCTGGCCGGCGATGGAGCATGTCGACCGCCTCTACCGGGATGATCGCATCTCAACCGCGACGCAGAACATGGCGACCTGCATCAACCGCTGCGTGGCGGAGCACCTGCAGCAGCACCTGACGCCGTCCAAGCCTGCCGCGTCGGACCGCCGCATCTTCATCGTCTGTGCCGCCGGTCGCCAGGAGGAGCTGGGCGCCGAGATGTGCGCCGACCTGTTCGAGACGGACGGCTGGGAAGTCTACTTCCTCGGCGCGGGCGTTCCGCACGACGAAATCACCAACCTCGTGGGCGAGCTTCGGCCGGACATCCTGCTCATCTTCGGCAGCAAGCCGCAGGATGCGCCGGACGTCCGCCAGCTCATCGATCATGTGCGCGGCATCAACGCCTGTCCCAGCATGAACATCATGGTCAGCGGCGGCGTATTCAACCGCGCCGACGGGCTCTGGAAAGAGGTCAAGGCCGACATCGTGGCCGAGACGGCCGTCGAGGCGCTGGACCTGGCCGCCCGCGCCCAGCCGCGCATGCCGGAGATCCGCGTGCCCGGCGCGCCGAAGAAGCGCCGCCGCCGCCGCCGGCCGCCGCTGTTGAGCGCGCCCGGCGAGGACGATTGACGGACGGCGCCACTCACGACCGTCACAAAACCAGAGGGGCTCGTCGGCCGACGAGCCCCTCTTTCCTTACGAAGCATAACGTGACGGCTCAGCCGGCGTCGCGCTCGACGCGATTCTCCAGCGCGCCGATGCCGTCGATCTCCAGCCGGACGACGTCGCCGGGCTTGAGAAACTTGCCCAGCTCCAACCCGCAGCCGCCGCCGACCGTGCCGCTGCCGAGCACATCACCGGGGAAGAGCGCCCGCGACTTCGTGGCGTAGACGATCATCTGCTCGAACGAGAAGTGAACCGTGCCGTAGCGGCCGTTGGTCCACTGCTCGCCGTTGACGAACGCCCGCATTCCGAGGTTTGCCAGGTCAGGCAGTTCGTCCTTCGTCACCAGCACCGGGCCCATTGACGAGCCGAAATCCTTGCCCGGCGCCGGTCCCATGCCGATCGCCATGGCCTGGCGCTGCCGGCCGCGGGCCGACAGGTCGTTGACGATCGTGAAGCCCGCGATGGCGGCACGGGCCGACTCGAGCGTGGCGTTGCGGATGGTGCGGCCGATGATGCAGCCGAACTCGCACTCGTAATCCATGCGGTCTTCGCCGGCCGGGAAGTGCACCGTCTGCTTGTGCCCGTAGAGGGTCGTGGCGTTGGAGTTGTAGTAAGCGGGGATTTCGTACCATTCCGGCGGCACGGTATCGAAGCCGCGTAGCTTGCGGGCGGTCTTGACGTGCTGTTCGAACGCGTAGTAGTCGAGGAACTGCGCCGGCCGGATGACGGGCGCGCCGAGCCAGAGCGATTCCAGCGATCCGACCGCCGGGCCGGGCTTGAGGGCCGCGAGCTTCTCGAACGCGCCATCAGCCCATTCGAAGCCGTCGCGAAGCAGGTCGGGCGGAACATCCAGCGCGTGCACGGTTTCCCCGACGACCGCGCCCACCCGCCCGCTGCGCGGGATGCGGCGTCGCGAGTCGGCGTCGCGTTCAGCCTCGGACGAGTAGTAATAGCAGATCCGCATGCCCAGGGCCCTCCTGCCGTCGATCCGTACGCGCGCGATTCTATCTCCTGCCATGACGGTGTCGACAGACGGCGCGCGTCCCGGCGAGCAACGCCTTGCAGGCGGCGCGGCGCGGCGGGAGCATGGGCGGCGACGGCGATGCCACGCCGCCGGGAAGCGCTGACATGGCTGAGACGCCGCGACGACTCTGGGACAAGGGGGCTCCGCTGGACGAGCTCGTGCATCGATTCAGCGTGGGCGATGACCCGGTCTGGGACCTGCGGCTCGTGCAGGCCGACTGCATCGGGTCGGCGGCGCACGCGAGAACGCTGCACCGCGCAGGGCTGCTGAGCGACGCCGAGCTCGCGTCGCTGCTCGACGGGCTGCGGGCTATCTCGGCCGAGCACTGGCAGGGGCGGTTCGCGATTCCACCCGAGCTGGAGGACTGCCACACCGCGATCGAGGCCCGCCTCGTCGCAGACTGCGGCCCGGTCGGCGAGAAGATTCACACCGGCCGATCGCGCAACGACCAGGTCGCGACGGCCATGCGACTGGTCATGCGCGGCGACGCGCTGCAGTGGCTTGAGCGGCTCGGCGACTTGCTGCACGCGCTGCTGGCGCGGATCGAGCGCGATGGCGCGCAACCCATGCCGGGGTACACGCACCTGCGGCCCGCCATGCCCTCGAGCGTGGGACAGTGGCTGCATGCCCACGCCGAGGCCCTGCTCGAGCAGGGCCGGGCGACGCTCGATCTGCTCGACCGGCTGGACGCCTGTCCGCTGGGGACCGGGGCCGGATTCGGCGTGCCGCTGCGACTGGATCGCGCATTCACCGCGGAGTTGCTGGGTTTTTCGCGCGTGCAGCGCAGCCCGATCGACGTGCAGAACAGCCGCGGGCGCATGGAACGCTACTTCGCGCGGGTGGCCGCGGACATCGGCGCGGTGTTGGAACGACTGGCGTGGGACCTTCTATTGTTCTCGACCGCCGAGTTCGGGTTCTTCAGCCTGCCGGAGTCGTTGACGACTGGCTCGTCGATTATGCCGCAGAAGCGCAACCCGGATGTGCTGGAGTTGATACGGGCCCACGCCGCGCGGCTGCGAGTCCGCACGCTCGAGCTCGACTGGGTAGCCGGCAAGCTGCCGTCGAGCTACCACCGCGATCTGCAACTGACGAAGGAACCCACGCTGCGCGCGGCCGACGAGGTCCGCACGCTGCTGGCGGTTGCCGGGCGCGTGGTCGAGTCGTTCGTCGTGCACGCGGATCGCCTGACAGCCGCGATGCGGCCGGAACTGTATGCCACGCAGGAGGCGCTGCGGCTGGTCGAGACCGGCGTGCCCTTCCGCCAGGCGTATCGACAGGTGGCGGCCGATCTGAGCGCCGGTCGCGCGCCGCGCGCCAGCGCGGGCGCGGGGCAGCTTGGCCCGGACGATCTGTCGGCCGTCACGAGGGACTGGTCAGCCATCCTGCAACAGGCCGAGCGCCACCGCCGCGCCGAGCAGACGGCGGCCCAATCGCTGGCCCGATAGACATCCATAAACAGCTACCAGTCAACATTTTATGAACAATCTACGGAAGGTGGCGGGTCCGACTGTAAGGTCCGCGCACGTTTTGGGTCTACGGGGGTGGTGGAGAGGCACGTTGCGGGAGACGGAGCCAAACCACTCGGGAGCACTTGAACGCGGCACGCGGCCGACCTGAGGCGGACGGTCGCGTGTTTGCGTTTTTACCGACGGCCAACCCGCCCGGTTGCACCCGCCCGCCGCGTTCGCGACACTGCCGCCCTCGATGGGTGGAGCCACGATGTCGCGGATCGAACAACTCCAGAAGTTGCTTGCGAACGAGCCGGCCGACCTGTTCCTGAACTTCGCGCTGGCGATGGAACTGTCGAAGCTCGGGCGCACGGATGAGAGCCTGGCCCAGTTTGATCGGGTCATCGCGCTCAACGAGCACTATGCCGCCGCCTATTTCCAGAAGGCCAAGACGCAGCTGGCGGCGGGCGACCACGCCGCGGCCCGTGCGACACTGACACTGGGCATCGAGCGGGCGAAGTCCGGCGGCGACCAGCACGCGGCGGACGAAATGAGCGAGCTGCTCGCGGCGCTGTAGGCGGCGCGATCCCGGAGCGCCTCAATCTCGCTCGCGCTCGAGGGTGCGCTGATGCTCGTTGACGCGCTCGCTGCCGCGGGGGCATCCGGTGGTCGCGGTCATGCCGGCCACGAACAGCACGAGCAGCAGGATCGCCCGCAGCCAGCGCGTGCTGCTCCAACCGCGCATTCTTTGATGACGTTGATCGAGCGACCGCATGGGCGGCATCCTACCGCACGCGGCCGCCTTCTGCCCTCATGGCGTGTTACAATGATGCCATGCCTTCAACATTGCCGATTCGACGCGTGATCAGACTGGCCGCGATCTCCATCGCCCTGGTGGCGTCCGGGGCCGGTTGCGACAGCGTCTCCCTCGTGCTGCCGGCCTTCATCAACGCGCCGCGCGGTGTCGGCATCCAGCGCGGCATCATCTACTCCCGAACAGCGCTGCGCGATCTCCAACTCGATCTCTACCGGCCGATCGGCGTGCCCGGCCCGCTGCCGATGGTCGTGCTGATTCACGGCGGATCGTGGCGAACCGGCTCGCGCGATGGCATGCGTCAGTTTGCCTATGACGTGGCGGCGCAGGGCTATGTCGCGGCCAGCATCGACTACCGCCTGATCCAGGACGGCGGCACGTTTCCGGCGCCGGTTGCGGACGTGCTGAAAGCCATCGCGTTCCTGCGGATGCGGGCGAGCGAGTACGACGGCGACCCGCAGCGCGTCGGCGTGCTGGGCGTGTCGGCCGGCGCACACCTGGCGATGCTGGCCGGCATGGCCGGCGACACGCGTGTGTTCGACGCCGAACAGGAATCCGAGGGCAACGCCGGCGTACGCGCGGTGGTGAACATCGAGGGCCCGACCGATTTCACGGTCGATGCGGCGCTGGTGCAGGCCTGGCAGATCGAGCGCGTCGAGGCGTTTCTCGGTCGCCCGCTGGCGGAGGCGGGCGCCCTGCGAGTCACCGCTAGTCCGATCACCTATGTACGCTCCGACGGACCGGCTGTCCTGACCATTCACGGCGATGCCGACGACGTGGTGCCGGTCGACCAGGCCCGTCGGCTGGCTGCGGCGTTGCAGATGGTGGGACAGCCGCACGACTACCGCGAGATCCCCGGCATGAACCATCTCGCCGGCGGCTTCTGGGAGGGCTCGTTCGTGCAGGCGTACCGACCGATCCTGTTCGCATTTCTGGCCGAGAATCTCTGACGCAGCGCCCGCCGACGCCGGACCGCCAGGTAGCGAGCCGCGCCTGGCCGGTCGGTGTTTGCGTCCGCCCTCGCCGCGTCGGTATGATGCAGGCGTGCGAGCCTCAAGCCGCCACCCATCTCCCGTGATCGATCCGGGGAACGTAAGGACGTCTGTCATGAGTGCCCGAGCGAGAATCCGCGCCATTTGTCTGTCCGCCCTGCTGGCCGTGTCGACGACTGCCGCCTTCGCGCAGTCGGTGCGATACGACGGCCACCGCGTCGTCCGCGTGGAGGTCGCCAGCGCCGACCAGTTGAAGCTGCTGCTGACGCTGACCGACGACGTCTGGAGCCACCACATCGACATCGGTCCGGTGGACGTGCGGGTCAGTGCGACCCAGTACGAGCGGTTGCTGGTTTCGGGTCTGCGATTCCAGACCATGATCGACAACGTCCAGCAGCAACTCGATCGCGAGGCGGCCCAGCGGATGATCGCCCCGCGCGGGGCGTTCGATGCCTACATGACCAACGACGAGGTCAACACCTACATGGATGGTCTGGTCGCCCTGCGCCCCGATCTCGCCCAGCCCATCGTGATCGGCGCGACGGTGCAAGGTCGAACGATCCGCGGGCTGCGGATCACCGGTCCGGGCGCCGGCCCGAAGCCGGGAATTCTGTATCACGGCGTGCAGCACTCGCGCGAGTGGATTACGGTCCCGGTGACGCTCTACGTCGCGGACCAGCTCGTGCGGCAGTACGACGTCGACGGCTACATCCGCGAGCTGGTCGATCGCTGCGAGTGGTTCATCGTGCCGGTCTTCAACGTGGATGCGTACATCTACACCTGGACCAACGATCGCCTGTGGCGAAAGAACCTGCGCGACAACGATCTGAACGGCACGATCACGTCGGCCGACGGGGTGGATCTCAATCGCAACTGGGGATTCGGCTGGGGCGGCGAGGGCGCCAGCGCGACGCCATCAAGCCTGACGTACCGCGGCCCGGCCCCGTTCTCGGAGCCGGAGACGCAGGCGTTCCGGGACTTCATGATGGCGCGTCCGAACATCGTCACGCACAACGACATTCACTCGTACTCGCAGCTCATCCTGTGGCCCTGGGGTTACCAGGCGGCGCTCTCGCCGGACAACGCCACGTTCGCCCTCATGGGGGCGCGCATGGCCGACCTGATCCTCGCGCCCTATGGCACGAGCTTCAGTCCCGGGCCGATCTACACCAACATCTACCCCGCCTCCGGCGTGTCGGTGGACTGGGCCTACGGCGACCAGGGCATACTGTCGTTCTCGTACGAACTGCGCGACACCGGAACGTACGGCTTCGTCCTGCCGGCCACCCAGATCATGCCCAGTTGCGTGGAAACGCTGCCGGCGCTGCTGTACCAGGCCGACTACGCCAGCGCGCCGGTGCGGATCGAGCTGCCGAACGGAACTCCGCGCTCGATTCCGCCCGGAGAAACGGTCGACATCCTCGTCCGCGTGACGCCCGGCGCGCAGCAGGTCGATCTCGGCGGGGCGTCGTTGCGCTATCGCACGGTCGCGGGTGGCGCGTTCTCGTCGCTTCCGCTGGCACACGAGGGATCGAACTACTTCCGCGCCACGCTCCCCCCGCGCAACTGCGGCGATCCGACGGAGTTTTACATCGTGGCCAGCGGCGACTTCGGCGGGCAGGTCAAGAGCCCCGAGGGCGCACCCTTGGCGCTGTACGCCGCGCCGGTCGGCATTGAGACCGTCGCCTTCGAGGACAACTTCGAAACCGACCGGGGTTGGACCGTCACCAACATCGCCCTGACCAGCGGCGCTTGGGTCCGCGTCGATCCGATCGGCACGACCAACAGCGGGTCGCCCGCGCAGCCGGAAGACGACAACCCGGCCGGCGTCGGCACACTGTGCTATGTCACCGGGCAGGGGTTGGCGGGAGGATCGGCCGGCGCGGCCGACGTGGACGGAGGTCCGACCATTCTGACCTCGCCGCTGCTGGATGCGTCGGCGCTGTTCGAACCGCGCATCAGCTTTGCGCGTTGGTTGTACAGCAACAGCACCGACACGATGGTGATCGAGCTGTCGAACAACGACGGGGCGACCTGGGTCACGCTGGAAACGGTCACGAACGACCCGCGCTGGCTGACGCGCGAATTCCGTGTCGCCGACTACGTGATTCCGACCGCGCAGATGCGGATTCGCTTCTCGGTCGCGGACAACCCGAACAACTCGGTCACCGAGGGCGCGGTCGACGATGTGCGGCTGACCTCCTTCACCTGCGAAACGCCGATCCTGCCGGGCGACATGAACTGCGATGCGGTGATCGACGCGATCGATGTCTCCGCCTTCGTCCAGGCGCTGCTCGATCCGGACGGCTACACGGCCGCCTTCCCGTCGTGCACCATCTCGCGCGGGGATGTCAACGGCGATCAATCGGTGAACGGGGCGGACATCAACGGCTTCGTCTCCATCCTCGGCGTTTGAGGCCGGTCCGCGACGGCGGTTGCGTTCGCATCGGCGGCGCGTTCAGATAGCATCGTTCTGAACAGGCACACTGCGCAGGGACCGTGCAGAGACGCCAGATGCGCCAACCACTGATCGCCGGAAACTGGAAGATGAACCTCAACCGCGCCGCCGGTCAGGCGCTGGTCGCCGCGCTGAAGGCCGGGCTCCGCGCCGATCAGAAGGTCGAAGTGGCGGTCTGTCCGCCGTTTCCCTACCTGTTCCCGATCGCCGAGGCCGTCGCGGGCAGTCCGATTCGACTCGGCGCCCAGAACCTCTGGCCGGAGGAGAAGGGCGCGTTCACCGGCGAAGTCTCGCCCGGCATGCTCCGCGACGCCGGATGCACCTACGTCATCCTCGGGCACAGCGAGCGTCGCCACACGATCGGCCCCGCTCGCAGCGGCGGCGGGGTGCACGGTGAGGACGACGCGCTGATCAATCGCAAGGTCCGGGCAGCTTTCGCCGCCGGAATGGTCCCGATCCTGTGCATTGGCGAGACGCTGGCCGAACGTGATGCCGGGCAGACCGAGGCCGTGCTGACGAAGCAGCTTGACGGCGGCTTGACGGGGCTGAGCGCTCAGCAGGTCTCGTCGATGGTGATCGCGTACGAGCCGGTCTGGGCCATCGGCACCGGCCGCAACGCGACGCCGCAGCAGGCCGCCGACGCCCACCGCCACGTGCGGCATCAGGTCGGCTCTCGCTTCGGGACGCAGGCGGCCGAAGCCGTCCGCATTCAGTATGGTGGCAGCGTTAAAGCGAGTAATGCCAAAGAGTTAATGGCAATTCCGGATGTGGACGGGGCGCTGGTCGGCGGGGCCAGTCTGGTCGCCGACGACTTTCTCGGTATCATCACCGGTTGCATTCAGGCCAAGGGATAGGGTCCGTCGGGCCGCTCGCGACCTTCGGCGGAACCACCCGCTATCTGGTCGAGGTCAGCGCGCCTGGCCGGTGGATTGTGTCGGCGCGTGACGACGGCATCTAGGAGTGTCGGTGTCGATGAACATGCTCATGCTCGGGTCAATCTGGCAGTCCCTGCTCGCGTTCCTGTTCTGCGCGGTGGGCGTGCTGATGGTCGGAATCATTCTGCTTCAGAAGAACCGCGGCGCCGGGTTGTCCGGAGCGTTCGGCGGCGTCGGCGGCCACTCGGCCTTCGGCACCAAGACCGGCGATTTCCTGACCTGGGTGACGGTCGCATTCACCGCCACGCTGATCCTGCTGGCCGTGGTGGCCAATTTCGCGTTCCAGCCGACGCCGTCGTCGGAGTTGATGGGCATCTCCGCGCCACCCGCGCCGACGTCGCCCATGCCGATCGCGCCGCCGGCCGAAGCTCCGGCCATGCCGGCCGGCACGCCACCTCGGCCGCAGGGCGAGGGTGCGTCACTCCCGCCGCCGACCGGCGTGATCCCGCCGGCGAATCCCGCGCCAGCGCCATCCGGAGAGACGACTCCGCCACCGGCCGACGGCACAGCGTCCCCCCCGCCAACGGAGCCGCCCGCGGGCGGGCCGGAAAATCCGTGATGCGAAGGCCGCGATCCGCGGCGGCCGCGTGATGCAAGGGAGGTCGGCATGGTCCTGAGCATGACCGGCTTCGGCGCGGCGGAAGGCCACCACGACGGCGTCAGCTACCGCGTCGAAATCCGCAGCGTCAACAGCCGCTACTTCAAGCTGACCCTGAAGCTGCCGGAGCATCTGGCGTCGCTCGACACGCGGCTCGAGGCGCGGTTGCGCGAGCGTCTCTCGCGCGGCAGCGTCACGTTCACGCTGTCGAGCCGCGACGACGACGCGGCCGCGGCCGTGGACGTCAACGTCGCCACGCTGCGGCTGCTGTGCGAGCGGCTGGCCTCGATCGGCGACCTCGGCGGCCGGGCACGCATCGACCTGTCGGCGCTGCTGGCGCTGCCCGGCATCGTGCGCACCCGGGAACTGGACGAAAACCTGCGGCAGCGGATGTTCGACCAGGTCGAGCGCATGACCGACCAGGCGATCGAACACCTGCTGGAGATGCGGCGAACTGAGGGCGGCGCCCTGCGAGACGACCTGCTGTCCAACCTGCGGGCCATGCGGACGACCTGCGTGGCGGTCAAAGAGCGCGCCCCGCTGGTCGTCGCCGAGTACCAGGAGCGCCTTCGAACGCGCGTGCGGCAACTGCTGGCAACCAACGAGATCGAACTGGATCAGGACGACCTGCTCCGCGAGGTCGCCATCTACGCCGAGCGCTGCGACATCAGCGAGGAGTTATCGCGGCTGGCAAGCCACCTCGACCATTTCGAGGCGCTGTGCGACGGGGCCGAGTCGGCGGGACGCAAGCTCGACTTCATCTCGCAGGAGATGCTGCGGGAGGCGAACACGATCGGCAGCAAGGCCAACGATGCGGCCATCGCCCGGCACGTGGTCGAGCTGAAAACCCGCATCGATCGCATCAAGGAACAGGTTCAGAACGTCGAGTAGCATGACGGCCGGGCTGACGTTGAATTCGAGCGGCGGCGACCGGGTCGTCGTCATCAGCGGACCCAGCGGCGTGGGCAAGAGCACGGTGTGCGCTCGCCTGTGCGCGGCGCTGCCGGCGGAGTTCAGCGTGTCCTACACCACGCGGGCGATGCGCCCCGGCGAGGTCGACGGACGCGAGTACCGCTTCATCCCGCAGGCCGAGTTCGATCGCGTGCAGGCCGCCGGCGGCCTGCTGGAGTCGGCCCATGTGTACGGGCACTCCTACGGCACGCCGCTGGAGCCGGTCGAGCGGGCGCTGGCCGAAAGCCGCTGGATCGTGCTGGAGATCGACATCAACGGCGCCATCCAGGTGCGGCGCCGCTATTCGCGGGCGCGGACGTTCTTCCTGCTACCGCCCAGCCCGGACGAACAGCGACGCCGGATCGTCGGGCGGCGCACCGACGACGAGCAGGTGATCGCGCGGCGACTGGCCCGCGCCGACGGCGAGATCGGCTTCGCCCGCGAGAGCGGATGCTATGATCGTTTCATCATCAATCACGACCTGAACGGCACGGTCGATGAGATTCTGAGCGTCCTACGGCAGGAGCAACCGGCATGATCGAGGCACTTCGGAACGACGACATCGTTGACAAGGTGGGCGGCCGCTTCAAGCTGACGGCCCTGGTCCAGAAGCGCTGGCTTGACCTGATGCAGGGGGCGCGCCCGATGGTCGAGACCGGCAAGCGCACGCCGATCGAGATCGTGATCGAGGAGATCAACCAGGGCAAGCTCACGATCGACTATCAGGCCAGTAACCTTGTCCCGCCGCAACCCGCCAAGCGCTGAGCCGGCCGCGCCCGGCCTGGCGGGCTACGAGACGCTCGTGGCGGTGTGCGGCGGCATCGCCGCCTACAAGACCGCCGCGGTGGTCTCGGCGCTGGTGCAGCGCGGCTGCGGCGTCACCGTCGTCATGACGCGGGCCGCGCGGCGCTTCGTCACGCCGCTGACGTTCGAGGCGTTGTCCGGCCGGCGCGTCCATACCAGCCTGTGGGACGGCGGGGACTCCGCCGACCCGCAGCACTTGGCCCTCACGGAAGCGGCCGATCTGTTCCTGGTCGCGCCGGCGACGGCCAACATGCTGGCCAAGCTGGCGCACGGCCTGGCCGATGACCTCGTCTCGACCATGGCGCTGGCGGTGACCTGTCCGACGCTGCTGGCCCCGGCCATGAACGACCGCATGTGGTCCCACCGGGCCGTGCAGCGAAACGTCGCCGCCCTGAAGGCCGACGGCTACGTCGTGGTCGGGCCCGAGTCGGGCTGGATGGCCTGCCGAGCGGTCGGAATGGGGCGCATGTCCGAGCCGGCCGATATCGTCAATCGCGCCGCCGAGATGCTGTTGCGCGCCAAGCCGCGCGCTGGAAGGCGAGCCAACTGACATGGCCGGTCTGCGAATCCTGATTACCGCCGGTCCGACGCGCGAGCACCTCGACTCGGTGCGTTTCATCTCCAATCCGTCGTCCGGCAAGATGGGCTACGCCCTGGCCGAGGCCGCCCGAGATCGCGGCCACCGCGTCACGCTCGTGTCCGGTCCGGTGCTGCTCGATCCTCCGGCCGGCGTGAAGGTGATTCGCGTCACCAGCGCGGCCGAGATGGCGGCGGCAGCGCGGAAGGGCTTCGCCGCCGGCGACGCGGCCCTCTTCACCGCAGCCGTCAGCGACTATCGTCCGGCCCGGCGACTGCCCCGCAAGCTCCCTAAGCGCAAACGTGCCGTGACCGTTCGCCTCGAACCCACCGAGGACATCGCCGCCGCGCTGGGACGATCGAAGGGCACGCGACTGACCGTCGCCTTCGCCTTCGAGGACCACGACGGTCGCGCTCACGCCGAAGCCAAGCTGCGGGACAAGAACGCCGACGCCATCATCCTCAACGGCCCGGCCAACGTCGGCGCCGACCGCGCCCGCGTCGATGTGCTGGTGCGCGGCGGGCGCTGGCAGCGCTGGCCGGCCGGCAGCAAGCGGCAGATCGCCGAGCGGCTGGTGCAACTGGTCGAGCGGCTCCACAGTCAACGCAGCTGACGCGCGGACCGCGCGACGCGGAAACCGGCGCTGCCGTGACGATGCGGAATGACGGGGATCAGTGCGGCGCGGAGGGCGTCGCCAGCGGCTTGCCGCGAAACTCGGGCGCTTCGCGGATGCACGTCCCGAGGATGCCGACCGACTGCCGCAGGGATCGCCACGCGTCGCCGGCCAGCGTCGCCGGCTGATCTCCGACTGACGGCCAACCGTCGGCGTTCGGCGTCAATCGCTCCCAGTTGGCGAACAGCCGTCCCCAATCGCTCTCCAGCGCGGCCTTCATCTGCCGCCGGGCGTGCCGCGGATACCAGTACGAATCGTGGTAGATCACGCTGGCGATGTAGGCCCACGGCGCCAACCAGGTCTTGAGTGACCACTCGATGAACGTCTTCAGCCGGCCCCAGTAGATGGCGTGCTGCATGCGGCTGGCGAACGTCATCTTCTTGAACGGACCGTCGAAGCGCCAGTTCTCCTCGGCCGCCGAGGCGTCGCCGACGATCTCGATCCGGCGCGGGTCCCCGCAACCCAGGCCGAGATCGTGCGCCAGCCGGATAAAGCGGATGCCGAGCGGATCGAACCCCATCAACCGGGCGGCCACCGCGTCGATGGCAACCTGGTCGGCGGACGCCAACAACACGTTCTTGACGTAGGGCGTCATGCAGCGCGGGCCGGGCCCGTCGCCGGCGAAGGTGCCATCCATCACGGCAAACACGCCGCGATGAATCTTCTTCTGGATCATCAGCAGGTCGACCAGCGTCTCGTGGATGACCGGATGGGTCCAGTGGCGGTGCTCATTCAGCAGCCCGCCGAAGGCGTTCTTCATCGCACCCGTGGTCGTGGTGAAGACGTGCGTCTTCACGGTCGGCAGGTGGATGATGTTCTCGCCGAGGAACCGCCGCGGAATCGAGAAGCCCTTTGGATAAACCTCGTTGAGGCACAGAAACTGCTTTCGCAGATCGCCGACCGCGTCGACGATGTGCACCCACGGCTCGCCCTCGTACAGGTGAATGTTCCGCAAACCGTGCCGCTGCACGACGGGCAACTGTTTGTTCTCGCGCTCGCCGAGGTGGGCGTCGATCACCACGGTTCGATTGTGGCAGGCGTGAATCAGCGCCGGATCGTATCCGTCGCGCTTCATCGCGCCGATGACGCCCTCCAACTGCCACGGCGTCGTGCTGCTGCCCGGGAAGAAAAAGTGCCACGAAATGTTGACCTTGAGGGCGGTGTCGACTTCGCGGGCGACGACGTCCTGGTAGCCCGCCAGGTTCATCAGCTCGTGATAGTCCCGCAGCACCGTCGCGGGTGTCGTTCGCAGGATGGCAACGCGCGATGCGCTCATGAATTACCGGCCGTTTCGAACCGCAACATCAACCGAAGACAATAGTAACGCGCGGGCCGGTCGGCAAATGGCAGCCGCGGCGAACATCCGAGCGCGGCGCGGTCAGAACTGGAAGTAGATGAACGGATTGGTGTTGCCGGGCGACCACACCACCAGCACGGCGATCCACAACGCCAGGGCGGCGGCCGCGATCGGGACGGGGATCGACGGCCACCGCACGGCGAGCCACGACCGGCCGTCGCGTGTGCCGCGCTGCCACTCGTCCCAGAGTTGCAGCGCGGCGGTCAGTGCAAGCAGTACGATGCAGGTGATTCGCCCCGGAAGCCAGACCGCGTCCGCCGTCGATCGAAAAATGAACAAGTGCGTCACGAAATGCAACGCCCGCGCCAAGGGCTGCGCCAGCGGCTCGGGGTCGCCGCCCGGCAGCGCGACCGGCTGGCAGCGGAAGAACACCCAGGCGATGTGAACGACCAGCAGAGTGACGGCCCAGCCGACCAGCGCCTGGCCGATGCGGCCGGGCGCACGTCGCGCGTGAGCGGCGGGCGAATCATCGCTCCCGAATCGCCGCAGCTTGTCCAACGAGAGCATCAGGCCGTGCATCGCGCCCCAGAGGACGAACGTCCAGCTCGCCCCGTGCCATAGTCCGCCCAGCAGCATGGTGATCAGGATGTTGCGGCAGGTCAGCCAGCGCCCGCCGCGCGACCCGCCCAACGGGACGTAGAGGTTGTCCCGCAGCCAGGTCGAGAGCGAGATGTGCCAGCGGCGCCAGAAGTCAGTGATGCTCGCCGCGAGATACGGGCTGCGGAAGTTCACCGGCAGATCGAAGCCGAGCATGCACGCCACGGCAACGGCCATGTCGGAGTAGCCCGAGAAGTCGCCGTAGATCTGCGCGCCGTAGCCGAACATGGCCAGCCACAGGTCGAACGTTCCGAACCGCGTCGGGTCGGCGAAGACGCGATCGACCAGCGGCGCGACCTGGTCGGCGATCAGCAGCTTCTTGGTCAGGCCGAGCACGAACAGCCCGACGCCGCGCTCGATGCGCGACCACTCGAGCCGCTTGACCGTCTCGAGCTGGGGCAGGAACTGCGCCGCCCGCACGATCGGCCCGGCCACGAGCTGCGGGAAAAACGTCACGAACAGCGCGAACTCGATGAAATCGCGGGTCGGGCGGATGTCGCGGCGATAGACATCGACGGTATAGCTAAGGGTCTGAAAGACGTGAAAGCTGATGCCGATCGGCAGAATGATGTGCAGGCTGTGCAGCGACGTCGAGAGACCCAGCGCGGCCAGAAGATCGCGCAGCGAGAGAATCAGGAAGTCGGCGTACTTGAAGACCGCCAGCAGGCCAAGGTTGCCGATCACGCTGAGCGCCAGCAGCCCGCGGCGGACGCCGGGCCGGCGGGCCGCGTCGATGCCCAGCGCCAGGGCGTAGTCCCAGGCCGCGACGCCGAGCACGATCAGAATCAGCCACGCGTTCCACGCCATGTAGAACACGCAACTCGCGACCAGCAGCAGCAGATGCCGCGCGAACCGGCCGCGCGCCATCCAGTAGGCGACGAACACAACGGCATAGAACGCGGCGAACTGCCAGCTCGAGAAGATCATGGCGCGGCGCCAGCCACCCGCGGCGACTCGGATGGCGCAACGGATCGGCCAGCGAGCTCCCGCGCCAATGCGGCGCTGAACCGGCGCGCCAGGTCCAGGCCCATGTGCGTCTCGTCGACGAAATCGTCGTCGGACACCGGCAGCTCGGGCCGGATGAAGGGCACGCCGCGCTGGCGACACATGGCGGCGATCACCGCCTGCATCAGCGGCTCCACCGGACGCCAGCGTTGCTGGGCGCGCGGGCTGTTCGGCACGTACACCACCGCCACGGGGATCCGCCGTTCGGCCAACAAGTCGAGCGTTTCGTGCAGGCAGCGCATCGACAACGCCAGTGGCTCGAAAGCGGGAATCTCGGCCGCGTGGACGCCCTGCGGGTCGGCGAGGCGCTCGGTCAGAGTCCGCAGCGAGTGCCTCGCCAGCCACGGATGGTCGTACCCGTCAGGCCCGAAGCGACCCTCACCGCGCGCCGCGAGCCGCCGCGCGGTCGCTCCGAAATGACCCGACATGCGCCCCAGCTGCTCGTCGATCCACGTTCGTATCTCATATCGCCGGCCGTACAACGCCCAGCAGCGGCCGAGCGTGGCGTGGGCGTAGTTCCCGAACATGCCGCGGTTGAATCCGACCGAGCGCGCGTGCCGCAGCATGTCACCCAACCCGAAGTAGACGGCCGCGCCCTCGGTCGGGACGTAGTTCGCGTTCAACTCACCGGCGTTGATGCCCAGGATCACCAGGGACGGCCGCCGCTTCGACAGAACATCGCGGCAGATCGTTTCCCACTCGGGCGGCTTGGTGGCTGCCAAGGCCAGGTTGAACGCCGGACGATCGAGCACCCGCTCAAGTTCGCCCGGCACCAGGGCGTAGGCCGCCCGCGACGACCCCAGGCACACGACGCGTCCATCCGGACCGCGGACGTAGGATCGCAGCTTCCCGGCGCGGTCGTGCGGGTCATAGCGGGCGAGCGCGTCGGAGTGCGCCCGCACCGTCAGGTCGATCAGAACGAGCGCGGCCAGCGTGCAGCACAGCAGACGTTGGCCGGAACGCGGCGACGCGCGCCGTTCGGTGTTGTGGGCGGAGCGGCACAAGGCGCACTTCGGGCTTGGGCGGCGATGGGCTAGTCAGCCTATCGACCCGAAGGCGACGCCCGGTTGAGTGTTTCCGCAAGCGCCCGGTCGCGTTCGCGCAACTACCGCGAGAACTCCAGCACGCGCGGCCGGGCCAGCCGTTCGTAGTCCGTCCGGGCGATCTTGACCGCCTCGGAATGCCGGCCGGTCTGGAAGACGACGTAGTCGTCGGCCTTCAACGAGGCATCCATCCACGTGGCGACGCCGTACGGCTCGCCGAACGGCGGCTCGGCGCCGACCTCGCAGTCGGTGAAGACACTCGCCATCTCGGATTCGCTCGCCAGCTCGGCATGGTGATGGCCTGACAGTCTGGCCACGCGATCCAGATCGACCCGGGCGCAGGCCGGCACGACGCACAGAATGAACTCGTTGTCGGCCTTTACCAGCACCGGCTTGGCGACCTTCATGCCGGGGACATGCTCGCTGGCGGCCAACTCCTGCGCGGTGTAGACGTCACCGTGCAGCAAGCGAACGTAGGGGACGTTTTGCTGCATGAGGAGGCGTTCGACGTTCATGGCGGGCTCCTTTCGGCGCCGCCCGAACCCGACGCATGCCACGGCATCCTCGCGCGGGCGAACGCCCGCCCGCGTCCGCGTCAGCCGGTGCGGCTGCCACGCACGACCAGCGTGTCGCGGGATTGTACGTCGCCTGTACCGGTGACGCGCGTAGGCTGTCCGGCCGTCGGCGCTGCGGCCGACGGTCCGAGTGGCATCGCCGGCCGGTGATTACGGGATGTACGCGATCGGCTTGTCGTGGCCGGCTTCCTTGCTGACCCACGTCAAGTGGTAGTCCTTGTCTTCGACGTCGTGCGCCAGCTTGGTCAGTCGGAGTTGCTTGTACGTATCGCACATCACCGCCAGCTCGCTGGTGCGCTCGGTGCCGATGCTGGCCTCATAGGTGCCCGGATGCGGGCCGTGCGGAATGCCGGCGGGATGCAGACTGATGGAGCCGGGCGCGATGCCGCGGCGGCTGGTGAAGTTACCGTCGACGTAGAACAGGATTTCGTCCATGTGCACGCTGGCGTGCCCGTACGGACACGGAATGGCCTTGGGGTGATAGTCGACCTTGCGTGGCACGAATGAGCACACCACGAACTCGTTGCCGGCGAAGGTCAGGTGGATCGTCGGCGGCAGATGGACCAGCCCTGTCTTCGGCTGGTAATCATGGATGTTGAACGTGTAGGGATAGACCGCGCCGTCCCACCCGACGATGTCGTAGGGAAACTGCGGGTGCAGGTGCACGGTCAAGGTGTCCTCGCGCTTCACGACCAGTCGAAACGGCGCCTTGCCGTGCTCGCTCTCGCTGTAGGACAGCAGGTTGGTCGGGCCGTGGAAGTCGCGGTGCGTGTAGGGGGCGTACATCGTGATCTGCCCGGCCCGGTTGCGCCACTCCTTCGGAATATCGATGAACACGCGGCCCTCAAACGCGAGCATCTCGCCGGCCGGCGTCTCGGCGTGCAGCCGGTAAGGCGTGGCCCGCGGGATATAGACGTAATCGTGCTCGCGGAACGGCAGCACGCCGAAGAGGGTCTCGAACCGGCCGCTGCCCTTGAACACGAAGTAGAGCTCGTCGCCGTCGCCGTTGGCGAAGAAGCGCGGCGATCGCGTGGTGGGCTTGACCATGCTGATCTGCACGTCGCTGTTGAACATCAATACACGGCGGGCTTCCAGAAAGTCGCCCGACAGCTTGAGATCCTGCGTCTTGATGTGGCGGCGATAGAGCGGCTGCTCGGCCAGCGGCTCGAACGGGCAGAAGCCAGGCAGCGCCAGCTTCTCAACCGCGTTCTCGTCGGTCGGGGGCACTCGGTAGTAGAGGATCGAGAACGGCCCCTCGAAGCCCTCGCGGGTGTGGCAGTGCTCCATCAGCAGCTTGTTGTTCTCGTCGTAGAACGTCGTGTGCGGCTTGGGCGGCACCTTGCCGAGCTGCATGCGATGGATCATGGCGGGACTCCCGGTTCGACCAATGTCACCGGGGCGAATTATAGGGGATGAGCGCCGCGCGACGAACGCGCCCCCGGGCCGGCCGATCAGGGGCACGGGCCGCCGGAAATCAGGCAGTTCACGAACAGGGGCACGTCGGACGCGTCGCGGGCGTTGTCGCTGTTGATGTCGGCCGCGCACCGCTCCAGCAGGTTGCTGGTGCCGTTCAGCAGCACGCGCACGAAGTCCTGAACGTCCGCCCCGTTGACGAACCCGTCGAAATTCATGTCGCCCTTCGCGCAGGCGACGGCCACGTCGCCCGTCACGACCAGCGCGTACGCCTGCGGCTCGACCGTGTTCACGGCTTGGGCCCGGACCACGATCGACACCGGCCCGACCGGCGGCGCGTTCAGCAGCACCTGCTCAGCGTTGTTGCGGAAGTCGCGCACGCCGTTCAGCGCCGACTGCCCGCCGGTGAAGTCGTTCCCGAAGTAGGTGTTCGCGCCGATCGTCACCTCGAGATCGAGGTCGTTGATGTAGGCCGGGTTGGCCGCCAGCGCGGCCTCCTTCTCGGTCCACACCAGCGTTACCTTGAGCGGCTCGCCGGGCGACTGCACGACGAGCGAATACGCCGCTGTCTGACCGGTCGTCAGGCCGTGCGGACGGCGCAGGTCGTCCAGCACCAGCAGGCGGCGCAGGTCCCCCGCGAAGTAGAGCGCGTTCTCCAACAGCAATCGGCCCCAGCCCTCCTGCACGGAGGGGTAGCCGGCAATGCCGGTCATGTCGACCGCGGAGTTGATCAGTACGGCCTTGAGCAGTGCGCCGGAAGGCGTGAAGGCGTCGGCCGGGTTCGCGGCCCCGTCCGGGTAGAAGCCTTCCATGAAGTATTGCCGTGTCAGAATGGCCGCGCCCGCCACGGCCGGACACGCCATCGACGTGCCCGTGTCGGGGCCGAAGTTGCAGACCACGCCCGCGTCGCGCGAGGAAACGGTGCTGCATCCCGGCGCCATGATCTCGGGTCGTCGCCGACCATCGGCCGTCGGTCCGGATGCGCCGGAGCAGTAGAGGTGCTGGTTGGGCGCAGCGCCGCTGGCCGCGACCGACAGACAGTTCTTCGAGTTCTCCGGGTTGCGAACCACGCCGGCGTTGATCACCGCGAACAGGACCAGGTGGTCCTCGTTATCATAGCTGAATCGGTCGATATCCACGCACCACTGGTTGTACGTCGAGCTGCCGCCGCCCCAACTGTTGCTGTGCACGGCGGCCCCGACGCTCGCTTCCTGATTGAGCAGCGTCAACAGGCTATTTGACGCGAGCAGGTTGAGATTGGTGAACGCCAGCTTCGCCGCGTAGGCCACGCCGCGGCCGCCCGTGCCGCCGCTGACCGGCTGTTCATCGCCGACGAACGTGCCGCTGGTGTGGGTGGCGTGCGGGTCGTACGCGCTGGTTCCGAAGTAAGCGACCAGCTTGCGATGCAGGGGCCCGATCGGCGCCCCGCCAGGGTCGCGGAACGAGCAGTGACTCGCGTTCAGCCCCTCGGTGCCGAAGTAATTGCCGTCGATCAAGCCGCCGATCTGCCCCGCGCCGGTCAGCCCGCGATTCCAGATGGCGTAGGAACCGTTGACGTTGCTCTGAACGACCCAGTTCGCGTTCGCGTTGCGCGGGCGCGGCTCGAGAACCTCCTCGACCCACTGCACCGCCGGGATTGCCGCCAGCTCGGGATACGCCGCCTTGGGGACGGTGAGCTCGATGCGCGGCAGACCACCGGCTGGATCGGCGTAGGCCACCTCCACGCCCTGAATCGCCAGCACGGCAGCCAGCGCCGGTTCGAGCGGCTCGCCCTCGAACAGCGCGACCGACAGCCGCAATCGACCGGAGGCGTCAAGGGCGCGGCGCTCGGCCGATTCAAAGGCATGCTGCCCGATCTGCGGGTCGAGCTTCCAGGCCGGTTCGAATCGCCCGACCCAGCGCACGCCCTGCGTTTGCGTCAAAGCGTCGGCATCCAGCCGGTCGCTCGCCCGCGCGACGTACGCGTGATCCGGCAGGTACGCGCCGAGTTCCACGCCGGCCGCCCGGAGCGTGTCCGCCCGCGCGGGCGTCAGTGGGCTGTCGAACTGAAGCACGAAGCGCGCCCACGGCACGAGCGCGTCGCGCCCGGCGGCGGTGCGATGCCATGACGTGGACGGATCCGGCCGCACCGAGCCGGTTTTCAACCGCAGTTCATGGGTGTCGGGCGCGTCGATCGGGCCGACGGCTGGTTGAGCGAGAGACAGGCTGACCAACGCGAGCATGACGGCCGCGGGACGGAGGAGGCATCCGCGGCAAGACGACGGCGACGGCGGCATCAACAATGCTCCTCACCTTCCGAACGGGGCGGCCTTGCACCCTGTGCAGGCCGGCGTGTTCCGGGACCGCCCCGCGATACTGATTCTATACTTCGACCGGGTGTGCGAACCCGTCACCCGGCGGAGCCGGCCGCCTTCTCGGGGCGATCCAAAATCCGCAATCGACGCCTTCGCCCGCTCGACCCATCGTCTATTATGGACTCCGCCTCGACGCTCGATCGGCGATGGTGTGTGGTTATCGCTCCTGAAGGGACTTGGCCAGCATGACCAGCGGAAGAACCCCCGCCGATGAGCCCTTCGAAGACGCCGAAGACGGCGACGAGGCTCTGCCAGCGGCGGTCGAGCCGATCATCCCGACCCAACTCGAATCCACCGAGGACGACGAAATCCTCGCCCGGCCGGTCCCCATGGCGCAGGGCGGCGAGGGGCCGCAACACGTCCGCCTTCGCATTCGGCGGCGGCTTCCCGGTCGCCGGCTCGACAAGTACCTGCACGGCCGCTTTCGGCGACTGTCTCGGACGATGCTGCAGCGCCTGATCCGCCAAGGTTCGATCACCGTCAATGGTCGCCCGACCAAGTGCAGCTACGAGATGGAGACCGGCGACGTGATCGACCTGCTGATCCCGCCCCCCGAACCCTACGAGGTCATCCCGCAGGACATCCCGCTGGACATCATCTACGAGGACAACTGGCTGCTGGCCATCAACAAGCCGATCGGGATCATCTGCCATCCGGCCCGCAGCACGCAGACCGGCACCATCGCCAACGCGCTGGCGCACTACTGCCGCACGCTGTCGCACGGCGACGACCCGTTCCGGCCCGGCATCGTGCACCGCCTCGACAAGAACACGTCGGGCGTGATGATCGTCGCCAAGTCCGACGAGGCGCATTGGCGGCTCTCGCTTCAGTTCGAACGCCGCACGACCCAGAAGACCTACGTGGCCTTCGTGCACGGCGAGATGGCCCGCGACGGAGACGTCATCAACGTGCCGATCGGGCAGCACGCCACCGTGCACGACCGCTACGTCGTCACCGGCATCGCCGAGAAGCTCGGCGGACGCTTTGAGAAGGGCCTCGGCAAGGAGGCGGTCACGCACTACCGCGTCATTGAGCGCTTCCGAGGCTTTACGATGGTGGAGATGGAGCCCAAGACCGGCCGCACGCACCAGCTTCGCGTGCACATGAGCTACATCGGGCACGCCATCGCGGGCGATCCGTTCTACGGCGGGCGGCACATCAGCCTGCGCGACATCACCGGGCGGCCGGACGACAGCAGCGAGCCCTTCTTCAAGCGTCAGGCGCTGCACGCCCGGCGGCTGCGCGTCATGCATCCGATCAAGGAAGAGCCGCTTGAAATCGAGGCGCCGCTGCCGGCCGATATGCAGCACCTGCACGACCTGCTGCGGGCTCACCGCGGCGCGCCGCCGACTCCGGCCGGGCGGCGTTAGGCCGGCTCAGCCTCCCGCTGCATCGGGCAACAGTGCCTCAATGAATCCATCCGTTACACGAACGTCGTAGCGCACCAGTCGTGCGTCGGCCGAGAGAGTGCACGCTCCGGTATCGAGGTCGAACCGCCAGTGGTGCCAGGGACACTCGACGCAATGGCCGTCGACCGCGCCGGCCGCGAGGTTCCCGCCGGCATGGGGGCAACTGTTCCGGATGACGATGTAACGAGGCGGGTGATCCAGCCGGAAGACCGCCAGTTCGTGCCCGGCGATCTCGACGAACTGGCCAACACCCGACGCGCATCGGGTCGTCGGCATCAGTCGCACCCAGCGGGACATGGAAGGCGATCGCAAGGCCGCGATTGAAATTGCGCCTGATCGCGGATGCTCGGTCAGGGCATCGGGAAGCGCGAGCCGCGCCAAGCGCGGTCGGTCTGGAAGAAGAGGCTCAGGTCATCGGCCAGCATGCGCGCGTCGGCGTCGATCACCCGCGATACGATGAAGTCTTTCTCCGCGGCTGTTCGACCGATGCCACAGCCGCCGCCGGCCGCCAGCGCTCCGGCCAAACCGACCAGAACCCACGTCCATCGCACGCTCGTCCGCCGCATTGGAGAACCCTCAATCACCGCTGGGTTTATCGGCATTCTGCCCCACACCCCCACCTCAGTCCGACAGACTAGCACGCCGCCGGTCTCAGAGTCAATCCGCGGACGCGCAGCCCTTGCCGACGGCCGCATCCCCGGCGACGTGGCCCAGCGCCGCCAGCCACTCCTGATACCGATATTCGATGCCGAGCTCCTCGCCGATCCGCTTGAGCTCGAGCAGGCCGCGCTCGTACTCATCCGATTGCCAGTGCTGGGCCGCCGGGTCGCAGAAGAAGATCCGACAGCCCAGCGGGCGATGTGTCCGTGCCGTGCAAAGCCCGTTCACCTGGTACGGACAGGCGTCCGCACCGTCCGGCGCGCGGATCGCACCCGCCTGTCCCATCGCGAAGTAGGTCAGCTCCACCTCGGTGACGAACAGCCGGTGGCCGTATGACCCGAACTTGCAACACGCGCCGCGATTGACGCAGACCGCCCCGCGCCGGGCGATCTGTTGGTCGACCCGAGAGTAGAACTCGGCCATCCGCGCCTCGAACGCCGCGCGTCGCTGGTCGTCGGGGAGATTCACTGCCGCGCCTCTTCCCACGTCCGCGCGGTGCGGACGCGCTCGATCTGCACGAACGCGTGGGTCCGCCCATGATCGATGCCCGGGCAGGTTCGGGCCGCCGCCCGCCACGCGTCCGGCGATTCCAGGTTGCTGTCCCAGAACGGCCACGTGCGGCATTGCAGCGGACGCACCGGGTAAATGCCGCAGATGCGCTTGCCGTCCTCCGTCTTCAGGAAGACGCAGTCGCCGTTCTTCCGCTCGGTCAACGAGAGCCGGGAGCCGACGCGCCGCAACTCGCCGGCGGACAGCTCGCCATCGGCCCGATTGAGGAACTTGGCGATCCGCGTCGCTTCATCGCGCGTCAGGTAGACGTAGCCCGGCGGACCCGTGCAACAATTGCCGCACTGCGTGCACGCGAATCGCAGGCCGCGCTGGTACCAGACATCCGTGTGGGAGCATTCGCCCATCCCGGCATCGTAGCAGGCGTCAGCGCATCGGACGAGCCGCGTCCACGCCCCGCGCCGCCGCGCGCGACGCCGCCGGCTTGCGATAGCTCGCGCCTTCGATGAGCTGCCGGGTGAGCAGATCATCGGCGCGGTGAACGAGCAACGAGCGGCGGTAATCCCGGCTCCAGCGCATCACGATCATCGCGGCCGGCGTGCCCAGTCCGGCCAGCAGAACGGCGGTCACATCCAGACGCCGGCCCACGATGGCCAGGTGGCACAGTTCCAGCGACAGCGCCAGCGCGACCGCGCCCAGCGTGACCGCGCAGACGCGACGCCGCCACATCCGGCCGCGACCCACCAGGCAGCCGGCCAATAAACCCAGCACGATGTACTGAAGCTGCCGGGTCGTCAGGTCCAGGAACGCCTCGTTGGGACGGCTGGAGAGCGAAGCGACGAACGGCCGCCAGTTGGCCCGCTGCCAAGACGCGCTCACCGACGCCGGACTGAAATCGAATACGAACGGGGCACAGCCGCGTACGACGATCACGGCCAGCGTGACCGCCGCGGCGCCCCAGAGCAGTCCGCGCAGTGCCGCCGAGCGCTGGGCGACTCCCACCGGATCGCGCACGGCCAGCATCGCCGCCCCGCCACCGAGGAAGCCGCCCACCAGACCAGCCAGCAGGTGCCCCATGTCGAGACCGCGACTGGGCATGAGGATGCGGGTGACGGTCACCGCGCCGGCCAGAATGACCGAGCTCGACAGCGCAGCCCCCCAGGCGACCACCCGACCGCGGCGATGGTGCCGTCGCAGGGACACTGCCGTCAGCCCGGCCAGCAGGGCGTAGCCGGCGGCATCGCCCAGTCGCGCCAAGGCCCACTCGCAACGGGCGCGCAGCGCCTCGTCGGACCGCAACACACGACCGGCCCGCTTCACGTGGCGACTCGAAAGCGACAGCGTCCGCCACTCCCCGAGCGGATCGGCCGCGCCGTCTCGAAGGCTGGCGGCAACCGTGGCCGGAGTGAGCACGACGTCGTAAGGCCGCAGGTGAATCACGATCAGCAGACAGGCGATCACGGTGGCGGCCGCGGACCAGGGTCGCATTCGCAACTCGTCTCGCAAGGTCGCCGCCTGCGCCGACAGCGAGTGATGCAGTCCGGCGGCCAACAACGCACCCAGCGCCCCGCCCAGCGTGTTGCAGATCCAGTCCAGCGCCGAGGTGACCCGCGAGGGCATCCAAGCTTGTACGCCCTCCACGAAGAGGCTCAGGCCGGCGCAAGCCACGATCGCGCCGCACCACGCCGCCCATCCCGGGAACTGCCACTTGCGACCGACCAGGTAGCCCACGAAGCCGAGCGGCACATACAGGGCGATGTTGGCAACCGCATCGATGGTCGAGGCCCGCGCGTACCAGAAACGCTCCCACCCCGGCGGACCGGCCCGCCACTGGGCGACCGAGCCGGATTCCGTCGGCAGCAGCGAGACGAGCAGCACCAGCACCAGCGGCACGACCAGAGCGATTTCCAGTGCGTGCCGATGCAGCCGGTCGATCAACGGCTCCGACGAAATCGAGCCGCCGCGTGCCACAGGCGTATCCCCCATGACATCCCCCCATTCGCGCCCGACTATCGTCTTTGCGGCGCGGGTATGATCATGATCTCCCGGCCCGACAGGAACGGCAGCGAATCATTCGGTCGCCGCCCATCCCAAGGGCTCGGCTGCGTGGTCGCGGCCGGCTGGTCGCGTCGGACCAGTTCCTGAAGGCTGTCGCGTACCGCGGTTCTGAAGGTGCGAGCCGCGATGAACTCCGCCCGCAGCAGGCGCGGGTCGTCGCGAGACGGCGAATTCGGGCGTTCCTTCTCGGCCTTCACGTCCACGCGCGCCGCAGCTCGATAAGCCGCCAGCGGCCTGCGCGAGTGCGTCTCGTACAACACGCCGGTGCGCTCGACGTCCACCGCCGGATCGCCCTGTTGCCCGTAGAGCACGCAGAGCGCGTGGCCCATGTGGGCCGCCTGATCGAGCAGTCGCTGGACCGGCAGCGGGCCGGTGGGCAGCCCGTATCTCGATGACACGATGACCTCGCGCACGTACGGCTGAAGGTCGACCAGACCGTTCCACTCGGCCGCCTCCTTGGCCCGAATCGGCGCCGGTTCGACCGACTGATCGGCATCGAGTTCCGCCGGCTGCACGCGCAGTACCGCCACCGAGCACGGAAAGCGTCCGGTCGAGCCGTCTGCCGACAGCATGCGGTAGCCCGCCTCGGGCAGCGACGCGGCGTCGATGCCGAGCACGCTGGGAGCAGGCGCGGCATCCAGCGGATCGGCCAGTTCGGCCGATCGCTGGCTCGACTCTGAGCAGCCGCCGGCCAGCACCAGTAGCAAGATCCAGGTGATCGGCCGATGCGCCCGTGACACGCCGTGCTCCGAACAGCGCGCGGACCGCCGGCCCGGGCCGGGAATCCGCGGCTTCTTTAAGCTTGATCGTCCAGCCACGGGCGGCTCGTGAACCCCATGCCGGCCAGAGCGGCCGATTGAGCGGCGGTCGGCCCATCGCCAGGCGCAAGTTTCGCCCTGGTCCCACCGGTGGCTGAAATCCCGACCGCCGCGAGTCCGATACAACTGCGGACTCTGCGCCGGACGTGACACCACTGTGACCGCCTACCCGTTCTCCCACGTTGAATCCCTGCGCGACCGCCCGGCCGGCGGCGTCGCCCGGCGATGCGCCGTACCGGGCGAATGGGCGCCCGCCCTCGGCGCGTGGATTCTGCGGCTGCCGAAGCCGGTCTGGATGGTCGTGGACGCCGGGCTGTGCGCGGCCGGCGTGCTGCTCGGGCAGCGCCTGTTCGCCAGTTGGATTCCGGCGGACTCGCTGATGGGCGACGCCAACGTCATCGTCGCCACGCTGGTGCTGGCATGGTCGGTCGTGCTCAGCGGACTGATGTTCGGGCTCTACGAACCGGCGACGCTCTGGCAGCGCTCGCGCATCGCCGCCCGATCGCTGCTGGCCATCACCGTCGCCATGCTGATGGCATGCCTCGTCCTGCACCTGCTGATGTACTCGCAGGTCAGCCGACGGGCCGCGGCCGCGGGCACGACGTTTTACCTGATGACGGCCCCACTCATTCGACTGGCGGCGCACCGCGCCGTGATCACGGTGCGGCGCGGCTTGCTCCTGCTCGGCGCAAGCCCGACGGTGCTGGCCATCGCCCGCGCCGTGCGCCGCGGCGCCGTGCCGGGATACCGGCTGGCCGGCATCATCATCGACCGCGGCGCCGCGCCGCCGGACATCCCCGGGCTGGCGTTCGTCGGCGATCCTTCACAGGCGGAGTCCGCCTGCCGCGCCCACGACGTGCGCGAGGTGGTCGTGGCCGCTGGTGCCGAAACCAGCGACGCCGTCGCCCGGGCGGCGCTGGCCTGTCTCGGCGTCGGCTGCCGCGTCACCGACGAGACGACCTTTCACGAAACATGCTTCGGCGAAGTACCCAGCGCCGGCGTGACGCCACAGTGGTTTCTGCGGGCCGATCTCAAGGGGCACCTCGAGGAGCACGCCACGGCCAAGCGCTGCTTTGACGCGGTGTTGGCCGCGCTGGGGCTGGTCGCGTCGCTGCCGTTGTGGCCGATCATCATGCTGGCGATCGTGCTCGAGAGCCGCGGCTCGATCTTCTACTCGCAGGTGCGCGTCGGTCAGGCCGGTCGGCTCTTCCGCATCCACAAGTTCCGCACCATGCGGCGGGACGCGGAAGCCAATGGCTGCGCCTGGTCGAGCGCCGACGACCCGCGCGTCACCCGCGTCGGCCGGGTGCTGCGGCGACTGCGCCTCGACGAACTTCCCCAGCTCTGGAACATCCTGAAGGGCGAGATGTCGATCGTCGGCCCGCGGCCGGAGCGGCCCGAATTCGTCGCGCCGCTGTCGACGCTGATTCCGTTCTACAACGAGCGGCACCTGGTCAAGCCCGGCCTGACCGGCTGGGCGCAGATCAACTTCCGATACGGGTCGAGCGTCGAGGACGCCCGCCGCAAGCTGCAGCTCGACCTGCACTACATCAAGCACATGTGCTTCGAGCTGGACCTGGTGATCTGCCTGCGCACCTTCGGCATGGTCGTGACCGGGGCCTGCTGATCACGCGGCCGGACGACGCGATCACGGACGGATGCGCGGTCCTCCGCCGCCCGGGAGCCGAGGCCCGCGGCACTGGTACACGCCGCCGGGCGGAAGATTCCGCCAGGCCAGGCGGAAACTGACCTGCTCGAACAACCGCCGGTAGAAGCGGCTGTACAACATGGGGACGATCGTCAACTGAAGGAACAGCCCGTCCGGATCGAGCGACTGCTGCACCCATCGCATCATGCGAACCAGCGCGCGGCGCCCGAAGGCCGGCGTCGGCAGACAGCTCACGATGTACCGCACGCGGTGAACGCCGAAGTTCGCGAGCGGCTCCGCCAGGCGCGTGGCGTCGGCCTGCACAATGGTATGGGTCGGAAAGCGGCGACGGAGAATGTCGCAGAAGTCGGGATCCAGTTCGACCGCGACGAAACGATGGTGCGGGCGCAGCCGCTCAACGATGCACTCCGTCACCGGGCCGGTGCCCGCGCCCAACTCGACGATCGCCCCGGGCCGGTCGAAGTCGATGGCCTCGAGCATCTTGTTTGCCATCGCCCGGCTGGATGGAACCGCCGACGAAATCGCCCGTCCCTGCTCGAGGAACTTGCGGAAGAACAGGGCGTAATCGGTGGCGACGCTCGGCTGAGTCAGCTCGACTTCGTTCGCGCGAGCCGACGGTGGATTCTGAGGCACTCCTGCTCCTTAAACGGACGCCGCCGCGCCCGAGTGATCCGGACGGCGAAGCAACGATCGGCGAAGGCCGGGCACGGACACGCATTCCATCGCACGCCCGATCAAAGGGTGGCGTCGGTCAGCCGCGCCTGCATGACCGCAGGGGCAGGATCATAGCAACCCCCTTTCCCACGCGCCAAGCGCGGTTCTAACGCCCCGGATCGAGGCGCACGAACGCTCGCCGGGTCCGATACAAGTACCAGCGATCGACGAAATCCGGGGGGACGGCACGGCCGTCCTCGCCGCCGATTCGGATCGCCTCTTCGGCCGCAGACGCCGCCTCGTCAAATCGGCCGGCGGCCGCCAGGCACGCCGCCCAGACGTCGTGAGTCCGGGCAGAGGACGAGCCGCCCGCGCGTATCGCCCGCTCGGCCAGTCGGACTGCCTCATCCGCAGAACGCAGGTTTTCACACGGACTGGTCGCGCGAATCCAGGCCAGTTCGGTCAACTCGTAGACGTTGTCGGGGTCCGTCCGCAGCGTCGTGGCGTGGAGCGCGGCGCCGGCCGACTCCGCTCGACAGGTGTACCCCATCCGACCCATCACGTCCGCCAGCGTCAGACGCCGCTGGTAGTCCAGACCGCGCGCCAGCGGGAGCCGAACGACGATCAGGCCGAGGACAATCGCGGCGAACTTTGCCGGCGTCAGCGGCGCATTGATCACAGGCCGCAGGCAAACGACCACTGCCACACCCATCAACGCCGCGAATGGCGCGAGCCAGCCGACACCGGCCGCCGAGTTCCACACGACGCCGTTGACGCAGGCGGCGGCGAGCAGCGGCACGCACAACTGGAAGAACGGCTCGACCAGCGTGGCCGGGAAGTCGGGAAACGTCATTGCCGCCAGCGCGGTGTGCCAGAATCCCAGTGCGGCGCCGATGCCGAACACCGCGCGGCTGCACCGCGCGCGATGATCTCGAATCGCCGCCGCCACCCCGTCCAGCATGAACGGCAGCACGGGCACGAGGTATCGCACCGAAACCGACCACCCGCCGCGCCAGTCGACCAGCATGCTGACGAACAGCGCGACCGAGCCGACGACCGCCGCGCACGCGACAGCGGCGACGCGCTCTCCGCCCCGCCACATCCGACGCCAGCCCAGCACGGCCAATACCAGGAAGGGGGACATGTACAGCCATCCGTGCGATGGCAGCAGGAACATGCCGAGCAGGCCGCGAACGTCCGGGGAGCGCATGCCCAGCACTCCGTGCTCGATCAGCGGGCGGTAGTGCGGGTCGGCGTGCTCGAGATAGCTGAATACGACCGGGCTGCCGAAACAGGCGCGGTTGTACGCCATCCAGCCGCACGCGAGCGGAGCGGCCCCGAGCAGCACCAGCGCGGCCGCGGCGAGCCGGCCGTGTCGCGCCGTCACGACGGCGACGATCGCCAGCACCGCGATCGCCGGGGCGACGACATGATCGAACGCAAAGGCGGCCGAGAGCGCCGTGCCGCAGGCCGCGGCGCCGCCGCGCGTGCCGCGACTCGCCATCCGTGCGGCGACGAACAGCAGGATGGCGGCCGGCACATGCGAGAACAACTGCGTCGCGTAGATGAAGAAGTTCGTGCCCAGCGCGCCGGCCAGCAGCAAGGCGCGGCCAAGCTGCTCCCCGCCCGCCTGCGCGGACCACTGGCGTCGCGTCACATACCAGAAGAACACGGCAGGCAGCGAAGCCCCGATGACGCGCAGCGCGATCGCCATGCCGCGCAGGTCGTCGGACCCGATCAACGCGCGGCGCAGCAGCCACGCGAACGGCGCCAGCGCCACCGAGTGGCCGGGGGGCTTGTCGGAGAAGGTCCGGCCGCCGTGGACCGCCACGTCCTGTACCGGCCCGAAACGCGCCACGACCGGGTCGATCGAGAACGTGCCGTGATCGACGATCGCCAGGGTGAGGTAGAGACGCGAGTGCACGTTGGGATTCGGAAACGCGCGGAACTCGTTGGCGAAATACAGGTGCGTCGCCAGCAGCAGTAACAGCAGGCCGGGCGCTTGCGGATGCCGCACCGGCCGCCCTCAGTATTTCTGAATGTGGTCGGGGTGCTGCCGCGCGTGTCGTTCGATGTTGTCCGCGTAGCGCTGCATCACGTCGGCCACGATCTCGGGCCTGTCGGCCGCGGAGTCAGGGTCGGCCAGCGGCGGCGACAGCTCCCAGCGATAATAGAAATTCTTGCGCGAGACGATGAAGCCCTGCATGGCCGGCGCGCCGCAGCGCAGCGCGATTTGGAGCGTCCCGGTCAGGAACTCGCGCGTCTGGCCGAAAATTCGCACCGGGCAGGTCTTGAGGTGCTCGCCCCGGAAGCGATCCACGTCGAGCGCCGAGCAGAGGATGCCGTTGTCCTGGAACTCGCGAAAGAACATGCGCGGGAACGTGTCGGCGAAGTACATCCGCATGGCCGCGACCTCGGGCCACGTCGCCGAGAATTTCTGCTGAATATAGCGCCGCAGCGGCGCCTCCTTCGGATCGCGGACCCCCGCCACGCGATAGCCGAGCAGCGCCATCGTGAAGCCGGCCACGTGATGCGAGCCGTAGTGCGCCAGCATGATGTACGCGCCCTTGCCGCGCGCCAGCGCGGCGTCGAGATGCTCGCGGCCGTGGAATCGGATGCGATTGAGCAGCTTGTCGCGCGGGATGCGGTCGAGGATCAGGTAGAGCATCTTGTCGCAGCGGACGCGGCAGAACCAGCGGCGTGTCATCAGCCGCCGCACCCGCGCGGGCAGCCCGTCGGGAAAGATCTGTTGCAGCCGCCGCGCCACGCGCCGGCGGCGGTTGTAGTCGATCAGGTACTCGCAGGTACCGAAGAACTGGCCCAGCCAGTAGAGCCCGGTCAGCGAGAAGAGGCGCATCCAGGCGACGAGCAACCCGCGAACCAGCGCGAACTTCGCGCGCGTCAGGATCGAGAGCGGACGCTCCGTAACCGCTGGTCTGGATTCGATCGCGGCGGGTTCGGCCGCGAGTGGGGGCATGGCATCGGTCGGCATCGTTCGCCGCAGTATAGGGGGACGGGCGCGAGCGTCCAACGCCGCGCCGACGCGACGCGCGATCGCCGATCAGCTCGCGTACTTGGACGGATCCAGCCCGCCGAGCCCCGTTCCGGCCCAGTCGAGTTCGAGCCCCCCGCGGCGCGGCTTGGACGGCTTCTTCGGCGCGGGTCGCTCCGCCGACGCGGTCGATTCCGGCGCGGCGGTGGCCGGCGACTTCATCGACAGCGACACGCGGCGCTGCTCGAGATCGACCTTGAGCACACGCACCTGGACTTCCTGGTCGACCTTGAGCTTGTCGGACACCGCCCGGATGCGCTGTTCGCTGATCTCCGAGATGTGCAGCAGACCCTCGATGCCCGGCTCGAGTTCGACGAACGCGCCGAATTCGGTGATGCGCTTGACCTTGCCGGGGCGGAACTCGTTCGGCGGATAGCGCTCGACCAGCCCGTCCCACGGGTTCGGCTCGGTCTGCTTGAGACCGAGCGTGATGCGATGTTTGGCGGCGTCGACGTTCAGCACCAGCACGTCGACCACGTCGCCTTCCTTCACCACCTCCGACGGATGCCGCAGTCGCCGCGTCCAGCTCATCTCGCCCAGCGGAATCAGGCCGTCGACGCCCTCCTCCAACTCGACGAACGCGCCGAAGTCGGCCAGACGCGCGACGCGCGCCTTCAGCCGCTGCTGGGCGGCGTAGCGCTCGGCGACGTGCTCCCACGGGTTCGCCTTGATCTGCTTGAGGCCGAGCGAAATCTTGCCGGTCTCGCGATTGATCTTCAGGACCCGCAGTTCCAGCTCCTGCCCGATCGTGAGGTAGTCGCCGGGCTTGGCCACGCGGCCCCAGCTCATGTCCGAGACGTGCAGCAGCCCGTCGACCCCGGGCTGGAGCTCGATGAACGCGCCGTAGTCCGTCAGGCTGCGCACCGTGCCGCGCACCGTCGCGCCCTCGGCGAGTTCAGAGACGTACTTCTCGCGCCGCTCGGTCGCCTCGTGCTCGAGCACCTTGCGGCGACTGAGCACCAGGTTTCCGGCGGCGCGGTCGAACTTCGACACCTCGACCCGCACGTCCTGGCCGATCAGCTCGCTGATGTCCTTCAGAAAGTGCGTGTCCACCTGCGAGGCCGGTATGAAACCGCGCACGCCGTGCACGTCGACTTCCAGCCCGCCCTTGTTCATGCCGCTGACGCGGCCTTCGAGCACCTGCCCGACCTGCATGTCGCGCCACATGGCCGCTGCCGCCGCCTTCTTCCAAGACAGATTGAGCAGCCCGCCGCGCGGGTCGTGGCCGTCCACGATCAGTTCGATTTCCTGTCCGACCTGCGGGCACTGCGCGAACTCGAGCCGCGGAACGACGCCCAGCATCTTGCCGCCGAGGTCGATCAGGATGTCCGCGCTGGCAACGTTGGCCACCCGCCCCTTCACCAGCGTTCCGACCGCGACGGCGTCATCCGAGCCGCCGGGCGCCGACCCGGCGCAGAGGTCGGCGACGTTCATGCCGTCCATCGCCGCGGCGACCTCGCGATCCACGTCGACTTCCGCCGACGAAACCTGCGGTTCACCTGTCGAGTTGACCACACCGTCGCTCATCGGTGCTCTCCCACTGAACGGCAGAAACCCTCGGCACACTCGCCGCGATCGCACGCCTCAAGGTATCGGATGACTTCGCATGATGAAGGAGATGCGATCGTTGATCTGCCCGCACTTGCCTCCCGCCGAAAACCATCGCGGTCGGGTGACTCTTAAGACCGTACCATGATGCGGGCCAAAAGTCGAGTGAATCAGGCGATCGCGGTGGTTCTCTAACGCGATTCTTACGCGCCGTTCAAATCGCGAGCGTCGCGTCCGAATCCGTGCGGGTCTGGTAAAACGAACGCAGCCGCGCGGCACCGGCAATCGACGGAATCTGAGGTGCGCCCGGCGCGGACCGCTATTCGATCACCACGGTGTGGCACTGGAAACAATCGGTCACGCCGGGAACGTACTGCGGGTGGTTCGGGGGCTGCGGCCAGATCGGGTCCTCGCCGATGTGACACAGCACGCAGGCCTCGATCGCCAGCGAATGGGCATCCTCGCGCCACGCCAGCGCCCGCTGGCGCACGCGGTCGATCTCGACGATGCCGCTGAAATCGCCGGAATCCTGGTCGACGGTGCCCGCGCCCTCGTACGTGAGCTGCTTCCCATAGACGCTGACCGGGCCCATCGGGACATACGGGCCTTCGGAGAAGAACTCCACCGGGAACTGCACCTGCCGGCCGTCGTTGTATTGCAACAGCATCCGCCAGTCGCCGCAGCCGCACGTGGCCAGCAGGAACTTGCCCAGATTCCGGTGGAACACGTCCTCGACCCGACCGAAGAACGGCTGCGTATTGGCGATGCCGCCCGGGACGCGGATCATGCCGCCGTCCGGCGGGAGAATGGCTGGAAACACGTTGCATGCCGCCAGCGCGGCAACCGACGTGAACCAGATCCACTTGCGCTTCATGGGCAAACTCCCCTTCATCCGACAGTAACCTTGCGGGAGCGGCCGCCGTCCATGCGTCGGTTGAGGCCGCGGTTGACCCGACGGGCAGCGAGGACATATAGTATATCGCAGGTTCGCATGGCCACGGCAAGCGCGATAATTCGATTCCTCGCCCACGGCGAAACCGGCTGCTGGAGGCTCCCGACCGACGCCTCCAGCCGGCGGTACGGCAGCCCGTTCCGACCCGCGTTCTTCACCGAAATCTTCAATAACTGACTGACCAATCCGTCGCCCCGGACGGACCGCGCCCGGCCGCTGACGGCCGGAGGGCGCGTGCGTGCCCGTCCCGCCGCCACCTTGCGCCGAACTCGAGGAATGGACAGACCGGTAACCGCCACCACGGAGCATGGCCATGCATACGCTCATGAACTCATCCGCCACCGCGCAGGTCGCGCCGCAGCAGGTGCTGTCAACGCTCGAGCGTCACGTTCTGCTCGACGGCTTCAAGATCGTCGTCGACCTCGACCGCAGCCGCGGCTCGCACATGGTCGACGCCGCCACCGGCCGTTCGCTGATCGACCTGTACAGCTTCTACGCGTCGATGCCGATCGGCTTCAACCACCCCTGGTTTGACCGCCCCGAGGTGCAGGCCGACTTGCTCACCGCCGCCCGCACCAAGGTCGCCAACTCCGACGTCTACTCGACGCAATACGCCACCTTCGTCAGCACCTTCGCGCGGGTCGTCGGCGCGCCGCCGCTGGACCGCTACTTCTTCATCGAGGGAGGCGCCCTGGCCGTCGAGAACTGTCTCAAGGCCGCCATGGACTGGAAGGTGCAAAAGAACCTCGCGGCCGGCCGCGGCGAGCGCGGCACCAAGATCCTGCACTTCGAGAAGGCCTTCCACGGCCGCAGCGGCTATACCATGAGCCTCACCAACACCGACCCCCACAAGGTTCGATACTTCGCCAAGTTCGACTGGCCGCGCGTGCCCGCGCCGGCGATCGACTTCTCGCTGCCCGAGCCGCGGCGGGAGAGCGCCGCGGCCGAGCTCGAGCAGCACATCGAGCGGCGGATTCGCGAGATCTGTCAGCAGCGGGCCGCCGACATCGCCGCCGTCATCATCGAGCCGGTGCAGGGCGAGGGCGGCGACCGCCACTTCCGCGGCGAGTTCTTCCGCGCCCTGCGCCGCATCTGCGATGAGTTCGACCTGCTGCTCATCTTCGACGAGGTCCAGTGCGGCATGGGACTGACCGGCCGGGCCTGGTGCTGGCAGCACTTCGGCGTCGCGCCCGACCTGATGTCGTTCGGCAAGAAGTCGCAGGTCTGCGGCCTGATGGCCGGCCCGCGGCTCGACGAGGTCGAGTCCAACGTCTTCCGCGTGCCCAGTCGCATCAACAGCACCTGGGGCGGCAACCTGACCGACATGGTGCGCTCGACCCACGTGCTCCGCGTCATCGAGCAGGAACGCCTGATCGGCAACGCCGCCTGCATGGGCGAGCGATTCATCGAGGCCCTGCGCGGCCTGGCCGCCGACCATCCGATCGTCACCGCGGTGCGCGGTCGCGGGCTCATGCTGGCGTTCGACCTGCCCGACAAGCAGGTCCGCGACGACCTCTGGCGCGCCTGCTTTGACGCCGGTCTGCTGGTCGTCCGCTGCGGCGAGCGCAGCATCCGGCTGCGGCCGGTGCTGGATGTCAAGCCCGACGTGGTCGATCAGGCCGTCGCGCTGCTGCGCGAGGGCTGTCGCCGGGTCGAGACCAAGCGGTAGGCTGCCCGGCCGTCGCCCGCCGCGCGCGTCGCGGTGAGGCGCGTCTGAACGACCTGAAACCGGAGAGCTTCATCATGAAAGCACTGCTCGGCAGACTCGGGATCGAGGACGTCAACCCCGGCGCCTTCGCCGGCGAATGGTTCGGCTCGGGCGACGTGCTCGCGAGCGATTCGCCCATCGACGGCAAGGTCATCGCCAAGGTCCGCCAGGCCACGCCGGAGGAGTACGACCGCGTCGCCGAGCGGGCTCATGCCGCGTTTCTTCAATGGCGCGCCGTGCCCGCGCCGGTCCGAGGCGAGGTCGTCCGCCAGCTCGGGAACGCCCTGCGGGCGGTGAAGCGGGACCTGGGCGAACTGGTCACCATCGAGAACGGGAAGATTCGTGCCGAGGGCGAGGGTGAAGTCCAGGAGATGATCGACATCTGCGACTTCGCCTGCGGTCTGTCGCGACAACTCTACGGCCTCACCATGCAGTCGGAGCGCGTCCGGCACCGCATGATGGAGCAGTGGCACCCGCTCGGCGTCGTCGGCGTCATCTCCGCCTTCAACTTCCCGGTGGCGGTCTGGGCGTGGAACGCCGCCATCGCCGCCGTCTGCGGCGACACCACGCTCTGGAAACCCTCCAGCCTGACGCCGCTGACGGCCGTCGCCTGCACGCGCATCGCCGAGCGCGTCTGCCGCGAGAACAACGTCGACCCGGCCGTCTTCAGTCTGGTGATCGGCAAGGGCTCGACCGTCGGCGAGCGCCTGATCCAGGACCGGCGCGTCCCGCTCGTGTCGGCGACCGGTTCCTGCAAGATGGGCTACCACGTCGGCGAGGTCGTCGGTCGGCGACTCGGCCGGACGATCCTCGAACTTGGCGGGAACAACGCCATCATCGTCACGCCCAGCGCCGACATGCAATTGGCCGTCCGCGCCATCGTGTTCGGCGCGGTCGGCACCGCCGGACAGCGCTGCACCTCGACGCGGCGCATCATCGTGCACGAGTCGGTCCGCGCGACGCTGGTCGAGCGCCTCGTCGCCGCCTACAAGCAGGTGCCGATCGGCAACCCGCTCGACGCCGGCACGCTGATGGGACCGCTCATCGATACCGCCGCCGTCGACGCCATGACGGCCGCCATCGAGCAGCTTCTGCGCGAGGGCGGCGAGGTGCTCCACGGCGGCCAACGGCTGTCGGGCGACAAGTACCCCGGCGGTCGTTATGTGACCCCCTGCATCGCCGCCGCCCGAAACGACTTCAAGATCGTCCAGGACGAGACCTTCGCGCCGATCCTGTACGTGATCTCGTACAAGTCGTTCGACGACGCCATCGCCATGCACAACGGCGTACCGCAGGGGCTCTCCTCGGCCATCTTCACCAGCGACGTGCGCGAGGCCGAGACCTTTGTCTCGCCGATCGGCAGCGATTGCGGTATCGCCAACGTCAACATTGGGACCAGCGGCGCCGAGATCGGCGGGGCGTTCGGCGGCGAGAAGGAGACCGGCGGCGGGCGCGAGAGCGGCAGCGACTCCTGGAAGGCCTACATGCGGCGCCAAACCAATACCGTCAACTACGGTACCGATCTGCCGCTCGCCCAAGGCATCAAGTTTGGGGACTGAGGGACTATTCCCGACAGGCCCGGTCGGCACGCACTTGGGGTGCCAGCCGTCCGTCCGAGAACAAGCAATAACATCCGATCGTAGCGAACGATGGATCAGACCGGGCAATCCTCGCCGATGCCCCTGAGCGCCGGCCTTGCCCGGATTGACACGCCGCGCGCCGATGCCGATACTGAAATGTGCTGACGACTTTCCGACACGCTCGGCGACGCCCCGACCACGGACAGAACTCGGTCCGGGGCGACCACGCCGGGAGCGGCCGGTCCGACCAACTGGGCAAACGGACTCACCCAGGACCGGGCGCGACGGGGAAATCCAAGTTCTGACGGGAGCAGCCCATGGCCGGTGCCAGGCCACAACAACGCGCGTCGGGTCTCACCGCGGTTCACGTGTGGCTGATCGTGTTCGTCACGCTCTGGCTCGGCACCACCGTCGTGCTCGTGCTGCTTTTCACCGGGCAGGAGCAGCTCCGGCAGGAGGTCGCCAACTCGCAAAACCGCGTTCGCACCGCCGTCGGCTCCGACGATCGACTCCCAGCCGTGCAGGCCATGCAGACGCAGGCCACCGGCGCAAACAAGTCGCTCGTGAAGCTCATGTTTGAAACGATGCAGGCCCAAGCCGCTCGCCTGACCGGCAACCGCGACGCCTCGCCCATCGAAATTGAAACGGCTTGGGCGAACCTGATCGACGAGATTGCTTCCGGCGGAAAGGTCCCGGCCCCCGAGCAGATCGGCCGCGGCATCGGCAGCATCCCGGCCCTGCGGCAGATGTACGACTGGTACATCGCGGAGAACGAGGCCAAGACACGCGCCGCCGTCGCGCTCGACCAGACCAACAAGGCCCTCGAGGAAACCCAGGGCGCCAACCGCACGCTCGAGGAGGAGTTCAAGGGCAAGCTCGCCGACCTCGAGAAGCAGGTCGCGTCGATCGCCGCCGACAAGGACTCGCTCAACAAGACCAAGACCGCCCAGATCGACGATCTGTCCCGCAACATCGCGGCCAAGAAGGACGAACTGACGGCGCTGTCAAACCAGATGCGCCAGCAGTCCGAGACCCACCAGACGTCGATGGCCAAGTACGAGGAGACCATGCGGCGGCAGGCCGAGCTGCTGGCCGAGTACCGCTCGCCCGGCCCGGCCGGCACCAACGAGCTCGACATCGCGCGGCAGCCGGTCGGCAAGGTCCTGCGGGCCATGCCCGGCGACGCCATCGTGCACATCGACCTGGGCAACCGCGACGGCGTTAAGCTCGGTATGACCTTCAGCGTCTATTCGTTCGGCAAGCCCGTGCCGGCGGACGGACGGGGCAAGTCCACGCTCGAGGTCGTCAGTGTGGGCCAGCATACCGCCGAGTGCCGAATCGTGACGCCGGCGCCGCCCGATGAGCCGATCCTCGAGGACGACCTGGTCGGGAACATCCTGCTGAGCCGCACCCGGGCCAAGAAGCCGAAGTTCGTCGTCATCGGCAACTTCGACACCGACTACGACGGCACGCCGGACGCGGCGGGCTACGAGAAGATCATCCGCTTCATCGAGCGTTTCGGAGGACAGGTGGTGGACGAGGTCGACGCGACGGTCGACTACGTCGTCCGTGGTCGCCAGCCCGAGGCCCCGAAGGCCACCGCCGAGGCGCGGCGTGACCCGATGGCACCGACCGCCGGACGCCGCGCCGGGCGCGACTCGATCGCCTACGACCGGGCCGTGCGGCAGGGCGTCAACCTCGGCATTCCGCGCTTGTCGCAGGATCAGTTCTTCAACTTCGTCGGGCTGGAGCTGGCCCGGCGCACCGACGAACGACTCTCCCCCTGACGAACTCAGCGCCGTGAACGGTTTTCCGCGCGTCGCACTCAATGCGGCCTGATTCCGCCTGGTTGCTGACGTTCCGCCCGCGCGATGACGGGGTCACTTCTCAGGCAACGTAGCGAACCGACGATCGCAAACCGACGATCAGCCCGCACCAGTTGGCCCGCGCGCCCCGAGTTCGAGACACATGCACGGGCGATGCGCAAGTATTCCCTTGGGGGCGATTGCTCGCCCCCGATAGACTTCAACCGGGCTCGGAATCTTCACACGTCTTCGAAAGGATGGCCACTCATGTCGACCCGACGATCCAATTTGAATCGCACTCGAAATGCATCGGTCACGGCCCTGTTGTGCGTCGCGATGGCCGCCTGTCAGACCAGCACGTTCGACTCGCTGATGGTCAACAACAACGCCACCGTCGGCGGAACGGTCACCGCCGGCGCCTTCTCCAGCAGCAGCCCGCTGAACCTCCAGACCGGCGGCACCACGCGCATCTTCGTCAACGACAGCACCGGCAACGTCGGCATCGGCACGCTCGCGCCGACACGACCCCTGCACGTCGCCGGCGACGGACAGTTCGACGGAACGGTCTTCGCCAACGCCTTCTCCAGCAACAGCCCGCTGAACCTCCAGACCGGCGGCACCACGCGCATCTTCGTCAACGACAGCACCGGCAACGTCGGCATCGGCACGCTCGCGCCGACACGACCCCTGCACGTCGCCGGCGACGGACAGTTCGACGGAACGGTCTTCGCCAACGCCTTCTCCAGCAACAGCGCGCTCGAATTGAAGACCGCGGGAACAACGCGGATCTTCGTGAAAGCTTCCGACGGAAATGTCGGCATCGACACGAACGATCCCATGAGTCAGCTCGACGTGCGAGGAGGCATTCGTACATCGACGATCAGCGGGGGCAGCATCACGTCGCTGACCATGGCGGCGGCCGGCGCAACCGCCAGCCTCTCCCATCGG
Organism: uncultured Planctomycetaceae bacterium; assembly: GCA_964576285.1. Taxonomy (GTDB): domain Bacteria; phylum Planctomycetota; class Phycisphaerae; order UBA1845; family UTPLA1; genus SpSt-539. The sequence goes on along the minus strand of CAZNUJ010000015.1, from coordinate 17,954 downwards.
GTCACGACGGGCAACACAACCGTCGTCAACACCAAGGTGCAATTTGCCGCTGATACCACGCAGATCCTCGGCCGGACCGGATTCGGGCGCGAGCCAGCGGGCAACCGGTTGGAGGTTGAGGGCGTCGCATCGAAGACGGTCGCGGGTGTCTGGGCAGCGAACAGCGACGCCCGCATCAAGTCCGACGTGCAAACCGTTGACCACGCCCTCGAAACGCTCGACCGCGTCCGCCTCGTCAGCTTCACCTACAACGACGCCTACCGCACCGAGCACCCGTCGATCGGCGCCCATCGCTATCTCAGTGTCATCGCCCAGGAGTTCCGGCAGGTATTCCCCGACCACGTCTGCGAGAGCGGCGACAAGCTGCCAAGCGGCGAGCCCATCCTCCAGGTCGACCCCTGGCCACTGACCATCTATTCCGCCGCCGCGGTCCAGGAGCTGCACCGCAAGGTCCGTGACAAGGAGGCTGAGATTGAGTCGCTGCGCGCCCGGCTGGAGGCGCTCGAAGCGCGCCTCGCAGCCATCGAGGCCAAGTAGACCCCGACTAGCCACTGATTGTGAACTATCAGGCCGCTCAGAAAGTCCTTTGACGCATCGGGTATCGTTCATGACGACGGGTCATGGAGGATATCTGATGCGTGGACGCGTGGATGCCCAGGGCGAGGTCTTTCACACCGTTCACGTCGAGGACCGGATCCCCGCCAGTCACCCGCTGCGGGCCATCAAGCGGCGGGCCGACGCCATCCTGGCCGGCCTGTCGCGGTCGTTCAACGCGGCCTACGGCAGGATGGGCCGGCCGAGCATCCCGCCGGAACGGCTGATCAAGGCCCTGCTGCTGCGGAGCCTCGACAGCATCCGCAGCGAGATCCAGCTCTGCGAGCAGATCGGCTACAACCTGCTGCGGCTGGCGCGGCTGGTCCCCGCCGGGTAGCCCGATCGCTCGCCGCGACGCTCGGCGAAACCCGGCGGCTGAGCGTGGAAAATCAACGCGGCACCGTTCCACCGGGCCACCACGCGACCTCGAACCAACCCAAATCAACGATTGGACCTCCGATGGAGCCAGAACCGAGACCCGCCATGAACACCAACTGACTTGCGTAGCAGCCTGCTAGAGCGGCGTTCCCCGATCGGTTCGTGCCGGCCGCGCCTGCAGGTGACAGTTGCTGCGCCATCCCGTCCTGCGGACCGGCTATTGGCCGCCGCTTCGCGGCTCGGCAACGCGGTGGACGACCATCTGCTTGGACTGCTCCCAGCCCGACGCCATGCGCGTGAACACCGTCCACTCGTAGCGATCGTCGTCGAGGAATCTGATCGTCTGTCGATACCGCGTCGTCTTGTCTTTCGAGAAGCCATCCCACTCGAAGCGCACGGTGTCGCCGTCGATCTCGAGCTCGCCGTCGTACAGCGAGTCCCACAGCGAGTAGCTCTGGAACACGATCTCCTGCTTGCCAGGGTGCCAGCCGATGATCGTCTCGTAAACCCGCTGCGGCTGCCCATCCTTCATGACGAAACTGTGCCCGAGGATGACCTTGCCCCCCAAGCTCCATTCGTACGCCATGCGAACGTGGAACTCGCCGCCGTCGCCTTCCGCGGACCGGGCTTCCCACGTGCCGATCAACCGCTCGAGCGGCCGGAGACGCGACTCCTTCGACGCGCCCTCCGGCGCGGTGCGAAAGACGCGGTTCTGTTTGACGACCGCCTCGTCGGCCGGTTCGGGCAGGTCGTACTTCGCCTTGAGCTGGCCCAGCACCCACCCCCAGGCCTTGTCGAAGTAGGTGTAGCCGGCGTCCCAGTCGGGACCGTCCTGCCAGCCGTGCTGCGCCAGGCGCACGCGCACGCGGCCGTCGCCCAGATCGTCGAAGCGCAGCACCACCTGCGTCTTGGCATTGGCCGCCCGCAACTTGTCGACCGCCGGCGGGAAATTCCACTCGAACGCCAGCATGTCGCCAGGACAGAAGGCCAGCACCTCGCAGCCCTCCGAGCCGCTCTTCCCGCGGGCATCCGGATAACCCAGCATCAGCTCGTACGGCCCGCCGACGCGCAGTTCGACGCGCGACTTCGGGGAGAAGAACGTCGCCAGCCCCTCCGCCGTGGTCCATGCGTGCCAGATCTTCTCCGGAGTCGAGCGGACCTCGACCTCCTTGCGAAGCACGCGCTCCCGCGCCGCCGGCGCATCGGCCGGCCGGCTGGTCGCCGCCTCGGCAGGCACGGCGCCGCACAACGATACGAAGGCGATAGTCATCGAAGTGAACATGATCTTCTCCTGGTGACATTCCCCGGCGGACTCAGGGGCTCGCCGGCCTGGACCGCTCGCAATCCGAGAGCAATCGATCGAAGTAATCTCGCAGCGACGCGACGGCGTCCTCGTACGGCCGCAGGTCGCGGTGCGCCCGCGCCTGCATAATGCCGCCCTCCATCACCGTCAGCACAAACCGAGCCAAACGGGCGCGGTCGACGTCCGCCGGCAGGCGATCGCCGGCCGCGTCCAGACACTGCCGGATAGCGTCGCACCAGTTCGAGAAATTGAGCGCGACTCTCCGCCGCGCTTCGGTCGAGCGTTCGCCGATCTCCAGCGCCAGGTTGCCGATGGGGCAGCCCAGCCGGAATTCGGCGACCCGCAGCATTTGGGCGTAGCCGGCCAGCACGCGGAAAACGCGCTCGATCGGATCGTCGGTCTGCGCGAATGCCGGCGTCATCACCGCCGGCCAGAGCAGTTCGACGTATCGATCCAGAACGGCCAGCAGCACGTCTTCCTTCGAATCGAAGAAATGGTACAGACTGCCGCTGTTCGCCTTGGCCGCGTCGAGGATGTCGGAGAGGGACGTCGCCTCGTAGCCGCGTTCATGAAACAACCGCATAGCCGCCGCCACGATCCGATCCCGCGTTGATGACTTCCGTCCGGCCTGCATATCGTATTAGTTGAACGCTCAACCAACATCCTAACAGAATCGAGCGATGACCGTCAAGCCCCGTCGGCCAGCCATCCGGGAAACCAGCGATTGGCTAACTGTAAAATATTGCTGGAAATGTTATTACGACGTATAGATGCAAACGAAGCGCGTCACTTCGTGCTCTTGTCGTCGTGGGCCACCATCTCGACCACTTCGATCTTCAGCCGGCCGATGAGGCCCGCCAGGTCGAACGCGCCATCCAGCGCCGCCCCGGCATTCAGAGTGGGCGTGCCAATCGCCAGGTGGGTCGCATCACATTCGGTCTGGTCCATGGCGGCATCGAGATCGACCCAGCGCCCGCCAAACCAGACCTGCGTCCACATGTGATAGCCGAACTGATCGCGCGTTCGCGGGACCAACAGCAGCCCGGTGACGACTCGCGCCGGCATCTTGTTGGCCCGCGCCAGCGCCGCCAGCAGCACGCCGTGCTCGGTGCAGTCGCCCTCGCGCGTCTGCGCCACTTCGCTCGCGGTGGCGAACCCGACCCCCAGGTTCTTGTTCTCGATGTAGTCGCTCACAAAGCGGCGCAGCCGGTCCGCCAGCTCGGCCGACGCCACGGGCGCGTCCGAGTCTCCGCGCGCCTTGCGGGCCAGCTCCGCCACGCGCGGATCGTCGATGTCGAGATACGCCGAACGCGACAGACACTCGATCACGTCGGGCGGCAGGCCCTTCGCCTCCGCCGCGCGCGCGACCTGCTCCCACTCCGGCCGCGTGATGGTCACCAGTGCCGTGCGCGCATCCACGACTTGAACCCGTTGCAGCAGCGTATCAGGCAACTTCGGCAACTCACCCTCCGGAACCGACACGCGCAGCACCAAACGCTTGGCGTCGCGCCGCACCGGCTTGTCGAGCCGCACGAAGGTGTTGAGAAACAGCTCGGGCGTCCGCTCCAGCTTCTTGGCCGACTCGCGGTCGCTTCGCAGCACGCGCACCGAAATGGCCCCGAGCGAGAACTCCATCACCAGCGGCACGCCCTCGGCATCGACCCAGCCGACGCTGTCCATCGGCTGGCTGAGGCCGAGCCGCGTCTTGACGCGCAGCCCGCGCGTCTTGCCGGTCGGCAGATCGATCGGCTCCCAGTCGACCACCTCGACGGACGACTCGATCGCCCGCTCCGCCAGCAGGGTCGGCTCGTACGTCTTGAAGGTCAGCTTCGTGCCCGGTTTGAGCCCCGCGCGGCGCTGCGCCAGCATCAGGCCCCACGGCATCAGGACGCCCTCGCCGATGTCGTAGGTGTGCTCCTGCTTCGCCCCGAACTGTTCGGTCGTCAGCCGCACTTTCCCATCCCGGAACCGCCCGCGATGCAGCATCGGCTGCCCGGCCAGCGACGTCTCCTGCCGAAACGACAGCGGGCGGCCGTCGAGCGTCTCGCGGTACTGCTGCGACATGCCGATGACGACCTTGAACTGGTCGCGCTGAATAGTCATCTGCATGTCTGAAACGCTCACAATGCGGTCGCCCTCGCGCCGCGTCACCGAGTGCATGAACCCGCACTGCGCGCCTTGCAGCATCACCGAGTACCACTCGTCGATGAACACGCCCTGCGGCGGGTTGGCCGGATCGAACGATCGCTCGGCCGATGCCATTCCGGCCACCGCGATCAGCACGACCACGGGCAGTCCGACTCGAAGCGGGCTGAATCGTTTCATGAACATGCTCCCGGAGGCGAAACGAGATTCCCATCGCCGATTAACAAACGAGCCCACGGATGAATGTCCGTGGGCCCGATATCCGCCAGACGTCGCGGCCGGCTACATCCGCAGGCCGCCGTTCACGCTGATCGTCTCGCCGGTGATGTACGCCGCCTTCGGCGACGCCAGGAAGGTCACGCAGTGGGCGACCTCCTCGGCCTTTGCCTGCCTCCCGAGGGGGATGGTGCCGAGAATCTTCTCCAGCACCTCCGGCGGCATGCCGGCCGTCATGTCCGTCGCCGTGAAGCCCGGGGCGACGCAGTTGACCGTGATGTTCTTGCGCGACAGCTCGCGGGCGAGCGACTTGGCCAGCCCGAACATGCCGGCCTTGGCGGCCGAGTAGTTGGCCTGCCCGAAACTGCCCTGCTCGCCGTTCACCGAGGAGATGAAGATCACGCGGCCCCAGTTGGTCTCCGTCATCTTCGGCAGCACGCAATGCGTCACCATCGCCGCGCCGGTCAGGTTGACGTCGATGACTTCCTTGAACGCCTCCGGCGTCATCTTCATGAAGGTGCGATCGCGATTGATGCCCGCGTTGTTGACGAGAATCTGGATCGCACCGAAGTCGGCCTCGACCCCGGCCACCATCGCCTTGATCTCGTCGAGACTGCCGACGTTGGCCTTGTACGCCTTCGACTTGCGGCCCATCGACGTGATCTGCTTGACCACCTCGGCCGCCGCCTCCGGCTTGCTGGTGTAGTTCACCGCCACGTCCGCCCCGGCCTCGGCCAGCGCCACGGCGATGGCCCGTCCGATGCCACGCGAACCCCCGGTCACAAGCGCCACCTTTCCCGTCAGTTCGGCTGCCACGGCTCTTTCTCCAGGTCGAAATGAAGACTGGTCGAACCCGCCGGCGCGACTCGCCGCCGACCACGCCGGGCATCATACCGGCCGGCCGGTCGGGTTTCGAGCGTTGTCACGCTCCGCCGATTTCCGCCACCCATCTTGGAGAGATCCGCTACGGCATGAGGAGCGACACGAACGGCTGCACATCGTCGCCGTCGACGCGACCGTTCTCGTCGACGTCGGCCGCGCACAGGTCTCGCGGCGTAGCCCCGGCCGGCGAAACGAGCGTCGCCACCATGCCGGGCACGTCGGCCGCGCTGAGTTGCCCGTCGCCATTGAGGTCGCCCAGCACCACGGTGTTCGGCACGAACAGCTCGGCCGTCGCGGTCGGCAGTGGAACGCCGAAGAAGCCGACCGCCCCCCCAATCAGAAGCACGCGCCCATCCGGCAGCCCCACGGCCGCCACGTCGTCGCGGGCCTGCGTCATGTTCGGAAGCTGCGTCCACTGCCCGGTGGCGCGATCGAAGAACGCCGCGTAGGACAGCTCGGTGTCCGTGCCGCCGACCTCCTGCTCGCCGCCGAAGATCAGCGCGAAGCGGCCCATCGACACGAGCTCGTGATCGGCGATGCCGTCGGTTCGATTCGGCGGCGGCGCGATCTCGACCATCGCGTCGGCGAGCGGGTCATACAGGTACGTTCGATTGACCGTCTGACCGGTGCCCGGGTTCTGGCCGCCGACGATCAGCACGCGACCGTCGTCGAGCCGGCCGGCCGCCAGGTCGTCCACGCCCACGGTCAGCGTGGCGGAGCGCAGGCTGCTTGTCATCCCGAACGGATCAAGGAGTTCGAGCGTATCGGGCCCGCCGCCCGCGCCGCCGATCAGCAGAACCCGATGTCCGCCCGGCCCCGCGTGGTCCGGAAGCAGCACGGCCGCGTGCTCAGCCCGCCCGCGCTGCAACGCGAACTCGGAAGACCACGCGTTGCCGGTCGGGTCGAAGACCTGCCACGTGCTGAAACCGGTCACGACCACGCGCCCATCCGGAAGCAGCGTGGCCGTGTGATTCACGCGGGCCGAGTTCATGCTCGGCCCGGCCGAGACAAGCCCGGTGTGCGGGTTGAAGATCTCAACCGAGTTGACCGACGTGCCGGGACTCGTGCCGCTCGCGCCGGTATGGCCCCCCGTCACCAGCACACGGCCGTCCAGCAAGGTTGTCTGGGTATGGCTGCTGCGGGCGGTCGCGAGCACCGGCGTCACCGGCGCGCCGCCGCCCGTCGGCACGAAGGAATTCGAGAACGTCCCGCTCGCCGGGTTGTAGAACGAGATGGCGTTGAGCGAGATCAGCGACGCCGGCGAGATCTGCAAGCGCATACCGCCGGTGACGATCACGAGGCCGTTCGGCAGCAGGCCAGCGCGATGAAAGAACCGCGGCGTGGTGTCGTTTCCGGTGGCCACGAACGAACCGCCGATGATCGCGGCCGGCGCGACGCCGCAGCCGCTGCCGCACGCGAGCAGCGCCAATCCAATCTGGAGCGAGCCTCGACGCATGATCGGCACCCAGCATCTCGCGCTCGGTCATCCGGCGCGTGGCCGACCTTCCGGACGGCGCCTTCCTGATGGTAGGAAGCGCCCCCGGTAAACAGCAAGCCGGCGCAGCGGGCGTGCCGCTGCGCCGGCCTGAATACATCCGGCCAGGCTGCCGCCTTCCTACCGCTCCTTCGGGATGCGCATCGCGTAGAACGACCGATAGACGAAGGTCATGGAGACCAGCAGCAGCACGGCGCCCACAACAGCCGTGAAATCTGATCCGCCGGTCCTGGCTGCCACCGCCTTGATGCTGATGGCAATCTCGACGGCCAGCAGGCCGAACAGCGTCGAGAACTTGATGATGGGGTTGAGCGCCACCGACGTCGTGTCCTTGAAGGGATCGCCCACCGTGTCGCCCACGACCGTGGCGGCGTGCAGCGCCGTGCCCTTTTCCTTCAGGTCGACCTCGACCAGCTTCTTGGCGTTGTCCCATGCGCCGCCGGCGTTGGCCATATAAATCGCCTGGAACAACCCGAACACGGCGATGGAGACGAGATAGGCAACGAAGAAGTTCGGATCAAACAGAGCGAACGCCAGGGTGCCGGTCATCAGCGCCAGGAAGATGTTCCACATGCCCGCCTGAGCGTACTGGGTACAGATGCGGACGACCGTCTTGGAATCCTCGATGTCCGCCTCCTTCTTGTCGAGGTTCATGTTCTTCTTGATGAACGCCACGGCGCGGTAGGCGCCGGTGGTGACCGCCTGCATCGAGGCCCCGGAGAACCAGAAGATCATCGCGCCGCCGCAGATGAGGCCGAGCAGCACCGGCGCATCGGTCAGACTCAGGCGAAGCATGCCGGCTCGCTCGAGCAGCAGGATGATCGAGAAGATCATCGTGGTCGCGCCGACCACCGCCGTACCAATCAGAACCGGCTTGGCCGTGGCCTTAAAGGTGTTGCCGGCCGAATCGTTGGCCTCGAGATAGTGCTTGCCGCGCTCAAAGTCCGGCGTGAAGCCGAAATCCCGCTGAATCTCTTCCTTGATGCCCGGGATGCTCTCGGTCTGGGCCAGTTCGAACACCGACTGGGCGTTGTCCGTCACCGGGCCGTAGCTGTCGACCGCGATGGTCACCGGACCCATGCACAGGAATCCGAACGCCACCAGTCCGAACGCGAAGATCGACGCGTGCGTGCCCATCACCTCGCCCAGGCCCTGGCCACTAACGAAATAGGCGATGCCCATCAGCGCCGCGATCAGCATGCCCTTCCAGTACGCGCTGAAGTTACCGGCTACGATTCCCGACAGGATCGTCAGCGAGGCGCCGCCCTCGCGCGACGCGGTCACGATCTCGTGCACGTGCTTCGAGTGCGAGCTGGTGAAGACCTTGGTGAACTCGGGAATCAGCACGGCCGCCAGCGTTCCGCAACTGATGATCGTCGCCAGTTGCCACCAGATCTGCGGCAGCGCCTTCATCGCGTCGCTGCCCGCCACGTGCACCTGCATGTCGTGCAGCAGCAGGTAGCTCATGCCGAACGAGGTCGAGATGCACAGCGTGGCCGCGATCCAGATCAGCCGCATCAGCGGCTCCTCGAAGTTGAAATCCTTCAGCCCCGCGTACTTGGCCTTCGAAATCGCCTGGTTCACGAAGTACGACACACCGGACATCAGATCCATCAGGAAGCGCATCGCGAAGATCCACACGATCAGCTTGGCCTGGATGTCCGGATTCGGCACGGCCAGCGTGATGAACGAGATCAGCGCCACGCCGGTGACGCCGTAGGTCTCGAAGCCGTCGGCGGTTGGGCCGACCGAATCGCCGGCGTTGTCGCCGGTGCAGTCCGCAATCACGCCCGGGTTGCGAGGATCATCCTCCTTGACGTTGAAAACGATTTTCATCAGGTCCGAGCCGATGTCGGCGATCTTGGTGAAGATGCCGCCGGCGATGCGCAGCGCCGAAGCGCCCAACGACTCGCCGATGGCAAAACCAAGGAAGCAGAAGCCCACGATCTGCCGCGGCACGAACAGCAGGATGACGACCATCATCACCAGTTCGAGCGAAATCAGGAACAACCCGACCGACATGCCCGCTCGCAGCGGGATGTTCACCACGTCCCACGGCTCGCCCCGCAGCGACGCAAACGCGGTGCGGCAGTTGGCGTAGGTGTTCACACGGATGCCATACCATGCCACCCAGTACGAGCCGCCCATCCCGACCACCGTGAACAGCAGCACGAGCAGTGTGGTCACCAGCGGGCTCAGATGCGCGGCGGGCGTGCCTGGCGCGCCGTGCGCCGGCTCGTGAGTGAAGCCCATCAGGTAGTACGCCATGGCGACCGCGATCAGCACGAACAACATCAGCAGGAACTTGCCCTGCTGGATCAGATAGGTGCGGCACGTCTGGAAGATGATCTCCGCGATGTTGAGCATCGACTTGTGCGCCGGCAGCGCGCGGATCTGCGTGCGCAGATACAGACTGATGCCGAGCGTGCCGGTAATCACCATCGCGCCGTAGAACAGCAGGTTCCACGCTGTGATACTCTGGCCGAAGATGATGAACTTGCCCTCGTGCAGATCGGGAATCGCCAGGCTCGCCTCACTCGCCAGCGCCGGCGACGCCAGCGCGAGCAGCGCCAGCCCCGCCGCCAGGAGCGCGCCCGACGCGCCCCGCCCGAAAGGCCACCCGGAAGATGGCGACACCTGAGATGCTGCAATCCGATTCACGTCGTGCTCCTGTCCGTTGTCGAGGCGGGCGCCATCGGATCGCCGGCCGCCACGCCGCCACTTTGTGAGAAGTTTCACGATCGAGCGTCGCGGGCCGCCGTCCCGGGACCGTGCCCGAGGGTCCGGCTCATCACGGACTCCGTTCCGCAGGGGGACGAAGAGAGGACGAAAACCTGTCGACGACCCAGCGCCGCAACCGCGCCGCCGCCACGCCGAACGACCCGGCGCGACGGCACCGACCTACACGGGCCCGACTCCAGCCGCGATTCACGATCTGCGCCGTCTTTCGCGGATCGAATCGGGACGGCTAATATAGTGGCGACCCCCGAACGATCAAGCCCCACCAGCTTGCCAAGACCGGGCCAACGAGTCGCCCCATGCGGGCCGCCGACCCCCGTTGCGGCGCGCAAAAAAAGGGCGGGTCCGCCTCGCACTCGGACCCGCCCACACAACCGACCCATTTAAGGGCCTGGCACACTTGAAACCACGGGTTGGCCAACGCAGCCAACCTCATGGGGGCAGTAGCAAACTCCTCTCCCGATTCGTTCCGGCGGTTGGTGGCCACGGTCAGCAGAAGACCGACGACCCTCGATCCGTACCGGCCGGCCGAAGCCGACCAACCACCGTTCTCTCTATCTCATCCGGCCGTCACACCGGCCGGGTTGTCGTTGTCCCGCGATCGCCGCTTCTGGCATCGCGTCCCTCTCGACGCCCCTCACTAAGCACCCGCCGTGCCACGGTCCATTAAAGCGAAGGGTGTTGCCATAAAACTAGTTTTTGAATGTTGTTATAGCGATTGACCAGACCAGGCCGGTTCGCACTCGCAGCCACCCACTGGGAAACCCTTACCCGCACTCCCGTCCAGCGTTTGGGTAGATGTTCCCAAATTCGACGTCCGCGCCGGACGCCAAGGTACGCCGAGTCTTTTCCGCCGTCGCCGCCGGCTCCGGTTCGCCGTTTTCCGGGACTGGGTATCCCCAGACTGGGCAATTCGTGCCCACCACCCCGATTTACGGGCACACCGCGGCGGAATTCTTGCGGCACGCGGCGTGCTCTAACGCTTTCTACAGGTCGGACGCGTCGGAGGGACGACGCCGACCAGCTTAAGGAGGTTCCCATGGCATCCGCACCCGCAGTCCTCAATCCGGCCGTCGCCGCCGATCGACCCGCCGCCGCTCGCCACCGCTCCTTGCGTTCGCGCCTCAGCCTCTTATGGGAAGCGGTCCGGTGCTGGATGGCAGCCTACCGGCAGCGCGACAACACGCCCGAACTGCCCTGCTATTACGTCGACTGATCCCGGACCCCATACGTTGGATCCCAGGTTGCCGACCGGCCTCGCGATGGACGCACGCCAACCCCCGGCGTACGATCAAACTCCGTCCAAGGTTCATCCGCGCGAGGGCCCTTCGTGCTGGTCGACAAACTCCTGGCGGTCGCCGACCGCTCGCCAGAGCGGACGGCCGTCGTCGATCCCACCCGCGAACTGAGCTTTGCCAACCTCGTCCGCTTCGCCGACGTCATGCGACGCCAGGTCGCCGCGCATTCGCAGCGCCCCAACGTCGGCATCATGCTGCCCTCGACGGTCGCCTTCGCGGGCACGTTCTTCGGCACGCTCTGGGCCGGCCGCACCGCCATCCCGCTGAACTTCCTTCTTCAGCCGGCCGAACTCGCGAAGGTCATCGAGGACGCCGACATTGATGTCGTCTTCACGATTCGCCATTTCCAGCCGACGCTGGCCGCAATGCCGGTGCGGGCCGTCTTCCTCGAAGATCTGCCCCTCAAGCGCGAGATGGTACTCGAGCGCCTGCGGTTCAAGCCCGCCGCCCCGGCCGTCAAGGCCGACGACATCGCCGTCATTCTGTACACGTCCGGTACGTCCGGACTTCCCAAGGGTGTCTGTCTGTCGCACGGCAACCTCGCGCACGACGCCGTCGCCTGCGTCCGGCACGCCCGCCTGACCGGCGAGCACCGCTTCCTCGGCATTCTGCCGCTGTTCCACACCTTCGGCCTGACCGCCATGCTGCTCGTGCCGATCGAACTCGGCGCAACCGTCTACTACCAGCCGCGCTTCCAGCTCACCGCCGTGGTCGAGGAAATCCGCACGCGCCGCATCTCGGTCATGATGGCCGTGGCGTCGATGTACACCGCTCTGCTGCGCCTCAGGGAGCCGACCGCCGACGACTGGGCCAGCGTCGAGTACGCCATTTCCGGCGGCGAGGCGCTTTCGCCCGCGACCTATGACGCGTTCAAGCAGCGTTTCGGACGCACCCTGGTGCAGGGCTACGGCCTGACGGAAACGTCGCCGGTGGTCTCGATCGACCTGCCCTGGGCGCACCGCGCCGGCACGGTCGGTCGGCCGATACCCGGCGTCGAGGTCACCGCCCACGACGATGCCGGCGGGCCGCTGCCGAGCGGCCAGACCGGCGAACTCTGGGTGCGCGGACCGACCGTCATGCACGGCTATTACAAGAAGCCGACCGAGACCGCCGCCGTCATCACGCCGCAGGGCTGGTTCAAGACCGGCGACATGGGCACGGTCGACGCCGATGGATACGTGTCGATCACCGGCCGCAAGAAGGAACTGATCATCGTCGGCGGCGAGAACGTCTATCCGCGCGAGATCGAGAACGTGCTGGACGAGCACCCGGCCGTGGCCGAATCGGCGGTGATCGGCGCGGGCGACGGCAGTCGCGGTGAGCAGGTCGTGGCGTTCGTGATGCTTCGCGATGGCGCTTCGGCGACCGACATCGAGCTGCGCGAGTTCTGCCGCGGCAGACTTGCCAACTACAAGGTGCCGCGGCGGGTCGTCATCCGCCAGGATCTGCCGCGCGGCCCGACCGGAAAGCTTCTGAAACGCCGACTGAGCGAGTTCCTCTAACCGCGCGGCGCCTCGCGACCCTGCTCACGCCGTGTCGTTGCGCGAGCCGCGTCTCGAGCAGATTCGTCGTCCCGCGGTTCACGTCGCAGGCGGCGGGTCGGCGCCGCGCGCCGCTGCCCGCAGGGCTTTGAACCGTTCCAGGTACTCGGCGATCCGCCGCTCGTGGCCGCGATCGGTCGGTCGATAGTACGTGCGGTCGACCCCGAGGTACTCCTGCGCCACCATGCCGCCCGCGTGGTCATGCGCGTACTGGTAGCCCGCGTGGCCGAGCCGCTCGGCCCCGCGATAGTGCCCGTCGCGCAGGTGCCGCGGCACCGGCACGGTGCGGCCTTCCCTCACGTCGCTCGCGGCCGACCAGATGGCCAGCGCCGAGGCGTTCGACTTGGGCGCCGTGGCGATGTAGATCGCGGCCTGCGCCAGCGGCAACTCGCACTCCGGCATGCCGACCAGCAGGGTCACCTGCGCCGCCGCGTTGGCCAGCACCAGCGCCATCGGGTCGGCGTTGCCCACGTCCTCGGCGGCGCAGATCGCGATCCGCCGCGCTACGAATCGCGGGTCCTCGCCCGCCTCGAGCATGCGGGCCAGCCAGTAGACGGCCGCGTCCGGGTCGCTGCCGCGCATCGACTTGATCAACGCCGAGGTGACGTCGTAGTGCTCGTCGCCGGCGCCGTCGTACACCAGCGCTTTGCGCTGGATCGAGTCCTCCGCCGTCGCCAGGTCAACCGACGCCGTGCGGCCGGGCGCGGCCGGGTCGTGCTGCGACAGCACCGCCACTTCCAGCGCCGTCAGCGCTCGGCGGGCGTCGCCATCGGCCGCCCGCGCCAGAAACGCGATCGCCTCGTCGCTGATCTCGACGCTCATCGCGCCCAGCCCGCGCTCGCGGTCGGCCAGCGCGCGGCGCAGCAGCCCGACAACGTCACCTTCGGACAGCGGCTCGAACTGAAACAACTGGCTGCGAGAGACCAGCGGCGCGTTGACGGAGAAGAACGGGTTCTCGGTGGTCGCGCCGATCAGGATGAGCACGCCGCGCTCCACGTCGTCGAGCAGCACGTCCTGCTGGGCGCGGTTGAAGCGATGAATCTCGTCGAGGAACAGAACGGTCCGCCGCCCGGAGTCCGCGAGGCGAGCGCGGGCGCGCTCGATGATGTCGCGCACCTCCTTTACGCCCGCGGCGGCGGCGTGGAGCTGCTCAAAGACGGCCCGCGTGTGGTTGGCGATGATGCCGGCCAGCGTCGTCTTGCCCGTGCCCGGCGGGCCATGAAAAATCGCGCTGCTCAGGCGATCGGCCGCCAGCAGCCGGCGGAGCAGCTTGCCTTCGCCCAGGAAATGCCGCTGCCCGGCGAACTCGTCGAGCGTGCGCGGGCGCATGCGGACCGCCAGCGGCTCGACCCGCGCCATCGCGGCGCGACGCTGCTCGGCGAACAGATCCACGCGCAAATTGTACCGCGGTTCCCGACGGCCGAGCCGGCCGGCTCAGCCGCGGAGCTTCTTGATTTCGGCCGTCAGCAGCGGCACGAATTGAAACACGTCGGCCACTACGCCGATGTCGGCCACCTTGAAGATCGGCGCTTGGTTGTCGGTGTTGATCGCCACGATGCGGCGACTGCCGCGCATGCCCGCCAGGTGCTGAATCGCCCCGCTGATGCCGCAGGCGATGTAGAGATTCGGCGTGATGGTCTTGCCGGTCAGCCCGACCTGACGACTGTGCGGCTGGTAGCCCGCGTCGCAGGCGGCCCGGCTCGCGCCGACCGCCCCGTCCAGCACGTGCGCGAGTTCGAACAGCATCTTGAAGTTCTCGGCCGACTTGAGGCTGCGTCCGCCTGACACCACCGTCGCCGCTTCGGTGACATCCTTCTCCTCGCCGCCGGTGCGGGCGATTTCGCGCGTGGTCTGGCGATCGTCGGCCGGGTCGTGCGGAACCGACACGGCCACGCGCTCCGCCTTCCGGCCGGCGTCGGCCGCGGGCGCGAGAAACGAGTTGGGCCGAATCGACGCCATCTGCACGCGATCGGCGCGGAAGGTTACCGTGCCGTAGGCCTTGCCGTTGAAGATCGGCCGCCTGACCCGCAGCGCGCCCTTCTCGTCCACGTCGACTTCGGTACAGTCGGTCGCCAACCCGGCGTTCAGGCGCACCGCCACGCGCGGGCCGAGATCGCGGCCCATGAAGGTCGCCGGCATCAGGACGATCTGAGGATCAGCCCGTTGCAGCAGCGCGGTCAGCGCGCGGGTGTATGCCAGCGGTTGGTACCGCCCGAAGCGGGCATCCTCGGCAACGAGAACCACCGCCGCCCCGGCCTGCTCCAGCTTCTCAACGAGCCCGCCGACCGAAGCGCCGATTAGCGCCGCGGTCACGCGCCCGCCGGTCTTGGACGCCAACGCGGCCGCGGCCGAAACAACCTGAAGCGCCGCCGGATGGAGAACCCCGTCCCGCTGCTCCGCGAATACCAGCACGTCCTTGGTCATGTTCGCGCCCTTTGATGCCGCCGAGAATTCCTCGTTCGAGGCAAATTAGCAGAATCGCCGCGTCGCGACCAGACGCGGCCCGGCGAGACCTGGCTCGACGCATGCGATCCGTCAGATCAGCGCGCCGGCCACGCAAGCCGTCATCCAGCACGCGATCGCGCCGCCGAACATGGCGCGCAGTCCCAGTCTCGCCAGATCGTGCCGGCGATCCGGCGCCATGCCGCCGATGCCGGCAATCTGGATCGCGATCGAGCTGAAATTCGCGAACCCGCACAGGGCGTAAATCGCCAGCGTCACGGCCCGCGGCGACAGACCCCCGGCCTCGATCAGTTCCGCCAGCGACCGGTAGGCGATGAACTCGTTGGCCGCCATCGCCTGCCCCAGCAACGCGCCGAAGACGCGCACCTCGCCGGCCGGCGCGCCCACCAGCCACGCGACCGGCGCGAACAGCAACCCGAGCAATGCGTTCAGCTCCAGCCGCTCGATCCCGACCGCGGCGGCCGCGCGACCGACCACGCCGATCCCGCCCAGCCAGCCCAGACCGGCATCGACCAGCCGGATGATCGCGATGAACGCGATCAGCATGCCGCCGACGTTGAGCGCCAGCCGCAGCCCGTCGGCTGCGCCCTGGGCGGCGGCGTCAATGACGTTTCGCGTGTCGCGCTCGACCTGCATGTGAACCGTGCCGGCCGTCCGCGGCTCATCGCGCTCCGGCACGAGGATCTTGGCCACCACCAGGCCGGCCGGCGCGGACATGAGCGACGCGGTCAGCAGGTGCCGCACCATGTCCGCCACCGCCGCGCGATCGGTGTGGCCGAGCATCGAGGCGTACACCGCCATCAGGCTGCCGGCGATGGTGGCGAAGCCGCCGATCATGACGGCGTTCAGTTCCGAGGTCGTCATCCGCGGGATGTACGGCCGCACTAGCAGGGGCGCTTCAGTCTGGCCGAGAAACACATTGCCCGCGGCCGACAGGCTCTCCGCGCCGCTGACGCGCATCAGCCGCAGCATGACCCACGCCATCGCCCCGACGACGCGTTGAAGCACGCCGAAGTGGTAGCCGATGGCCGAAAGCGACGAGAAGACGATGATGGTCGGCAGCGCCCGGGCCGCGAAGACGAAGCCCCAGCGATCCGGAGCATGGTCCACGAGATTGCCGAACACGAACCGCGCCCCCTCCTGCGAGGCGTCCATGATGACCGTCACCACGCGCCCGACGGCGTTGAATACCCGCCCACCGATCTCGGTCCGCAGGACCAGTAGCGCCAGCGCCACCTGAAGCGCCATGCCGACCGCCACGGTCCGCGCCGGAAACCGCCGCCGATCCGACGACAGCAGCCATGCCAGCCCGATCAGCGCGGCATAGCCCAGCAGCGAACGAAGCAGCGGCATGTTCACGCGGACTCCGCCGGTCCGGGCAGCGGCTGGAAGTGCGCAACGCAACGCGGCTCGTAGCTCTCGGCACCGCCGACCATGCAGTCGCTCATCACCGGCACCATCCGCTGCGAGTACCGCGCCGGCGCGCCGCACACGCGGCACGGCGCGGACGCCTGCACGACCTCGTCCGCCATCGCCGCCAGCGCCGGCATCGGCTCGAACGGCAGACCCCAGGCGTTGCGGTCGATGCCCACCACGATGACCCGACGCCCGGCCGCCGTCAGTCGGCGGACGACGTCCACCAGCGCCGCGCCGAAGAAGTGCGCCTCGTCGATCCCGATCACCTCCGCGTCGCCCGCGCCGCGCTCGATCGCCGCCGCGTCGGCCGCGCGCGTGGCCTCGAAGCGATCCTGCGTATGCGTGATCAGGTGGTCCGCGTCGTAACGGTCGTCGATGACGTGCTTGAAGGCCCGCACGCGCAGCCCGCGCCGCTGCGCCTCGCGCAGCCGGGCGATCAGCCGCTCCGACTTGCCGCTGAACATGCAGCCCTCGATGACTTCGAGTCGGCCGGCGGTGCGCGGGTCGGTCGGCATACGGGGATTGTCAGTCCGCGCCGCCGGGACGCAAGTCCGGGCCGCTCCGCGAGCCGCGCTAATCCGCGCCCGGCAGCGCCAACACGCGCACCGGCGACCCCGCCGGCAGGACCGCATCGCCGCGCGGCTGGAACAGGAAGCCGTTCCCGGCCGCCGCGCCGAATGGGTCGCCCGAGCCGCGCCACTCGGTCGGCCGTGCGATCGCGTCGCCTTCGGCGCTCATCTCGACCACGGCGGGAATAAACGCCGGCCGCGGATCGCGATGGGCCGGGAGACCGGCAGCGCCCAGCCGGGCCGCGCGCCACGCCGGTCGCGGCGGCAAGCCAGTTCGGCCGCGAATCGCCGGCGCGACGAACGCCAGGAAGCACACGAGACAACTGACCGGATTGCCGGGCAGACCGAACAAAAGCTGCCCGGATGGACCGCGTCCGAAGGCCGTGGGTCGTCCTGGACGCAGATCGACGCCGTGAAACTCCCAACGAACGCCGAGCGTCTCCAGTACGCCGGGCGCCAGATCGCGCGTGCCCTTCGACATGCCGCCGCTGACGATTACGATGTCCGCGCTCAGGGCGTGCTCGAGGGCTTCACGCAACTCCGCGGCGTCGTCGCGCGCGTACCCGATCGACGCCAGAGGCGCGTCGCATTCACGTGCCAGCGCCGTCAGCGCGGGGCCGTTGGCGTCGAAAATCTGCGTGGCCGCCGTCGCGCCACCGATCGGTGCGAGTTCGTCGCCGCTGATCACCGCCGCCATCCGCGGCGGTGCGAACACGCGAACCTCCGCCACGTCGTCGGATGCCAGCGCCGCCAGTTGCGCCGCGCCGAGTCGCACCGGCGCCGCAAGCAGTAATTGACCGGCGGCCCGAATGCTGCCGCGCGGCGCGACCGACCGCCCCACGTCGACGGCGGCTTCGATCAGCACGCGCCCGCCGCCGATGGCGCGCGTCCGCTCGACCTGCACGACCGCGTCCG